>CAKUPP010000001.1 GCA_934675165.1 uncultured Eubacteriales bacterium
TGGAGCTGGTGAAGGGACTTGAACCCCCGACCTATTGATTACAAATCAATTGCTCTACCAACTGAGCTACACCAGCATGACATATACACCATGTCTAATAGCATATCATTTATTGTTGCAAATGTCAATAGAAAAACAACTATTGTGTGAAAGAATATTTTTTTAGCGTTTTTTTAAAAAAATTTATTTAAATTATTTAAACATCTTAATTGAAAGGAGTGAGTGTTTTGCACAGAGGAATTGATGTTTCAGAAGCTCAGGGTAATATAAATTGGCAAAATGTTGAGTCAAGTAACGTTAAATTTGCTATGATTAGAGCTACTTACGGAATTTCTGGTATAGATTTGCAGTTTGAAAACAATATGGAAAATATTTCCGAGACCAATATTTATACTGGAGTATATCATCAATCAAATGCTAATAATTCTAATGAAGCTATACTTGAAGCGCGTCATTTTTTAAATACGATAAGAAAATATGCCCAGTATATTTCTTATCCATTGGCTCTGAATATGGAAAGTGAATTTGCTATGAGTGTGAGTAAAGTCTTTTTTACTGAAACAGTAAATTCATTTTTTAAAGTTATAAAAGGGTTTGGTGTACCTGTAGTTTTATATGCAAAACCAGAATTAATTAATAAATATTTGAATATGAAAAAACTTGAAAAAGTTGGTATATGGCTTGCAGATTTAACTACAGATATTTTGAGAGGCCCATCATATTTGGATAATGTAGTAATGTGGCAATATTCACAAAAAGGGAAAGTGGGAGGAATTTATGGCAACGTAAATTTAGATATTTCTTACATTGATCATTCTAAAAAAATTAATATTGGAGTTGATGGTATGATGCAACAAAATATGACTTTAGATGAAGACAAAAATTTGGAACCAGATTTTTTAGAACCCGTGTTTTATACTGTTCAAAATGGGGATACACTTAGGAGTATATCTAAAAAAATTTTTGGAAACGAAAACGATTATAGAAAACTTATGGAACTTAATAATATAACGCGCCCAATAGTGTTTGCCGGTCAAACACTAAGAGTACCGCCATCTGGTGATACAAACCATATATTGTATAGGGTCAAAGCTGGGGATACTCTTTGGAAAATATCAAAAAAATTTTTAAATTCTGGGCCAAGATACACTGAAATTATGGATGATAACGGTCTTACCAATGATATGATTTTTCCGGGTCAAGTTTTGAGAATATATATTTCTGATTCTGATGAATATTTTTATACCGTTAAAAAAGGAGATACACTTTGGAATATTGCAAAAACTTATCTTGGAGATGGCAATAGGTATGTTCAAATTATGCATTTAAATAATTTAAAAAATGGAAATATCAAAATAGGTCAAATTTTAAAAATGCCCGGAAAGTAACGTAAGTGCATTTTTGGCAATTAAAAAATTTTCAATTCAGCTACAAAAATTTATGAATTTTGTAGCTGAATTTTTATGAAATTTTGAATAGGTTAAATGTAAAATGCTGTGATTGATTGATAACTGTTTTTTGAAAACATGCGGATTTTTTTGATTTTTTGTAGCATATCGTCAATGAACTTAAATGTATTGTAAATACAACTCAATTTTTTATGTTTATTTTTTGATATTTATATGATATAATCAAAAATAATCTGTGTTTAAATTTATTTTAGTTAGAGAGGACCGTGAGTTCAGATGCTTGAAGGATTGTGGAAAGAAATAGGAAGTGGATCAGATATACGTGGTGTGGCAGATAATTCGCTAAATGGTGAAAATATCACACTTAATAACGATATTGTTGAAAAAATTGCATTAGCTTTTGTGCAGTGGCTGTCAAAAAAAGTTAAACTTGATTATTCAAGTTTAGCAATTGCTGTGGGTCATGATTCCAGAAATTCGGCTTCTCGCATAAAAAATGTATTCATAAATTCACTTAGGAGTACAGGAGTAAAAGTTTACGATTGTTCACTTGCTTCTACGCCTGCTATGTTTATGGCAATTTCGGTGCTTTCATGCACTGCCGCTGTAGAAATTACAGCCAGTCATCAACCTGCGAATAGAAATGGATTTAAATTTTTTATGTTAAATGGTGGATTATCTGAAATTGATATAAAGGAAATATTGGAAATTGCTCAAAATGGAAATTTCCCAAATCTCAGAGAAAAAGCGAATGTAAGAATTGTAAATCTTATGGATTATTATTGTGAGAAACTAAGAAATCTAATAAAAGATGGTATTAAAAATTCAGAAAACAAAGATGCTCCATTAAAAGGATTAAAAATAGTAGTTGATGCAGGTAATGGTGTGGGAGGGTTTTTTGTAAAAAATGTTTTAAATCCGCTTGGAGCTATAACTAAAGGTAGCAGATATTTAGAACCTGACGGACGTTTCCCTAATCATATTCCTAATCCTGAAGAAAAAGAAGCTATACAGTCTATTGTAGAAGCAACTTTACAGGAAAAAGCTGATTTAGGTATTGTTTTTGATACTGATGTTGATCGAGCTGCAATTGTTGATTGTAGTGGCAAAGCACTTGACAAAAATAGACTGGTCGCACTTGCATCACATATAGCACTTGAACACGAGCCAAGTTCTGTAATAGTTACCGATTCTATGACTTCAAACAATTTGAAAAATTTTATTGAAAATTTAGGTGGAACGCAATTTCGGTATAAAAGGGGTTATAGCAATGTTATTTCAATGGCCAAAATGATAAATTTGAAGGGTGAGAATTGTAGTTTGGCTATTGAAACTTCTGGACATGCTGCTTTTAAAGAAAATGATTTTATTGATGATGGTGCATATTTGGCGTGTAAAATTATAGTAGAGGCAGTAAATTTAAGAAATGAAGGGAAAACAATTCTTGATGATATAAAAAATTTGGTAGATGCAAAAGAAGAATTTTCAGTAAAAATACCGATTAAGGCAGTAAAAAGAGAGGACATCCAAGTTATTGGTAGTGAGATTTTGGAAAGCTTTAAAAAATATGTTGAATGTGCTAAAAATTTGTTTTTAGAAAAAGATAATGTAGAAGGTGTTAGGGTAAATATAAAATCCAAACAGGAAAAAGGATGGTTGATTTTAAGAAAAAGTCTTCACGATCCAGTTATTGTTTTTTATGCAGAGAGCTATAATACAGGTGGCATAAAACTTATGATGAATATGTTAAAACCATTTTTTAAAAAGGCTCACAATCTTGATTTAAGTAACATAAAAACTTATCTTTAAAGCTGTGAGAATAGGCTGTGCTAAAATTTTTTGGGGACGATGTACCAGAAAAATTAGATATTAAAGTTCGCAGTGTGAGTAACTTTTTTAAATTTTTAAGAAGATGGTTATTAAATTCTGTAAAAGTTAATTGTTGTGATAGTGTAAAAAATATTCATATTGTCGGGAATATGTCAAGTCTTTTTGTAAAAGGATGTAAATTTTTAAATTCAATTTACGTTGAAGGTGACGTGGTCGATAAATTTTTAGTGATGGATTGCCCGAATTTAGAAGAAATAAACGTGTCAGGGGCAGTGCCGAATAGTTCATTAACTATTTCAGGGTGTAGGAATATAAAAAAATTTAAAGTTGGCTTAAAAAACATTGAGTGGACTTATTATGTTGAAGATAGAGATCATATTAAGTACACACCGAATTATAAAGTCAAAGGTAAAGAAAGTTTTGTCGGTTCGGGAAGATATGGAAATGTTTTTAGAGTTGAAGATGAGTCTAATAGAGTTTATGCACTCAAGATAATTAAGAATTTAAAAAAAGCATATAAAGAATTTAATGTTATAGATAAGATTTATATTGCTCAAGGATTTAGAATTAATCCGTATATAGCATTGCCAAGAATAGAAGGGGAGAAATCACTTTCTTTATACTTGCCTGATAAAGAAATTCGATATAGAGGTGGAGCAGTTAGTTATGATTTGGCAATTGGTGACGCGAGAAAATTTTTTATTTCAAAGAGTAAGCAGTATAAAAATTTTGTTGAAGATCTAACGAAGCTGCTGTTTGATGTTTTAAGTGGGTTGAGTATGCTCCACGAATCTGGGTTTGTTCACAGGGATATTAAGTTGGGAAATGTTTTGATTTTTAAAAAAGAGGACAAATTTGAATATAAAATATCTGATTTTGGAACAGTTGAAAGTGCTGGGAATTTCAAGCCTAAGCGTTTGTGTGGTACTAAAAGATATTTTCCTCCGGAATATGATGGAAAAAAATTTTTTTATAAAGATTTTTTAGCTGCAACTAAAGGTGATATTTATTCTCTTGGATTTAGTGTGGGAGAAATAATGATGAAAAAAGATATATCATATGATCCACTTTCTGAACTTATATTGGCAATGATTGCAAAAAATCCTGAAAATAGGCCAAGCGCTAAACAGGCTTTAAAATTTGATTTGTTTAAATGATAAATTTTTATATAAAAAAGCATAGTTGCTTTTTGCAGTACATTTTATACCATGCAAAGATTTATAGATATAATTTTGTTATGATTTTGACTAGAATATTGACCCTTTGGTGTTGCATATAAATACGTATGTATATTATAAACTGGAGGGCGTAAAAATGATAGAATTTTATCCCGAGGGACGATTAATAGATAGTTTTGAAAATAAAAATTCTTTAATGTGTCTTTCAAATTTAACAGAGGCTTATAACAATAAAAAAATTCTTGAAGCCAAAGCACTGGTATGTGACAGTGAACACAATTTGATAGTAGATCTTGGGTGTATGAAAGGAATTATTCCAAGAAATGAAGGTGCACTGGGAATAAAAGAAGGAGCGGTGCGGGATATTGCTGTAATATCTAAAGTTAACCGTCCGGTGTGTTTTGTGGTTATGGGTTTTGAAAAAGATGAGTCTGGTAAAGATGTTGCAATTCTTTCAAGAAGAAAAGCGCAAGAAATTTGTATGGAAAAGTATATTTTAAATTTAATGCCAGGAGATGTAATTCCTGCCAAAGTGACCCACATGGAAAACTTTGGAGCGTTTGTGGATATTGGTTGTGGTATAGTATCTTTTTTGCCTATAGATACTATTTCTGTTTCTAGAATTTCTCACCCTAAAGAAAGATTTTTTGTAGGCATGGATATAAAAGTGATTGTTAAAGGCCTTGAAGGGTGTCGTGTACACCTTACGCATAAAGAACTTTTAGGAACATGGGAAGAAAATGCAGATCTTTTTTCTGTGGGAGAGACTGTTGGTGGAATAATTCGCTCGGTTGAAGATTATGGCATATTTGTTGAACTTACACCTAATTTGGCAGGATTAGCAGAGCCGCATGAGGGAGTTAGAGAAGGACTTCAAGCTAGTGTGTATATAAAAAATATTGTGCCAGATAAAATGAAAATAAAGCTTGTTATAATTGATGTTTTTGATAATTTTGAAATGTGTTCAGATATAAAATATTTTTATACAAAGCCGCACATTAGTAATTTTTTATACTCACCACCACAAAGCAACCGAATTATAGAAAGTTGTTTTGATGTGCCTGTTCCCATGACTCATAGTGTTTAATATTTTAAGTATTGTAATAAAATGGTAATGTTTAAGGCAACTAAAAGCACGTAATCCAAAAGTAAAAGGATTACGTGCTTTTGATAAATCTTAATCATTAATAATTGACGTAAATTGTTGAAAATTTTCTCATGCGTAAAAAGTTACATGCCATTAAATCTTATTTCTGATGAGAGAAACTCTTCGAGTGGTATACTTCCGGTGGAACCGTCTGCTATCAAGTGTGAACCATCTGAATTTGTTTTTCGAGGATCAAATCTAAAAAGTTTCCAATACCCTGATTGAACTGCTTGCTTTGCAGAAAGAAGTGAATTTTTCATTCCACCTTTTATACCATGGTTTATGCAAGGAGAGTAGGCTATTATTATTGATGGGCCATCATAATTTTCGGCTTCTATAAAAGCTTTAATGCATTGATTGTAATTTGCTCCGAGTGAAACTTGAGCGACATATGCATAACCGTACGTCATAGCTATAGATGCAAGATCTTTTTTTGGAGTTTTTTTGCCGGAAGAAGCGAACTGAGCAATTGCGCCTTTTGGAGTAGATTTTGAAGCTTGACCACCAGTGTTTGAATACACTTCGGTATCAAATACTAATATATTTACATTTTTTCCAGATGCTATCACATGATCCAGACCACCAAAACCAATATCGTAAGCCCAGCCATCTCCCCCAAATATCCATATGGATTTTGTATTTATATCATTCTTGTTTTCCAGTAATTTACTAATTAATTTTAACGGAACATCAGTATTGTTTTTATTATTTTCAAAATATTTTATTAAATTTTCAGAAGCGGATAGATTATCGTTAGAATTTTTAATTGTTTTAAAATATTCTTGGCATAACTCTTTTATTGCTTCAATTTTGGTCAAATCATAAATATTTTGTATAAGTTTATTTATTTTACTTTTTTTGACTTCTTGAGCAAGTGAAATGCCATATCCGAATTCTGCATTATCTTCAAAGAGTGAATTTTGCCAAGCAGGGCCTTTGTGATCTGAGTTTATTGTATAAGGTGAAGAGGGGAATGATCCACCCCAAATTGAGGAACAACCAGTTGCATTTGCAATTATCATTCGGTCACCGAACAATTGTGTTGCAAGTTTTGCATAAGGTGTTTCGCCACATCCTGCACATGCTCCGGAAAACTCAAGCAGTGGTTTTTTTAATTGACTTCCTTTTATTGTAGAAGCATTAAATCTATCTAGCACTTCAGGTTTTGCGGGTATATTTTCACAGTAATCAAAAATTTTTTGATTTTCCTCTTTATTTTCATTTTTTATCATCGTTAGTGCTTTGGTTTTTCTTATTCCTGGACATGCTAAAACACAATTTTCACATCCAGTACAATCTTGTGCAGAAACGGTTATTGAAAAATTTAAATTTGGAAAACCTATCATCTTTTTAGTTTTTATCCCTGTGGGAGCTTTTTTTAGTTCATCATCTGTAAGGACAGCAGGCCTTATTACAGCATGTGGACATACAAGTGAACAAATTCCGCACTCAATGCAATTTTCAGGTAACCATTTTGGGATAAAACTTGCAGTTCCACGTTTCTCAAAAGCTGATGTCCCTAGCGGTATAGTTCCATCGACACAATTTGAAAATGAAGAAACGGGCAATTTATCTCCGCATTTTTTATTTATTGGGTCTGCAATATTTTCTAAAAAATTTATTAGTTTAGAATTTTGAAAAACTCTGTCACGTTCGATTGGTTTTTCAAAATTAGTATGTTCCCATGATGTGGGTACATTTATTTTTTTGACGTACATCATTCCTTGAGTAGCTGCCATGTGATTTATTTGAACAGTGTGATCGCCTTTTTTAGAATAAGTTTTTGTTAAAGCAGTTTTGATTAATTCCAATGCTTTTTTTTCTTCAATGAAATTTGTTATTTTAAAGAAAGCAGCTTGGAGAACAGTATTTACTCTTCCGCCAAGTCCTAAATTGCGACTTATACTTGCGGCATCAACCGTGTAAAAATTGATTTTATTTTTAGATAAATAACTTTTTATTTTTTCAGGTAACAGTGTATCAATTTGGGTTTCATCCCAACTGCAATTTAGTAAAAAAATTCCGCCAGGTTTCAAATTATTTACAATATCATATTTATAAATGTATTCTGGAGTGTGACATGCCACAAGGTCACATTTGTCAACGTAGTAAGTTGATTTTATTGGATTGTCTGCAAAACGCAAATGTGAAATTGTTACACCGCCAGATTTTTTTGAATCATACTGAAAAAAACCTTGAACATATTTTTGTGTATTGTTTCCGATAATTTTTATCGTGTTTTTTGCCGCACCAACTGTTCCATCCGAACCAATTCCCCAAAATTTACATGAGAATGTTCCGTTGGGAATAGTGTTGATTTCTTTTTCATACTCGAGGGATAGATTTGTAACGTCATCCTTTATCCCAACAGTAAATCTTTTTTTAAATCTTTTATTTCCCATATTTTCATATATAGCAATAATTTGTGCCGGAGTGGTGTTTTTGGAGCTAAGTCCATAACGTCCAGAAAAAATTGGAGTATGATCAAATATGGAGTCCTTGAGAGCAGCTACAACATCCAAATACAGTGGTTCTCCGATTGATCCCGGCTCTTTTGTGCGATCCATAACCGAAATAAATTTAGTCGTAGTAGGTATAGATTTTATTAAATGATTGACAGAGAAGGGTCTGTACAAATGTACTTTTACGAGGCCTACTTTTTCTCCGTTTTTTACCATGTAATCTATTGTTTCTTCAATTGTTTCACAAACAGAACCCATTGCAATTATAATTTTTTCTGCGTCCGGGGCACCATAGTAATTAAAAAGTTTGTAGTTTGTTTTAGCATGTTCATTTATTTTATTCATGTAGTTTTCTACTATTTCTGGGATTTTTTCGTAGTATTTATTACATGCTTCTCTATTTTGAAAATAAATATCATCGTTTTGTGCAGTCCCTCGCATGACAGGTGAATTGGAGTTTAGAGAATTATCCTTAAATTTTTTTAGAGCAGTTTTATCTACCATTGTTTCGAGTAGATCATAGTTTAAGAGTTTTACTTTTTGTATTTCGTGAGATGTTCTGAATCCATCAAAAAAGTGAATGAACGGAACAGAACCAGAAATTGCACTCAAGTGAGAAATACACCCCAAATCAAATGCTTCTTGAGGATTATTTGAAGCAAGCATAGCATATCCAGTTTGCCTGCATGCATACACGTCTGAATGATCTCCAAAAATCGAAAGAGCGTGAGCAGCCACAGTTCTAGCAGCAACATGAATTACGTTTGGTAATAATTCGCCAGCCATTTTATACATATTTGGTATCATTAAGAGCAGTCCTTGAGATGATGTGAAAGTTGTTGCGAGTGACCCCGCTGAAAGCGCACCATGTACTGCTCCTGCTGCTCCTGCTTCGGATTGCATTTCTGCAACTTTGACTTGTTCTCCAAAAATATTTTTTTTACCGGTCATGGAATTTTTATCTGTTACATCTGCCATGACGGACGAAGGTGTTATAGGATATATTGCAGCTACTTCTGTAAACGCATATGCGGCATTGGCTGCAGCTGTGTTTCCATCTATGGTCATAACTTGTTGTTGATTGTTATCCATTTTGATACCCTTTCATGTAATTTGTTTTTATTGATGCAGTTTAGTATGCCTTTGCCCAGTAAACAAGGTGCTTGGCGTTTTTTCCACATATTGCACATTTGTCACCAATTTTTTCTTCGTCATCTTTTATACACCTAGAGGTGAAAGATGTTTCCTCTTTTGCTTTTTCTTCGCACTCTTCTGATCCACACCACATGGCTTTTATGAATCCAATGCTGGTTTTGGCTACTGCTTTAAATTCCTCAAAATTTTCTGCGGTATGAGTCATAGAAAGTCTTCTTTCAAGTGCTTTTTGATACATTTCGTGATGTATTTTTTTTAGAATATCAGGGATAACGTCTTTTATAGTGTCTAGCGAAATAATTGACTTTTCTAAATTATGGCGACACGCTACCACGCATTGATTTTTTTCAATATCTTTTGGTCCGATTTCAATTCTAATAGGCACTCCACGCATTTCGTGCTCTGAAAATTTCCACCCCGGAGTTTTTTCGGAATCATCAATTTTAACGCGACATATGCTTGTCAAAGTTTTTTCAAGTTCTTTAGCCTTTTCTAGCACGCCACTTTTATGCATACCAATAGGGATGATTATAACCTGAATGGGTGCAATTGCAGGTGGGAGAACAAGGCCTCTGTTGTCTCCGTGAGCCATTATGACTGCTCCAATCATTCGTGTTGTACTTCCCCAAGAGGTTTGATACGGATTTTCAGGTTTATTATCTCTGTTTTGGAATTCTATGTTAAAAGCTTTTGAAAAATGATTTCCAAAGTAGTGACTTGTTCCGGATTGAAGTGCTTTGCCATCATGCATGAGAGCTTCAATTGTGTAAGTGGCTTCTGCACCAGCAAATTTTTCACTTTCAGTTTTTTGGCCTTTTATAGCTGGAATGGCAAGAGAATTTTCAAAAAAATCAAAATAGACATCGAGCATTTTCATGGTTTCATTTTTAGCTTCTTCTGAAGTTTCATGCAATGTGTGTCCTTCTTGCCATTGAAATTCGACTGAGCGCAAAAAAGGGCGAGTGGTTTTTTCCCAACGCACTACATTACACCACTGATTATAGAGTTTTGGAAGATCTCTCCAAGAGTGAACAACTTTTGCATAGTGATCACAAAAAAGTGTTTCAGATGTTGGCCTTACGCATAAACGTTCAGTTAATTTTTCACTTCCACCTTCTGTTACCCACGCTACTTCTGGTGCAAATCCTTCTATGTGATCTTTTTCTTTTTGTAGCAAACTTTCTGGAATAAAAACTGGCATAGATACATTCTGATGGCCCAATTCTTTGAATTTTTTATCTAATATTGAAACCATATTTTCCCATATGGCGTATCCATAAGGCTCAATGATCATACAACCTTTTACGCTAGAATAATCCATAAGTTCGGCCTTTTTTACTATGTCTGTATACCATTTGGAAAAATCTTCATCCATTGAAGTGATTTCTGCGACTTGCTTTTTTTCTTTACTCATAAACAGTATTTCCTTTCTTCAATTGATCTCTAAGATTAATTATACGCTTTTTTCCATCGATTTAAAGTATAAACTTAAATTTATGAGCGAAAAATTAAAATTCAAAACTTAGATAAAATGAGCTAATTATATAAAAAAATACAATAAAAAGATGTATATGCAATTATAATCAATTTTGTATTGACACATTTGGATTCTAAATGATAAAATAAAGGAGTTGAATTTTTGATATAAAAACAGGAGGAAGAAGAAATGTCTACATACATGCCAAAAGCAGGTTCAGTAGAACGTAAGTGGTATATTATTAATGCCGCTGGTAAGCCGCTCGGAAGAGTAGCAGTGCAAGCAGCAAATTTGCTTCGCGGAAAAAATAAGCCAATTTATACACCTCATGTTGATTGTGGAGATCACGTGATCGTAATAAATTGCGAAAAGGCAGTTTTAACTGGAAATAAACTTAAGCAAAAATACCATTATCGTTACACCGGGTATATTGGTAATCTTAAAAGTATTAGATATGATGCTCTTATGAAAACCAATCCGGAAAAAGCTATGGAATTAGCTGTTAAAGGAATGCTTCAAGGTAATGCGTTGGCGAGAAAGCAAATCGTTAGATTACGCGCTGTTGTAGGATCTGAGCATAAACACGAAGCTCAAAAGCCAGAATTATGGAATGATATGGAGGGAAATAAATAATGTATAAAACTACTCCTTTCTTTTACGGAACCGGAAGAAGAAAACAGTCTGTAGCAAGAGTAAGACTTTACAAAGGAACTGGTAAGATAATTATCAACGGTAGAGATATAGATGATTATTTTGGATTAGAAACGTTAAAAGTTATAGTACGGCAGCCACTCGTTTTGACAGAGAATGAAAATAAATTTGATGTAGTGTGTAATGTTTTAGGTGGAGGCGTTACAGGTCAAGCAGGTGCTATAAGACACGGAATTTCTCGTGCATTGTTAGAATTTGATTCTGATAAGTTTAAAGCAAGCCTTAAACAAGCTGGATTTTTGACACGTGATCCGAGAATGAAAGAACGTAAAAAATACGGACTCAAAAAGGCAAGAAAAGCACCGCAATTTTCAAAGAGATAATATCATACTCATATTTTGGTTTTTGGAAAAATATTTTTTATTATATTTATTTAGCGAAGGTGGTGAGCTGAGCGAAGAATTTTCTTTGGTGACAAGAATTTATCTTTTACTCTATGAACATGAACAATTATGTTTTATTGACTGATTCTACAATTGATTTGGATGAAAGTATTGTTAATTCATTAGATATAGATGTTATACCCATGGAAATTACTGTTGATGAAAAAATTTTTTCAGATGGTGATATAAGTCACGAAGAGTTTTATGCAAAGCTCAGAAATAAAGCCACTTCATCTACTTCACAAATAAGCCCCGCAACTTTTAAGGAATATTTTTCAAGTATAGTTAAAAATGGAAAAGATGTGCTCTACCTTTGCTTTTCTTCAGGGCTCAGTGGAATGTTTAATTCCGCTAAAATTGCGGCTAGTGAAGTTTGTAAGGATTTTCCTGAGAGAAGGATAGAAGTTATAGATTCATTGTCGGCTTCCATAGGCGAAGGATTGCTAGTGTATGAGATGGCAAATAGAAAACACGAAGGATACAGTATGGACGAACTTATGCAATATGCAAATTATGTGAGATTGAATGTTTGCCACTGGTTTGTTGTAGATGATCTCAATTATTTGTATCGTGGTGGAAGACTTTCTCAGACAGCAGCTATTTTTGGAAGTGTGATGAATATCAAGCCTATTCTTGGAGTTAATAATGACGGAAAATTGGAGATCAAGGCAAAAGTTAGAGGTAAGTCCAAGGCTGCGGAGTACATGATTTCTCAAATTGAAACTCACGCTAGAGATATTAAAAATCAGGTTGTTTTGGTGGGTCATGCAGATTGTAGTGAAAGCGCACGTGATCTTGCAGATAAAATAAAAGAAAAATTTAATCCTAAAAAAATCATTATAAGTAAGTTGGGAGCTGTGATAGGTTCTCATGTGGGTCCAGGAATGTTTGCAACGGCATTTTTGGGAGATAAGCGTTAAAATAATAATAGGGGAGGAAAATTTATGCCTAATATAAAGTCAGCTAAAAAGAGGGTAAAGGTTACAAAGGTTAAGACAGAAAGAAACAGAGCGTACAAATCTGAACTTAGAACATTAGTTAAACATGCCATGGCAGATGGCGTGGAAGAAACCGCTTATGCAGTAAAATCAGCTATAAAAAAATTAGATGAGTCTGTTTCTAAAGGAATTTTACACCGTAACACTGCTGCTCGTAAAAAAGCTGCTATTATTCGCAAATGTAGAGTTAAGTAAACTTGAAATAGTAATATAAAAATTCTTTCTGTGGCAGAAATGATTTGCACAGAAAGAATTTTTTTGTCTAAAATTTTATAATGATATTTTATGAAACTTTCTCTATATCTTTTTTTAATTTTTCAATTATTCGTTTTTCGAGTCGTGATATGTATGACTGTGATATTCCTAGTAAGTCTGCTACTTCTTTTTGAGTATGTTCTTTTTGACCTGAGAGGCCAAATCTCATTTCCATTATTGTTCTGTCTCTGTTAGCAAGACTTTTTACGGCATCATTTACAAGACTGCATTCTACTTCTTGCTCAAGTTTTGACATGATTGCATCATGATCACTTCCTAAAATGTCAGAGAGTAACAGCTCGTTTCCATCCCAATCCACATTTAATGGTTCATCTATAGATGTTTCGTTTTTTAGTTGAGTATTTTTTCTAAGGTACATTAAAATTTCATTTTCTATACACCTTGAAGCGTATGTTGCTAATTTTATATTTCTTAAAGGGCAAAAGGTGTTTACGGCTTTAATAAGTCCAATTGTTCCAATTGAGACCAAATCTTCCATACATACTCCAGAAGAATCAAATTTTTTTGCTATGTATACTACTAAACGAAGATTATGTGTTATAAGTGGTTCTCGCGCTTGCTCAGAATCATTTTCAATTATTTTTTTTATTATTTCATTTTCTTCTTTTTTTGTAAGTGGTGGTGGTAATACTTCTGGTCCATTTATGTAATTGATTTGTTTATGCTGAGAAAAAATTTTTAACAGTATGGTTTTGAGTTTTTTCAAAATGTTTTTTAGAAAAATTACTATATTATTCATTTATATATCTCCTTTATATTTATGTATTTATTAAATCCGGATTTATTAGTGCCTCTATTTCCGGAGAGAGTGTGTTATCTGGACAAATTGCTATGTAAGCGTTTTGTCTGATTCCATCAGAAGTGATTATTGCATCTGGTCTGAATGCAGGGAAAACAGCATTTCCTGAGACCGTTTTTACTGGTATCATTCGTATTCGAAATTGAGCAAACTTTTTAGCATTGTCATCAGAAATAAGGTTAGCGTTAAAGTAATCTTTTAAACAGTTTGGGATTATTTTATTGGCGTAGCTTTTTCTCATCACAATAACAGGCAGGTTTGAAAAGGGTTCTCTAAGAAGATTGCCAGTATCTATTTTTGCTTTCAACTCATTACTTTTGTTATTTATTATAACTGTGACGGTGCAAAAAAAGTTTTTTATTTTACTTTTTCCTAGAAACCTGTTTAATGTTTCGATGATAAAATAGCAAATTATAGTGGAAATTACAAATATAGCGGGAGAAATATTAAAATAAACTATTCCATTTCCCATTGCCATCCCATTTGGTTTAAAGATAATCCACAGTGCAAACATAGTTCCTGAAAAAGCAAAGCTTGTGATGTAAAAACATGTGAGTAATTTTAGGAAAATTTTTATATTTTTAAATCCAAATACAGTTAATACAATAATAACTGACATTAAAATCTTTACGATGATAGATAAAAAAATATTAATCTCAGGGATAAGAATGTAAAGAGAAAATAGACCACTTAATAATTCTCCAAATACTAGACGAATAGGTTTCCATTTGGCACACATAAAGTGAGCTGTAATTAACAAAAGGAAGTAATTAATAAATAAATTGACGCCGACCAAGATGTCTATGTATATTGTTTGTTTCATATTTCACCACATCTAATAAATATGTTATATCTATAATTATGAACCTAAAAAGGTGCTGATTATGTCAAATTAAGGGAGAAGTTTTTTGGACAAATTTTTTTCTTTTTTTGATATAAGAAGTGCGTCGTAATGTTGTATTATTTAGCTAAAATGCTATGTTGATAAACCTAAAGATTTATGTATAACAAGTGTAGGTCGAGCAGCATTAAACATCTTTATCGCGTCTTGGTACGATAGTTCTCGGTCATAGATCTTCTTGCCTGTATCTATTTTTTGTTCATGTATGTATACAAATCACATCTCCTTGTCCATTATTGTGCATATATTGTTCGTAAACGGAAAATGTTTGTTCATTTATTAATAATCGTTGTCCGAAAATATATATTTGTTGTCCACTTGTTGTCCACTTTCAGTATATCAGTGCAAGTGCACACTAGTTGTTACTTAAAAAATATATAAATATTAAATATGTGTTATATTTATGCTTTTAATTTAATTAAAATTTTAAAAACAATTAGTTGACAAACATTTATAAAAAATTTACACTTATGGTAATAAACGGTCGTTTAATGGCGAAGGGTGGAGTGATAACTTATGTATGTTTTTTAGTAGAGTTACATATATCGAGTTGAAAAATTAATATATTGGAGGCAAAGATTATGATAAGGAAATACAAAAAATTATTATTGGCTAGCTTTGTATGTGCATTAAGTTTAGGATTAGCAATGCCTGCATATGCTAATGACCTTTTTAAAGCAGCGCGGAAGGGTAGGTTGTCAGAAGTTGAAAATATTGTATTATATAGTGCACGTGATGTTGTTGACTCTAGAGATGGATTCGGAAGGACAGCATTAATGGTTGCTGCTAGATACGGTGAATTAGAAATAGTAAGATTTTTAATTAATAATGGAGCGGATGTTAATTATGAAGATAATGATGGTTGGACAGCATTAAAATTTGCTGCTGGCGAAGGTAAATTAGAAATAGTAAAATTTTTAATTAATAATGGAGCGGATGTTAATGCTAAAGATAATAATGGTTGGACAGCATTAATGAGTGCTGCTAATAACGGTTACTTAAAAATAGTAAAATATTTAGTGGACAATGGAGCGGATGTTAACACTAAAGATGATTATGGAAAAGTCTTAATGGTTGGTGCTAGTGGTAGGGGCCCTTTTGGGAATGAGGGTCTAGTTTTAGAAGTGGTAAAATATTTAGTGGAACTAGGTATGGATGTTCGGGCTAAAAATACGAATGAACTCTCTAAGGCTTTCGTAAGAGCTCTTTGGCGTGGGAACATGCGAGTTGCACAATATTTAGTAAAAGAAGGTGCTGATATTAATATTCTTAATACTGTAAGAATTAAGAATTCAGAAGAGAATTGTGGCGCTTTGATATGGGCTGTTTGTAATAACAAATTAGAAATAGTAAAGAATTTGATTGATCACGGTGCAAATGTTAATACTAAAAGTAGTCTTAGCAGAAATCATACTGTTTTAACGATAGCTATTGACAGAGACAATTTAGAGATAGCTAATTTGTTAATTGAGCGTGGTGCGAAAACTGATTTATTGGGCGCTGTTAATAATGATAATTTTAAAGTGGTGAAATATTTAGTGGAACATGGCGCGGATGTTAATACTAAAGATAAAAATGGAAGAACAGCACTATTTATTGCTGCTGAAAGCGGGCATTTAGAAATGGTAAAATGTTTAGTAGAGCATGGGGCGGACATTGATGGCGGCATTAATGGAGGTGCAATAATGGTGGCTGCTTGCGATGGTCACTTGGAAATAGTAAAATATTTGGTGGAACATGGCGCGAATGTTAACGTTAAAGATAGTTGGAAGGAACGCACTGTTTTAAGTTGGGTTAGGAGAAAGAAAAGGTCTTGTAGCGATAGTGAAAAGGGACGATACAGGGAAATTATACAGTTTCTAAAAGATAACGGTGCAATTGACTCAAGTGGCTCAAGTGACTCAAGTGGATGTGTAATAAATTAATTAAAAATTATAATAAAGTAAAAAATCAGCTACAAAATTAGTAACTGAAAAACCGCCTAGCTATGCATTCCGGGAGGTTTAAATTTATAAAAATGTAAATTTTATTTAAAGATAAAAACTGTCGTTCTTTGATGGTTTTTATTTATTTTTGCCCTAAAAGTTCATAATATCTAGCAATATATATTTTTTTGTATATGTAATAAAAAATATAACTGTAAATATCTAGAAGCAAAAGGGAGACATGAACAGTTTAAAAATTAATATATTGGGGGTAAAAGTTGTGAAAGGAAATACAAAAAAATTATTGTTTGCTAGTTTTGTATGCGCGTTAAGCTTAGGGTGTGCAGCGCCTGCATATGCTAATAAGCTTATTGAAGCAGCGCGGAAGGGTGATTTGATACGCGTTAAGCAGTGTTTGTGTGTATATGATGAAAATATTGAATCTAAAGGGTATAAAGGTTGGACAGCATTAATGTGGGCTGCTGGAGCAGATGACTTAGAAGTAGTGAAATATTTAGTGGAGCATGGAGCGGATGTTAATGCTAAAGATAATGATGGAAAAACAGCATTAATGAAAGCTTCTAAAAACGGTTACTTAGAAATAGTAGAATATTTAGTAGAACATGGAGCAGATGTTAATGCTAAAGATAATGATGGAGAAACAGCTTTAAAACTAGCTAAAGATAAAAAGAAAAAGAGGAAATCTGACGGTGATAGCGTAGAAGATGATGAAAAAATCATAACATTTCTAGAAAGTAACGGTGCAAGTGAATGTGTAATAAGTTAATTGAAAATTGCATATAATGATTGTACCGACCTCCACAGATTAGTTTTTTGATCTAATTTTTGGGGATCGGTATATTTTTTACTGTCGGGGGCTTTTTACGAAATTTTTTAATATTTTACTTTTGCTTTTAATTAAGCCAATGCTATCATATTTTTCGTGCACGATAAATTTTGATAAAATATGTATTGTATGGTACAATACTTGATAATCGCGTTTTAATTGCAAATATATTTTACTTAAAAAATATTTTTAATTGTATAAAATACTTTGCAAAACAGAAATAAAAATAAAATTACTATTTATGGGACATTATTAAAAGTACCGGTTTTATTCATTTGAATTAGTAGTTTTTAAATTGTTATTTTGTAGGTCCTTTTGTAAAAATTTTAGTTATTTGGAGTGTTATAAGTGAAATTAAAGAAATTTATATTTGTAATTTGTGGAATATTCATTCTTCCCATATACTGTTTAGGCTGTAATATAGCAACTATGGATGGAAACTTATTATATAGGTGTGAAAATAATAAATTAATATAGTGGGTTAGAGATCGTGAAAATATAATTATAGGTGAGAAGACAGTTTCAATGGTGAAACAAAAAAGTAACTCAAAAGATTTTAATATAGAATTAGCAGAAAATAGTAAAAGTAGAAATTTTAATATTATCTCTAATGTCTGTAATCGTAAATTTGATAATGGGAAAAAACACTTTTATATTCAATCTAAAAATGATCCTATGAAGACTTATGGTACCATAGAAGTTCAAAATTTAGGAGGCAAAGTTGTTTTTATCTCTTTTGATTTGGTGAATAAGAGTAACTTGAGAAAGTATAGATTTTATAATACCACAAACACATTATGTACGAATAATGATTCTAAAATAATTATGCATTCTGAATTGTCGCTTACCTTACAGCAAATTGCTATGGTAGTTTTACATTATTTTATTAGTAGCTAAACTGATTTACTATATGAAGGGGATTTATATGCCATATAATTTAAAAGCTAGTACGTCACAAGCTTGTGATGATGCAGGAGATCTTACTAACTGTAGGTTTGACAATGATGTGTTATAAAATTAAAAAATCTCATTATGAAGGATAAAAGAGGAAATGAGGTTAGAAGGAGAAGCTCAATTAAGAGGGCGCGTAGAGAAATGATTATCTTTTCTATGAGGACGTTCAACTTTACCGTTGTAATGAGGAGTATATGTCTGAATGCATGTTACGTTTTCGCATATCCATGTCTTGCTCAGTGTGCTGATTTGGGTGATGATGAGGGCGATGTGACTTATCTGCAAGAGATTGTAAAGTTCCGTCATATCTTCTTGTCCAGCGATAAATATACTGACGGTTTGTTTTGTATTGTTGGTTTACAATTGATGTGTTACAAAAGAAAAAAAGTGACGGATAAGCCAAGTTGTGTTACGGTTAAGTTAAATCATCTTAAACAAACACAAAAGAGAGATATCGGTCATGAACACTGCAATACATAAATTATAAACAAACAGATATACCTAAAGATTCATGTGTGCTATATGTTTACGATATGTTGATGTGGTTTTACACACATGTTGTATAACGTGGTGTTAGTTAAATTTTCACAAAAATGTCTAACAGATATGTAATGTAAAACTTTGTGGAGTTATCCGTGGACGTACCCGAACGAAGCACAGAAAGTGTGATGTTGTATGAGGGTAATGAGTCATTGAAGGCTCTTGAGGAATATGCAGAACTTTGGTTGATACGAAGAACTGCCGTATTCCTTTTTTTTTGGATAGATGAAAATAATCTCTCACAATTATGTGAGTGATGAACTCTTTGGGAGCGTTGATTGTAGCTTCACGTATGTAACAAGTGGAGGTCGAGCAGCATTAAACATCTTCATCACGTCTTTGTACGATAGTTCTTGGTCATAAATCTTTTTGCCTATATTTCTTTGTTCATGTATGTATACAAATCACATTTCCTTGTCCATTATTGTGCATATATTGTTCGTAAACGGAAAATGTTTGTCCATTTATTAATAATCGTTGTCCGAAAATATATATTTGTTGTTCATTTTTAGCATACCAGTGCAAACGTAATGTTAAATATACGTTATATATATATATATATGCTTTTGATTTAATTAAAAATTTAAAAGCAATTAATTGACAAACATTTATAAAAATTTTACATTTATGGTAAAAGGAGGTCGGTTAGTGTCAAATAAAGAGGTATTTAAAATGTAAAAGATAAGGAATGATAACGGCAAAATGTTGAACATGCCAAGATATATTTAAAGGAGGTAAAAAAGTGAATTTAAAATCATCTAAATATAATCTCATATTTGATTATAAAGGGAAAAAATTAGCTTTTAATTCTAGAAGTGCTAGTTTAGCCGAAGTTGATGAAAATTTTATAAATATGATTAATAATATAGACAAAATTGAAGAAAAAGATTTAAATGAGGCTGATGTTAAACTCATTGAAGATATGAAACGCGGTTGTTATATTATTGATAAAGACGAAGACGAGATTCAGCAATTAAAATTAAATAATTTGATTGGTAAATTTGGTAACAAGGGTACATTTGGTTTAACGATTGCACCGACGCTCCAGTGTAATTTTGCTTGCCCATATTGTTATGAGGAACGCAAAAGTGGTGTGATGTCGAAAGAAGTTCAGGATGCTATTATTAAGCGCGTGGAAAAAGAAGCCGAGGCAAAAAACAATATTTCTATAACTTGGTATGGTGGCGAACCATTACTTGCGTGCGATATTATTGAAAGAATGTCTAAAAAAATGATTGAAATTGCAAAAAAAGCCGGGGTTAAATATTCTGCCAGTATAATTACAAACGGATATTTAATTAATGATAAAGTTGCAAAAATGCTTAAAAATGCAAAAGTTTCTCACGCACAAATCACACTGGATGGCCCGCCTGATGTTCATGATTCCAGAAGAAAACTTCGTGGCGGAGGAGCAACTTTTGACCGAATTATCGAAAACATAAAAATTATGTTAAAAGAAGAAATAGCAATCGGTATTCGTATAAATATTGATAAAACAAATGTAGACAGGCTTGAAGAACTTTTAAAAATTCTTGCTGATAATGGTCTGCAAAAATGCGGAATTAGTTTAGGGCATGTTAGAAGCGACACACAAGCGTGTGCAAATGTAGCAGGAAGCTGTTTGACCATAGAAGAGTACGCTAAAAAGTATTCAAAGTATCAAGAGGTTGTATTAAAATATAAATTTCTTGAAGGTGTAGTATATGATTATCCTGATTCTAGAACAAACTATTGTTGTGCTGATGCTCTTTCTGCAAATGTTGTAGGGCCTGATGGAGCGCTGTATAAATGTTGGTGTGATATTGGCAATCAATCACGCAAAGTGGGAGATATTACAAAAGAAAAGCAGAAATTCAATAAAATATACACTGATTATTTGATGTGGTCACCGTTTGAAAACGAAAAATGCAAAAATTGCAGTGTGTTGCCGCTGTGTATGGGCGGTTGCCCCTATCATGGTTTAATGGGTAGTGAACCGGAGTGTGAAAAATGGATTTATAACTTAAAAGATGCGTTAAAATTTAGATTTGATCATCCTGTATGTCAGGGTAGAAAGTGTGGGTGTTAATTATGAAGTACTTAGTAGAGCCGTTAATGGTGACTATGGGTTGGTGCCCGGGAAAAGGTTGCCCTTATTATTGTAGTTGCCGTGGTGGTCATTTTTTGCATTAATGTGTATCATTTTTGCTTTATGAGTAAAGGAGGTGAAAGCTATGAAATACTTAGTTGAGCCGTTAATGACGATTATATGTGGTGTAGGCCCGGTACAAATGGGAGGCCCTGGAAGCGGTTGCCATACTAAAGGGCGTTGTTATGATGCTATAGGGCAGTGCCCTCCTTGGGATTGTTTTGTTGTAACGAGTTAATGGTAGTTTCTGCGAAGGAGGTGAAGGTCATGAAGTACTTAGTAGAACCAAATGAAATGGAGTTTATTATTACAGACGATAGGGCTCACTGCAGAGGGGCTTGCCCGCACAGATGTCAATGTAATGCTCAGTGGGGTGAACCGGAAAAAATGTGGGATCCTGCGCCAAAAAATCAATTATAATAATTGAGCTGTAATTTGGTTAATTAAATAATCTCCGCAGTTTGTTAATATTTTCAAGCTGTGGGGATTTTTTGAGAGTTAGCATGGAATAAATTTATCAATTGGGGAACTTTTAATGAAAAATAGTACTATAAATTTTATTAAATATATTATTAAACAAATAAAAAATTTTTACAAATTAGAAATAGTAAGTTTTTTTCTTACTATTGGGTTTAGCCTTTCGGTTATTGCGACGCCTTATTTTACACGATATTTAATTGACGTGTTTTCTCAAAATAATTCTTTGCCGGATGTTTGGTTTATAATGCTGGCTTTTTTAACGGCATGTTTTTTGCAGCCTGTTTTTTCGTTTTTTAACGTAAAAATCACAAAAAAAATATCAGAAGAAATTGTTTTAAAAGTTAGACATTTGCTTTTTAATAATGTGATTAAAGCGCCACTACAATTTTTTTATAAAAATTCGTCGGGGTCTATTATTTCGCGTCTGGCAAATGATAGTAGTCAATTTGGAGCATTTTTATCCAGTAGTATAGCAGTTGTTCTTCAGGATGTTTTGTTTGTAATTCTAATTTTGATTGGAATGTTTTCATTATCTGTTAAAATCACGGCTTCACTGTGCGTTTTATTATCGATATATATTGCGTTTAATCTTTTTTTTAATAAAAAATTTGAAAAAAGATCGGAAGAAATTTTAAAAAATAACGATGATTTTTTTAAAGTAATCAAACAGAGCGTTGATAGCATAGAGGAAATAAAAACAACGCGGCAAGAGAAAAACGCTTTTTCCATATTTTCAAGATCTGCAAAGAATTTATATAATAATAAACTTAAATTTTGCTATTTATATAATTTCGTAAATAATATTAATGCCAATATAGGGATTATATCTGTTACAATAATATATTTGGTTGGGTTTTATTTAGTATCCAAGGGGGAATTTACTCTTGGTTCTGTAATAGCTTTTGATATATATTTTCAGATGATTATACCTTCAATAAGGGAACTCCTTAGTTTTAATTCCAGTTATCATGAAATGAAGCCGGCAGTATTTAGATTAGAAGAATATTTTAATATTGATTCAGAACAGCAGATAAGTTCGTGTATACGTTCAGATAATAAAACATGTGTACTATTTGATAATGTTACTTTTAGGTATGATGGTGATACTAAAAATCAGGTAGTTTTAAATAATTTTTCTTTTAAATTTAATTCGCCGGGACTTTATGGGATAGTGGGAAAATCTGGTGTGGGTAAAAGTACTATAGCTAAGATAATTGTAGGTTTATATCGACCTACATTTGGAAATATAAAAATTGGTTTTGAAGAAGAAAATTTTTTAAATATAAGAGACAATGTCGGTTATGCATCTCAAAACATGAAACTTTTTTACGATACAACCATTATGTATAATATTACTTTGGGCAATAAAAATATACCTGAAGAAGATGTATATTTAATCTGTGAAAAGCTAAATTTACATAGTAAAATTTCAAAATTACCAAATGGTTATGACGAATTAGTGAATGAAAAAGTAAATTTTTCTGGTGGAGAGGTTCAACGTATTATTTTAGCAAGAATATGTTTACAGAAAAAAGCTATTAATGTTTTTGATGAAATTACATCTGCTCTAGATGTAACTAACACTAAAATTGTTAAAACTATTATTGATGATATGGCTAAAAGTAGTTTAGTGATTTTATTAACACATAATATAAAATTGTTGGATCAAGCTGTTGAAATTATAAAACTATAAATATTTTTGTTAAATAATTTTTAAAAACAGGCTTGTGAAAATAGGAAATCAATGATATTTAAGATAGCAATTAACGTATTTAAAAAAATTACATGGCAGAGAATACTTTTATATCTGAATTTTTTAGATATAGCATGGGGTTTAGCAGTGATTGAGGAGTATATATTGTTATCAATATTTGTGGCTTTTAGTTTTTGATGAAATGGAGGATTGTTTGTGAAAAAATTTTTTACGTCTGAATCTGTAACAGAAGGTCATCCAGATAAACTGTGTGATCAAATCGCAGATGCTGTGCTTGATGAAATACTTCTAAGGGATCCAGATGCACATGTTGCTTGTGAGGTGGTGATTGCCAAAGGATTAGTTCATGTTATGGGAGAAATTTCCACCAGTTGTTATGTTGATGTCGAGAAAATCGCAAGAGGCGTAATTTTAGATGTTGGATATAATGATTCAAGCATCGGATTTGACGGGAACACTTGCGGAATTATTTTATCAATTAATACTCAGTCGCCGGATATTTCTAGAGGCGTAAATGAATCTTTAGAAATAAAAAGCGGCAACGGAGATTTGGGCGATAAGATTGGTGCGGGAGACCAAGGTATGGTTTTTGGCTTTGCGTGCGATGAAACACCTGAATTAATGCCACTGCCAATATCGCTTGCGCATAAATTAGCAAAACAGCTTTCAAGTGTTCGTAAAGAAAAAATTTTGGAGTATTTGCGTCCTGATGGAAAAACTCAGATTACGGTTGAATACGAAGATGACATTCCGAAAAGAATAGATACTATTGTAGTTTCGGCTCAGCATTCAGAAAATGTTAGTTTGGATACGATTCGGGAGGATATTATCAGAGAAGTAATATGCCCTATAGTTCCAAAAGATATGATGGATGATGAAACGAAGATTTTTGTTAATCCAACTGGAAGATTTGTAATAGGTGGGCCTGCAAGTGACAGCGGATTAACAGGAAGAAAAATTATTGTTGATACATATGGCGGATACTCAAGGCATGGTGGAGGAGCTTTTTCAGGAAAAGATCCAACTAAAGTTGATCGCTCAGCAGCATATGCGGCCAGATTGGTAGCAAAAAGTATTGTTGCAGCAGGGTTAGCTAAAAAATGCGAAGTTCAGATTGCTTATGCAATTGGAGTAGCACATCCAGTTTCAATTATGATTGATACTTTTGGAACGTCAGAATATTTCAATGACAAGTTAGTAGAAAGTGTAAGAGATAATTTTGACTTACGTCCAAATGCAATTATTGAAATTTTAGGTTTGAAAAGACCTATTTACAGAAAATTAGCAGCTTACGGCCATATGGGCCGAGAAGACCTCGGTGTCTTGTGGGAGAAGTGTTGGTAAAAAATTCAAATTTTTCATTATTGTTTTTTAGTGAGGTGAGTTTTTATGAAAAAGATTATTTTTAGTATGTTATTATTTTTTACTTTTGTATCACTAAATATTAATATTTTTGGTGTATGGAAAAGTGAAGAATTAGAAAAATCGATTTTTAGTGATACATTGTTGATTGGTGGAAGTTGTACTGAAAATAGAGACCCTAAGGTGATAAAAAAATATCAGAAAAATTTTATTAAAAAATTTGATGTTATAATGACCGAATTGAAGAGAATTTTTGAAAATAGACATCTGAAGAATAACAAAGGCCCAGATTGGTTTTATAATCCGATAAGCGGTGAGCAATTTTTGAAGTTGAAGGAAATTGCGAAAAAGTTGGATGCTGATTCAAAGGGGTCTGAGTTTCCAAATACAAAAGATTTTTGGAATGAATATGCAAAGTTAAGGAAGCCACTATCTGATATACATATCTTAGCGGTAGATTATATGGCCTTGAGGAACGTTTTAGAGTAAACAGACATTACATTTTATTCTATAAGGATGTGAGTTTTAAATATCCTTATTCAGAAAAATATGCTTTAAAAAATATAAATTTTACAATTTTTGTTGGAGAAAAAATTGCGTTAGTAGGGCAAAATGGTTGCGGCAAAACAACGATAATTAATCTTATTTTACGATTATATGATCCAACTGATGGTGAAATTTTATTGGATAACATCAATATTAAAGATTATGATTATCAAGAGTATTTAAAAATGTTTTCAGTGGTTTTCCAATATTATCAAACATATTCTTTTAAATTAACTGATTATATTTCAGCAGGTGATAAAGAAAATGCAGAGAATTTATTGAAAATAAAGCATATGGCTGCAATGACAACGGCTGATCAATTTATTGAAAAAACTTCTCGAAGCTGGGAAAGTAATTTAACTACTCGCTTTGACAAAAATGGTTTAGAACTTTCTGGAGGTCAATGGCAGAAATTAGCTGTAGCAAGAGCTTTATATTCTGATGCACCTATATTGATATTAGATGAACCTACTTCTGCTATGGATGCTATTTCAGAATCTTACATATATGAAAATATAGAAAAACAAAAGACAGCTATTTTTATTTCTCATAGAATGTATTCTTCAAAGATTGCTACAAAAATAATTTACATGGAAAACAGTAAAATAAAAAATATTGGTACACATGATGATCTTATGAAAAATAGCAGAGGATACAAAAAACTTTTTGAAGAGCAAGCAAATAGATATTAGCGTTCTGAATATTATGTGTGGCCATTATAGTTATTAATTTTACAGTTACTAGTAAAAAATTATATAAAATTTCTAAAGCTTTTTAGGTGATTTGCTAATTTTTATTAACGATATGTCAGTGGGGCAGAAGCAGTTATAGAAATACTTAATGAATACAGTTTTTTTCTTAATGAGGCGAATAAAAATTTCGATAATGTCGATAATTTCGATAATTTAGTATATGTCTGATGATTTTGACGATGAGATTTTAGAAAAATGAAAAGGTAGGTTAAGAAAAATATTTGATGCTTTGCTATCTAAAGTAGATACAATTCAAGACATAGATGATAATGAGATAATTAAAAAATTTTGTCATAAATCTTGAAAAATTTCTAATGAGCTTTTTGTATTTTTTAAGTATTGTAAATTGTTTTAAATGTTTTTCAATGCGTTAATAAGTTGTTTACGTACTAGTATTTGAAATTTTTTAAAATTTTTAATGAATAGTTATTTTATAATATTTTTTTCAATACAAAACGTGTAAGTTAGATTGTAGAAAGGACTATATTGAATAAGGATAGCAAATTGTAATTTTATGTAAAAATCGTATGATATTTAACATAAATTTGACGATCTAATAAAATTGCAGGTTTGTCAATGATGTGTTACAAAATTAGAAGACTTCACTGTGTTGGTTTACAATTGATGTGTTACAGTGTTCATGACTGATATCTCCCTTTTGTGTTTGCTCATTATGTTTAAACTTAACTGTAACACAATTTGGTTTATTCGCCTCTTCTTTTGTAATACATCAATTGTAAGTCAACAAATTTTTTGAATAAAATTCAAAAATAGTGTTGACATGAAAAAAGTCTTATGATAGAATATATCTTGTCACTGAGGAGCGCGGGTGTAGTTCAATGGTAGAACTTCAGCCTTCCAAGCTGATAGCGTGGGTTCGATTCCCATCACCCGCTCCAAGTTCGTCGCATTTAACGTGGTGTGGTGCTGACATCTGCGCTAGTAGCTCAGCAGGATAGAGCAACTGCCTTCTAAGCAGTAGGTCAGGGGTTCGAATCCCTTCTGGCGCACCATTTGGATTTATGGTGGATATAGCTCAGTTGGCTAGAGCGCCAGATTGTGGCTCTGGAGGCCATCGGTTCGACTCCGATTATCCACCCCATTCCTGCTTTTTAGGTTATAGTCTTTGGGGTGTAGCCAAGCGGTAAGGCAGTGGACTTTGACTCCATCATTCGCTGGTTCGAATCCAGCCATCCCAGCCAGTTTAGTTTAGAAAATCATTACTAGTTGTAATGAGCCATTAGCTCAGTTGGTAGAGCACCTGACTTTTAATCCGGTTGTCCGGGGTTCGAGTCCCCGATGGCTCACCAGTTTTTTTGGCCTCTGTGTACTGGACTTTTTTACAGTTCACAGAGGCCGTTTTGTATTGATTTCAAAAATATTTACTAATCCGGTAATCAATTTTTACTTAAGAGTTATTTTTAAAATTGAAAGCTGTACCTACACCGTTTGTTTTTGTCGTCACTTTCTGCGTACACAAATCCATTCTTTTGGGCAACTTTCTGAGAAGCAGTGTTATCATTAAAAATCCATACGGAAGTAGATTTAATGTTATAAAATCCAGTGGAGTTGAGATGTTTTATTAAATTTAATAACATTTTCAGTGAGATGGAAGCTATATTATTGCCTTTATATTCTTTTGAAACAGCATATCCTATGAGAGAATCATTTTCTGTAGACAAGTTTGCTGTTTCTATTATTCCGGAAAAATTTCCATTATATGACAATATAAAATTCATGCTGGTGGGTTTTGGTTTAATCCACATATTTACTATTTCATTTTTGAAGATAGATGTTGCGCGTTGGGTGGATGGAGATTTTCTTTCTAAAAAAAATGTTTGCATGTAATCTTCATCACTTGTCAATAAATTATTCCAATATGTTAAGTGATTTTGGGATTTGTTTATGGGTATTAAAGTATACTCTTGATTATTATATTTGGTGGATGTTAAATTGTTGAATGTATTGTCATCCGATTTTAATCTTTCACTAAATTTTTGAGAAGATGTTTCTTGGGGCTGATCTTGTTTGTAATTTTCGGTATGTTCAATATTTTTGTGTGCGCATCCAGATAATAGAAATGTAGTGGTTATCAGAATGGTAATTAAATTCAGAAATTTGTTATTTTTAATCATATTATATCCTTTATCAAATTAAAATTTAACTTAATTTTTTCTATAACATAATGATTATAGCGCGATTTTAATTGTATGTCAATATTGCGTTTTTTAGAAATTGAATATATAATGGAAACAATAGTGTTTAAGTAAAATAAAGTTAATACAGGTGGTTGTGAGAAATATGAAAATGTATTTTTATTATGGAGTGATGGGGTCAAGCAAAACCGCCAACGCTCTTATGAAAAAATTTAATTTTGAAGAACGTGGTAGAAAAGTAGTACTTTTAAAACCAAGTTTAGATACAAGGCATGGCAAAACTCTTATAAAATCTAGAATAGGTTTATCTAGTGAGGCAGTTTACCTTGATAGAAACAAAACGATAAAAGAGACGCTTGAAGGTGAAGAAGATTTTGAAATAATTATGGTTGATGAAGCTCAATTTTTGTCGGAGTCGCAAGTTGATGAGCTCAGAGAAATGGCCGATAATGGAATAATGGTTATGTGCTATGGTTTAAAAAATGATTATACTGGACATTTGTTTGAGGGAAGCAGAAGGATTATAGAAGTTTGTGATACCATAAGAGAGATTCAATCCATGTGTAGTAAATGTGGTACAAAGGCAATAGTTAATGCTAAATATCAAGACTCTAAAATTATTTATAGTGGTGATATAATTGATATTGGTGGCGAAGAGAAATATATTACACTTTGTCATAAATGTTGGACAAATGGTACGATATAAAATACAACTAGATCAGAGAGAGGAAAAATTTGAATGAATACAGATGGTATGAAGTTTGAGTATAATGATATTAAATCTCAATATAGTTTAGAAGCAGAACAGTCCGTTTTAGGGGCAATTTTAATAGATTCATCGTGCCTCAGTGCTGTTGCTCAAATACTTAATCATTCAGATTATTTTTATCTTTCAAATCATAAAGCAATCTATTCTGTTATGATTGATATGTTTACATTGGGTCAACCGGTAGATTATATTACGGTGCTTGATAAACTTAGGTCATATGAAAATATAGATTACAGCCATTTTAAAGCTTATTTATTGCAATTGGCTCAAATTGTTCCTTCTATATCCAATGTTGAGTTTTATGCGGGAATCGTAAGAGATAAATATAATATAAGAGCACTTGTTAATACTGCGCGTGAGATAATAAACGATGCTTCCGAAAGTGATATGGATGCAGGAGAACTTTTAAATTCTGCAGAGCAAAAAATTTTTGATATAAGAAGAGGAAAAGATACCAGGGGACTTCAAAGGGTTAACGAGATTGTAGTTCAAACCTTTGATAGACTCGATGAGCTCAATTCTCGTTCAGGTGAGGAATTTAGTGGGGTACCAACAGGTATAAAAGATCTTGATAGAGTAATTATGGGTCTTAATAAAACTGACCTGATATTAATAGCGTCTCGCCCAGGTATGGGTAAAACCAGTTTTTCTCTGAATATAGCTGAACATGTAGGTATAAATAAAGGAAAAAAGGTTGCTATTTTTTCTTTGGAAATGTCAAAAGAACAACTTGTTTCTCGTATGCTTTCCACAGAAGCAAGAATCCCTGGACAAAATTTAAGGTTGGGTAAACTTAGTGATGACGAGTGGGCTAATTTGATTGAAGCCGGTGGAACAATTTCAAAGGCACCCATTTATATCGATGATACACCTGGAATAACAATTCCGGAAATGAAAGCTAAGCTTAGAAGACTTAGCGATGTAGATTTGGTGATAATAGATTATTTACAATTAATGTCTAGTGCTAAACCAATAAATAATCGTGTTCAGGAAATTTCTGAAATTACTAGAAATTTAAAAATTATGGCTAAAGAACTAGATGTACCTGTTTTAACTCTTTCTCAGCTTTCAAGAGCCAGTGAGCAACGAGCAGATCATAAACCGGTTTTATCTGATTTAAGGGATTCAGGATCTATTGAACAAGATGCTGATATAGTTATGTTTTTATACCGTGAAGGATACTATGAAATGGGAGAAGTTTCTGAAGAAGGAGATAAAAATAGCGGAGAAGTAATTGTTGCCAAAAATCGTCATGGCGAAACTCGTTCCATACCGTTGCACTGGCAGGGTGAGTATATGCGTTTTACGGCACAGGAGGCATATAGAAATGATTTCTAAAGTGCTTGATGCAGTAGAAGAATATGAAATGTTGCGTGACACGAAAAAAATAGCAGTAGGATTTTCTGGTGGAGCAGATTCTACGGCACTTTTGCATGTGCTACGCTATTTTGTTTCTGAAAAATATAATAATCTTGAAGTATTTGCAATCCATATTAATCATAATTTGAGGGGAAGCGAATCTGTTAGAGATGAAAATTTTGTAAAAGAGTTTTGTAAAAAAAATTCTATAAGACTCATCAAGAAAAGTATTGACGTAAAAAAATTTTCAAAAGAGTTAAAAATAGGGTTGGAAGAAGCCGGCCGAATGATGCGTTATGAAATTTTTGAAAATATATCAAAAATAGAGAATGCAAAAATAGCTACAGCACATACACTATCTGACAGATGTGAAACGTTAATTATGAATCTTGTTAGAGGTTCGGGGACGAAAGGCTTATGTAGTATTCCAGCTGTAAGGGGAAATATTATTCGCCCACTTATTAACGTCACGCGTGAAGAGATAGAATCTTATTGTATGAAAAATAATCTTGATTATGTAAATGACAGCTCTAATTTTGAAAGAGAATACACCAGAAATAAAATCCGTTTGGACGTTATTCCTCGTTTGAAAAAAATTAATCCAAATTTTGAAAATGTTATATCCAGAACCATAAAAAGTTTAAAAATTGATGAAATATATTTAGAAGAGATTGCGAATAGATCATTTGAAGAATCAAAAACTAAAAATGGTTACAGTATTTCAAAAATAAAAAAATTTCCTCTGGCAATAAAATTTAGAGTAATTAAAAAAATTTTATGCGAATCAATGGATAAGTCTCCGCAGCAAAAACATGTAAAAATGGTTGTTGATATGATTGAAAATAATATAAAAATGGTAACTTTAGGTGAAAAATTAAATTTGGTGTGTAAAGATGGTATACTAAAGTTGATGGATTATGAAGTTAATAATAAATTATTATGGAAATATCCAATTTCTGAATTAAATACCTTGACAGAGATAAAAACAAATATCATAATTAAAGTGTTACCCTTTGAAAAGTATTCAAAAGTTAGAGATAAAAATATTTATATACTTGATTGGGATAAAGTGTCTTCAAACGCTGTTATTAGAAATCGCAGAGAAGGGGATCGTTTTGTTCTGCCGCATAGAAGAGTAACGAAAACGGTGAAAAAACTTATGAACGAATTTAAGATTTCTGTGGAATATAGAGACAAAATTGCTTTAATTGCAGACAGAGATGAAGTTATTTGGATCGATGGTATAGGTGTTTCTAACGATTACATTCCAACGAAGGAAACCAAAAATATAGCTGTTATTTATAAGGAGTTAGATTATGGATTTTGTTGAAAAAATACTTTTAACTAAAGAAGAGCTTTCTGAAATTTCTGAGAGACTGGGCGAAAAAATAAGTGACGATTATAAAGGAAAAAATTTGGTTATAGTTAGTCTTTTAAAAGGGTCATTTATTTTTGTTGCTGATTTAATAAGGAATATAAAAATTCCAAGTGTTGTAGATTTTATGGCAGTTTCAAGTTACGTAGGTACCCATAACGGGGGCGGAAAAGTAAATATCATAAAAGATATAAGTCAAAGTGTAGAAGGAAAAGATATATTAATAGTTGAAGACATACTTGAAAGTGGGCATACACTTAGATGTGTTGTTGATATGTTTTTGAAGAGAAATCCAAAAAGTATAAAAATTTGTGCTCTGTTAGATAAACCTAATGCTAGAAAAGCTGATATTCAGGCAGATTATGTAGGTAGCGTTATACCTGATGAGTTTGTCATAGGATACGGCCTTGATTATAATGAAAAATATAGAAATTTACCGTTCATAGGTACAATTAATCCTAAGTATATATAAAAGTACAAAATAAATAAAAAATTAGGAGTGAGCTGAAGTTGAATAATGACTTTAACAGTAAAAAAAAGTTTCCGAAAAGTGTTTTGATTTTTTTGGGACTACCAATAATTATGATTGTTTTGTTTTTGATTTCTAAAGGTTTAACGTCTGAAAAGATGTATAATTACTCTGAAATCATAAATAAATTTAAAAACGAACAAGTCGTAAAGTATGAAATGAATTTAGGTTCTGGAGACATGCAAATAATTTTAAAAGATGGCTCGGTTATGAATTATACTGCTCCAAGTGCAAATTTAATGTATATGGACATAAAAGAATATGTGGATAAGTATAATGCTGATCACCCGGATGAACCTATGGTTTATGATCTTACTAAACCGCATGATAATTCAGCTATGTTTAGTATTGTTGCGTTTATAGTTATTCCTATAATTTCAATGATATTTATGGGATGGTTGTTTTTGCGCCGTTTGTCTTCGATGGGTATGGGCCCAGGAGGTGCTATGTCGATTGGAAGATCAAGAGCTGTTGTTTCAACCAATAAGAAAGTCACTTTTGATGACGTAGCTGGTGCAGAAGTGGAAAAAGAAGATCTTAAAGAAATAGTAGATTTTTTAAAAACGCCGGAAAAATATCATAAAATAGGTGCTAGGATACCAAGAGGTGTGTTACTGATGGGGCCTCCTGGAACAGGTAAAACACTTTTAGCCAAAGCTGTTGCAGGTGAGGCGAGCGTTCCGTTTTTTTCAACTTCTGGTTCTGATTTTGTTGAAATGTACGTTGGACTTGGTGCATCAAGGGTTAGAGATTTATTTGAACAAGCTAAAAAGAAAGCTCCTTGCATTATATTTATTGATGAAATAGATGCTGTTGGTAGAAGAAGAGATTCTGGGATTAATGGGGCGGAAAAAGATAATACACTTAATCAGTTGCTCGTAGAAATGGATGGGTTTAGCGATAGAGATAACGTAATAGTTATGGCGGCTACAAATAGACCCGATATACTCGATAATGCACTTATGAGGCCGGGCCGATTTGATAGACAAATTTATGTTAGATATCCTGACATCAAGGAAAGAGAAGCTATATTAAAAGTTCACGCTAAAAATAAACCGTTTGCGGAAGATGTTAGTTTTAAAACAATTGCTAAAACAACTGCTGGTTTTACAGGAGCAGATTTAGAAAATCTTATGAATGAAGCAGCTATATTGGCTGTAAGAAATTCTGGGAATATTATTACTATGAATGAAATTGAGGAAGCGTGTCTTAAAGTACAAATAGGATCCGAAAAGAAAACTCGTGTAATGACAGAGGAGGATAAAAAACTTACAGCATATCACGAAAGTGGTCACGCTATTGTTGCATATTTTTGTAAACACCATGATAAAGTACACGAAATTTCAATTGTTCCTCGTGGAGCTGCTGGAGGATATACGCGTTATCTTCCGGAAAAAGATGAAGACTATACATCAAAAACTAAAATGATGGAAGAGTTAGATGCTTGTGTGGCGGGGATGGCAGCTGAAAAAATTGTGTTTAATTATACGACGACAGGTGCCTCAAGCGATTTAAAACATGCCACTAAAATTGCACAAAATATGGTTACAAAATATGGTATGAGTAATGTTATAGGCCCAGTTGCTTATCGTGTTTATGATGATGATTGGTATGCTGCTGGAACAAAATGTTGTTCTGAGTCTACCGCTGCAAAAATTGATGATGAAGTAAGAAAATTTTTGATGGATTCTTTTGACAGAGCTCAAAATGTTCTTGAAGAAAATATAAATAAACTGCATGAAATTTCTAAATATTTAATCGAAAATGAAAAAATGAGCGGTGAGATATTTGAAAAGATTATGAGCAGCGAAATTTAAAAATTTGGTCATAATAATGCTTGGCGAAAGGAGATAGTTTTTATGAATAAAGATTTTAAAAATGATTTTGAAAAATTTAATGGTGAATTTGTTGAAGATAATGAAGATGATTATGAATATTTTGATGGAAAATTAAAATCAGAGAATCATGATTCGCCTAAGTTTGTCAATTCTGATTTAAATAGTGAAAAATCCACTGCATTCGAACCTGTTGGTAATAGTAATAAAAAGATGGTAACGGGTGCTATTGCTGTTTTGATGTTTTTGATTGTAGTTTTAGTTTCATATGTGATATATTCATTTGTAAACAATAAGTCTGATAATATATTCTCGCTTTTCTCACAACAGTCTGAAAAAGATTCACACGTTTCTGGGGAATCTGAGATACATTTTGAACAAGCTCCAAAAGTTGATGGAGAACTTACAGCAGAAAGTATTTATGAAATGGTTTCACCATCAGTTGTGGGTGTAGTTGTGTATGATTCTGGTGCAGGTGTGATTTCTGATCCGGTGAGTCAAGGTTCCGGAATAATTATAAGTGAGAAAGGCTATATTGTAACGAATTCGCATGTTGTTGGAAATTCAAAACAAACTAACATAAAAATTGTTTTGACAACAAACGAAGAATTGAGTGGTAAAGTAATAGGGTACGACAGTAAAACTGATTTGGCTGTTATAAAGGTAGAAAAAGATGGGTTGAAAGCAGCAACATTTGGAAATTCAGACGATGTAAAAGTTGGTTCTTCTGCACTCGCACTTGGTAATCCTTTAGGACTTGATTTTGCGAGTTCTCTTACTAGGGGTATAGTTTCAGCAGTAAATCGTTCAAAAAATGGTCCCAGCAAAAGTCTTGTTAAATATATTCAAACTGATGCCGCAATTAATCCTGGTAACTCCGGTGGGCCACTTATCGATATGCAAGGTCGAGTTATAGGTATAAATTCTTCTAAAATAATAGTTTCTTATTGTGAAGGAATGGGTTTTGCGATACCAAGTAATACAGTTAAAACGATTGTTGATGATATTATAGATAAGGGCTATGTTTCTGGAAGAGTAAGGCTTGGCTTGGTTGGAAAAATGGTAAGTAATTATCAGGCTCAAATATATAATGTTCCGATAGGTATTATTGTTTCTGAAATAAGTAAAGATAGCAACCTTTCTTCTAGTGGTGTTAAAGTTGGAGACATCATAACTAAAATAAATGGGGTGAATATAACTAGTTTTGATGTGTTTTACGGTGAGCTTTATAGCCATAAAGTTGGTGAGAGTATAACTCTTTCAATATACAGGCCGTCAGTTAGCAGAATTGGTTCAGGTAATTTGGACGTGAATGTTATTTTACTTGAAGATAAAGGGGAAACCCAAGAAGCGTCACCTACTTTTGAAAAATAAATATAATTTTTTTGATTAACAATGTTCCATAAGCAGTTGCATAGTTTTCTGCCTATGGAACATTTTTATAATGGAGTTAAAATTTGTTATAAACTTGTATCAAAAGAATAAAATAGATATAAATATTGACAATTGAATTTTAAATATATACAATTTATATATAATGTGCATTTTACTATTCTGATATTAAGTTTGTTTTTATGAAAGGGTGGTAGTTGTGAAATTTAATTTTTTTAAAAATATGTCTAAAAAGGTAGTAAATGTTATAAAGCCTAAAACAAAAGATGCTGAAAATGTGGGTAATGCTTTTAGTGATATTGCGAAAGAGGTTATTAGTGGAAATTGTACTACTCTAATAGAACTAGCTAAAAAGCTAAAGGAAGATAATATAATAAAACAGTATTATTTAAAAAATACCAATAATTCTGCAAAAAAATTTTCCATTGCCGGTGTATCTGTAACTGCGTTTATAAATATGATACTTAATAAAAAAGTAGTTGTTGGTACGAACGATAGATTAAGGTGGGACGATTATTGTAAATTGTGTAGTGCGTTTTTGGTGAAGCCGTTTGAAGTAAGTGTCAAAAAAGGTATTGTTAAATCCGGTGCTATGGTTAAAGCGTTTAAGGATGCAGATAGTGGTAAAAAAAATTTGGGAGAACAATTGTCGAAATTAGTCCATGAATATTATAAAGTAGAACCTGAAGTTCAAAGTACTGATGTAAAAATTGATACTAGTGCCGAAGAAAAAATGGAAAAAAATAATGAAGCTGATGATACGAAATCAATTGAATCTGTGATGGAAAAAGGCCGCGCTACGTGGGTTAGCAGTGTTTTTACACACAAAGCTGCGTGTGACGGTGTTGTGAAGTTACTTAATGCTATATATAATAAGTGGGTAAAAGATGTTCCTGTTGTTGGTAAATATTATACGACTGATGATATTCCTGCAAAATCAAAAGAAGAAAATTCAAAGTTAAAACGTAGGATTTCACTGTCTAACATTACAAATTTAGGACAAAATGGTGGATTTAAATTAAAAGATAAACTAGATTCTGATTTAAAAAAAGTGTCAAAATTTAGCCCGAAAAATGTTAAATCACAATCTATTAAATCTGCAGAAAAAAATGAAGAGGTACTTTTTGATAAATCTTTGTGTGATGAAACTTTAACAGAGGTAACAATTCCTGATGGTGTCACGTATATAAAGGATAATGGTTTTGCAAATTGTGAAAAATTAACAAGAATAACAATTCCAAATAGTGTTACGACTATAGGAGAAAGAGCTTTTAGTTTTTGTGATAATTTGACATCTATAACAATTCCAGATAGTGTTACAATTATAGGAAATGAAGCTTTTATGACGTGTGGTAAATTGGAGTCTGTAACAATTTCAAATAGTGTTACGACTATAGGGAAAGGAACTTTTGGGTATTGTGGTAGTTTGGCATCTATAACAATTCCAGATAGTGTTACAACTATAGGAGATGGAGCTTTTCAGATGTGTGGTAAATTGAAGTCTGTAACAATTCCAAATAGTGTTACGACTATAGGGAATGGAACTTTTGTGTTTTGTGGTAGTTTGACATCTATAACAATTCCAGATAGTGTTACAACTATAGGAAATGGAGCTTTTCAGACGTGTGGTAATTTGGAGTCTGTAACAATTTCTAATAGTGTTACAGCTATAGGAAATCGTGTCTTTAATCGTTGTGGTAGTTTGACATCTATAACAATTCCAAATAGTGTTACGACCATAGGAAAAGGAGCTTTTGGATTTTGTAGTAGTTTGACATCTATAACAATTCCAAGTAATGTTACGACTATAGGAAAAGGAGCTTTTGAATTTTGTAGTAGTTTGACATCTATAACAATTCCAGACAGTGTTAAAATTATAGGAGATGGGGCTTTCAACCAATGTTACAGTTTGGTTAGTATTAAATACAATGGTAACGAATATAGCAGTGTCGATAACTTTTTAACAGCGTTTAATAAAATTAAAAAATAATAATTTTTAAAGTGGCAAACAAAGACTATACTTAAAATATAAGTCTTTGATGCTATTTTTTATAGCGTGGTTTTTTACAGTGTTTAAATATACATATTTACTGAAATTTTTGTAAAAATAGGGTGTTTTTATTATTGACATACTTTTATATATTTGTTATCTTATAAAAAGTTTCTCAAAAATGAGAAAATCTAATAATTAAATAATATTTTATGAAGGGAAAAGATGTTGTGGAACACAAATCAAGTAAAAAAAATATTGTAGGAATCTTATTGTTATTAGTGTTGTCATTAGTGTCAGTCGGGATTGTTTTTTATAACAGATATATTCATCGGCAAGTTGGCACTACAGAAGAGTTAATTGCACAGGATATAGAAAATGTAGGTGTACCTGTTGCAATGGCAATGGATGATAATTATCTTTATCCGACAATAGTTGCAATTACATCTGCTATGTATAATGCAGATGCTGGAACGCAGTATAGTTTTTATATAATGCATCCTCCAGAATTTAAAGAGGAGAACAAAGAAAAAATTCGAAATTTGGAGAAAAAATATCCCACGTGTCATATTCATCTCATAGATATGGGAGGACAATTTAAAAAAGCTAATGACCGGGGTCATATAACTACTCCCGCATATTACAGATTAGCTTTGTCTGAATTGCTTGTAAATTTAGACAAAATCATTTGGCTTGATGGAGATACTTTAGTGCTCCAAGATCTCAATCAAATGTATAATATAGATATGACCGGATATTATTATAAGGGATATTTGGATGATAATGTTTATGGTGCGAAAAGTTTTGGAGTAGAGACAGATCACTATATTTGTTCGGGCGTTATGCTTGTCAATCTTAAGGAATTGCGTGACAATAAGATGGTAAGTAAATTTAATAAATTTATTGCTCAAAATAATGATAGCTTAGTTCAGCACGATCAAACAGTTATAAATGTGGTTTGTTTTGATAAAATTGGCATTTTACCGCCTAAATATGGATTGATAAATTACAGTACAACTCCTGAGCTTGCAAAGCAATATTCTGATCTTTTGATTGCAAAAAATAAATATACACACAAAGATATGTTAGATGCATTGGACGACATATGTGTTTTGCATTGTGTGTCCAAGCCTTGGAAGAGTAGAGAAGCGATGAAAGCTGATTTATGGTGGAGCTATGCCAGAAAAACGGATTTTTATGGAGAAATGAAAGTGGCTTATGCTAATATTTTCAAAAATTAAGTATTGACAGTAACTCATTATTAAGGTAGAATACTAGTTGAAGGTATGAAAATAAAGTAGAGCGGATTTGTTCTCACCCTAGATAGAACTTTATATCAATGGGTCAATAATGGTAGACTACGCTTGTGGTAGTTCAAGTGTTTGAGTCGGAAGTATTATTGTGCAGTGCAAATTTGCTGCACAATATTTTTGTATTTGAAAACCTTGAAATGGTTTTTAATAATTTAGCGGAGGTGCTTAAATATTAGCAATATTAGCAGTAAAGAACGTGGTAATAAATCACATCAGATTAATGGTGAAATTAAAAGTGCTGAAGTACGGCTTATTGGCTCAAATGGATTGCAGATGGGTGTAGTCCCAATTAAAGAAGCGTTGAAGATGGCTGAAAATGAAGGACTCGATTTAGTTAAGGTTACAAATGATGTTTGTCCGCCGGTGTGTAAAATTATGAATTATGGAAAATATAAGTTCGCTCTTTCAAAAAGAGAACGAGAAGCAAAAAAGAATCAACGTGTAATTGGAGTAAAAGAAATTAGACTGTCTGTGAACATTGGCGCTCACGATTTTGAAACGAAGGTTAACAGCGCTAAAAAATTTGCTTTTAACGGTGATAAAATTAAAGTTATTATTCGGTTTAAAGGTAGAGAAGCAGGTCATTCGAACATCGGTTTAGATTTAATGAAGAGATTTGCTCAAGCGTGTCAAGAATTTTCAAATGTTGAGAGCGCGGCTAAAGTTGAAGGCCGTAATATGTTGATGTTTTTGACTCCAAATCTAAAAGAACAAAAAACCTTAAATAAAATTCCTAAAGAAAGGTGTGACGTGGGCGAGGGAAAGTGAAATTGCCGAAGCCCCTTAGATTATGTACAAAGTAAAAACTCATAGTGGTGCAAAAAAGCGTTTTAAAATTACAGCTTCAGGAAAGATTCTTAGAGCACATGCAAATAAAAGCCATATCCTGAACAAAAAAACAAGAAAAAGAAAGAGAAATTTAAGAAGTATTGCTGTGGCAGATAGAACAAATGTGGCACAGATAAAAGCGTTAATTCCTTACAAATAATGATAAAAACAAAAATAACATTTAACCGGAGGTAAATATAATGGCACGTGTAAAAGGTGCAGTTGTTACTAGAAACAGAAGAAAAAAAGTGCTTAAACTTGCAAAAGGATATTGGGGTGCTAAGAGTAAGCATTTCAAAATGGCCAAACAGGCTGTAATGAAATCAGGAAATTATGCATATATTGGAAGACGTCAAAAGAAACGTGATTTCAGAAAATTGTGGATTACAAGAATTTCAGCAGCTTGTCGTATGAATGGTATTAACTATTCATCTTTTATGAATGGATTAAAAAAAGCAGGGATTTCTCTTAACAGAAAAATGCTTTCAGAGATAGCAATAGCAGATGCAGAAGGATTTAAAAAACTTGTTGATCAGGCTTCTAAAGCTTTAAATGAATAATTTTTTTATGTTACGTTCGGATTATGTCCGAGCGTAAATTTTTGGTATTAATAAAAAATAGAAAGTTAGCTATTAAAATTGTTTGCTTTGATAAAGTTGATAATAAAAATTTTAATTTTTGTGATTTTTAAACATTTTGTTCGAATTTTATCAGATTAAAGGATTGTGATTTTATATACCTTTACATTGGTTTCATATTAATGTAAAATATAACTTAGTATATTTTTATTGATTAAAATAATTGAGGTGTTCTGAATTGAGTAATAAGTATAAAAGGGTACTTCTTAAGATAAGTGGAGAAGCTTTGTCTGGAAAAGGAAAATTTGGGATAGATTTTGAAATGGTGGAAAAAATAGCAAAAGCCATTAAAAAATGTTCTGACAGTGGAGCACAGATTGCTGTTGTAGTTGGTGGAGGTAATTTTTGGAGAGGACGTTCAAGTGGGTCAATGAATCGTGTTAAAGCTGACCATATGGGTATGCTTGCTACAACAATTAATGCGATTGCTCTTCAAGATACACTTGAAAATATTGGGGCAGATTCAAAAGTTATGCCTTCTGTTTTGTTGCCGCAAGTAGGTGAGCACTATTCTCCAGAAAGAGCTATTCACCATTTAAAAAAAGGAAGAATTGTAATTTTTGCTTATGGTACAGGTAGTGCGTTTTTTTCAACTGATACAGCATCGTCGCTAAGAGCAGCAGAAATTGGTGCTGAAGCGATATTTAAGGCAACAAATACCGATGGGGTCTATGACAGTGATCCAAATAAAAATCCAAATGCAAAAAAGTATACCGAAGTTACATTTGATGAAATTCTTTCAAAAAATCTACAAGTGATGGATAGCAGCGCTGCTTCTATGTGTCGTGATAATAAAATAGATGTTCTTGTTTTTAGCTTGAAAGATCCAGATAATATGATTAAAGCTTTACAAGGTGAAAATTTGGGAACTATTGCAAGAGCTTAAAAATAGAATTTTTTATATTTTTATGGAGGTAAAATTTTATGAATACACTTATATCCGATTCTAAAAAACGTATGGAGAATACGTGCCAACGATTAATTGGTGAATATTCATCAATACAGGCGGGGAGAGCAAATCCTGCAGTTCTTCAAAAAATAACGGTAGATTATTACGGAGTTCCCACTCCGATACCTCAGGTTGCCGCTGTTTCTGTTTCTGAAGCTAGGGTATTGATAATACAACCATGGGATATTTCTGTTTTACCTGGTATAGAGAAAGCCATTCAAAAATCCGATCTTGGAATTAATCCACAAAATGATGGAAAAGTTATTAGGCTAATATTTCCACAGCTTACTCAAGAGAGAAGGAAAGAAATATCTAAAGAAGTTAGTTCGCTTGCAGAGGATTCTAAAATCTCCGTAAGAAATATTCGCAGAGATTCTATGGATAAGCTCAAAAATATGAAAAAAAATTCTGAAATAACAGAAGATGAGCTTAAACTGGGTGAGAAAAAAGTTCAGGAACTCACGGATAAATTTTGTAAAGAAATAGACGAACTTTCAGAAGAGAAAAGTCAGCAAGTTATGTCTTTATAATAAATTTAAACCTTTGGAGAAAATATATGAATAATCAAGGTTTATTTAAAAGTTCACCTTTGCATGTAGGTATCATAATGGATGGAAATCGTAGATGGGCAAAAAGTAAAAATTTGGCTATTTCGTTTGGGCATAAGCAAGGTGCTGAAACTTTTAAACAAATAGCAAAATATGCAAATAAGATTGGTATACAAACTTTGACAGTTTATGCTTTTTCAACCGAAAATTGGAACCGTTCTTCTGCAGAGGTTGCAGCTTTAATGATGATTTTTAAAAGGTATCTTAAAACAGTAGCAGAAGAATTTAAAAATGAAGATATATGTGTAAAATTTATTGGTGATATGTCAGTATTTTCTTCAGATATTAGAGTCCTTGTTAATGATATAGAAGAGCAAACAAAAAATCGTTTGGGTATGAAGCTTAATATTGCAATGAATTATGGTAGCAGAAAAGAAATTACATACGCTGTTAAGAAGATATCAGAAAAAATTTTGCTTGGAGATATTTCTGTTGAAGATATTTCTGAAAAAATTGTTTCAAAGTATCTTTATACACACGATTTACCAGATGTTGATCTTGTGATACGCACAGGAGGAGAAGAGAGACTCTCTAACTTTATGCTTTGGCAAAGCGCATATGCCGAGTTTTATTTCACGAATATATTATGGCCGGATTTTTCAGAAAAAGATTTTGACGCTGCGATAGAAACTTACTTTTCTCGCATTCGCCGATTTGGAGGTGCTTAAAATGAACAAAAGGGTGATGTCAGGTATAACCGGGACTTTGTTTGTTTTAGTTGTTTTGTTTTTCGGCCAGAGATGTCCTTGGGTAATAAATATTATTGCAGCCATAATCTCAGCGCTTGCTACAGGTGAAATATTTTCTGTAATAGGGATAACTAAAAAATATTATATAACAGTTCCTACACTTGCATTTGTATCCATTTTGCCCATTTTTGGATATGCTACCGTATGGCAGGGGACTCTGTACATATATTCATTGGCAATATTTTTTATAATGATTTTGAATCCCAAAGAAGAGCTTAAGATAATTTCTCTTGTATATACTATGGCTTTGGTGATTGCGTTTGGACTGGGGTCAATAAGTAAACTTAGAGCGTTAAGTGATGAATTTGGAAGTTTTTATGTATTGTTGGCGCTGTCTATTGCTTGGCTTTCTGATACTGGTGCATATTTTTCTGGAAAATTATTTGGAAAAAATAAATTATGCCCTGAAATAAGTCCTAAAAAAACGATAGAAGGGTTTATAGGCGGTATATTATTGTGTGTGAGTTCCTTGGTGATTATAGCATGTATATTTAATAACCTTGTGTTTGCACAGAAACATTTTGTAAATTATTTTTTAGTGATAATTTTGGGTTTGGTTGGATCATTGATTTCTGCTTTGGGAGATTTATCATTTTCGGTTGTGAAAAGGAAATACGGTGTAAAAGATTTTGGAAAAATTGTTCCCGGGCACGGTGGTATATTGGACCGCTTTGATAGTGTTATATTTGTTGCACCATATGTGTTTTTGTTTTTAAAGATCATTAAAATAATATCTTAAAAAAGGGTTGGATTTTATGAAAAAGAATTTATGCATTTTAGGCTCAACTGGCTCTGTTGGTTCTCAAGCACTTGAAGTAGCAGACGAGTTGGGTATAAAAGTAGGGGCAATTTCGGGGAATTCGCGTGTAGCTTTTTTGGAAAGTCAAGTAAGAAAATTTAAACCCGAATTTGCAGTTGCATATGATGAAAATAATGCCAGAGAGTTAAAAATTAAAGTAAGAGATACAAGTACAAAAGTACTATATGGAATGGAGGGATTGTGCGAAATTTGTCAAGCGAATGGTATTGATATGGTTATTACTGCAATATCAGGATTAAATGGTTTGATTCCAACGTTAAGTGCTATAGACGCAGGGAAAACTATTGGCCTTGCAAACAAGGAAACACTTGTCGCAGGTGGTAAACATGTTATGAAAAGAGCTCGTGAAAAAAATGTGGATATTATACCCATAGATAGTGAGCATAGTGCTATTTTTCAGTGTTTAAAGGCTTCTCAAAATAAAAAAGAGATTAAAAAGTTGATATTAACTGCCTCAGGGGGGCCATTCTTTCAAAAACCAATAAATGAGCTTGAAAATGTAAGTATCAAAGAAACATTGGCACATCCTAACTGGAATATGGGTGCTAAGATAACTGTAGATTCAGCCACAATGATTAATAAAGGTTTAGAATTAATTGAGGCGATGTATTTATTTGATGTTCCGGAGAGTAAGATTGATGTCATTGTGCACCGTGAAAGTGTGGTACATTCTATGGTACAGTACAAAGATAATTCTATTATCGCACAGATGGCTGTTCCGGATATGAAAATTCCTATTCAGTATGCAATGACGTACCCTGAACGAAAAAATTCAAAGGTTAAAGAATTAAATCTCTGTGATTATCAAAATTTATCTTTTTATAAACCTGGAGCATTTGCCTCGAAATCACTTAAGATAGCAAGAGATGCTGCAGTTTTTGGAGAAGTTGCAATGATAACTCTGAATTGTGCTAACGAAGAAGCAGTAGATATGTTTTTAAATGGTAAGATAAGATTTACTGATATTTTAGACGTGGTGCAAGTTTGTATTGATTATTTTACAAATCAAAATATAAAAATATCATGTCCAGAAGATATTTTAAATTTAAGTTATAATATAAAAAACTTCATAAAAAGTACATACACAAATATAGTATAATTTATGTGTTTGATAAAAATTTGTTTTGGTGTATAATAAAAAGTAAGATGAGAAATTTTATTTAAATAGAAAATAGGAGTGATAGAGTGAAAATACTTTTAATAATATTTGGAATTTTATTGTTTAACTTTATTATTTTTGCACATGAGTTTGGACACTTTTTTTGGGCTAAAAAATTTGGTGTCAAAGTAAATGAATTTGCGCTAGGAATGGGCCCGAGATTACTAAAGTTCAAAAAAGGTGAAACTGTGTTTTCAGTTCGTGCATTCCCGATTGGTGGATTTTGCGAGATGGAAGGCGAAGACAAAGAAAGTGAAGGCGAGGGTTCGTTAGGTAGTAAAAAACCGTGGCAGAGAATGGTAATAGTTGCATTTGGAGCTATTATGAATATAGTTGTCGGATTTTTCATGATTTTGATTATTACTTTTCAAATGAATAAATTGCCAACTACCACTATTGATTCTTTTTCTGAAAAATCTGTTTCCTCAGTTTGTGGTTTACGGGAAAATGATCAAATTTTAAAAATAAATGGTGTGAAAACAAATTCTGCTAAAGAAATATTTTTTGGTATAGGGGCATATTCAGACAAAGAATTTGAAGTTCAGGTTAAGCGCGAAGGTGAAGTAATCACTCTTTCGAATGTTAGATTTCCTACTGTTGTTACAAAAAATGGTGATGAGGTAAATATTGTTGATTTTAAAGTAAAATCAGAGGATAAAAAGTTTTTAAATGTAATACGATATTCGTGCCAAGAAACCATATCAATAGTGAAAATTGTTTGGCGTAGCCTCGTAGGAGTTATCACAAAAAAGATATCCATAAAAAATATGTCTGGCCCTGTTGGAATTGTAGCACAAATAAGTGATACGACTGTTGCTGGGTTAGAAATAAGTTTAATTGCAGCACTTAATAACATTTTAATTATGATGGCGCTTATAACTATAAATCTTGGTGTGTTCAATTTATTGCCGCTTCCAGCATTGGATGGAGGAAGATTGGTGTTTTTGTTATCTGAGATGATACTTGGAAAGAAAATTGACCCCAAATATGAGGGATTTATTCATACGGCAGGTTTTTTCCTGTTTATAGCTCTTATGCTGTGGATTACGTACGCAGATATTATTAGATTAATAGGGTTACACTAAGTTGTAATAGAAGGAATTGGAAAGAAGTTTATTTTATGAGAAGACAGACGAAAAAAATAAGAATAGGAACAGTAACAATAGGTGGCAATTCGCCAATAGCTATTCAATCAATGATAAGTACTCCATCATTTGATATAGAAGCGAGTGTCAACCAAGCTGTAAAATTAAAAAAAGCAGGTTGTGATATTTTAAGAATTGCTATTCCAGATATGCATTCAATAAAGTTAATAGATGCAATAAAAAACGTTGTTGATATACCGTTGGTAGCAGATATACATTTTGATTATAAATTGGCGCTCGAAGCTGCTGCTGCAGGTGTAGATAAAATAAGGATAAATCCAGGTAATATTGGTAGTGAAGATAGAATAAAGCAAGTAGCTGATACGTGCCGTATACGAGATATTCCGATACGAATAGGTGTAAATTCAGGGTCTGTAGAGCATCATTTGCTTAAAAAATATGGAAGACCAACAGCTGAGGCAATGGCAGAAAGTGCTCTTTATAATGCATCTCTTCTTGAAAAATTTGATTTTAGTGATATTGTAATATCTATAAAGGCTTCAGATATTCATAGAACTGTTGATGCATGCAGAGTAGTAGCAAGTCAGTGTAATTACCCTCTTCACTTAGGTGTTACAGAGGCAGGAACTGAAAAAGTGGGAATAGTTAAATCGGCTATAGGGATTGGTACATTACTTTTAGACGGCATAGGGGATACTATTAGAGTAACGCTTACTGCAGACCCTCTGAAAGAAGTTGAAGCCGGAATAAATATCTTGAAAGCGTTAAACTTACGTGGCAGTGGGCTTACTTTTGTTTCATGTCCGACTTGTGGGAGGACTCGAATTAATTTGATAAAAATTGCACAAGAAGCAGAAAAATTGTTGAAAAATGTTGAGGGTAATCTTAAGATTGCGATCATGGGATGTGCTGTAAATGGTCCTGGTGAAGCGCGTGATGCTGATATTGGTATAGCCGGTTCAGATGGAATGGGATTCATATTTAAAAAAGGAAAGATTGTGAAAAAAGTTTACGAAAAAGACCTTGTAAGAGAATTAGTGAAAGAAGTACGTGCAATGGTTAAACATAACAAGAATTCATAAAGGAAGAAATACAGTGATAAAATTCAAAAATTTTTTTGAAAAGTATATAAACATGGATGAGGTTTCAACCTCTATGGCTGATTCAGACATAGAGGTTTTAAATATTGACAAAAATTCTAGAAATGTAGTTTTGACAATTTCATCACCTACAGAATTTTTGGATAGTGATATTGAAAACGTTAGGAAAGCGTTTTTGAATTCGAAATTAAAAATTAATAACTTCGAGTTGGAAGTTTTAAAGAAAAATATTTGTGAAAATAATTTTTTAGAAAAACCCCAGAATTTGTCAGTTGTTTTATCCGATTTTTCAGATAAATCTGCAAGTTTTAAAAAAATTTTTTCAGAATGCAGTATTGAAACAAATGAAAATGTAGTAATAGTAAAACTTATTCATGGTGGAAAAGATTTTCTTATTCAAAAAAATGCAGATAAGGAACTTTCACAAAAATTTTCTCAAGCCATGAATAAAAGTATGAATGTGGTGTTTGAGGAAATCATTGCCCCAAAAAAGGTACCAGAACTTAAAAAAGTTTTGCCTAATAAAAGTCTACAAAAATTAGAAACAGCAAAAGAAGTTATTCAAGAAAATCCTAAAAAATGTTTTGTTGAAATTCGTGATAAAGAAACGCTTACGCCACAGATAGTTCCAAGCACTGCTAAACCGCTTTTTGGTAATCCAATTAAAAAGGATTTGATTTCAATTAGAGAAATTAATCCAGAAGTTGGTAATGTTGCGGTTTGGGGAGATATTTTTTCTGTAGATTCGCATGAAACTCGTGATGGAACTAAAGTTATTTACACTATTTATATTACAGATTATACAGGTTCTTTGATTTTAAAAATAATAGAAAATAAAAATAAAAGTGCATATCTTGAAAAATTAAAAAATGATATGACAGTTATTGTTTATGGAGAAATTTTAGACGATAAATATGAACGTGATGTGGTAATGCGTCCAAAGAGTATTAGTACTGTTTTAAAATATACGGTAGTTGATAATGCACCAAAAAAGCGTGTTGAATTACATCTTCATACCAACATGTCTGCTATGGATGGTATGAATTGTGCTTCAAAGTTGATAGAACGTGCAAGTAATTGGGGTCAAACTGCCATAGCGATAACGGACCATGGCGTCGCACAGGCTTATCCTGAAGCTATGAATACTGCAAATGCTCTTAACAAAAGTGGCAAGGAAATGAAAATTTTATATGGTATAGAAGCTTATTTTGTTAATGATATGTTGCCAATTGTTACAGGAGATGGTGAACGTAATTTTAATGAAGAGTTTATATGTTTTGATTTGGAAACAACAGGGTTAAATGCTAACAATGATAAAATAATTGAAATTGGTGCTGTAAGAATAAAAAATCATGAAATAGTGGAAGAGTTTTGTACTTTTGTGGATCCTAAAATAAAATTAGAATCTCGTATAACCGAAATTACTGGAATAACTGATAAAATGTTGGTTGGTGCGCCATCTCAGAAAGAAGCTCTGAAGAAGTTTATTGATTTTTGTGGATGCAAGCCTATCTTGGTAGCTCATAATGCGAACTTTGATGTGTCATTTATAAAAGCAACGGCAAAGCGTGAAGGAATTGATTTTGATTTTACCTATGTTGATACTGTACCTATGAGTCGGGCTTTAATTATGAGCATAAAAAATCACAAACTAGATACTATTGCAAAATATTTAAAAATACCTGATTTTAATCATCACCGTGCTTCTGATGACGCAAAAGCTTTAGCTTATATATTTATTGAATTTATGAAGATGTCAGAAAAATTACGTGGAATATCTTCAATACAAAAAATAAATACTTCTCTTTCTGGTAATGATGCCAAAAAAGCGGTTTCTCATCACATGGTAATACTTGTAAAAAATCAGGTAGGTCTTAAGAATTTGTATCGTCTTATTTCAATGGCTCATCTCAAATATTTTTATAAAAAACCTCGTATACCCAAAAGTCAACTTATGAAGTATAGAGAAGGACTTTTAATTGGTAGTGCTTGTGAGGCGGGTGAGCTTTTTAAGCAAATAACTGGAGGTAGACCATGGGGAGATTTAGTTGAAACAGCTAAGTTTTACGATTATTTGGAGATTCAACCACTGGGTAATAACGAGTTTATGTTACGACAAGGTATTGCAAAAGATATTTTACAGTTGCAAGAATTTAACCGAACTGTAGTAAGATTAGGGGAAGAACTTGGAATTCCGGTCGTTGCTACAGGAGATGTACATTTTATGGATCCGCAAGACAGCGAATACAGAAAAATTCTTATGGCTGGACAAGGGTATGCAGATGCTGATAATCAAGGGCCATTATATATGCGTACAACAGCTGAAATGTTAAAGGAATTTTCGTATTTGGGAAAAGAAAAAGCATATGAAGTTGTGGTTGAAAATACCAATAAAATTGCAGATAGTATAGAAAAAATTTCTCCTATTCCACCTGGAGTTTTTCCACCGTTTATTCCCGGAGCAGAAAAAGAATTGGTAGAAATTACGTGGGAAAGAGCTAAAAAAATATATGGTGATCCTTTACCTGAAATAGTAAAATCAAGACTTGAAAAAGAGTTGGGTTCTATTACTAAACATGGATTTTCTGTACTGTATATGGTGGCACAAAAACTGGTGGCAGATTCAGAAAAACACGGTTACTTGGTTGGTTCACGTGGTTCGGTTGGGTCATCGTTTGTGGCAACTATGTCCGGAATATCGGAAGTTAATCCACTTATTCCACATTATTTGTGTCCAAAATGTTGTTACAGTGAATTCATAACTGATGGAAGTTACGGTTCAGGATTTGATCTTCCTCACAAAAAGTGTCCTAAATGTGGAGAAGATTTAAAACAGGATGGGCACGATATACCTTTTGAAACGTTTCTTGGGTTTGATGGTGATAAAACTCCAGATATAGACCTTAATTTTTCTGGTGAATATCAAAATGATGCTCATAGATATACAGAAACGTTATTCGGAAAAGATAATGTTTTTAAAGCAGGTACAATTGGAACGATAGCTACTAAAACCGGAATTGGATTTACGAAAAAATTTGCACAAGAACGTGAATTATTTCTTGGCAAAGCAGAAACATTGCGTTTAGCTACGGGATGTACTGGAGTAAAACGTACTACTGGACAACATCCGGGAGGGATGGTTGTTGTGCCGCAAGGCAAAGAAATTTATGATTTTTGCCCAGTTCAAAGGCCGGCAAATGATCAAACTTCGGATAACATAACCACGCATTTTGATTTCCACGCTATTCACGATACTATTTGTAAACTTGATGAATTGGGGCACGATGTTCCAACTATTTATAAATATTTGGAAGATTATACGGGAGTGAAAGTGACGGATGTTTCTATGAGTGATGCAAAAGTAATGTCACTTTTTACATCTACTGAAGCGCTTGGTGTTAAACCTGAAGATATAGATTCTCAAACTGGAACATTTTCAATGCCTGAGGTAGGTACATCATTTGTGCGACAAATGCTTGTTGAATGTAAACCAAAATCATTTGCTGATTTACTTCAAATTTCTGGACTTTCACATGGAACAGACGTATGGCACGGTAATGCTCACGAGTTAATAGAAAAGGGAATTTGTACGATTTCTGAAGTTATTGGAACGCGTGACAATATAATGGTTTATCTCATGCATAAAGGGATGGATCCAAAGACAGCATTTAAGATAATGGAGATAGTAAGAAAAGGTAAGGCTACCAAACTTCTTACAGAGGAGAATTTAGAAGATATGCGTAATCACAATGTTCCGCAGTGGTACATTGACTCTTGTATGAAAATAAAGTATATGTTTCCTAAAGCTCATGCGGCCGCATACATGATTTCCACACTCAGGCTGGGTTGGTATAAGGTATATTATCCAACTGAGTACTATGCTGCTTATTTTACTGTTCGTGGAGAAGATTTTGATGGCTTAACAGTAATGAAAGGTAGAGATGCAGTTAAGAGAAAAATGGCAGAAATAATGGCGAAAGGTAAAGAAGCTAGTGCTAAAGAGAATGCAGCGTATGCAACATTCCAAATAGTAAATGAAATGCTTGCTCGTGGAATTGAAGTTTTGCCTGTTGATTTATATAAATCTGATTCGTATAAATATGTTGTTGAAAATGGGAAAATAAGGCTACCGTTTTGTTCACTTGCTGGAGTTGGAGAATCAGCTGCTCGAAGCTTGCAAGATTCTAGAAAAGATGGGGAATATTTGTCCATAGATGATGTACAAATGAGATCTCGTGTGACTAAAGCAGTAATAGAAACTTTGCAAGATGCTGGTATTTTGAATGATTTACCACAAAGTAATCAAATGTCATTTTTTTAATTTATTTATGGATAAGATTTTTATTGAAGTGGCAAAGAGCTGTTGCATTGAGGTAACAGCTCTTTGTAGTTTTATTTTTTAGTGATGTATCTTTAGGTAAAATATGATATTGAAATATTGTAAAAAATTATTATATAATGATACTGTTGGAAGACATCAAAAAGTAAATGAATTTTGTTTAGATATTGTATATTTTGAAGCTGAATGTAAATTTTAAAAATGGAAAGGAAAAAATGTTATAGTGCATGCATAGTAAAATAGAAAATTAAAATTTGTTATTTTTAAAAAGGAGAATTTGACTTTGGATAGTGGTGAAATATTTAGCAAAGAAAATGCGCATATAAAGTACGTAAAAAAACTGATGATTTCTTCTAAGTTCAGGAAAAAAGAAAAAAGCTTTGTCGTAGAAGGTGTTCGTATTTGTGAAGAAGCGCTGAAATGTAATGCTGAAATATTGAAAATTTTTTACACTGAAAATTTTAAAAATAAGTTTTCAGAACTTTTTAGTAAATTAAAAAACAGTGCAGCGGAAATTTTTTTGGTTAAGGAGAATTTGATTAATGCTATTTCGGACACAGATACACCACAAGGAATTGTTGCTGTGTGCCGAGATGTTGACAAAAATATTAATGAGGATAAAATTAAATCATGTACTAAAATCGTGCTTTTGGAAAATATTCAAAACCCCACAAATATGGGTAGTATACTCAGAACTTGTGATGCTTTAGGAGTAAACAATATTGGTATAATTGGAAATAGCTGTGATATACATAATCCAAAAGTTCTACGTGGAAGTATGGGAGCACTTTTTAGGTTAAATTTTTTTGTTAGTGAAAATGGTTACGAGTGCATGCTGAAGTTAAAAAAAATGGGTTTTAAAATTTATGCTGCAATGCCGAGAGAAGATTCGAAACGTCTTCAGAACATAGATTTTAGCGGTAAATGTGCAGTTGTTTTTGGAAATGAAGGTAATGGTGTAGAAAAAGAAACTGAAAAAAAATGTGATTACAGTTTTTCCATACCTATGCAACCGAAAGCTGAATCACTAAATGTATCTGTTGCGGCAGGAATTGTTATTTGGGAGATGACCAGAAGCTAGGGAGGAAATAAAAGTGGATAAAACAGTATATTGGATATGGTTTCAGCAGTGTATAAGACGAGGAAGCAATAAAATAAGAGCGATTCGTCTCATTTACAATGATATAGAAAAATTTTATAAGGCCGGAGAAAAAGAATGGCGACTTTGTGGTTGTTTTACAAATAGAGAGATAGAAAATTTAAAGACAACATCACTTGATAGTGCAGAAAAAATTTTTTATGAAAGTAAATCTAAAAATTATGATGTATTGGATATAGATAATCCGCGTTATCCTAAACTTTTAAAATTTATACCTGACCCTCCAAGCGTGATTTACGTAGATGGCGACATAGATATTGTTGACAATACACTTTGCATTTCTGTGGTTGGTACAAGAGATGCCACAGAATACGGTATTGTAAATGCAGCAGAAATATCTAGAGATCTTGCAAAATCAGGTGTTACGGTAATAAGTGGTGGAGCGATGGGAATAGATACAGCAGCACACGAAGGTGCTTTAAAAGCTGGTGGCAAAACTATTGCAGTTTTGGGATGCGGAATAAATTATAACTATCTTATGCAAAATTTTGGACTTAGAAAAAGAATTGCAAAAAATGGAGCGCTTGTTTCTGAATTTCCGCCAAATTATCCTCCTTCTCCGCACACGTTTCCAATAAGGAATAGGATTATATCAGGTTTGTCATTGGGTACTGTAGTTATAGAAGCAGGTATGAGAAGTGGCTCTCTTGTTACGGCAAATCATGCAAATAATCAAAATAGAGACGTTTTTGTTTTGCCGGTAGAAGAAAGCAATAAAAATTCCGGAGGAAGTTTAGCTTTAATTAGGGACGGTGCCTACATAATTAGAAATGCAGATGATGTTCTTAAAGAATATAAAAATCGATTATTAACAAAAAATTTTCATACAGAAAATAAAAATTTTGTTCCACTTCATTTAGATTCAATTTTTTCGAATGGGAGGAAATCAAAAGAAAATAAAAGTAGTTCCCAAAGAGAAGTATGGGAAAAAATAGCTGTAAAAAACAAATCCCACGTTGTGCCAGACAAAAAAGAAAATATTCGTAATACAAAAATAGATGATGTGCCCGATCAATATAAGCCTGTATTTAAATGTTTGATGTCTGGAGTTACAAACACAGATGAAATAAGTCAAAAGCTAAAAATTCCTGGGCAAGATTTGTCTCTTATTCTCACTGAAATGGAATTTATGGGATTAGTTAAAGCTTTGTCTGGTGGAAATTTTAAAATAATTTAAAAAATATAGCAAAAAAATATAGTAAAAAATTTGATATTTGCGTATAATTAAAATGAAAAATTATTTTTGGATGGATAAATTATGAAAAATTTAGTAATAGTGGAATCTCCTGCAAAAGCAAAAACGATAAAAAAATATTTGGGTAAAGGATATGATGTTATCGCATCAATGGGTCATGTGCGAGATTTACCCGAAAAGAGACTTAGTGTAGATATAAAAAAGAATTTTGAGCCTAAATATGCAATCATCAAAGGAAAAGAAAAAATTGTTGATGAGTTAAAACAAAAGGCGTCAAAAGCTGAAAGTGTATTTCTTGCAACTGACCCGGATCGAGAAGGAGAGGCAATTTCTTGGCATTTAGCGTATATTTTGGGATTGGATTTAGAAAATAAAAATCGTGTAACATTTAATGAAATAACAAAATCGGGTGTAGATGTTGGAATAAATTCTCCTCGTGTAGTAGATATAGATTTAGTTAATGCTCAGCAAGCTAGGCGCATTTTGGATAGGCTTGTGGGATATAAACTTAGCCCATTTTTATCTCAAAAGATTCATAAAGGGTTGTCCGCTGGGCGTGTGCAGTCTGTTGCTCTGAGGATTATAGTGGATAGAGAAAATGAGATAAAAAATTTTGTTCCTCGTGAATACTGGACAATTGATGCTGCTTTTTTGCCTAAGGGACTTACAAAACAATTTTCTGCTTTGTTTTATGGAAACGAAAAAGAAAAAATGGAATTAACAAACGAAAAAGAAGCTGCAGCTGTGATTGATAATCTTCAAAATGCAGTGTATGAAGTTCAAAAAGTAAAAAAAGGGAGGAGAAAAAAGTCTCCAGCTCCGCCGTTTATTACTTCCAGTATGCAGCAAGAAGCATTGAGAAAATTAGGGTTTGCTCCCAGAAAAACAATGAAGATTGCGCAGGAACTTTATGAAGGTATAGAAATTGATGGTTTGGGTGCTGTTGGTTTAATAACTTATATGCGTACAGATTCTTTAAGAGTTTCCGAAGATGCATTAAAGTCTGCAAGAGAATATATATACGAGCGTTGGGGGAAACGGTATCTTCCTACTGAACCAAGACGGTTTAAAACAAAGCAAAATGCTCAAGATGGGCATGAAGCAATTAGGCCTACAATGCCAGAAACAGACCCGTCTAAATTGGAAAAAAATCTTAGCAAAGATCAGTTTAAGCTGTATAAATTAATTTGGGAAAGATTTATTGCAAGTCAAATGTCTGAATGTCTTCAAGATACAACAAGAGCAGATATAATTGCTAAAACCTGCCTTCCTGAAATAGATAATTATATATTTAAAGCATCTGGATATACTGTGACATTTGACGGATTTACGATTTTGTATACAGAAGGTAAAGACACGGAGCAAGAAAAAATTAAAGCACTTCCTGCACTACAAGAATCAATGCCTCTTAAACTTAAAAAATTAGATCCCAATCAGCATTTTACAGAGCCACCTCCTAGGTATACACAAGCGTCTCTTATTAAAGCTCTTGAAGAATATGGTATAGGTCGTCCGTCAACATATGCTGCAATTATAACCACTATCCTTTCTAGAGAGTATGTCAAGCAGGAAAACAAATCTCTTAAACCTACAGAATTGGGTGAAGTTATCACCGAGCTTATGAAAAAAAGATTTTCAAAAATAGTAAATCTTAAATTTACAGCTCAAATGGAGTCTGATTTGGATGCAATCGAAGGCGGAAAAAATGATTGGCGAGAAACTTTAAAGGAGTTTTATGACGATTTTTCAGTTACACTCGAAAAAGCAAAAAAAGATATGGATGGTGTAAAGATAATTCTGGAAGAAGATAAAACGGACGAAGTTTGTGATAAATGTGGTAAACCTATGATTATTAAACATGGCAGATATGGACGGTTTATGGCATGCTCTGGGTATCCTGAATGTACAAATATTAAAAAAATTATAAATAAGATAGGTGTTAAGTGTCCTAAATGTGACGGTGAAGTCATTTGTCGTGTCACAAAGCGTAAGAGAACTTTTTATGGGTGCAGTAATTATCCGAATTGCGATTTTGTTTCGTGGGATGAACCGCTGAGTGATAAATGTCCAAAATGCGGCAATAACCTTTTCAAGAAAAATACAAAAAAACCCAAAATTTACTGTGCAAATAAAGAATGTGGATATGAAAAAACAGATGTTTAAAAATTGAAATAGAAAGCGATTTTGTATATGAAAAGAACTGTAAATGTAATTGGCGCAGGGCTTGCAGGATGTGAGGCCGCTTGGCAGATTGCTGAGCGGGGAATATCGGTTAATTTATATGATATGAAACCTGCCAAATTTTCCCCAGCACACAAAAATAAAAATTTGTGTGAGTTGGTATGTTCCAATTCTTTTAAAGCTGATAGAATTGACAGCGCTTCTGGCCTTTTAAAGGAAGAGCTTAGAAATTTTAATTCATTAGTATTAAAATGTGCAGATAATTGTAAAGTACCCGCGGGAGGTGCTCTTGCGGTAGATCGAGAAAAGTTTTCGTCTTTTGTAACAGAAAATATTCGAAATCATCCCTTGATAAATGTGATTTCAGAAGAGATTGAAGAGGTTCCAGGGTTTGGCATTAATGTTATTGCAACTGGCCCTCTTACTTCGGGAAAATTAGCACAGTCAATACGTAAAATATGTGGTGAGTCTTTAAGTTTTTTTGATGCGGCAGCTCCAATAATTACTTCTGAAAGCATTGATTTTGATAACGCTTTTTTTGAATCTCGTTATGGAAAAGGTAACGGAAATGATTATTTGAATTGTCCTTTAAATGAGGAAGAATATAAAAAGTTTTATTTGGAACTTATTTCAGCACAAAGAGCTCCTCTTCATGGAGTGGATACAGAAAATTTTAGGGTATATGAAGGTTGTATGCCAGTAGAAATTATGGCGCAAAGAGGAGAAGATACTCTCAGATTTGGTCCAATGAAACCTGTTGGACTTACCGACCCTAGAACTGGTAAACGTCCATTTGCGGTCATACAACTTAGAAAAGAAAATCAAGAAGGTACTCTTTATAATATGGTAGGATTTCAGACTAACCTTAAATTTCCTGAACAACGCAGAGTTTTTTCACTTGTTTCTGCGTTGAATAATTTGGAAATAGTTAGATATGGTGTTATGCACAGAAATACTTTTATAGATTCAACTAAACTTTTGAATGCTGATTATAGTATGCGCGGAAATTTAGATTTATATTTTGCAGGACAGATTACAGGTGTTGAAGGTTATATGGAATCTGTTTCATCCGGACTTTTAGCAGGTATAAACGTTGCACGAAAAATTCAGGACATGGAAAATATTGTTTTACCCAAGTTTACAATGATTGGTGCTTTAGCAAATTATATAAGTGATGAATCGATTGAAAATTTTCAACCAATGGGTGCAAATTTTGGAATAATTTTGCCATTGACTGAGGTTATTAAGGATAAAAAAATAAGGTATAATATGTTTGCACAGAGATCTTTGAATTATATAAAGAATTTAAAAATTTAAATTACTGAAGGGGGAACTAAGCATGAAAATTATAGTTGACGCTTTTGGTGGGGACAATGCTCCATTGGAAATTATTAAAGGTAGTGAAATGGCTGTTGAAGAATTAGGATATGAAATAATACTTACTGGGGATGAAGAAATAATAAAAAAGGTAGCTAAAGATAATAAGATATCTTTAAATGGAATTAGCATTGTACATGCTCCGGATGTAATCACTATGGAAGATGAACCTATGGAGATTTTAAAATCCAAGAGCAATTCTTCTATGGCTAAAGGACTTCAGCTTTTAGCTAATGGTGAAGCTGATGGATTTGTTTCTGCTGGAAATAGTGGAGCTTTGGCAATTGGTGCTACATTTACAGTTAAGAGAATTAAGGGAATAAAACGATGTGCTTTTGCGCCTGTAATTCCAAAGGATAACGGGTATTTTATGCTTATTGACAGCGGTGCTAATGTTGAATGTAGGCCGGAAATGCTTCGTCAATTTGCGATTATGGGGTACCTTTACATGAAAAATGTTGCTATTGTTCCAAGTCCGAGAGTTGGGATTGTGAATATAGGAACTGAAAAAAGTAAAGGTGACGAATTGCGATATGAAGCTTTTGAGCTTTTGAGTAAAACTAAAGATATTAATTTTATAGGTAATATTGAAGCGAGAGATATTCCGTGTGATGTTGCTGATGTAGTAGTTACAGATGGGTTTACTGGGAATGTAATTTTAAAATTATATGAGGGAATGGCGCATACTATTTTTGGAAAATTTAAAAATATTTTGGAAAAAGATTTTAGAACCAAATTAGCTGCATCACTCATAATGTCCGATTTAAAGCAATTGAAAGCAGATATGGATTACAGTGAGCATGGTGGGGCACCACTTATGGGTACTTCCAAACCAGTTTTCAAAGCTCATGGAAGTTCAGATGCTAAAACACTGAAAAATGCTATTAGATTGACAGGTGAATACGTTAAAAGAGATGTAATTAGGCTTATTTCTGAGTCAATAAAAAAATATAAGTCTGAAAAAGTAGAAGAAAACGTTTAAATGTGAGGTGTTATAAAATGGAAAAACTTGAAGATAAAATTGGGTATAAGTTTAATAATCAAAAGCTTTTAAAAATTGCACTTACTCATTCTTCGTACGCGAACGAATCAGGTGGTAAACTTGAAAGTTATGAGCGCCTTGAATTTTTGGGAGATTCTATTTTGGGTATGGTGACGTCAGAGTATATTTTTAAAAATTATCCTCAATATCCTGAAGGAAGTTTGACAAAACTGAGAGCATCACTTGTTTGCGAAAAGCAGTTGCATTTATTTTCTACTGAACTTGGTATTTCTAATTTTATAAAAGTCAGTAAAGGTGAACAACATTGTGGAGGGAAACATAGACCTTCGATAATGGCAGATATTTTTGAAGCTATATGTGCAGCAATATATTTAGATGCCGGTATGAATGAGGCTTCTAAATTTATATTAAGATTTATTATTCCAGCACTTAAAAATCCTATGCTTCCGGATATTCATGATTATAAGACTGATCTTCAGGAAGTGGTTCAAAAAAATCCTGAAGAAACAATTGAGTACGTTTTGGTAAAGGAAACGGGCCCTGATCACGACAAAAGATTTACCGTTGAAGCTAAAATTAATAATAATGTTGTTGGTAGAGGGACAGGAAAAAGTAAAAAGGAAGCGGAACAGCATGCTGCGAGAGAAACTTTAATGCTTATGGGATATTGATTTTGAACGAGGTGTTGCGTTGTGTCTTTTTTTAAAAAAATAAAAGAAAAGTTGTACAAAACCAGAGATAACATTGCACTTAAAATTGAAACTATAGTGAATTCATTTACAAAGATAGATGAAGAGTTTTTTCAAGAACTTGAGGAAATTTTAATTTTAAGTGATGTTGGTATGGAAACATCCGAAAAAATGTGCAAAAAATTGCGTGAAGAAGTAAAAAATCACGGCCTTAAGGAGCCTACGGAAATTAAAGAAGCGCTAAAAAAAATTATGGTGGAACTGCTGGAAGGGAATAATGATTTAAATATTTCTACAAAGCCTTCGGTAATATTGGTTTTAGGTGTAAATGGTGTAGGTAAAACCACTACGATAGGAAAATTGTCTAATTTGTTAAAGAGACAGAATAAAAGTGTACTTTTAGCAGCTGCAGATACGTTCAGAGCGGCTGCTTCTGAGCAACTTGAAATTTGGGCTAAAAAATCGGATTGCCCAGTTGTAAAGCAGCCCGAAGGCTCAGATCCGGCAGCAGTTGTGTTTGATGCTATATCTTCTGCAAAAGCAAAAGAGATTGACGTTGTAATTTGTGATACAGCAGGCAGACTCCATAATAAGAAAAATTTAATGGGTGAACTTGAAAAAATAAACAGAATAATTGATCGTGAGCTTCCGAATGTTTCGAAAGAAATTTTGCTTGTTTTAGATGCTGCTACTGGGCAAAATGGTTTGAATCAAGCACAAGAATTTGGTAAATCTTTAGGTATTACAGGTATAGTTTTAACAAAGCTTGATGGAACTGCCAGAGGTGGAATTATTTTTTCCATAAAAGAAAAATTAAATGTTCCAGTTAAATTTATAGGTGTGGGAGAAGGGTTAGATGATTTAAGACCTTTTAACGCCAAAGAATTTGTTGAAGCGATTTTTGATCGTGAGGATGGAGAAGATGATGGAAAGATATGAGTTTTATAAAAAAAGATTAAAGAATATGCTTTCTGAAAAAAGATTTATGCACTGTATAAATGTTTCGCAGACGGCTGCTAAATTGGCTGAAAATTATGGGGTTAATGTTGAAAATGCAAGAATAGCGGGCCTTTTGCATGATGTTTGTAAAGAAATGCCAGATAACATTTTGATTGAAATTTTAAGAAAAAATAGATTCGAAGGAGTTAATAGAGTGTCTCCAAAAGTTAGACATGGGTTTGCCGGATATTTTTTTCTGAAAAATGATTGGAAGATATCTAATTATGATATTTTAAATGGAGTAAAGTATCATACTGTGGGGAGAAAAGGGATGTCACTTTTTGAGAAAATAATATTTGTTGCGGATTATATTTCTCCAGAGCGCCCTTGGGACGATATAGATGAACTTACTGAGATGGCATTTGTTGATATAAATAGGGTTGCACTGAAAAAAGTGAGCACTTATATTATAAGTTGTATAAAGCGGCATCAATTAGTTCACACTTATACAGTAGATTTTTATAACGATATTATTGCGAAAGGTGATAAAAAATGAATTCACAAGAACTTGCAAATAAAATTAAAGATTTGCTTGATAGTAAAAAGGCTATAAACTTAGAAGTAATAGATATTTCTGAAAAAAGTACTTTGGCAGATTATTTTGTTTTGGCAACAGGAACTAGTAGTACACATGTTAAGGCACTTGCTGATGAAGTGGAGGCTAAATTGGAAGAAGAAAAAATTTTTCCTTTGAATTACGAAGGAAGATTGTCTAATTCATGGATTGCGCTTGATTATAAAGATGTGATTGTTCATATTTTTTCAGAAGAAGCAAGAAAACTTTACAGCTTAGAAAAAATATGGAGATAGTATATACGGAGGTATTTGATTTAATGAAACAAATGTACAAGCCTGAACAAATAGAATTAAAATGGCAAAAACGCTGGGAAAGCGAAGGAGCTTTTCGTGCAAAAAATGAATATACTAAACCTAAATTTTATGCACTGGTTGAATTTCCATATCCTTCGGGTCAAGGACTTCATGTGGGTCATCCCAGAAGTTATACAGCACTGGATATAGTCGCCAGGAAAAAAAGAATGCAAGGATTTAACGTACTTTATCCTATGGGCTGGGATGCTTTTGGGCTCCCCACGGAAAATTATGCTATAAAAAATAAAATTCATCCGCGTATAGTTACAGAAAAAAATATATCGAGATTTAAAAAACAACTGCAAAGCCTTGGACTTTCTTTTGATTGGAGTCGTGAAATAGATACAACCAGTTCTGACTATTATAAATGGACTCAATGGATATTTTTGCAAATGTTTAAAAAAGGGTTGGCATATAAAAGTAAAGCAACAGTGAATTGGTGTACGTCATGTAAATGTGTACTTGCTAATGAAGAGGTTGTAAATGGTGTATGTGAGCGTTGTGGGAGCGAAGTTATTCATAAAATAAAATCTCAGTGGATGTTAAAAATAACAGCTTATGCACAACGTCTTATAGATGATTTAAATTTGGTTGATTATCCTGAAAGAGTTAAATCTCAACAAATAAATTGGATAGGACGTTCTTCAGGTGCGGAGATTGATTTTTCAACTAGTGTTGGTAAAAAAATAAAAGTGTATACCACAAGGCCTGATACCATTTTTGGGGTTACATATATGGTGATTTCTCCAGAACATCCACTTATTGATGAGTGTATTAAAAGTATAAAAAATGTTGAAGAAATAGAAGAGTATAGAATAAAAGCTGCTAAAAAATCTGATCTTCAACGCACAGAGCTTAATAAAGAAAAAACTGGCGTAAAAATAGATGGTATTATGGCTCAAAACCCAGTTAGTAGAAAAGAAATTCCTATTTTTATTTCAGATTATGTTTTGATGGGTTACGGCACAGGGGCAATAATGGCAGTGCCTGCACATGATATAAGGGATAGGGAATTTGCTGAAAAATACAAATTACCTGTGGTAGAGGTTATTGACAAATCAGGAAGAGCTATTAATTCAGAATTTTTAAACGGTATGAATTTTGAAGATGCTAAAAAAGAAATAATAGCGTATTTGGAAAAAAATAAATTGGGAATAGCCAAAGTAAATTATAAATTGCGCGATTGGGTATTTTCGCGCCAGCGATATTGGGGGGAACCTATACCTATTGTTTGCTGTAAAAAGTGTGGCTATGTTCCTGTACCTGAATCTGAGCTTCCTTTAACTTTACCGGATGTAGACGACTTTGAATCACTTGAAGGTGGAGAATCTCCTTTGGAAAATATTACATCGTGGGTGAAAACAACATGTCCGAAGTGCGGTGAAATTGCTAAACGTGAAACTGATACGATGCCTCAGTGGGCAGGTTCGTCGTGGTATTTTTTAAGATATTTGGATCCAAAAAATGATAAATGTCTTGCAAATTCTGAAGCTATTAAGTACTGGATGCCAGTAGATTGGTATAATGGTGGAATGGAACACACTACGCTGCATTTGCTTTATAGTCGTTTTTGGTATAAATTTTTGTATGATATTGGTGTAGCTCCTGGCCCTGAACCTTATTTAAAACGTACTAGTCATGGAATGATATTAGGAGAGAACAATGAAAAAATGAGTAAATCTCGTGGAAATGTTGTTAATCCCGATGATATTGTTAAGCAGTATGGTGCAGATACACTCAGAATTTATGAAATGTTTATAGGTGATTTTGAAAAGCCTGCTCCTTGGAATACTTCTGGAATTAAAGGAAGTCGTAGATTTATAGAAAGATATTGGTCTTTACAGGATATTTTAGATGATTCAAGAAACGATATTGATCCAAATTTGGTAAATTCTTTTCACAAAACAATTAAAAAGGTGCAGGATGATATTGATAATCTTAAATTTAATACAGCTATAGCTGCGCTGATGAGTTTAATAAATGAAATTTATGCTGTAGGGTTTATTACATCTGAGTATTTAAAAATTTTTACGTTGTTACTTAGTCCATTTGCCCCACATGTTACTGAAGAGGTTTGGTGTAATTGTAAATTAGGTAATGGCTTTGCTTCTAGATCTGCATGGCCTGCGTACGATGAAAGTAAATGCAGAGATAGTAAAATTTCTGTAGTTTTGCAAGTTAACGGGAAAATGAGAGGAAAGGTTTTAGTTTCTTCCGGAACTGTTCAAGAAGAAGTATTAAAGCTTGCTTATCAAGAAGAAAGTTTTGTTAGAGCGCTTGAAGAAAAGAATATTGTCAAAATAGTGTATGTTGCAGATAGAATTTTAAACGTAGTTGCAAAATAATTAATAATACAAGTTTTTAAAATCATAAATTTTATTAAATTGATTATGCATGGGAGGAATTTAATGGAGCAGCAAGAAATAGATATATCCGGTATGATTGATAGTCTTGTCAAAAATGGGAAAAAAGCTTTGGATGCGTATATGAAAATGGATCAGGCGGATGTAGATAAAATTGTGAAAGCTATGGCGTTTGCTGCAATGGATCACTATGTGGAATTTTCAAAACTGGCAGTTCAAGAAACTGGTCGAGGTGTTTTAGAAGATAAAATCATAAAAAACATGTTTGCTTCTGAGTATGTTTATAATTCTATAAAAGATCAGAAAACAGTTGGAATTATAAAAGAAAATTTGCAAAAAGGATATACCGAAATTGCAGATCCATTGGGAGTGATTGCTGGTGTTACTCCGGTAACAAATCCAACTTCTACAACAATTTTTAAGGCTTTGATATGTGCAAAAACTAGAAATCCAATTATTTTTGGATTTCATCCCTCGGCTCAAAAAAGTTCTTCTTTAGTGGCAAAAGTGCTTAAAGAAGCTGCGGTGCGAGCTGGTGCACCTGAAAGCTGTATACAGTGGATAGAGTATCCTTCTGTTACGGCTACATCTGCGTTGATGAATCATCCAGGTGTGGATGTGGTTCTTGCAACAGGTGGGTCAGCAATGGTTAAGGCAGCATATTCTACTGGCAAACCAGCTTTAGGTGTTGGGCCTGGTAATGTTCCGTGTTATATAGAAAAAACAGCTAAATTGGATTCAGCTTGTAATGATTTAATTCTTTCAAAAACATTTGATAATGGTATGATTTGTGCTTCTGAACAGTCTGTTATAGTTGATGCCGAAATTTCTGATGAATTTGAAAGAACAATGAAAAAAAATGGTTGCTATTTTTTAAATTCAGAAGAGATAAATAAATTGAGTTCATATATGATTGATTCTCAAAAAGGAATATTAAATGGGGTTGTTGCAGGCAAAAGCGCTTTTGAGATATCGAAAAATGCAGGTATAGATGTAAAAAAAGATGTAAAAATTTTGATTGCTAAGATAGATGGTGTTGGTGTGTCATACCCTCTTTCAATGGAAAAATTGTCTCCCGTACTTTCATATTATATTTCTAAAAATTTTGATGAAGCTCTTGCCCTTTGCAAAGATATTTTAAAATTTAACGGGGAAGGGCATACTGCTGTAATTCATTCTCAAAATAATGTACATATTAAAAAATTTGGCAAAGAATTGGATGCAGGTAGAATAATAATTAATGCTCCATCATCTCAGGGAGCTATTGGTGATATATATAATGTGGGGGTTCCATCTCTCACGCTTGGCTGCGGATCAAAGGGCAAAAATTCAACCACTGATAATATTTCTGTTAAAAACCTTTTGAATATAAAAAGGATAATGGAGAGGAAGGTTAACATGCAATGGTTTAAAGTGCCTTCAAAAATATATTTTGAAAAAGGATCCATTTCGTATTTGAAAGATATGAAAAATTTAAACAGAGTTTTTATAGTTACTGACGAAACAATGGTTAAACTTGGGAATGTCAAAAAGATTATAGAATGTCTTAATGAGCGAAAAAATGATTGTATTTGTGAAGTGTTTTCTGGTGTAACTCCAGATCCTGATATAGAAACTGTGTCTTGTGGTCTTGAAATTATGAAAAGGTTTAATCCTGATGCAATAATTGCGCTTGGAGGTGGATCGCCGATTGATGCTGCAAAGGCTATGTGGCTATTTTATGAATATTCACAGCTTGATTTTAAAGGTTTAAAACTCAAATTTATGGATATAAGGAAACGAATATATAAATATCCTGACTCTCATAAACTACCTCTTATAGCAATTCCGACCACTTCCGGCACAGGGTCAGAAGTTACTTCTTTTGCTGTTATAACTGATAAAAAAGAAGGTGTTAAGTACCCGCTTGCAGATTATTTTTTAACACCATCTGTTGCAATTATAGATTCAGATTTGGTAAAAAATCTTCCAAAGTTAGCCACAGCAGATACCGGAATGGACGTTCTTACGCACGCAATTGAAGCATATGTTTCTACCATGGCGTCTGATTATACAGATGCTCTTTCAGAAAAAGCTATAAAATTGGTTTTTAATTATTTAAAAAGGGCATATGATAATGGTGAAAATGATATGGAATCACGTGAAAAAATGCATAATGCTTCATGTATTGCAGGTATGGCATTTGCTAATGCTTTTTTGGGACTTAATCACTCTATGGCACATAAATTGGGAGGAGAATTTCACATACCACATGGAAGAGCTAATGCAATTTTGTTGCCTTATGTTATAAGATATAATGCTTCTTTACCACGCAAGTTTGTGGCTTTTCCAAAATATGAAAAATTTGAAGCAGATAAGCGATATGAAAATATTTCGAAGATGATTTGCAAATCTGGAAATAATAGAGAAGAAAGTATTAGTAATTTAATAAAAGCGATAGTTGATATGAATAAATCACTTGATATACCTATTACGCTTAAAGAATATGGAATAAATGAGGATGAATTTTTGGATAAAGTGGATGATTTGGCAGAACTTGCTCATCAAGATCAGTGTACAGGGACTAATCCTAGATACCCACTTATTAGTGAAATAAAAGATATTTACTTAAAATGTTATTACGGTAAGTAATTTTATAATTGTTGGATTGATATTAAATATAGTTGTTAAAAGTTAATAAATTTGCTTAGTATGCAATTTATAAATCATTATGTATTTAGAAAATACGTTAGTTTAACGCTACTACCGTATTTGAGCACTATAATCGAGATGTAAAAAATGAAGAAATCACTTTATAAAAATAAAAGCAAAGCTTTTGAGAAAAGGAGCTTTGCTTTTTTGATATAAAATATAAACTTTTGGCAATGTGTTTTACAAAACAAAATACAGTTGAAGTATAATTAAAAATAAGTTATAGTGAAAAATATAATTTAATTAAGTAATTGTAATGATTGAAAAATGGAAGGTGTTATTGTGTATTTAAATGACTGCAATAGTTTCGCAGAAAGTGCCTATGTTGATAAAGCGGTAATTCAGAAATGTGAAAAAATCACACTCGGTCAGGAAGAGATGAATAATCCTTACGAGATGGCAAAATTTATATATGATTTAAATCAACGTAAACGCACAATTGGATGCATAGTTATAGAAATTAAGAATGGAGTGCAAGAAATAAATGCTAAGGTGTTTTCTGGAATTGGCGTTCCATTTAAAATAATAGTTCCAAATAGTGTGACAAAAATTGGATATGGTGTTTTTAGAGAATATAAAAATTTAACATCAATAGTAATACCAGAGAGTGTAGAAGAAATAGAAAGTGATGCATTTAAAAATTGTGAAAATTTGAGGGAAGTTGTTTTTAAAGGAAATTCAAAATTGAGAATAATCGGTGAACGTGCATTCATAAATTGCAAAAAACTAAAAAAAATAAATTTGCCGGAACAGTTTGTAACAATAGGCAAAGAGGCATTTAAAGGTTGTACAAGTTTAACATCAATAACAATTCCAAGTAGTGTAACGCAAATTGGGAAAAATGCATTTGATAAATGTATTAGTTTAACATCAGTTGCAAGAAATACATTTGAAAATTGTACGAATTTAATACAAACAAATTGCAAGTGGGAAGAAGTTACACTTAGCCAAGAAATGATAGACACTTCTGATAAAATGTCAGAATTTGTAGATAGATTAAATTCGTGTAAAGATAAAGGTGTAATTATAAAAATTGAAAATGGAATAAAAAAAATAAATATCAGACTATTTTCTGAGATTGTAGTTCCATTTAAAATAATAGTTCCAGAGAGTGTGGAGGAAATAAAAAACGAGATATTAAAAAACAGTACATCTTTATTTTTTTATAGTGGTTGTAGAAATTTGAATGAAATTATTTTTAATAAAAATTCAAAATTGAAAATAATAGGTAAAAATACGTTTTCTGAATGTAGTAGTTTAACGTCAATAACAATTCCGAATAGTGTGATAATTATAGGTGAAAGTGCATTTTCTGAATGCCACGGTTTGGAATCAGTAATAATTCCAAATAGTGTGACGACTATAGGTGAAAGTGCATTTTTTGGATGCCGCAGTTTGGAATCAGTAACAATTCCGAATAGTGTGATAGAAATCGGTAAAGGTGCATTTTCAAATTGTAGAAATTTAACACATGCAACAATTTTAGGTAGCATAACGAAAATTAGTGATAGCATATTTTTTAGTTGTAGTAATTTAGTAACGATAACAATCCCAAATAGTGTAACAACAGTAGGTAACAATGCATTTTCTGGATGTAGTAGTTTAGCGTCAATAACAATTCCAGATAGTGTTGTGAATTTAGGTGTACATGCATTTTCTGGATGTAGTAGTTTAGCGTCAATAAGAATTTCAAATAACGTTACAACCATAGGTAGCTATGCATTTGAAAATTGTAGAAGTTTAACAAGAATAACAATTCCTGATAATGTAACAGCAATTTATGAAGGCACGTTCACTGGCTGTAAAGAATTAACGGCAGTGAAAATTTCTGACCATGTAGAGCGGATTGATGAAGATGCATTTAGTGGGTGCATTAGTTTAAAATCGATACCAATTCCAAATAGTGTGAAAGAAATTAGCGAAAATGCGTTTGCTGATTGTTCTAGTTTAACAACAATAACAATACCAAGTAGTGTAAAAAAAATAGATGATACTACATTTTTGAGATGTAGCAATTTAAACTTAGATATTCGAATTAAAGATTGGGTAAGGGCACCACTTTGTCAGTTAACAATGGATAATGCCAGTAGAATGTCAAATTTTATAAGAGTATTAAATTCAGAGATATATGATAATCCAGCTATAACATTTGAAGATGGAGTAAAGAAAATAAATGCCGGAGCATGTTCTAGTTTTTCTGGTGTGGGAATTCCATTTAAAATAATAATTCCAAAAAGTGTAGAAGAAATAGAAGATGCTGCATTTAAAAATTGTTCAAGGTTGAGTGAAGTTATTTTTACAGAAGGATCCAGGTTGAAAGTAATAGGTAAAGAGACATTTAGGGGTTGTAAAAGTTTATCAGTGGTAACAATGCCATACAGTATAAGAGCAATTGGAGAAAATGCATTTGCTGATTGTGTTAGTCTGAGAACAATGACAATCCCAGGTAGTGTAACATCGATTGCTAAAAATGCATTTTGGGGTTGCGTAAGTTTAACGTCAGTGGATTGCAAATGGAAAAAAATCTCACTTAATCGAGATGTGATAAATGATTCTGATAAGATGGCGGAAATTATGGGCGATTTAAATTTACATATAGGTGCAATTATAGAAATTAAGAATGGAGTACGAGAAATAAATGCCAAAACATTTCGTGGGATTATTATTCCGTTCAGATTAATAATTTCGACAAGCGTAAAAAAGATAAAAGATGGTACATTTGAAAATTATGAAAATTTAAAAGAAATTATTTTCGAGGAAAATTCAGAATTGAAATTAATAGGCAAAAATGCATTCAGAAAATGTGGTAATTTGACGTTAATAACAATTCCGGACGGTGTAACAGATATTAGAGAAAATGCATTTGCGGATTGTATCAGTTTAATGACAATAACAATTCCAAATAGTGTAACAGAAATTAGTGAAGGAGCTTTTGAGCATTGTATTAATTTAACATTAGTGACATTTCCGGACAGCGTAACCAAAATTGGTAAAAAATCATTTGAAGGCTGCATTAGTTTAACAGCAATAAAAAATTTGAATAATTTAATAACAATCGATGATTACGCATTCAAAGATTGTGTTAGTTTGAAATCGGTAAAACTTCCGGATGGTATAATGAGAATTGGTGAAGGTGCATTTGCTGGTTGTGTAAGCCTAACACCACTAACATTTCCAGACAGCTTAATAGAGATTAGTGAAGCAGCATTTTTAAATTATATAAACTCACGATCAGCAAATAATAGTATTGGATATGTTGATTTAAACAATAACTCAGTTAAAGTTGAAAAAAGTACCGAAGTGATACCTCCAGGTGCATTTCGTAATTTTTCAAATTTAGAAAAAGTAATACTTCCTGATGGATTAAAAATGATAGATGATGAATCATTCTCTGGGTGTAAAAATTTAACTGATATAAAAATTCCTGAAAGTGTAAAATTTATAAATAATGGAGCATTCAAAAATTGTTCAAAACTTACTGAAGTAGTTATTTCAGAGAACGTAAAAGTAATAGGTTCTGCCGCATTTAGTGGATGTATAAATTTACAACGCATAATTTTTTGTGGAGATACCCCTTTTATAGGCGATAGTGCGTTTGCAGGTTGTAAAAATTTAAAAGAAGTAATTTTTCTAAATAAAGCGGACAATATAAAAAAATTTGAATTTATAGATTGCAATAAATTAGATAAGATTTCCTTAAATCCTAATTTGGTAGATGGATATAAACTTTTACAATGCTGTGAAAATTTGATTTCGGTAACAATTTTAAGTGGCGTAACAAAAATCGACGATAGTGTATTTGCTGGTTGTATAAAATTAAAATCAATAGAAATTCCAGATAGTGTAACAGAAATTGGAGAAAATGCATTTGCTGATTGCATCAATTTAGAATCAATAATAATTCCGAATAGTGTAAAAAAGATTGATAAAAGTGCATTTACTGGTTGTATAAAATTAAAATCAATAGAAATTCCAGATAGTGTAACAGAAATTGGAGAAAATGCATTTGCCGATTGCACTAGTTTAAAATCAGTAATGCTTCCGAATAATCTAACAACCATAAATGACTTTTTATTCACTGGGTGCGGTAAATTGAAATCAATAAAAATTCCAAATAGTGTAACAAAAATTGGGAAAAGTGTATTCGAACATTGTAGATGTTTAAAATCGATAATAATTCCGAATGGAGTAACTGAAATTGATGAAAGTTTATTTAATGGCTGTTGGAGGCTAAACTCAGTAACGCTTCCAAACAGTGTGGCAACAATTGGGAAAAATGCGTTTAGACGTTGTGTTAGTTTGAACTCAATAATAATTCCGAGTAGTGTAACAACTATCGATGTGGGGGCATTTATTGATTGTGTTTGTTTAAATTCGGTAACACTTCCAGAAAGCGTGGTAAAAATTAGTGACCAAGCTTTTGCTCACTGTTTTAATTTAGAATCAATGGTGATTTTGAATGACAACATAACCGAAATTGGCAATCGTACATTTGAAGGCTGCAGAGGTTTAAAATCAATAAAAATTCCAAATAGTGTAACAACGATTGGCCGTTATACATTTGCAGGTTGTGCTAGTTTAACATCGGTAGTAATTCCAGACAATGTGACAGTTATTGGCGTAGGTTCATTTATGGAATGTAACAATTTAAATTCTGTAAAACTTCCAGATGGACTACTAGAGATTAGTGCTGGCGCATTTAGAGGATGTATTAATTTAAAGTCAATAACAATTCCTGATGGTATAAAAGCCATATATCGTCGTGCATTTTATAACTGTGGTTTGGATTCATTAAGAGTTTTATCTGGTCCATTAATTGATAGTGATGTGTTTGTACCCCATAGTAGAGAGATTTTTGATACGCAAATTTTTTATCCGTTACTCATAAATAGATTTGTGGAAATCTTTATGAACATGTTGTTGGAAGAGGATGACAACAATTTAGCTGAATTTGAAAAAAATGAACCCGTTAGATGTATAATAGCTTAATGTTAATATCAAAATTTAGTAGTTTAATAGAGATTTGTGAAAATAAAAACGAAGTTTTTGGGGGAGAACTTCGTTTTTTACTGCAATTAATCAGTAATCTTGTCCTATGTACATTGATTTTAAACCTTCTAATATTTCACCTTTACTAAAACCATGTTGCATAGCACCAGATAGCATATCAGTATATTTAAATATTTGGCCTTTTTGAAAATGTTGTTTATAAATATTATCAGCAATTGTATCTAGGCTCGAGGTACTGAGAGATTGTACGCGCATCTCACTTGCGTGTGGAACAACTACTTTAGAAATTGAGTCCCTCGAAGAAGCGGACGCTTGACCTATCTTAGAAAATAACGGCCTTACACCTTCATTACTAATGATTTTTGGAAAACTTTTATGCGCACATTGCTTAAATAATTCTTCGCGATCCCATGTAACAATCTCTGAAATGAGAGCAGCACAGCTCTCATCCATACTCGCATTAAACATCCACGCAGTATTCACAGTTTGTTGGTACTCGTAAATGTCAAGCGGACCACAAGCAAGTTGTTGGGTAGTAGTAATGTATTTACCGATTTCTTCATTATCGTCGCCTTCTATCATTCCAAGAAATCTGAGGTCGCACCATTTATTATCTTCTTTTTTTACAAAATCTCTAAGTCTAGTCATACGCTCAGTCCAGGTATCATAAACTTCTGCTGTGTCAACTTTATATGGGCAAATAGCGTATGGACACTCTCGCAATATGTCAGCATTATATACATTTGCTATGTCATAAAAACAAAAAATGTTTCGTTCAATTAGCGTACTTGCCCTTGGTAATTTTCTGCCAGCAAATGATATTTTATTATCATTTAAAACTTCGGCACCATCAAACTCTTCAAGCTTTGTACCCACACGGCACAACGCATCCATAGCAACTTTATTAGCACTTATGCCGTTACCTATTGATTGATCTTTTGGTTTGCCGTTCACAAGATCACTACCTATAATCGCTATATTAAACACCCGAAAGCACCCTCTGGGGAATGGATGTTTACAAGCATTTGCAAAAAAACTAAAAGCACTAATCATAACGAGTATGGAAGCCATACTTTTCAAAAATATTTTTTTGACAACTTTGTTCACCATGTTTTCACCTTGCACTGTATTTTATTCTTTAAAATAAAAATCATCTAACTAATCGAGTAATTCTTAAATCGTAACAATAATCAATCGCACTTTAAATGATTTTTAAGAGTACTCAGACGCCCATCATGCATTAGTTCATTAATTCCCCATACACCTGTTGGCAAAAACTGATCTTTCGTACCTGCAGGACGTAATACCACAACAAAACCACTACCAAAACGGTTAGATGTATCTCGATTGGTTTCTAAATCAATACGTGCATTAGTCAGCGCTATACAGACACTAAAATTGCTGCGCGAATTGAAATAAGCTGTAGCTTGTGGCTCCTTTTCATATGCAACTTGAAATGCCTTACTTTCTTGCCAGTTGCGGTAATCTGGGTAAACCACGCCAGCAGAAGCCAAAGATACAATTGCAATCTTTCCTAGTACAACTATAGGGGAATTTTGCCAAGAAGTACTACGGGTAGCAAGAGAGAGTCCTAAATATCCCAGGAACCCCAAAGCACCCGCCAGTATTCGCGTACAAACACGTCCACTCTCACGTGCACGATAATGGTGAATATCGTACTCACAAGTGTGGTATCTAGAAATTGCTTCATTCAATTTTTCTGTTGGTATGTAGTGCAGCACAGTACCGTCTCTAAGAATTTCAATTTTATCTTCACCTAACGCTAAAATAGAACCTATCGATCCCCAAAAACACACAATTATACCTGTAATTACCGAAAAAATTTTTCGCATTAATATTCCTCCCATCATTAATTCAAAATTACCTAAAAATAACCAATTATATTTTAACACTTGCTATATTTTCCAATCAAGATTTTTTGTTGCAAATTCAGACATAAAAAATTTCTTCAAATATGTTTTCCTTTACAATAAATTACTGGGTTATATAAGACTTGATTTGCAAACTAAAAATTTTTCTCGTGTTTACCCCAACAGGAACACGCCCCACACTCCAAGCAACCCAAGTTTTACCGAATAAATCGCCTGGATCAGTACTGCTTACCGATATATAAATTGAGCCTACCGGGTAAATTAAATCAAAGATAGTTTTGCCATTTATCGTAAGGTTTCCCGTAAATTTGGTATCCACGTTAATCCCAGAAGCATTCTGTACAGAAATAAATTTTTTAAAAAAAGTCACAATAACTCCTCCTTACAAAAACAATGTGATTTGAATTACTCTGTTTAACAGTTAGATTTGCTAAACATTTAAAAAAATAAATAACTCTACTTTTACTTTACAACCATAAGCTTTTTTGGGAATTATTGTCAATAAAAAATTTAATTATTTTTTATGTTATAATTGTGATATTTTAACTTAATTATAACACAAATCGGCCTATTTGTCACTTATTTTTTCTTTTGCAACACATCAATTGTAAACAAACAATCTACGCAGCAAAATTTAAAGTTGAATGTTGACAAAAACCAACAAGTTTGTTAAAATAATATTAAATACATAAAATTTTGGGGAGTTTTTATGATAAAGATTCTAGGAGTAAGTAAGAAGTTTAAAGACAAATTAGCGTTAGACAATGTAAGTTTTGACGTAAATGATGGTGAAATAGTAGGTCTGCTAGGAGAAAATGGTGCAGGAAAGTCTACTCTTTTGAGAATTGTAAGCACTATGTTGATTCCTAGTGGTGGAAGCGTGGAAGTTAATGGTTTTGATATTTTAAAAAATCCTGATAAAGTTAGGAAGCATATAGGAATACTGTTTGGCAGTGAAGTGGGTCTTTATGAAAGGTTAACAGCAAGAGAGAATTTGGATTATTTTGCAAGTTTAAATGGTATGAATGATGAAGCTAGAAAAAAACGGGTGGATTATCTAATAGATAAATTTTCTTTTGGTGACTATTCAGAAAAAAGAGTTTTAAATTTTTCAAAAGGTATGAAGCAAAAAGTTGCTATAGCTCGATCTGTGATTCATGATCCTGATTCTATGTTGTTTGATGAACCGGATTCTGGACTGGATTTTAAAGCTTCAAAAATTATATTTGATTTTATGGAAGAGTGTAAACAGGAAGGTAAGTCTATAATATTTTCGAGTCATTCCATGGAAAATATCAAAAATTATTCAGATAGAGTGGTTGTAATACATAAAGGTAAGATAGCAAAAATTTTTAGGATGAAGCAGTACCGAGAAAAATATACTGAACGAGAAATAAATGATATATTATTTAATTTAGTTTGTGATGGTGATGAAAATGTTTAATCAAGCAATTGTTATATTTTTGAAAGAAATGAAATGCTTGATTCGAGATAAAAAAACATTTTGGATAAGTATTTTGTTGCCTTTCATTTTAGTACCGCTGATGTTGTTTATTACCGATTATTCAATAAAAGGAATGCAAGGTGAAACGGTTAATAATGTTGATGTAGGTGTGAGCAGCAAGGATAATTCATTTTATAATTTTTTATCTTCACAGAGTAACATAACTGTGATAGATTCTGGAAATCCCAAAAAAGATTTAGATTCTGGTAAAATTTCTGCATATATTTATTTGGACGAAGACATTGATAAAAAAGTTTTAAATAAGCAGTCATTTGAAATTAAGATTGAAAGTAATGACGCTTCTATGAACTCGGTGATAGCTGGGCCTATTTTAAATCAATATGAAAGTATGTACAGAGAAATTGTGAACAATTATGTTTTTGATAGTGAAGAAGATTTAAAATCAAAACTATGTATACCGATTGATATATCTAATGCAGAAGACTTCAAATTTGATATAAGTTCAATGTGTTTTAATTTACTTTTACCAATGATGCTTATTATTTATTGTTGTATTGGTTCTTCCGGTACAGCGTCGGAACTTAGTGCTGGAGAAAAAGAACGCGGGACACTTGAGCCACTTCTTTCTACTGGCGTAGATCGTTCTGCCGTGGTTTTGGGTAAACTTTTAGCTACAACTTGTATGGGATTTATAAGCGGCTTATTTACTGTTTTAGGATTGTATGCGTATTTGTTTACAGCATCTGGCAATAAAAAAATGACTTCACTTACCAGTGCGTTGCTACTTCTTGTTTTTATAATTTTAGTTTCAATGTTTTTTGCTGCAATTAATTTAGCTATAGGCGTATATTCAAGATCATTTAAAGAATCACAGACGTACCTCACTCCTGTAATGTTAATTTCAATTTTGCCCGCATTTTTTACGTATACATTAGACATAAACAGTATAAAATTTTTACACCTTTCTATACCGATTTTTAATGTTTTATGTATAATAAAAGAAATTCTTGCAGGGTGTGTTAATTTAGTTCACGTGGCGGTGGTGACATTTTGGCTTATTGTGTATATTTTTGTGTCGTGTTATTTGATATTTAAACTTTTTAAAAGAGAAAATGTGATTTTTAGGGTTTAGAGTATTGATATTTTTTTAGAAAAATCAGATAATGTATTTATCTGATTTTATTTTTTTGCAAAGAGGTGGTAAATAAGTTGAGCGATATTAGATTTGTTAGAACTCAAATGATGCTTGGAAGTTGTTCTATGAAAAAATTAAAAAGTTCAAAAGTTGCAATTTTTGGATTAGGTGGAGTAGGATCTGCTGCTTTTGAATCTCTTGTGCGGTGTGGTGTTGGTAATATTGATATTTTCGATGGAGATCTTGTGGATATAACAAACATAAATCGCCAACTTATAGCTACAACAGAAAATGTTGGCAAAAGAAAAGTAAGTGTGGCTAAAGATCGCGCGCTGAGTATAAATCCATATGTAAATATAACGCCATATGATTGTTTTTTTGATAGAAGTAATGAGAAAAATTTTGATTTTTCTATTTATGATTATATTATTGATGCAATAGATATGGTTAGTTCTAAACTTTTAATTATTAGCAAAGCGAAAGAATCTGACGTCCAAATAATAAGTTCAATGGGGACAGGCAATAAAATGAATCCATCGATGTTGGAAGTAGCTGATGTATATAGAACAAGTGTGTGCCCCTTGGCCAGAGTTATGAGGAGAGAGCTCAAAAAATTAGATATAAAAAGTTTGAAAGTTGTGTATTCAAAGGAACCCGTAATGCCTATTGTTGAAAACAAATTAGTACCTAGTTGTGGTGTTAAGATAGTTAACTCAAGTGTGTCGTTTGTGCCACCTGTAGCCGGATTTATTATGGCAAGTGAAGTTGTAAAAAGCCTTATAAAATAAGATATGGAAGTGAATTGATTGAGCATAAATCGTTGGATTTTAAATGATATTGATAAAGAAAAAATCAAAAAAATAGCAGTCGAATGTAACGTACCTTTTGTCTGTGCTGGAATATTATATTCTAGAGGAATTAAATCTAAAAAACAGGTTAGAGATTTTTTTAATTCGCAGGTTGACGCTGTGAATCCTTTGGAAATTGTTGACATGGAAAAGGCGGTTTTGCGTGTAAAATCTTCAATTGATAACAATGAAAAAATATGTATTTACGGGGATTATGATGTTGATGGTATAACTGCTTCTGCCATAGTTTACTCTTATCTTAAAAAAATTGGTGCCAATGTATCGTACTACATACCTTCGCGTGAAAATGATGGATATGGCCTTAATAAAAAAGCGATAGATAATTTGAAAAAAAATGGTACCAATTTGATATTTACTGTTGATAATGGTGTGTCAGCTGGCGAAGAAATAGAATATGCAAAACTTCAAGGAATAGATGTAGTTGTAACTGATCATCATCGTGTCCCAGAAAAATTACCTGATGCTTGTGCTGTGGTAGATTTATATAGGCTAGATTGCGGTGTAAAATATAAAAATTTTGCAGGCGTTGGCGTAGCATTCAAATTTTTAGAAGCTTTTGATGGTGGAAAAAGTAACATAGATGAATATCTTGATTTGGTAACGTTGGGTACCATCGGAGATTCAATAGAGATGACTTGTGAATCTAAAAGTATGGTTCAGCGAGGAATCGATATGATGAAAAATGGGAATCGATTAGGAGTTAATGCACTGATTGAAGCATCTGGGGTTTCAAAAAATAATTTTAATTCTATATCGGTAGCGTTTTGCTTAGTACCCAGAATTAATGCTGCAGGACGTATGGGGGAAGCAGATTTAGCATTAAAATTACTGATAAGTGATGAAAAACTGGAAGCTCAGTATTACGCTGAAAAATTAAATGATTTAAATATTGTTAGAAGAGAAACCGAGAAAAAGATCTTATCTTCGGTGGACGAATTGTTTTTTCGAGAACCTGAGCGACTGAATCAGAAAATAATAATAGTGGAAGGTAAAAATTGGCATAAAGGAGTTTTGGGGATAGTTGCATCTAGGCTTGTAGGGAAATATGGTAAGCCAGTTATATTGATTTCTGATGATGGGGAAAATGCTGTTGCATCTTCTAGAAGTGTGGAAGGTTTTTCAATTCATGAAGCAATAAGTAAATGTAGTAAGTGGGTAGAACGATTTGGCGGTCACCCTATGGCAGCGGGAATTAATTTAAAATCGAAGAATATAAATAAATTTAAAGAGGCAATTTTGCAAGTTTGTGATAATTATGAAATGCCTGTTTCCGAATTAAAGGTGGATTTAAGTCTTAATCCCGAAAAAGTTTCTTTAAAAATTTTGGAAGATATAAAATTGCTTAATCCTTTTGGGATAGGAAACCCGGAACCTGTGTTTTCGCTTATGTCTATGACTCTTAAAAAAATAATACCTCTTGGTGGGGGCGAACACACAAAAATAATTTTGGAGAGAAACAATACTGAATTTACTGTGTTGGATTTTAATAAAAAAACAGTTGATTATTTGTATGAAGAAGGAGATAAGGTAGATGTTGCACTTACTTTTTCTAAAAATGAATTTCGAGGATGTGTAAGTTTATCTTCTAAAGTTATTGATATAAAACTTAGCGGTTTAAATATGGAAAATTGTATATCTGGATTTCAGACATATGATAAGTTTAAGAGAAAAGAAAAATTAAGTTCTGAAGACATTGCACTAATTGAACCGAGTAGGAATGATTTTGTTTTTGTATATAAATATTTTAGAAAAAATCAAAATAAGACATTTAGAGCTGATATTTTAAGTTTTAAAATTTTTGGAAATTCAGAAAGTGTTGCAAAAGTTCAATTTATAGTGGATACACTTGAAAAAGAAAAGCTGATAACCCTTTCCAGAAAGGGAATAGAATTTAGTGTAACTATAAATTTTTGTAATAAAAAAATTGATTTAAAAGAAGCTTCTAATATGTATTTTTTAAATGAATTAAAGTCCGATCAATAAAATTATTCGTAATTGAGTGAGAAAATTTATTTTTGGACTAAAAAGGAGGATATGAAGTATGGCGGGTAGCCCTAATTATCATACATATGATGAGCTTTTATCTGCTATGGAACGGAGCGGAAAAAGTTATGATTTGAAAATGCTTGGTGAAGCTTATAAAGTGGCATTAAAAGCTCACGAAGGACAAAAACGTGTTTCTGGAGTTGACTACATTTTACATCCAATATCAGTGGCATATATTTTAGTTGAACTTGGAATGGATAGCTCTGTTGTAGCTGCTGCACTTTTGCATGATGTTGTGGAAGACACAAATGTAACAAAGCAGGATCTGGAAAAAAAATTTGGAAAAGAAATAATGAATTTGGTAGATGGTGTTACCAAATTAGGGAAAATACCCTCCACGTCTCGTGAAGAGCAGCAGGCGGAGAATATTAAAAAAATTCTTTTGGCAACGTCTCAAGATATACGTGTTATACTTGTAAAGCTTGCGGACAGACTTCAAAATATGCGCACTATCGGGTGTATGCCAGTTCAAAAAAGGCGAGATAAGTCATTGCAAAATATGGAAGTATTTGCACCTATAGCACATAGACTTGGAATACGTACGATGAAAGATGAGCTTGAAGATATATCTTTAAAGTGTTTAGACCCAATAGCTTACGCTGAAGTGGAATCTTCTCTTGCGTTGAGACGGGAAGATAGAGAAAAATTTATTGACTTGATAAAAAAACGTATAATGGATAGAGTTCAAAAAGTTATTCCGGATGTTTGTATTGAAGGACGCGTAAAAAGTGCTAACGAAATATATAAAAAAATGTTCATTAAAGGGCGTTCTATGGATCAAATTTATGATATTTATGCTGTTAGAGTGATCGTAAGTACTGTAAATGATTGCTACAATGTTTTTGGAATTATTCACGATATGTTTCAGCCGATTCCAAGCCGATTCAAAGATTATATCTCTACACCTAAACCTAATATGTACCAGTCTCTTCATACTACAGTCCTCAGCAAAGAGGGCATACCTTTTGAAGTCCAGATAAGAACTTGGGATATGCATAGAACAGCTGAATATGGTATAGCTGCTCACTGGAAATATAAGCTTGGAATTACAGGAAAAGATAATTCTTGGATGAAATCTCTTTCGTGGGTTAGAAAACTTTTGGAAAATCATAAAAATGCATCTGATATCACGGATGTGATAGGCAACATAAAGTCTGATTTAGTTCCTAAAGAGATTTTTGTTTTAACTCCGCGAGGAGATGTTATAAATTTACCAAAAGGATCTACTGTTATTGATTTTGCTTATGAGATACATTCTGATTTGGGGAATCACATGATAGGTGCTAAGGTCAATAAAAATATAGTTCCTTTGAGTTATGTCCTTAAGACTGGAGAAATTGTTGAAATTATCAGCACAAAAGATTCGAACAAAGGGCCAAGTAGAGATTGGCTGGGTGTTGTAAAAACAAGTGAAGCTCGAAATAAAATACGTCAATGGTTCAAGCGTGAAAAACGCGAGGAAAACATTGTGGAAGGTAAAAATAAAGTTGAATTAGAGCTTTCTAAGCATGGAATTATTATTCCTGAAAATGAAATGGCAGAATTTTTAGATCCGGTTGTTAAAAAAAATCAGTGCGAAACATTGGAAGATTTTTTTGCATCTGTTGGTTATGGTGGTATTCAACTTTGGAGATTGGTGCCGCGTTTAAAAAATGACTATATAAACAGGAGTAGAAATAATTTTAAGTCTTCAGATCATGGCTTTACAGAATCTAAGGCAATTAAAGAATCAAGAAGTATTAGTGGTGTGATAGTTGATAATATAAAGAATTGTGAAGTAAGATTTTCAAAGTGTTGTAATCCCATTCCTGGTGACGAGATAGTAGGTTTTGTAACAAGAAGGCGTGGCATATCAATTCACAAAAAGTGTTGTAAAAATGTGTCTGATGATGTTGTATGTGAGAATGATCGCCGCTTGATAGATGTTCAGTGGTCTGGTGCAGAGGGATCAATGTTTGAATCGTCCCTTGAAATTGATGCAAATGACAGAGATGGTTTACTTGCTGACATAACTAAAAAGATAAATAATATGAATTTGAAGTTGTATTCTCTTAGCTCAAAAATTTCGCAAGGAAATCGAGTGTTAGTCCACGTTACTTTGGATATAAAAAATATTGATCATTTAAAATCTGTTATAAACAATATTTCTCAGGTAAAGGGAATAAACTTAATAAAAAAATTATAAAGCATAAATTTGTGACAAAAATTATTTTATTTGGGTATAATATATTTTAAGATATGAATTTTTTCAAAAAATAATTAGAATTTAGTGGATTTGTATTTGTGTTTTTTGAAGCTTTTAGTTATAATAAATGAAAAAGAATTTTTGGGAGGATGATTTTAATGGGAGTATTTGAGGATATTTTGGTAAAAGCAAGAGGGGCAGTTGATGCACTTGGAGAGAAAGCCGGTCAGTTTGTTGATGTATCAAAGTTAAATATAAAGCATGCTGAATTAAAGGCAGATCTAAAAAAAGAATTTGAAAGTTTAGGAAAAATGATTTACAATTGCGAAAAAAATCATATCGATAGTGCTTCTGAGTGTTCAAATTTTATTTCTCGCATAGATGGAATATATACCCAAATTAAAGAACTCAAAGATCAAATAGCTACGATGAAAAATAAAATTATCTGCAAATCTTGCAATACGTTTAATAGTACAGGTGCATCATTTTGCAGTAAATGTGGAAAAAGTTTATCAGATGCAGATAAACTTGATGTAAAAGATGATTTTGCTGATTTTGATGAACAATAATATTTTAAAAATGCAGGGAAGTTTGTTGTGGCTTTCCTGTTTTGATGTATAAAATATGGGGTGTGATTAAAATTTTAAAAAAAATTATTAAAATAGTTGCCTTAATTGTTTTTTTGGTAAGCGCAGGTGTGCTTATTAAAATTTTGGTGATAGATAGATATATTGTTCAAAAAAGTAATAAAGAAATCAGAGAACTGTATGATAGTGCTTTTGAAGATACAGAGTTAGATTCTTTGGAAGAAAGTCAAGATAAAATCCAAAATAAATTAAAAAGTTTGCAAGAGGTAAACAGTGATATAATAGGGTGGATAAAAATAGAAGATACTAAAATTAATTATCCGATTTTAATGAGTAGAAGTGAGCCAGAGTTTTACCTGTATAGAGACTATAAAAAACAGTCTTCAAAGTATGGAAGTATTTTTGTTGATTATGTATGCAAAAAAGGTATGGATTCTCAAAACGTTATTTTGCACGGACATCATATGAATGACGGAGAGATGTTTGCGAATCTTTTAAAATTTAGTAACCCTGATTTTTGTAAAGAGCACTGTGTTATATCGATTGACACACTCAGTGGAAGGAGAAAGTATAAACTAATGTCGGTTATGAAATTGAATACTCTCAGCAGTCAAGGAGCTTTGTTTGATTATCAGATACCTTCTTTTACTAGTGATAAATTTTTTGATTTTTCAAAAAATGTAAAATCTAGGTCCATTATTGATATTCCGGTTAATGTTGAAAAAAGTGATGATAAGCTCTTGATGATGTCGACGTGTTCATATGAATTTGAAGGATTCAGAACAGTGGTTGTTTGGAGAATGTTACGCTCTGGTGAAGATGAATCAGTGGATACTTCTTTAATAAAAAAAGCAGTAAATCCCGTGATGCCTGAGTGTTGGTATAAAAAATAAATGCTTGAAAACAAGATTAAAATGTAATAAAATATTAATTAGAGATGATTTATATAGGAGAGATTTGAATTGGCGATCAGGAATATAGTTTTGGAAGGCGATCCTGTTCTTTACAAAAAATGCAGAGAAGTAACAGTTTTTGATGAAAGACTTGCACAGCTTATTGATGATATGTCCGAAACGATGAAACGTGCAAGAGGAGTTGGGCTAGCGGCACCTCAAGTTGGTGTTCTTAAAAGAGTGGTCGTTGTTGATATTGGTGATGGACTTATAGAGCTTGTAAACCCGGTGATAGTTAGTGCAAGTGGGGAGCAGCGTGAGGAAGAGGGATGTTTATCTTGCCCTAACCAGTTTGCAGTGACTCTCAGGCCAATGTTTGTTACGGTATCGGCGCAGGATCGGTTTGGGAATTTTATAGAATTTAGCGGTAAGTCTCTTAAAGCTCGTGCGTTTTGTCATGAAATAGATCACTTAGATGGCATACTTTTTAAATCTAGGGTAGTGTAATTTTGATAGTTATGGAAGTCTTCTTAGGTAGTGCCGGTGGGTTTGTGCCGAGGAGACTTTTGTGCTGTTTTGAATAAAAAAAATTTTTTGAGTTGGTGATGTCTAAATATGTTTAAAATAGTAGAAAAAAGATATTTAAATGAGTTTGTTGTTTGGATGAAAATAGAAGCACCATTGATTGCTAAAAAAGTGTTTCCTGGTCAATTTATAATTTTGAGAGTAGATGAATTTGGAGAAAGGATACCGCTAACAGTATTTAATTACAGTAGAGAAAACGGTACAATAGAAATCATATATCAAAAAGTAGGACTTACTACTATGAAACTTGATGCAAAGAGAGAAGGAGACTATATACAAGATGTTGTGGGTCCACTTGGTAAAAAAACTCAAACACTTGGATATAAAAAAGTAATAATTGTTTCAGGTGGGGTGGGGACTGCAATTGCTTATCCGTTAGCTAAAGCACTTTCGAAAAATGGTTGTGAGGTTGATGTTATACTTGGATTTAGAAATAAAGACCTTATAATTTTGGAAAACGAAATGAAAAATATTTCAAAAAGTTTAGAAATAACTACTGATGATGGAAGCAACGGCAATAAATCTTTGGTCACAGAACCTTTAAGAGCAAAGTTGGGAAAAGGTTACTTTTGTGATTTTGTATTTGCGGTTGGTCCATTACCGATGATGAAGGCTGTTTGTGATTTAACTGCCAAATTTGGCGTAAAAACTTTTGTAAGTATGACGGCTATAATGATAGATGGCACCGGAATGTGTGGAGGGTGTAGATTAACAGTTGATAACCAGGTAAAATTTGCTTGTGTTGATGGCCCTGATTTTGATGGCCATAAAATTGATTTTAAAGAGGCTATTGAAAGAAGCAAAACTTTTGTAAGTGAAGAAGTTTTAAGCAGAGAAAAATATTGCAATTTATTCAAAGAGGTAAAAATATGATAAACATGAGTAAAGTAAAAGAACAGATGCCTACAGCTGATCCCCAAAAGCGAATAAAAAATTTTGAAGAAGTGGAGCTCGGGTTTACCGATGATTTAGCACTTAGTGAAGCAAAGCGCTGTTTAAATTGCAAAAGCAAACCTTGCGTAAGTAAGTGTCCAGTTGGAGTGAATATTCCCGGGTTTATTAATGAAATTGTTAATGGAAATATAAAAAAATCATATGATTTGATTTTAAATAGTAATATTTTCCCAGCGATATGTGGACGTGTGTGCCCTCAAGAAAAACAGTGTGAAGCTGGGTGTGTAAGAGCAAAAAATGGAGAGGCGGTTTCGATAGGAAGATTGGAACGTTATGTTGCAGATAAGAATTTAAATTTTTCAAAGATTAGTGAAAATTTTAATATTTCAACCAAGACTGCGCATAAAATAGCAGTAGTGGGTTCTGGCCCATCCGGGCTCACTTGTGCTTTTGAACTTGCAAAATCAGGATTTAAAGTTACTGTATTTGAAGCACTTCATATGGCAGGCGGAGTGCTTGCTTATGGTATTCCTGAATTTAGATTACCAGAAAAAATTTTAGAATCGGAAATTGCGAAACTTAAAAATTGTGGTGTTGATATAGTCACAAATGTTGTTATTGGTAAATCGCTTTCGGTAGAGGATCTTTTCAATTTGGGATATGAAGCAATATATATTTCATGCGGTGCAGGATTACCAAAATTTATGAATATCCCTGGGGAAGGACTTTCAGGTATTTACTGTGCCAATGAATTTTTAACCAGAATCAATTTGATGAAGTCGTATAAAGAAGAATATGATACTCCGATCATAAAACCTAAAAATGTTTTGGTAGTTGGTGGGGGTAATGTTGCAATGGATGCTGCTCGCTGTGCTAGACGTTTAGGTAATCCTAATGTTACTGTTATGTATCGCAGAACAGAAGAAGAGATGCCTGCAAGGAAAGCTGAGATTTTTCATGCCAAAGAAGAAGGAGTGAATTTTAAATTTTTAAATAATCCGGTTAGTTTTTTTGGTGAAAATGGTAAAGTCAGTGGCGCAAAGTATTTAAAAATGAGACTATCTGATAAAACAGATAATGGAAGAAGAAATGTTAGTCCAATTTTAGAGCAAGAGTATATTTTTGAGGCAGATATGGTTATAGTTGCAATCGGTAATAATCCAAACGGGATAATAAAATATGCATCAGATAAAATAGAATATGATGAAAAAGGGAGAATAAAAATAGACGATAAAACAATGCGGTCCACGTTACCTTTTGTATATGCTGGAGGTGATATTGTCACAGGGGCTGCAACAGTAATATTGGCCATGGGTGCTGGCAAAAAAGCTGCCAATCAAATAATTAAGGATATTTCGAATTAAAAAAGGTGATGCCTATAGAATTTGTTTGTTTTGATTACAAAATTAAATTGGATTTTTATTTTTTATCACTCGTAGCATTTATGATGGTCACAGATGATTCTTTTACAATTGTGTATGGTTTAATTTTTGCATTTATGCACGAATTAGGGCACATATTGTCTATGAAAATTTTAGGATATAAAATAGAGAATATAAATTTTGGTGTTTTGAATATTGATATAATTAATGAAAAAAGAAAATTTTCAGAAAATAAGTTTAAAGAGTTTTTAATTTTGTTTAGTGGCTGTGCTATAAATTTTTTATTTGCTGGATTGTTTGAATTTTTATATGTTTGCAGTAAAATTTCCATATTCAATGTTATGTTCATTCAAAATATTTCTATAGGTATATTTAATTTATTGCCAATAAATTCTTTAGATGGAGCTAAAATATTAGAAATTTTTATAAAAGATAAACTTAGTTATTCTGTTTCTGTAAAGATTTTTGATTTGATATCAATGCTTTTTTTAATACCTGTGATATTTTTGGGTGTATTTGTTATAATTAAATCGCAGCACAATTTTTCTCTTTTTATAGTGGGAGTATATTTGCTATCTCTTTTTCTAAAAAAAGATTATTGTAGAATATAAATAGGGGAGTGTTTTTATGAAACTTATAGATCCAAAAAAAATTATTTCCGAAAATGTATTTGAAGAAATAGGCAACAAATGGATGCTTATAACTTCAGGAGAAAAAGAAAATTTTAATACCATGACGGCTAGTTGGGGAGCTGAAGGTGTATTGTGGAATAAAAATGTTAGTTTTATTTTTGTTAGGCCACAAAGATATACATTTGAATTTTTGGAAAAAAGTGATTTTTATTCTTTATCTTTTTTTGATTTTAAATACCGTGAAAAGCTTTTGTATTGTGGAAGAAATTCCGGAAGAGAAGTTGACAAAATAAAAAATTCAGGCCTTACGCCTGTATTTAAAGAAGAAGTTCCTTATTTTAAAGAAGCTGAAAAAGTTATGATATGCAAAAAAATATATTCCGATTTTTTAAACCCTGAATGCTTTAAAGATAAGTTGCTAGATCAAAACTATGAAAATAAAGATTATCACAAGATGTACGTGGGTGAAATTTTAAAATGTTTAATGAGAGATGAAAATGAATAAAACTGTTGTTGTAACTGGCAGCTCGCGGGGGATTGGATCTGCTATTGCGATTAAATTTTCTGAGCTCGGATATAATGTAGTTATCAATTATAATAATTCTGAAGACATGGCAATAAATGTTTTAAAAAAAGTGAGAAATAATGGTAGCTTAGCTATAGCTGTTAAAGCTGATGTTTCTGATTTTTTTGAAGCAAAGTCGTTAATAGATAAAGCCGTTTCTGAGTTTGGTAAGATAGATGTTTTGATCAATAACGCTGGGATTGCATATCAAGGGCTTTTTACAGAAATGTCAACTAGAGATTGGAATTCTATTGTTGGAGTAAATATAAATTCACTTTTTAATTGTACGCAACCTGTAGCTGTACAGATGATTAAACAACACTCAGGGAATATAATAAATATTTCTTCTATGTGGGGTGTGACTGGTGCTTCGTGTGAAGTTGCTTATTCTGCGTCTAAAGCGGCCATAATAGGATTTACAAAATCATTAGCAAAAGAGTTGGGACCGTCTGGAGTAAGAGTTAATTGTGTTGCTCCAGGTGTTATACATACAGAAATGATTAATGATTTTTCACAAAGCGATATTGACGCACTTGTTGCAGAAACACCATGTATGAGGATTGGAACACCTGAAGATGTTGCAGAATCAGTTGCTTTTTTGGCTAAAGATTCATCTTCGTTTATAACGGGGCAAGTTATAGGTGTTAATGGTGGATTTTTAATATAGTTAAAAAGTTTATATCAAACTTAAATTTTCATGATATATTTTGCAAAGTGTATTGCATATCTGCTTTGTTTCTTTGTCTAATCCACAGTCTATAAATACAATTTTTGTTTTGTGTAAAAATTCTGATTTTTGCATTTCTGAAATAGATGTTCTTACATTATATTCCAAACTTTCAAGATGGCCACTGAGTGGAATAAAAAATATTTGAACATTTTCTGATTTTTTTGATTTTAAAATATTTGATTTTAAAAATATTATTAAATCAGTTATTCCTAAAATAATAAAAATTCCTAAAATAATACAGCATACTATGTGGTACATTTGACATCACCTCAATGCATAGTATGCTGTTTGATGTTTTTTAGTTATTTTTGGTATCTTGATGCCTTTACTTTGTTGTTGGTTTCTTGATTTTGAAAAATTATTGAAATACACCACAGTGCAGAAACAGATATCACTGCATAAACAATGCGGCTTATAATAGCGTCTTGTCCACCAAATATCCATGCCACAACATCAAATTGAAAAAAACCTATGAGCCCCCAGTTTAATCCGCCGATAATGCATAAAATTAATGCTATTTTATTTAATGTTTTCATTTTTATCATCCTTTTCTTTGTTTTGTATATAATCTTAGTATGCTCATTATTGATTTAAAAAACCCAAGTAGTGAAAGAAAATAAAATTACATACAGTTTATTATTTATTAAAAAGAAGTAAATAATATAAAATTCTTTTAATTTTATGTTGATTTTTTATTTTCTCATTTATAACATAAATTGGCTTATTTGCCATTTTTTTATTTTTTGTGACACATAAACTGTAAATGTACAAAAAAATTAATCAATCGGTAATTTGTTTACTTGAATCGTAATAATTTTTTTGATAAAATATAACGTATACATTTATTATTCGGGGGATGAAAATTTGCAGAAAAATACGCCTGTTTACAGATATGGTTTAGAACAAGAAAAATATATAAATAAAATAAAAGATTATTTTCATGATTTATATCCTAAAAAAGAGATGTGTGCATTTATAAAGACATACGGTTGTCAACAGAATGTTTCAGATAGCGAAAAATACAGAGCGATGCTTGTAAACATGGGCTTTAAAATTACAGATTGTAAAGAAACAGCTGATTTGATTTTATTAAATACGTGTGCAATACGAGAAAATGCGGAAAATAAAGTTTTTGGTAATATTGGATGGATAAAAAATATTAAAAAAAATAATCCGAATTTGATAACAGTTGTGTGTGGATGCATGACCGAGCAAGATAACATAATTAATAAAATAAAGTTAGTTTATTCATTTGTAGATTTAGTGTTTGGCACGCACTCTATACATAAATTTCCTGAAATGCTTTATGATGCTATTGTAAACAAAAGCAAATCTAAAATTTATATAAAAGATAATCAAGATATGATTTTTGAAGGAGCACCTTCTATTAGAAATAATAATTTAAAAGCGTTTTTATCTATTATGTATGGATGTAATAATTTCTGTTCTTATTGTATTGTCCCATATGTTAGAGGAAGAGAACGAAGCAGAAGTCCCGAAGAAATACTTTGTGAATTTAATAATCTTTTAAATGCCGGGTATAAGGATATAACTCTTTTAGGACAAAATGTAAATTCATATGGGATAGGACTTACCGAGGATATAGATTTCCCAAAATTGCTCAAAAAACTTGATGACGTTGAAGGTGATTTTAAAATTCGATTTATGACGTCACACCCCAAAGATGCTTCTAAGGAACTTTTTGATGTTATAGCGGAGAGCAAGCACATAGCACATCATATTCATTTGCCTGTTCAGTGTGGTAATAACAGAGTTTTAGAAGCAATGAATCGTAAATATACCCGAGATTTATACCTCGAAATAATTGATTATGCAAGAAAGAAAATTCCTGATATGGTGTTTACGAGTGATATAATAGTTGGTTTTCCCGGTGAGACTTATAACGAATTTTTAGATACAATAGAGTTAATACGAGAGGTTAAATTTGCATCTTTATTCACATTTATATATTCACCGCGCAATGGTACTCCGGCAGCAATGCTCGAAGATCCAGTGAGTAAATCTGAAAAAACTGAGTGGCTTTTACAACTTTTGAAAGCGCAAGAAGAAATTTCCAAAAACCTTCTTAGAGAAATGGTAGGAAAAAAAGTTACTGTTTTAGCAGAATCTTTTGTAAAGGAAAATGGAATGCTTCTTTGCAGAACAGATGGAAATATTATTGCAGAAATATTTGGGGATAAAAATTTGGTTGGTAAGTTTTTTGACATTAAAATAACAGATGCAAAAAAAGAATCTCTTGTGGGAGAAATAATAAAATAAAGGAAGAAGAAATAATGGACATATTAACACTTGCAAAAGAACTTGGCACAGCAATACAAAACGATGATAGTTTTGTAAATTTTAAAATAAGAGAGCAAGCAGTTCAGTGCGATGAAACTCTTCAAAATATGATTGAAGAATTTAATTTGAAAAAAGTTTCAATTAACCATGAAATATCAAAAGAAGAAACTAATCAAGAAAAAATAGATAACTTAAATGACGAAATCAGTAAATTGTATTCCGACATATTGGAAAATGAAAACATGAAATTATATAATGAAGCAAAGCAGGAGTTTGAAAATACTTTGAAAAAAGTAAATTTAATAATAAACGGGTCTGCAATGGGACAAGATCCTAATACAATAGATACTGAACTTACAAATGAATGCAGCGGAAGTTGTTCATCCTGTTCTGGGTGTCACTAAAATAAGGGTGGGGTGAATGAAAATGGCAACTATTTCTCCAATGATGCAACAATATTTGAATATAAAAAATGAATATAAAGATAGCATACTTTTTTTTAGATTGGGCGATTTTTATGAGATGTTTTTTGAGGATGCAAAACTTGTTTCCGATGAGCTAGATCTTACGTTAACCGGAAAAGATTACGGGCAAAAAGAGCGTGCGCCAATGTGTGGAATACCATATCATAGCTGTGAATCATACATCGCTCGTTTGGTAGAAAAAGGTTATAAAGTTGCTATGTGTGACCAAATTGAAAATCCTGCATCTGCCAAAGGCTTGGTAAAAAGAGAAGTTGTACGAGTGATAACACCGGGTACTGTTACGGATGAAAGCATGCTTGACGCTTCACGAAATAATTATATTTGTTCGGTGCTACTTAATGAAAATCAAAAAAATATAGGACTTTGTTTTTGTGACATTTCTACTGGTGAACTTAAGTGTACATCTATAGATGAACTATCTGAAGATGCTTTTGAAACTTTAAAAATTGAAATAGGAAAATTTTATCCTAAAGAAATTATTGTTGGTGGAAAAATAGAGCTTTTTTCTTGTTTAAAAAATTTTATAAAAGATAAACTTTCATGTAGTGTAGAAATTTTATCTGAGGATGTAAGTTTTGAAGATTCTAAACTATACATGATGAAATATTTCAAATCAAGTAAAATAGAAAGATTTGATTTTACAGGTCAAAAAAGTACGGTTATAAGTATTGGAAATTTATTTTCATATTTAAAATGTACGCAGATAAGTGGTTTGGAACGCATAAATTCATTTTCTTTTTATAAAAAATCTGAGTATATGGGGATCGATTTAAATACAATAAGAAATTTAGAAATTATAGAAACAATGCGTACAAAACAGAAAAAAGGCTCTCTTTTGTGGGTAATAGATAAAACAAAAACAGCAATGGGTAAGCGTCTTATGCGTTTGTGGATAAAAAGGCCATTGCTTGATGTGTCTAAAATAATTAGGCGGCAAGACTCTGTTGAAGAAATTGCAAATAATGTTATTATGTGCAGAGAGTTAGGTGAGCTTCTTTCCGGAATCAGAGATATGGAAAGAATTATGACAAAAATAACTTATGGTTCAGCTAATGCTAAAGATTTAAAAATGTTGTCTGTTACTCTTTCTAAGCTGCCTGAAATAAAACGAGAATTGTTAAAGTGTAAAACTCAATTTTTGAAAAAATTGTGCGATAATTTAAATCTTTTGAAAAATATTTATACGCATATTGAAGATGCGATTGTTGATGAACCTCCACTTACTTTAAGAGAAGGCGGGATTATAAAAAAAGGCTATAATGAAGAATTAGATAAAATTAGAAACGATAGAGATAATGGTGGGGATTTAATAGCGGATATCGAGAAAAGAGAGCGTGAAAGGACTGGAATTTCTAAGCTTAAAATAAAATATACTAAAATTTTTGGGTATTGCATAGAAATTACAAATTCTTTTGCAGACAAAGTACCGGATGATTATATAAGAAAACAGACACTTTCAAATTGTGAAAGATATATAACAGAAGAGTTAAAAGAAGTAGAAACCAGAGTATTGCATGCTAAAGATAAAATAAATGAAATGGAATATAGATTATTTAATCAAATTCGTTTAGAAATAGCCGATCATTTACTAGAAATAGTAAAAACCGCATCTGTAATTGCAAGACTTGATGTAATAAGATCTCTTGCTGAAGTTGCATCCGAAAATAACTATGTTAAACCAAATGTTAATGACGGAAATACTATTTCAATTTGCCAAGGAAGGCATCCAGTTGTAGAACTTTTGGCTAAAGATAGCTTGTTTGTACCTAATGATACTCTTTTGGATAATAAAGAAAACATGGTTTCAATAATTACGGGACCAAATATGGCAGGAAAATCAACGTATATGCGTCAAACAGCTATAATTGTTCTTTTGGCGCAGATTGGGAGCTTTGTGCCAGCTACTAAAGCAGATATAGGATTAGTTGATAATATTTTTACACGCATAGGAGCGTCTGATGATTTATCTTCTGGGCAATCAACATTTATGGTGGAAATGAATGAAGTTTCTGATATTCTTAGGAATGCAACGAGTAATAGTTTGCTTATACTTGATGAAATTGGTAGAGGTACATCAACTTTTGATGGTATGAGCATTGCCAGAGCAGTTCTTGAATATGTAGCTGATCCGCGCACTTTAGGAGCAAAAACTTTATTCGCAACACACTATCATGAACTTACTGATGTTGTTAAAGAGTTTAAAAATATAAAAAATTATAGCATAGCCGTAAAAAAACATGGTGATGAAATAACTTTTTTGAGAAAAATTGTTCCCGGAGCTGCTGATGACAGTTATGGTATAGAAGTTGCAAAACTCGCAGGTCTCCCTGATGATATAATATTGAATGCAAAAAAAATATTAAAGCGTATTGAATCTGAAGGTTTAAATTCTGGTTGTAAAGGTATATCGGCGAATCATAGTGATGTTCATCAAATTTCATTTTCAGAAAATAAAGCTAACCCAATTGCACAAGAAATTTGTGAAAGATTGAAAAATATTGATGTTAGTGTTTTAACTCCTATCGAAGCAATGAATATTTTGTATGAACTTGTAAACAAAGTAGAAGTACAATAATTTTTAAGAAGGACTTTTTAATGAAAAAGATAAATGTTTTAGATAAGCATACGGCGCAAGTAATTGCTGCGGGGGAAGTGGTTGAACGACCTTCGGCAGTAGTAAAAGAATTAGTTGAAAATTCTATTGATGCAGGTGCTTCCAGGATATCTGTTGAAATAAAAAACGGAGGAATAAAGTTAATAAAAATATCAGATAATGGGAGTGGAATTTACAGAGATGATGTAAAGAATGCTTTTTTTCGTCACGCAACTAGTAAATTGAAATATTCAGAAGATTTAAATAGTGTAATTTCTTTGGGATTTCGAGGAGAAGCGCTTGCATCCGTTTGTGCTGTTTCCAAAACTGAAATAATTACTAAATCGCCTGAAGAAGATATGGGAACTCAATTTTTTGTAAATGGAGGTTCACAAGGAAAATTAAGCGATATAGGGTGCTGTAATGGGACAACTATATTTGTGCGTGATTTATTTTATAACACACCAGCTCGCATGAAATTTTTAAAAAAAGATACCACGGAATCTAATTGTTGTGCTGGAGTTGTTGATAAGCTAGCGCTTTCACATCCTGATATAGCGTTTAAATTTATTCGAGATGGGAAAGTAACGTTACAAACAGCAGGGGATGGAAAAATATCTTCTGCAATTTATTGTGTGTATGGCAAAGAGTTTATAGATGGCATGATACCAATTGATTATGAATTTGAAAAAATAAAAATAAGTGGGTTTGTAAGTAAACCTGAGTTTTCAAAATCTAACAGAAGTATGCAACATTTTTTTGTTAATAAAAGATATGTAAAAATAGGTGTAGGGTCAAGTGCACTCGAACAAGCTTATAAAAATAATATAATGGTTGGGAAATTTCCTTACTGTGTTATATATATTGACATTGATCCAAAATTTACGGATGTAAATGTTCATCCGGCTAAAACAGAGATAAAATTTACAGATGAAAAAATTGTTTTTGAGGCTATTTATTATGCTGTTAAAACTGCTTTTATGAGCAATAATCAGAAAAATTCAATTAGTAATATTTTTGATGATTTGCATGATGATGATAAAAAATCCAGTCAAAATTTTTTAAATCATGTGGCAAATGAAGGAGTTAATAAAAGTATATTTTGCAATAATCAAAAAAATTTTTCTGAGGAAAAAGATAGTGAAATAGTTTTTAATGATTTTTTTAGTGTAGTACGTCCGATTAATAATGTGTTGCGAGGTACACATGATAATACTAAAAAATATGATTCTGAGAAAATCATAGAAAAGCAAGATGAGAAAGATGAGCCAAATAAGCAGAGTGAGCAGGGTAAGCAGGGTACGCAAAATGATCGAGTTGATTTTTATCAAAACGCTAATTTAAAAAATGAAATTCAAAAAGATAAAATTGAAAAAATTACAGATTCTGTTGAAGTAGAAGTTGTGGATTTTGAAAAATATTTTTCAAAAAATAAAGAAATGTCAGACATTGATTTTAATATAGTAGGGGAAATTTTTGATTGTTATATAATTATTCAGTCGGGCGAAGAAGTGATTTTAGTAGATAAACATGCTGCTCATGAAAGGCTTATATTTGAAAAATTAAAAAAGTCGCCAAATACTTTACAGTCACAAACTCTTATTACACCTGTGACGTTTGCAATTGAAAAAGAGCGTTACGATGCTGTTTTGGAGAATAAATCTCTTTTTCTTGATGTTGGAATAGAAATAGAAGATTTTGGCCCAGGTTTTTTGAGTGTTAGAGGAATACCCATGTATATGGATATTAGTGAGGTAAAAAATTCAGTTGAAGAAATTTCTGAATATATTATAAAAAATAAAAGTGATATAAATACTGAAAAACTTGATTGGATATATCACAATATAGCTTGCAGAGCCGCAGTTAAAGCAGGAGATAAGACTTCTAAAGAAGAAATTGCGGAGCTTGTAAAAAAATTGTTGCGTAATCCAGATGTTACCCATTGCCCTCATGGACGTCCTATATATGTAAAATGGAATAAAAAATTCGTAGAAAAACAGTTTAAAAGGACGTGATACTATGCATGAAAAATTAATTCCCGTAGTTAGTATCGTTGGGCCGACGGCTTCAGGAAAAACTGATTTATCTGTGGAACTATCTAAAATGTTTAATGGAGAAATTGTATCTGCAGATTCAATGCAAATATATAAAGAGTTTAAAGTTTCTACGGCAAAACCCGATTTCAAACAATTGTCTGAAGTAAAACATTATTTAATAGATGAATTAAGCGTTTTGGAAGAATATAGTGTTGCAGAGTTTGTAAAACGTGCTCAGAGTTATATCTTGGATATAAATGGCAGAGGAAGGTTGGCTTTTGTAGTTGGTGGTACGGGACTTTATATGGATTCGCTTTTAAAAAATATAAATTTTGAAAATGGATGTGGTAAAAATTTTGTGTCAGAAGACAAATTCCATGATTTAAATGGTGATGATTTATATGCTGCTTTAAAAAAAGTTGATCCTAAAAGCGCAAGTGAAATACATCCAAATAATAAAAAAAGGATTGCAAGAGCTTTGAGTTTTTATTATTCTTTTGGATATCCCATTTCTGTCCAAAAAGAAAGATCTTTGAACTCTGTTTCACCTTATGCTGTATATAAAATAGGAATAAATTTTAGGAATCGACAAACTTTGTATAATAGGATAAATTTAAGAGTTGAAAAAATGTTTGAAGATGGTATTGTTAGTGAAGCAAAAAAAATTTTAGAAATGAATTTGAGTAAAACAGCATCTGGTGCAATAGGGTGTAAAGAATTAAAAGATTATGTATTTGGTGAAATAAGTCTTGAGGAAGCTAAAAATCGACTTAAAACGGCTACAAGAAGATATGCCAAGCGTCAACTTACGTGGTTTAGAAGAGATGAAGAAATTAATTGGATATATGCAGATGATTTTGATAATTTTTCAAAAGTTTTGGAATCGTGCAAAGATATGTTGAAAAAGTTTTTAAAAAAAATTAATCAATAAGGGAACGATTATGAAAATAATTAAATCAAAAAAAATAATTTTTTATATAATTTTTTTTATATTAGCTGTTGCTTTGGTGCTGAAAATTGTAGGAGTTAATTTTTTAAATTATGAGATTCAAGTGGCAGAAATTGATTCTGCACAACAATCAATTGCAGCTACTGGATTTATAGTCAGAAATGAAGAGAAAATTGAAATTGCAAAAAATCAAAAAGCACTCCTTAAATATTTTGTAAGTGATGGAGAAAGAGTTTCTCGTCATGGCACTATAGCTGGAGTATATGCGGGTTTATCAGATGCTAAAGCCAGTTATAGAATTGATAATATAGATAAAGAAATTGAAATTTTAGAAAAATTAAATTTGTGTAAATATAATTTTTCACAAAGCATAAATTCTGTAAATAAAAAAATAAATGAAGAAATTAAAAATTTGCTGGTTGTTATGGCTGATTCCAAACTTACAGAAATTTCTGGAATAAGAGATAAGATACTTTACTTCTTAAATGAAAGGCAAATTATTTTAGGAAAAGATGTTGATTTTAGTGGTAAAATAAATTCACTTAAAAGCGAAAAAGAAAAATTAGCATCAGTAAAAATAATTTCAGAAATAAAATCTCCTGAATCCGGTGACTTTATTAGTAAAGTTGATAATTATGAAAATGTGGTTGATTATAAAAATGTAAAATCTATAAATTTTTCTGATTTAAATTTGGACGAAATACACCCCGATGTTGGAGATGTGGATACATGTATAGGAAAAATAATAAAATCTTCAACGTGGTATGTTATTTTTAAAATTGAAGAAGAAAAAATTTCTGAATTTTCTTCTTTAGATGATGTCACACTTAGCGTAGATGGATTAGATTACGTGAAAGACATTCCAGCTAAAATTGAACGTGTTAATAAAGATAGTAATTCTAAAGATTTCATAGTGCTTGTTTCTTGTGATTATATGAATGAAAAATTAGCTTCCCTTAGAAAAGAAGAATTTAACATAAAATTTAAAAGATACGAAGGTATTCGCGTAAAGAAGAAAGCAATTCATCAAAACAAAGAGAACTCTGATGAATTTGGTGTGTATGTTGTAAAAGGAAATTATTTAAAATTTAAAAAAGTAAATCCTATCTTTTGGGGTGAAGAAGACGTAATATGTGCGTATGAAGATTCCCAAATTTCAGACGAAGGGTATTTACAAATAGGTGATAAAATTATTGTTGGCGGTAAAGATGTCCATGAAGGTAAGAAAATATAGAACTTTTACATAGAAAAATAAAATTTGTTTGTTTAAAATAAATTAAAAATACGAATGATATTCGTTGTTATAAAAATAATTGTTGACATTCATTTGTTAAATGTTCATAATTATAGGTACGACATTATGAAGTGACAATTATTTTTTGTTGATAGATTTTTTTTAGATGAAAATATAGGAGGAATTTTAATGGTAGGGTTGGTAGAAAAATTTAAGGAAATGTGGTCTCCGTCAAATGAATATGATGATGAATATGATGAAATAGAATCAGAAGAAGAATCCAGAAATTATGGATATAAATCAGCTGGACGTGAGTCATCTTCTAATAGAGTTGTGAGCATACACGCAAAAGCTAAACTTAAAGTAGTACTCTTTAAACCAACGTGCTTTGGTGACGAAGTGAAGTCTGTTGCGGATGAACTCTTAAATAAACATACTATTGTATTGAATTTGGAAGAAATTTCAAAGCTTGATTTAAGGCGTACTATTGATTTTATTAGTGGAGTAGCGTATGCAAATGGTGGAAAAATAAAGCAAGTTTCAACGGATACTTACGTTGTTACACCTTGTAATGTTGATTTAGAAGGCGAAGAATTTTTAGGTGAATTAGAAAATCACGGATTGCATTTTTAGTACATCTATTTTAGAGTTATGTTTTGGGGAGTGAGTAATTTTGTTAAGTATTGATGACGTAAAAAATGTAAGCTTCAGAAGAGCTAATTTTGGTGGTTATCGTCCTGAAGATGTCGATGCATTTGTAGATGATGTGGAATTGTCTTACAGTGAGCTTTTGGCTGAGAAAAAAAGATTGCTGTTTGAAATTGATCATTTGAATAAGAGGATTGAAAAACTTTATTGCGAAGATGATGCTATTAAAAATATTATTTTGAATGCACAGATGGTTGCTGAAAGTTCTTTGAGTGAAGCTGAAAAAAAGACATCAGAAATGATAGATGCTGCTGCACGAGAATCTGATGAAATGATAAAAAAAGCGAAACGAGAAGTAGAGTTTCAAAATGATATTTCAAACAAAATAAAAGCCGAATCTATGAGCTTAAAAAAGAAACTTAATGATATATATGAAGAGCACCTCAAAATTATAGATAAAATACCAGAAACGCCTGTTGATGGTGATGTGTTTAAAAAGTCTACAGAGGAAGTAGAAAAAAGTGCGTCAAACAATCAACTTACTGAAAGTGAGCCTGTGTTTGCTGGTCGCGAAAAAAAGATGGATGACATTTCGAGCGGTACACAGTCATTTGAAGTAGAAAAAAAAAGTATGAACGAAGAGCTGTTTGGTACAAAAGATTTTAAAGATTTGAAATTTGGAAAGTCTTATGACGTTAGTAAAGATGAATCAACATCCGGTGCTTATTTTGGATTGTTCAAGAGAAAGAAGTAATTTTTAAAATTTATGTAAAGTGTATTATAATTTTATGTAAAAATTTTATGCGCTGTTGCATTTTGGATGTGTGTTTGTTAATTTTTTGGAGGATTTTTTGGTTATGAATAGGTTGGAAACTTTCAAAGTCTTGTTTATATGTACGTGTGCGTCTATAGTTACGTCGTGTGTGTGTGTGTTGATCACTAAAACTACTAATTTGGTATCTGAATTAGGAGCGTCTGTAGGAAAAATTAATGCAGTGGCCGATGTAGTAACAAATTTAGGGAAACAAGCTGCTGGGTCTGGTATTATGTGTAATACGGGGGAGCTTATTGGAAATGTTAATCAGGTGGTAAAAAGTGTTAATGAACAAAATGTTGTAGGTAATATTAACAAAACTCTTAAGAATGCGAATGGTATTATTGTTGATTTGAAATGTGAAAAAGAAGGGGTCGAATATAAGACTACTGCTGTTATAGAGATGTTGAGAGAATGTTTGAAAAGTGTTAATGGGTGTGCGGAAAAATGCAAAGATGTTGCTGATCAAGGTTTTTGGAGATTTGCTTTTGGTACTGGTTCTAAATGAAATCAAGTTTGTAGTCAATTTTGTGCGTATTTTAGCATTAGATGTCTAGAAATAAAAGTTTTTAGTATTTTAGTGTTTATGGATCTTGACAAAATTTAAAATAAGAAATAATATTTTGATAAGAGCATATAAATTGTTTATTGCAGTGAATTAATTTGTATTGTTAATATATTTTTAGGAGGAAATTTTTGTATGATATTTGAAAAAGTAAGAGCTATTTTGAGCGAACAATTTGATGTTGAGGAATCTGATATTACAACAGACACTCGTTTATTTGATGATTTAAACGCAGATTCACTTGATCTTGTCGATTTTATTTCTACAGTAGAAGATGAATTTGGTATGGACACAATTGAAGATGATGCTATAAACTCAATAAACACAGTAGGAGATGTTATTGATTATATTAAAAAAATATTGCCGGGATTAGAGTAAGCTATTGCTGTTTCCTTAATTTTTTTTGATTAATTGACTTTATATTTTATTTATGGTACAATAACGTAGCCGCATATTGCAGGCTTGAAAAGATTTTTAAATCTGCCTGATTCAATAGCGAGATGATAAAAAGGTAGGTGCGTAAAAGAATGTACGCAATTATTGAAACCGGTGGTAAACAGTATAAAGTAAGTCAAGGCGATGTAGTATATATCGAAAAACTTGACAAGGCTGAAGGTAGCGAAGTTGATTTTAAGGTAATAGCTGGGCAAGATGACAAAGGCTTTTACATTGGAGATTCAGAATTGTCTTCGGCTCAGGTATCCGGAAAAGTACTTAAAAACGGAAAAAGTAAAAAGATTACTGTTTTTACCTATAAACCGAAAAAAAGTTGTAAGCGTAAGTTAGGGCATAGGCAACTTTACACAAAAGTGGAAATTCAATCTATTAAGTTCTAAGTGATAATTTATGATTAAAGTTAAGTTTTTTACTACGGATAGTGGTAATATTGTGGGCTTTGAAGTGTGTGGTCACTCCGATTATGCACGTGAGGGTGAGGACATTGTGTGTGCAGCTGTCTCTTCTGCGGCATACCTTACAGCTAACACCATTACAGATTTTATGATGGTTGATGCGGATGTTTGCGTTGACGATAAATCAGGGTATATGAAGATTATTATTAGTAAAGAAAAGTGTTCTTTATGTAATGATATTTTAAGGGGATTGAAAGCACATTTGTTATTGCTCGAAGAAATTTATTCAAAAGACATAAAGGTAAGTTATGCGGAGGTGTAGTTGAATGCTAAAAATTAATATACAGCTTTTTGCTCATAAAAAAGGGCAAGGGTCAAGTAGTAACGGCCGTGATTCAAGAGCTAAACGTCTCGGGGTAAAACGTGGAGACGGTCAGTCTGTTAATGCCGGTAATATAATTGTTAAACAACGTGGAACAAAGATTCATCCAGGTAACAATGTTGGAAAAGGGTCAGATGATACTTTGTATGCGTTAATAAATGGAAAAGTTAAATTTGAACGTGTTGGACGTGATCGTAAACAAGTCAGTATTTATGCAGTATAATTTTTATATTTTTTATATTGTACTTATAAAAAAGCGGCAGTCGTTGTCAGGCTCCGCTTTTTGTGTTCTTTTTGAAAAAAATTAAAATTTATCAACTGATATCATAGCAGTTGGATGAATAATAAATAAGGTGATTTTAATGTTTGTGGATACTGCTTTAATTAAAATAAAGGCTGGAAATGGCGGAGATGGTGCTGTATCTTTTCATAGAGATATATATACCGCCACAGGTGGTCCAGATGGTGGAAATGGTGGACGAGGAGGTTCAGTAATTTTTAGAGCTAACAGTAATTTGTCTACGCTTTCGGGCTTTAGATATAAAAAGAAATTTTTTGCAGCAAATGGCCAAAATGGTTCTTCCGGAAAAAAGTCTGGTAAAAGTGCAGAAAATTTAATAATAGAAGTTCCATATGGTACTCTTGTTCGAGATGCTTCGAATAATAAGATAATTGCAGATATATCTTCTGATGAACCGATTTTAATACTTAAAGGGGGTCGTGGTGGAGCAGGAAATATGAATTTTGCAGGACCTGTTAAACAGTCCCCCAAATTTTCAAAGCCAGGAGAAAAAGGACTCGAATTAGAAGTTAAATTGGAATTAAAACTTTTAGCTGATGTAGGACTAATTGGTTATCCCAATGTAGGGAAATCAACTATTATTTCAATTTTGAGCGAAGCAAAACCTCAAGTTGCCAATTATCATTTCACAACATTATCTCCTATTTTGGGGGTTGTAAAATATGATGATGAAAACTCTTTTGTTATGGCAGATATTCCTGGCCTTATAGAAGGCGCTTGGAAGGGTGTAGGACTCGGGCATAAATTTTTACGCCACGTTGAAAGATGCCGGTTACTGATTCACGTTGTAGACGTTTCTGGTTCAGAAGGAAGAAACCCGTGTAATGATTTTGATGTAATATGTGGTGAAATTGAAAAATTTAGTCCAGAGCTTTCGCGTAGACCAATGATTGTGGTTGGAAATAAATGTGATATCGCTAATAAAGAACAGATCGATGAATTTAAAAAATATGTTTTGGATAAAGGATATGAATTTGTTCAAATTTCAGCTGCAACAAATTATGGAATTCAAGAAATGTTGAATTTGATAATTCAAAAATTGAGTTTGTTGCCTCCTGCACATTTGTTTGAGCCAGAGGAAAGTTGTGACGAACTGAGTTTTGGAGAAGACAAATTGAAAATACAAAAAATTGGTAATTTGTATGAAGTAAATGCTCGTTGGCTGGACAAACTTATTGAGTCTGTTAATTTTGAAGATTATGATTCTATGCATTATTTTCAAAATTATATTTTAAAAGCGGGGCTTATAGATAAACTTAAAAAATTGGGTGCACAGCCGGGAGATACTGTAAAAATTGGTGATATTGAGTTTGAATTTTTTGAATGAGTGATGATGTATATGTTTGATGAATTGACAGTAACCCAAGAGCAAGCCGCAACGATGAATGTAGAAAAACTTGCTTTTGTTGGAGATGCAGTTTTTGAATTAATTATTAGAGAAAAAATAGTAAAAAAATATAAATGCCGTATTGGAAAATTAAATTCTCTAAAAGTAAAAAATGTTTGTTGTTGTTCTCAATCAAATTTTTTTGAAAGTATAAGAAATTTTTTAACTGAAAATGAATTAGATATTTTTAAGCGTGGAAGAAATGCTCACATAGGTAATGTGCCAAAAAAAATATCTCCAATGGTTTATCATAGGGCAACAGGTGTTGAAGTACTGTTTGGTTTTTGGTATATTACCGGTCAAATTGATAGAATACGTTGGATTTCCTCCAAGTTTGATTTATAATGTATTTATATTTTTGTGAAAGCGTTAAAAATGTCCCTCTAAGAGAGACACGTATTTGATGCCGATGTTGTGAAAATAAAATTATTTTATTTGAAAGAAAGCAATGTGTGGTTAGAGAGTAATCTAAAATTTTTTATTTTCTGTAGCGTTTCAATTGTAATATATAGGTTTTACTTATTTTAACAATTAGTAGAATTTAATTATATATTTTTTGCATTCGATTTTTGTTATATTGTGTAAAAATTGGTAAAATACTATAAAATATATTATACAGGGTTTATCTAAATATCATTTTTTTATTTGATTTAGCTAAGAAAATTATAAAACAAACGTAAATTTATAACTGCAAGTATTGAAATGAACTTTAAATTGTGTTAGCATTAAGTAGCATCGAAGGTGTGGATAAAACGTCTAAGGGGGAAATGTGATTTATGGTACTTGTTGTTGCAATATGGTCGGTGTTTAGTGTGATTTTGAGTGTAGATAGGTTTAGCAATAGCTTTGGTTCTATGGCGCGTCTTACTCGAAGAATTGTAAACAAAATAAAATAGTTTTGCTGGAGGTTTTGTGTTTTTATGATAAATTCTCATGTTTGGCGTGATGCTGTTGTAGTATCAAGATTTTGTTCTGATTTAGTTTCAATGATGGGTACATTTTGTCTTATGGGTATAGCTTTTACAAATTTGTTCTATAGAAATAGCGAGGCAACAAGTGGTTTTAAGACATTTTGTTGTAATACTCATAAATCCATTAATCAGTATACGCATGTTAATCCGAATCCGGGTACTAAAATTTAATAGTTAAAAATGGCGGATATTAAGTTATTCGCTATTTTTCTTGTTTTACTGTAATTCATAGAATTTATGTATATTTTCTCAATTTCATTATGTGTTTTAAGTGCTAGCTTTAAATTTTTTGTAGATTCATTTAAAAATTCTTTGCAGATTTTTTGATTGAATTTGAAAATATTTTTATTTTTGCGAATGATTTCTAAGTCAATAAAGCGTTTTGCGTTTATCTTTTGTAAATTAGTGTTTTTTGTAGCAGATTTAATATTCATGTATAAATTTTTGGTGTATAGTGCGGTGCTCATTTCGGGCAAAATTATAGCATCAATTCGACTTTTTGGAGCAAGGGGAGAGACAGATGTTATTACTGAATACCCCTTGCTTAGTGAGTATTTCTGAATTTTAGTTAGTATTATGTTTGAAATTTCTTCGCAAAAATTATCATTTATTTCAAAAACATCATGTATTGATTCAATAATAGATTCGCCTGCAAAAGTAGTGTATCCTTTTGGGGTTATTGCATTTATCATACAATTAAAGTTAGAGCTTTTTGATGAAATGATTTTTTTATTAAATAATTTTTTTAAAAGTCTGGTGCAAAATTTTTCTAATTTATTATAATTGATTGCTGTTTTAATTATATTTGTATTATAAGATTCTATGTATCTGTATGCATTTAGATATGTAGAAGCTTTTTTATGATATTCACTGTTTTTATAGTATAAATTTATAAGTTCATCTCTATATTTTTCTAATTTTTTTTCATTCCAACATGTTCCAAGATTTACAATGTTTTCACATATACCTGGAAATTTGGGTTCCATAACATGTGGGGGTGTTCCATCTACTACGCATTTTTTTAGAGTTGGGAATCTAACTGCATCAATTGAGTCAGGGTCTGAAGAGCAATAAGCTATTTCGCATGGAATATTTTTATTTTTAGATGTTTCTGCAATTTTTTTCATAAGTGTGGATTTTCCTGTACCCGGACCACCTTTTAATATATAGCAATGCCAGTGATCATTTGGAGAATAAATATTATCATATACAGAAAAAAATCCTTCCGGAGTATGAGATGCCATAAAATATTTAAATATTTCGTTTTTCATAAATAAATTCACTCCTTTTGAAAATATAATATGAATTTATTTATTTGGGTGTGAAAAAATTGCATATACGAACTTAAAGCTGCCATTTTATAAGGGCAGCTTTAAATGAATTATTATGTATTTTTGAATTGTTGTGGCGAAAATTAAAATTTAAAATTTTTGATAAAAAAAGTATATCGCTAAACTATATAAAAACATAAAGGAGATATAATTAATGATTAGTAAGTATGCGTACATATTTGCTCTATTTTTTCTTTGAGATTTAGCAAATCTTGTTGTACAAGAGGTTTTTGATTCATATTTCTGAGAATGGCTGCAGGATGAATAGTTGGCATGAACCAAATTCCTTTTTTTAGATAAAATTTTCCGTGATCTTTTGTTATTTTTATGCTAGGGTCAATTGTACGAAGCGCTGCGATCCTTCCAACTGGGACAATAATTTTTGGCTTTATTAAAATCAATTGGTTTCTAAGCCAGTCTAAACAAAATTCTTGTTCTTCAGGTAGTGGATCACGATTTTGTGGCGGTCTACATTTTACCATATTTGCTATGTAAATATTTGTTTCACGGGATAGCCCAACTTCTTTTAGCATACTGTCCAAAAGTTTTCCGGATCTGCCTACAAACGGTTTCCCTTGAAGATCTTCATCTCTTCCGGGCCCTTCCCCAATAAGCATCACTTCAGCATTTATGTTCCCGTCACCAATAACTACATTTGTTCTGGTTTGACATAATTGACATTTAGTGCATGATAAGCAATTTTCTTTTAATTCTTTCCAAGAGTTATACATTTGTAATCTCCTAATTTATTAAATTTAAACATTAAATCTGAACAAAACCACGTCACCGTCATTCATGATGTAATCCTTTCCTTCAGAACGAACCATTCCTTTTTCTTTAGCAACTGTCATAGATCCACATTCAATTAATTTTTCGTATGGTATAACTTCGGCTCTTATGAACCCTTTTTCAAAATCTGAGTGAATTTTTCCTGCTGCTTGAGGAGCTTTTGTTCCATTTTTTATAGTCCAAGCTCGTACTTCTGGTTTCCCAGCAGTAAGGTATGATATTAATCCTAAAAGTTGATAGCACGACGAAATCAAACGATCTAAACCTGATTCATTTAGCCCGATATCTGACAAAAAGTCGATTTTTTCTTCTGAAGTCATTTCTGATATCTGTGCTTCTAACTCTGCACAAATCGGCAAGACTCCAGAATTTTCCGCCGCAGCAATTTCTTTAACTTGGTTGTATTTTAGATTTTTTGTTACTCCATTTGAAAAGTCTTCTTCAGATAGATTGGCGGCATATATAACTGGTTTATTTGTCAACAAATCCAAAGAGTGTACAAATTTTTCTTCTTCAGGTGTAAAATCAATTGATTTTACCATTTTTCCCTGTTCTAAAGCAGATTTTATTCTTTGACAAATTTCTAAATCTTCTAGATATTTTTTATCTGATTTAATTAACTTTTGAATTTTTTGAATTTTTTTATCAATCATTTCTATATCGGAAAAGATAAGTTCAAAGTTGATAATCTCTATGTCATTTTTGGGATTTACCTCACCATTTACGTGGATTATATTGCTGTTTTCAAAACATCTAACAACGTGGACGATCGCGTCAACTTCTCTAATATTTGATAAAAATTTATTTCCCAATCCTTCGCCTTTTGCTGCACCTTTTACAAGCCCGGCAATATCAACAAATTCTATAGTTGCGTGAGTTATTTTATTTGGGTGATACATTTCAGAAAGCTTATCAAGACGCTTGTCTGGGACGTCTACAATGCCCACATTTGGCTCAACAGTGCAAAACGGATAATTTGCTGACATTGCACCTGCGTTGGTAATGGCGTTAAAAAGTGTACTTTTTCCTACATTTGGTAATCCTACGATACCAAGTTTCATACATTTCGACTCTCCTTTAATTTTTTGAGTTCATATTTTTTAAATTGTTGCAATAATTTTGACTACACAAAGATGGTCATAGTATACCGCGTTCGTAATTGAAATGCAATTAGGTAATTGGTGACCTTTTTTATTTTTGTAACACATCAATTATAAACTAACAACCAATGCAAGAATAATTCTATCAATATGGAAACAGAAAAATTTTTGTGCTATACTGGTTGTACTCTATATTGGGAGGAGAATTAAAATTGGGTGATTTGATACATACCAATTCTATGATGAATGAAATCAGAGAGTTGTTATTAAATGCACGTCAGCGTGTGGCGGTGCAAGTAAATACAGAATTATTATCTACTTATTGGAATGTAGGGAAAATTATTGTTGAGCATGAACAAAAAAATAGAGGCCGGGCAGATTACGGAAAGCAGACCTTAAAGGAGCTTTCTAAAGGGTTGACAAAAGAATTTGGAAAAGGTTTTTCTGTTTCTAATCTTCAATTTATGCGACGATTTTATCAGAGTTATCAGATTCAACAGACAGTGTCTGTTGAATTGTCATGGTCACATTATTGTGAACTGTTGACGATTTCAAATCCAAACAAACGCAGCTTTTATGAAAAGGAATCTATCAATTCTGGGTGGTCGATACGCGAATTAAAGCGACAGATTTCCACTTCTCTTTATGAACGCTTGTTACTGTCAGAGGGAAAAACAAATAAGGAAACCATATTTTTGCTTCACGCTATGTTTCTTACATTCCAAACAAGGAGCAATTAATTGCCCAGGTAGAAGTCGTTTTAAATGAATGGAATAAGACCAAGAAAGGGCAACAAGAGGAATCGCAAGATGGCGATATCTAAAGAATAATTACTGCGTTTGTGACTGAAATGTAATTAAGTAGTAGGGAGCTATTTTTTTAATTTTTTGGATAAAAATAAAATTTTAAAAAAATAGGGTGATTTTTAACAATTTTTATGCTACAATGTAGAAGTACACTTTTAGTGAAGGATATTGTAGACTAAAATATGCACTGAATTTTTAGAAAGTAGATAAAAATCAGTGTTGTAGGAGTGATATAATGAATTTTTTAAAATTATTATTTGGAAATTACAGCAAACGTGAGCTTAAGCGTATTCGTCCCATAGCTAAGGCGGTTATGGATTTGGAGAAAAAATACTATAACATGGATGATAACGAACTTTCGGCTCAAACAGCGGTGCTTAAAGGAAGGTTGGCAGACGGGGAAACTCTTGATGATATTTTGCCAGATGCTTTTGCTGTTTGTCGTGAAGCTTCGGACCGTGTTCTTGGGATGCGTCATTTTCCAGTTCAAATTTTAGGTGGAATAGTTTTGCATCAAGGTAGAATAAGTGAGATGGTTACCGGAGAGGGAAAAACACTTGTTGAAACGTTACCTGCATACCTTAATGCTCTTACCGGAAAAGGTGTTCATATTGTTACTGTTAACGACTACCTTGCAAAGCGCGACTCTGAGCAAATGGGTAAAATTTATAGATTTTTAGGGCTTTCGGTTGGACTTATCCTTAGTGGAGAATCGAGTCAGAAAAAACGTAAAGCTTATAGTGCGGATATTACTTATGGAACAAACAATGAATTTGGGTTTGATTATTTACGCGATAACATGGTTAACTCTCTTGAGAACAAGGTACAACGCGGACATAATTTTGCAATTGTGGATGAAGTTGACTCAATTCTTATTGATGAAGCAAGAACGCCTCTTATCATTTCTGGTGAAGGGGATAAATCTACTGAAATGTACCATATCGCAGATAAGTTTGCAAAAAGTTTGCGCATGCTAAAAGTTGCTGAAATTGATGCAAAAGAAGATAATGAAGAACTTTTTCAAGATTATGATTATGTTGTAGATGAAAAAGCTAAGACAGCTACCTTGACAAAATCTGGAGTAGAAAAAGCTGAATCTTACTTTAACATTGAAAATTTGACCGATCCAGAACACCTTACTCTCCAACATCACATTAATCAAGCTATCAAGGCGAACGGGGTTATGCAAAGTGACATAGATTATGTTGTGAGAGAGGGAGCAGTGTTAATCGTTGATGAATTTACCGGACGAATAATGTATGGTAGAAGATACAATGATGGTTTGCACCAGGCTTTGGAGGCAAAAGAAGGAGTGAAAGTAGAAAAAGAATCTAAAACTCTAGCTTCTATTACTTTTCAAAATTATTTTAGACTTTACGATAAACTCTCTGGCATGACTGGTACAGCAATGACTGAAGAGGAGGAATTCAGAGAAATATATAAACTTGATATTGTTGCAATTCCGACTAACAAGCCAATGATAAGGGAAAATTTGCCCGATGTTGTATATAAAACTCAAATGAGTAAATACAAAGCCATCGTAGAAGATGTTAAAAGTAGCCATGCTAAGGGGCAACCTGTTCTAATAGGTACTGTATCTATTGAAAAATCCGAAATTTTAAGTGCCATGTTAAAAGCAGAAGGAATAAAGCATGAAGTTTTGAATGCAAAATATCATGAAAAAGAAGCGGAAATTATTGCTCAAGCCGGAAAGAAAGGTGCTATAACCATAGCTACAAATATGGCTGGACGTGGAACGGATATCATACTTGGTGGTAACCCAGAGTACATGGCAAAAAGTGAGCTTAAAAGATTAGGGTACAGTGATGATATGATTGCTGAGGCGAATAGTTTTTCTGAAACACAAAATGAAAAAATTTTGGAAGTTCGCCAAAAATATACAGATTTGTATAACAGATTTAAAGAAGAGCTCAAAGGAAGAGCTGATGAGGTAAGAGAATGTGGTGGACTTTACGTTATAGGTACTGAACGTCACGAAACCAGAAGAATTGACAATCAGTTGAGAGGTAGAGCAGGGCGTCAGGGAGATCCCGGAAAAAGCAGATTTTACCTTTCACTCGAAGATGATTTAATGAGATTATTTGGTGGAGACAGATTAAAACATTGGATGGAAAAACTCAATGTTGATGATGATGTTCCGTTAGAAGCAAATATGCTTACTAAATCAATAGAATCGGCTCAACGCAAAATTGAGGGTAGAAATTTTGCAATTCGTAAAAATGTTCTTCAATATGATGATGTTCTCAATCGTCAACGCGAAATTATATACAAACAACGTGATGAAGTTCTTGCGGGAGCTGATATAAAAGATCAAATTTTGCATATGCTTGATGAATCTGTTGCTCACACAGTTTCACAATATATTAATAAAGACATGCCTAAAGAATCCTGGAATATGGAAGGCCTCAGAATGTACTACATGGGATGGGTGCTTGATGAAAATGATTTAAAAGTAGATGAAGAGCATCCGTTGGATATTTCTGCAGATGAAATTTTAAACTTTATTCAAACCAAAGCGCGTGAATTGTATCAAAAACATGAAGAAGTTTTGGGATTTGAACCAACTCGCGAATTGGAGAGAGCTGTTTTACTTGCAAATGTGGATCAGCAGTGGATGGATCACATTGATGCTATGGAAGAATTAAAAAGAGGAATTAATCTGCGTGCTTATGGCCAAAGAGACCCTGTTGTGGAATACCGTGTAGAGGGCTTTGATATGTTTGATGCAATGATTGAAACTATTAGAGAGAACACTGTTAGAGCATTGCTTAGTTTTAAGATAAGCGTGGAGTTTAAACGTTAATTTTAAAAAATTTATTTTCCGGAGTTTATGGCTAAGTTTTTGGTCTGAACTCCGGTTTTGATTATGTATAATTTTTAAAAGGAAGTGAATGGTATGAAAACAGGTGATTTTGAAAAAGTATTTAAGCTTATGGAGTCATCTTTCCCTCAAACTGAATTTAGGACTTACGAAAAGCAGAAAAAACTTTTTTTAAATCCATTTTATAATATGGACATTACTAAAAATGAAAATGATGAAATTATTGCATTTATAGCTTTTTGGAGATTTAAAGAATTTGATTTTGTAGAGCATTTGGCAGTAAATCCAAATTGTCGCGGTTCTGGAATTGGTTCAAAGATTATGAGGAATTTTATTAATAATTCTAGCGGCCCAGTTTTGCTAGAAATAGAAGTCCCGCACGATGAAGTTAGTAAACGAAGAGAAATATTTTATGAAAGATTGGGTTTTAAAATTAATAACTATAAATATTTTCAACTCCCGCTCAGAAAAGGAGCGAGTGTATGCGAAATGAAATTGTTGAGTTATCCGGATGCTCTTTCTTTTAAAGATTTTGAAAAATTTAAGGATATAATTTATACACATGTTTATTCTTAATTTAAAATTTTTTGAAATGCCATAATAATTAAAAAAGGTTCGTAATGATGAAAATGTCATTATGACTTTTTTGTTATACATAGTTAAAGCTATACAATAGTCGTTGTGTGACTTTTAGTGATTTTTTAAATGAGTATTTTGCTATATCAAAATTTGTTTCAAATATTTAGAGATAAAGGCTTGCTAATTTAGTGAGCTTGGTTTTATTTATATGTGCTTTTAAAAAATTTGCAAAGATGTTATTTTTTTGTGATATTTGTGTTTTACGTAAAAATGAGTTTTGTTGTATTTAGTGTATTAATAGCGCAGTTGTAAGGGCATTTTTTAGTTTGGAAAGTGCCGATTTTAAAATTTACGTTTATTTGGATTGAAAATTAAATATGGGAGTGTTAGCAAATTTAGTATTTTAGTTAAAATTTTTTATAAATATTGCTTTGCTATTATTTGTAAATGACGTGTAGTTTGATTTTTACGATATGTTATTAGCTATATCTATCAAAATTTTGTTTATATTGCCAATAACATTTACACCGATATTTTATAAAATGTAATTGGATGCGTATTGGAGATATTTTAATAACAAAAAATATTATAAACGGAGGCAAAAAGTATGGGAGAACACGGAGAAGGCTATAAAAATGCTGAAGAATATGCCACTGAACTTTATCAATCAAATGAATTGTATTATGCAGATTTGGCAAAAATGTCAATGGAAAGTTTAAAATATGTGCGTGGTTTGAGCGCAACGATAAAGGAATTGGTAGGAACCCAAGAATATGATAAGGCAAAGGAGGACGCAAGCAAAGTTTTGACGAATACTGACGTTGTGGATGAAAATTTAGCAAATAGTAATGACTATATTGAACCATTGACGAAAGATGTAAAATTAATAGTAGATTGGTTGCTTAGCGATAAAAACGGCATGTATAAACTTAGTTCTAAAGATAAAAAACGGCTGAGCGAACTTCGCGATGAAATTTCAAAAATTTTAGAATCTGAGAAAATCGGAGAAGATAATTTTGATGAAGATAAAAAAATGTCATTTAAAGACCGGGTTGTAGGTAAAATAAAAAGTTGGTGGCCATTTTCAAAGAAAGACGATGAAGATGAAGCGGAATCTAAAGATAAAACAAACTCTGAAAATAAAGCGGATTCTGACGAAAACAGTGTTACATCGGGTAGTGATGAGGATGATAGTGATCAAACGCTAAGCAATAGTGATGCTGAAAGTAATCAAAGTACTGAGGCTGACCAAAGTACTGAGGCTGACCAAAGTACTGAGGCTGACCAAAGTACTGAGGCTGATCAAAGTGCTGAGGATAATCAAAGTACTGAGGCTGATCAAAGTGTTGAATATGATAGTAGCACTGGTGGTACCAATTTTGGTACTAATGATTCTGAAGCAAACGAAAATGGTGCAAATACTTCTGACGAAAAAAAACAGAGCGGTGATGATAAATCGCGAGAGAATGTTTCAGATAACGAGAATAAACAATCAAATCTAAATGTACAAAACAAAGTTATTACTCCAAAAGTTCAAAATGGTGCAGATGATGAAACAATAGAAGAAAAAATCAGAAAAATTACAAATATTAATTCAATTGAACGTGCAATAAAAGAAAGTTTTATTACACCTGTGTTGTATGATGAAAAACCATCTAGTGAGTCATTAAGTATATGCTATTTGTTTTCACGCTTTTTGCGCAATTCGTCAGATAAATTTAATGAAGAAGAAATAATTAAACAACATAATGCTGATTTGCTTAAGGAAGATTTTCAATTCGAGAAATTGTCCGACGAAGACAGGCTTAAAATCATTAATAATTTTAGAGAGGGGAAATATACATCAGATTATGGTAGAGATGATAAATCTAAGTTGACTTATAAATCTCTTTTTATGTCGTTTCGTGCAATATTGCGTGCTATAGCTATAATAGGTAAAGTCTTAAACAAGAAGGATATCACATCGGTTGGAAATATTAGCACATCAGATGAACTTTTTACGGATGATGAAGAAGGATTAAAAGAAATTTATAATGGTTTTACTAAAGAGGCAGTTGACTCTGATAAAATTGGCGATATACAAAAATATATAAAAGATAACAAAGGAGCTATAAATCAATACGTTAAGGATCATGCAACTAACGCAAATATATTGAAAGATTTAAATAGTTTTTTTGACAATGTTGAAAATAAACGAAATGTAGACAAAAGCGTAAATAATATAGTTGGTAATCAATATATACCACATGTAGTAGGTTTGGATAAAAAAATAAAAGATAATCCTATGTTTTGTTTAGAAGATAAAGCTAGTTACACTAATATGTTATCTATATCAAGGCGCTTTAAGAGTGATGGTGAAGAATTTAGTAAAGAACAGAAAAATAATATAGAAACCGCCAAGCAAAAAGATAAAAAAGGTGAAGAAAAAGGAAGTATACAAAGTGATTTAAGTATAACGACAGAATCAGAATTGGAAACAACTGACGCGTCTGATTAAAATTTTATAAACAAAAAGTGTGAAATATACTGTAATTTATAGAATATTTCACGCTTTTATATATTTATTTAATTTTTTAAAGTAAAGTATTTGTGAGAATGAAATTATACAATTCATATATCATCTTATTGAAATTTTTAATATTATAAATTTTCCATATTTTTGATTTTAATATATATTAAAAAATGTAAGAATTAGTAGTGTATATTTTTTTATATATGTTGTAAAAAGATAGTTGCAAACATTTAGAAACAGAGGTGCAAAATTATGAAAGAAAGTACAAGAAAGTTGTTGGTATTTAATTTTGTAAGTATATTAGGGTTAGTGTGTACAGTGCCTGCATACGCTAATAAGCTTGTTTGGGCTGCAAGATGTGGTGACTTCTATGAAGTTCAACACCGCTTATGCGATAAAGGTGATTGGATTGATTCTTCGAGTCCGTGTGGTGATACGGCGCTAATAGCAGCTTCTAGTGGCGGATATTTTAAAATAGTAGAATTTTTAATCGATAATGGAGCAGATGTTAATGCGAAAAATGATGATGGTGAAACAGCATTGATGGAGGCTGCTTGGAATGGACATGTAAAAATAGCAAAATATTTAGTAGAGCAAGGTGCAAATATTAATGCTAAGAATGGTGACGATAAGACGGCATTGATTTACGCTGCTGAAAAAGGTAATTTTAAAATAGTAGAGTTTTTAATTAATAATGGAGCAGAAATTAGTGTTAAAGACAATAGTGGTCGGACAGTGTTAATGAAGGCTGTTGGTAGCGGAAATATAGAGCTGGTAAAATATTTGGTAAATAATGGAACGAACGTTAATGACAGAAGTAATGAAGGTTGGACGGCATTAATGACAGCATCTAGAGACAACAGTTTAGAATTAGTGAAGTTTTTAATAGAACATGGAGCGGATGTTAATGCTAGAGATAATGATAGTTGGGTGGCATTAATGTCGGCTGCTGGTACGGGAAATATAGAGTTGGTAAAATATTTAATAGAACATGGAGCAGAGGTTAATGTCAAAAGTAATAATGGTCAAACAGCATTAAAGAAAGCTGCTGATAGCGGAAATTTGGATTTAGTAAAATATTTAGTAGATCGTGGAGCAGATTTTAGTCAAGATAGTGGTAGTGTACTGTTAATTGCTGCTACACATAAAAACGGATTAGAAACAGTAAAATATTCAGTAAGTTGTGGAGCAAATATTAATGTTAAAAGTCGTGGAGGTAATACCGTACTTATGCAAGCTATCGTCAATAAAAATTTGGAAACAGCAAAATATTTAGTAGATTGTGGTGCGGATGTTAATGTTAGAAATAATGACGGCTGTACAGCACTAATTATGGCTGTTAATAGTGGAAATTCAGAATTAGTAGAATATTTAGTAGAGCACGGAGCAGATGTTAATGCTAAAGCTCAAGATGGAAAAACAGCTTTAGTACTAGCTCTTGAAAGTGGTAATGTACAAAATGCAAAATACTTAATTACACGTGGTGCTGATATTAATGTTTTGAATAGTGTAACAATTAATAATCCGGAAGAGAATTATAAACCCTTGATATGGGCTGTCAGGAATAATAAATTGGAAATAGTAAAAAATTTGATAGAACACGGTGCAAATGTTAACAGTAAAAATGAGGATGGATGGACTGTTTTGAAAATAGCATCTCGACATGGGCTTTTAGAAATGGTTAAACTACTGATTGATAAAAAAGCAGATGTCAATGCTAAAGACAATAAAGGTCATACAGCATTAATGAGTGCTGTTACTAGTGGGAATTTTGAAATAGTGAAGCTTTTAATAGCTAATGGCGTAGATATCAATGTCAAAGATGCTAGTGGCAATACGGTGGCGGTATCTGTTTGTAACGTTGGTAATGTAGCAATAGGTAAATTTTTAGTAAAGCACAAATTACAAGTTCGTGGAATGTTTGAAATGTATATCAAAAATAAACAATTAGATAAAATCATGTTTTTAATTAATTGTGGTGTGAATATCAATGCTAAAAATGCAGATGGCAAAACTTACTTAATGTCTGCTGTAGAGAAAGGCAATTTAGAAATAGTAAAATGTTTAGTAGAGCATAAAGCAAATATTAATGCTAAAGATAATAAAGGTTGGACAGCATTAATGAATGCTGCTAAGTGTGGTAATTTAGAAGTAGTAGAATATTTGGTAACTTATAATGCGGATATTAACGCTAAAACTAACGATGGTGCTACAGTTTTAGGGATAGTTAAAGAAAAAAAGAAAAGGTGCGATGAAGGTAGCCAAAAAGAAGCTTATGGAGAAATTATAAAATTTCTAAAAAGTAATGGTGCAAGTGATTGCGTAATAAGTTAATTAAAATTGAATTTGTTGACTAAAAATATGTACACTTATTTTTACTAAAACCTGAAAACTTCTTATTGTTTGATGCTTTAACCAAAAGATACATGCGAAGTGTGTTTTAATAGTGTAAAATCCAGCTGCCTTGAGGCGGCTGGATTTTTGTATGTAGAAAACCACGCGATAGTCGCGTGGTTCAGTGGTAGCTTAAGCGATGAACAAAAAAGCCTAATGTACTAAACTAAGAATTAAGCCTGGCAGCTTAGAAAGGAAGCACATTAGGAGGAATTAAGATGCAAAAGCAAAATAATCCAATGAATAGTTTAGCACATACGAAATGGAATTGTAAATATCATATAGTATTTGCACCAAAATACAGAAGGAAAGTGTTTTACGAAGAAAAGAGACGTGAAGTAAGATAAATCATAAGAACGTTATGTCAATGGAAAGGTGTAGAGATAATAGAAGGAGAAATATGCACGGATCACATACATTTACTAGTAAGTATACCTCCAAAGATGAGTATATCGGGGTTTATGGGATATTTAAAAGGGAAAAGCAGTTTGATGATATATCAAAGATTTGGGAATATGAAATTTGCATATAGGAATCGAGAATTTTGGTGGAAAGGTTATTACGTGGATACGGCAGGGAAAAACACGAAAGCGATAAAGGAATACATAAAAAATCAGTTAAAACAAGATCGAGAGAATGATCAATTAAGTTTATCTGATCCAAGAGACCCTTTTAAAGGGTAGCAAGTAACAAATGCATGGCTGTCAGGCCAATAAGGAAGCCACTTGTGGCTTGCCAGCAGTATTAGGGCTATGCCCGAAAAGGAAATACCACCCGCTATTGATATGTACCCAGTTTTCTGGACACCATTATTTGAATTGAATAATTAGTTTCACGTCATGGATGCTTCCCGGAATT
>CAKUPP010000002.1 GCA_934675165.1 uncultured Eubacteriales bacterium
ATCTCCTAGAATTTCTATTGATTCCAAATTTTCGCAATTACTAAAAGCGTCATCGCCTATACTTGTTACACTTGTTGAAATTATTATTGATCCCAAATTTTTACAGCTGCTAAAAGTTCCATTGCCTATTTCTTGAACATCTCCTAGAATTTCTATTGATTCCAAATTTTCGCAATTACTAAAAGCGTCATCGCCTATACTTGTTACACTTGTTGGAATCTTTATTGATTTCAAATTTTTACAATCTTCAAAAGCTCCATTGCCTATTCTTGTAACACCTTCTGAAATTGTTACTGATTTCAAATTTGTATAATTTTTAAAAGCGTAATCTTTTATATATTCAACATCTCCCGAAATTGTTATTGACTCCAAATTGTCAAAACCATCAAAAGCTCCATTGTCTATTTCTTGAGTACCTTCTGAAACTGTTATTGAACTCAAATTTTCACAACAACTAAAAACTTCATTACCTATTGTAACACTTTTTGGAATTATTACTGATCTTAAATTTTTACAACCAACGAAAGCTCTGTTACCTATACTTTTAACATTTTCTGAAATTTTTATTGATATTAAATTTGTACAACCATTAAAAGCTCCATTACCTATATCTTTAACACTATTTGGAATTTTTATTGACCTTAAATTTGTACAACCACAAAAAGTTCCATTGCCTATTTCTTGAACACCTTCTGAAACCGTTATTGAATTTAATTTTTCACAACAACTAAACGCCCAATCACCTATTCTTGTAACATTTTGAGGAACTATTATTGACCCTAAATTTTTACACCAACTAAAAGCGTAATTTCCTATACTTGTTACACTCTTTGGAATTACTATTGATTCCAAATTTATACAACCCTCAAAAGCTCCATCACCTATTCTTGTAACACTTTCTGGAATTGTTACTGATTTCAAATTTATATAATTTTTAAAAGCGTAATCTTTTATACACTTAACACCTTTTGGAATTGTTATTGATTCCAAATTGTTATAATCATCAAAAATTTTCCTGTTTGTACTTTTAACATCTTTAGATTCCACACCATTACAACAAGAAAAAGTAAAATTTTTCTCATTCATATCTGACCGCATTTTCTCCTCAGTAAACTGTAACTTAAGTGATAGCTCAACTACTCTCACATTACTTTTCTTTATTGTACCACAACACTCTAATTTACTCTTCACCAATGAAATTATACTTGTTTCACATAGCGTACTAATAAACGATGGCAAGTAAGCAGACATCAATTCAGCGCATACGTCGTAATAATACTTATGTATCTTCATATAAAACTCATTCACACTTAACTCTATACTAGTGCTACTCGTATTCACCAATTCTTCTTTTATCTTTTCACACACTTTATCTGCCACTAGTTCTTGATAATATTTCCAACCTTTAACTATTCCATAAACTATTAACCCAGCACCAGCTGCACCAACTATAGTTTTAACAATATCACTTTTGCTCATTCCTTTATCTCTACAATTCATTGCATTAATGTCCGGAAGGAACATAGTAACCATTGTTATCGATGCTATTATTGACAAAATTTTATTTTTCATAAAATAACATTACACCATCCTCTTTGTTTTTTGTATTAATTACAATCTTTATTTTACATTAATATAACTAAAAAATCAAGCATATATAATAATTGCTTTTATAGTTACCCTGTCCTCCATAATATAATTTTGTATAAAAAGAATTCACTTCAATAACAAAAAATCTATCTGTCCATACGAACTTAAACAGATAGATTTTTTATATTTACATCTTCTTAAACTTTATCTTTAATTTTTTACTTTTTTATTGCTTTCAAAAACTCTTCAATCGAATGATATTTACCATCATTGATATTTGTAATTGGGCATTCTTTAAATGCATCTTTTCCTATAGTTTTAACGCTTTTTGGAATTGTTATTGATTTCAATTTTATACAACCGTCAAACGCTCCATCGCCTATACTCGTGACACTGTCAGGTATTATTATTTCTTTCAGATTTTCACAACCATCAAAAGCCCCATTTCCTATACTCGTAATGCTGTCAGGCATCGTTATTTCTCTCAGTTTAGCACAACCACCAAAGGTCTCCTCACCTATACTTACAACACCATCAGGTATTATTACTTCCTTTAAATTTTCACAACCACCAAAAGCTCCATTCCCTATACTCGTAATGCTATCGGGTATTATTATTTCTTTCAAACTTGCACAACCACTAAAAGCTCTTTTCCCTATACGTTTAACGCTATCAGGTATTGCTATTTCTTTCAAACTTGCACAGCCGCCAAAAGCTATTTCGCCTACACTTGTAACGCTATCAGGTATCGTTATGGATTCCAATTTAATACAGCCATCAAATGTTCCTTCACTTATACTTGTAACTCCATCAGGTATTATTATTTCTTTCAAATTTTCACAACCACTAAAAGTGTATTCTCCTATACTTGCAACACTATTAGGCATTGTTATTGATTCCAAATTCGTACAATTTTCAAAAACTTCATTTCCTATATTTGTAACACTGCTAGGTATTGTTATTGATTTCAAATTTGTGCAACTTTCAAAAGCTCCATTCCCTATATTTGTAACACTATTAGGTATTGTTATTGATTTCAAATTTGTGCAACTTTCAAAAGCTCCATTTCCTATGCTTGTAACACTGCTAGGTATTGTTATTGATTTTAACTTTGTACAATTCTTAAAAGCATAATCCTCTATATATTTAATATTACCAGGAATTGTTATTTCTTCTAAACTTGCGCAACCGCTAAAAACTCGATTACCTACACTTGTAACACTGTTAGGTATTGTTATTGACTTCAGTTCTATACAACTACTAAAAGCCCCATCACCTATACTTGTAACACCATAAGAAATCTTTATTTCTTCTAAATTTGCGCAACAAGTAAAAGCTCCTTCACCTATAGTTGTAACACTGCCAGGTATTGTTATTGATTTCAATTTTTCACACCAACAAAAAGCTCTTTTGCCTACACTTTCAACACTGTTAGGCATTGTTATTGATTTCAAATTTTCACACCAGCAAAAAGTGTAGTCTCCAATACGTGTGACACCGCTAGGAATTGTTATTGATTCCAAACTTGTACAACTCTCAAAAGCGCCATCGCCTATGTTTGTAACACTTTTTGGGATTTTTATCGATTTCAAATTTTTACAATTTTCAAAAGCCCTATCACCTATAATTGTAACACTACCAGGTATTGTTATTGATTTTAGTTTCGTACAACCCCTAAAAATTTCGCTTTCTATACTATTAACGCCTTCTTGAATAATTACCGATTCCACATCACTACAATCTTGAAAAACACTATTTTTTACATCTGAATTCAACGACTCTTTTCTTTCTTCAAAAAGTGATAGACCAGGCATCAGTACAATATTTCCCGATTTACTCCTTATTATTGTGCAATAATTTTTAAGTTCATCATTTACCAATGAAATTACACTTTCTTTATTTAGCACACTAACAAATGAAAAAAAATGATTCCACTTTAACTCATCACATACTTCTTTGTACTCTGTAAGTATATCATCATAAAAATTATCAAAGGTTACCTTTATACACTCACCATTTTTTGCTTTCAACTTTTCACTTATTCTTTTACACACTTTATTCGTCGCTGCTTCTAGATAATAATTCAAACCTTTAATCATTCCATAAGCCATTGGTTCCGCATTAGCTACACCAGTTGCCACCGTACCTGCGGTTTTAGTCATAGTGCTTTTACTTAAAGCATCATTTTTACAATTTGTTGCATCAACACCTGGAAGAAACGTAGCAGTCAGCACTGCCAATGTTCCTATTGACAAAATTTTATTTTTCATAAAACAACATCACACCATCCTCTTTGTTTTTTATTCTATTTACAATCTTTATTTTACATTAATATAACTAAAAAGTCAAGTGCATATAATAATTGCTTTTATAGTTACCCTGTCCTTCATAATATAATTTTGTATTAAAAGAATTCACTTCAATAACAAAAAATCTATCTGTCCACACGAACTTAAACAGATAGATTTTTTATATTTACATTTTTTTAAACTTTATCTTTAATTTTTTACTTTTTTATTGCTTTCAAAAACTCTACCTTGTAATTGGACAACCATCAAATGCATTTTCTCCTATAGTTCTAATGCTCCTTGGAATTACTACCGATCTTAAATTTACACAGACTAAAAGCTCTCTCGCCTATGCTTATAACACCTTCTGGTATCTCCATTAAGTTTAATTTTTCACAACTACTAAAAGCACTATCTCCTATATTTGTAACACTTTTTGGAATTTCTGTTAATTTCAAATTCTCACAACTATAAAAAGCACACTCTCCTATACTTGTAACATTTTCTGGAATTTCTATTGATTTCAAATTTGTACAACCTCTAAAAACCTCATTACCTATACTTGTAACACTTTTTGGAATTTTTATTGATTCCAAATTTTCACAACTATAAAAAGCGCCATCTCCTATACTTGTAACACTTTCTGGAATTTCTATTGATTTCAAATTTGTACAACAACTAAAAGCACTATCTCCTATACTTGTAACATTTTCTGGAATTATTACTGATTGTAAATTTTTACGATTTTTATAAGCGTAATCTCTTATACATTCATTATCTTCCAAAATTGTTATTGATTTCAAATTTCTACAGCCATTAAAAGCGCTATCTCCTACGCTTGTAACACTTTCTGGAATTTTTACTGATTTTAATTTTGTATACTTTTTATAAGTGTAATTTTTTGTATTGTAACAGCATTTTAATTTGCTCTTCACCAAATAAATTATACTTGTTTCACCTAGCGTAACAACAAACGATGGCAAATAACCATACCTCAAATCAGCGCATACTGCATAATAATACTCACGTATCTTCTTGTGAAACTCATCCGCATCTAACTTTATACTACCATTACCTGTATTATCCTGCTCATTCTTTATTTTTTTACACACTTCATTTGCCACTAATTCTTGATAATAGTTCCAACCTTTCATCATTCCATAAGCTATTAACCCGGCACCAGCTACACCCGCCGCTATACCGCCTACAGTTTTAACAATAGCACTTTTGCTCATTCCTTTATCTCCATAATTCATTGCACCAATATCCGGAAGAGACATAACCACCATTGTCATCGATGTTATTATTGACAAAACTTTATTTTTCATAGAATAACTCCACGCTCCCACGATCAATCTTTTAAAATTTATATTATTTGCAATCTTTATTTTACATTAATATAACAAAAAATCAATCGCGAATAACGTTAATCTAATAAAATTACAAACTTTTTTTCAACAATATGACTACGGACTTAAAATATCTTTTCTTACATAAACAATAACTATTTTAAATACTCTTAATCCGTAACATATAACAAGTTTCACCAAACTGCTTTCCATTTTTTAACACAAAGAAAAAACACATAAATCCTTACATCTAAATAAACAAAATACAATTCATTTTTTATTACATTTTTAAATATTTCAGGCGCTTTATTTTTATTGCATTCAATGCACTTTCAACTGATTTTTTAGTTTTATCAAAACTTTCAGAGGTTCGTACCACACAATCGCACATGCTCCAACTATATTCTTCACGTTCTCTTTTCATTCTGTTTTTTACCATTTGTTCAATTTCATTGGGCGATTTTTTACTATCATCCACACGATCAATCTGCCTACTTATCCGCTCTCTTTTATCCGCTAATAAATAAACCGTATATATATTAAAACCTTCGGTTGATAATAATACATTTGATTCTAAATTTTCTACTGCATATGGATTAACTGCCATAACAATTTTCTGACCACAAAGTTGATCCTTAAAAACCCAATACCAATTATTTGAAAAATATGTAATAAACGCAATCGGGCGACGTATAGTAGGAAGACTACTTAAATCAAATTTGTTATTAAGATCAACAAATTTATGTCCTATTTCACCTTCACTCCTACGCGGCCTAGTAGTGTAGCTATCTACTGCTTTATACTTTAACTCATTTACTAAATATTGCTGCATTGTAGTTTTTCCACTACCAGACTCACCTATTAAACATACAATTTCATTTTTATCAACTGGTTCTTTAACTGGAGACCCTTTAGGGTATGTTAAACTTTCCAGCGCACCACTATCCTCACTCACTCTTTCATCAAACACACTGCTAGAACTACTAAGTTCAGCACTTTTTTTCATACTTAAGTCACCACAATTACTGCTATTTTGCAAAATCTTTTTCTCTGTACTGACCATATTATCTGACAAAGCATAACGATATTCAGATGAGTTAATTTTAAACTTTATTAATGTTTTAACACAAGGTGGAATGTTAATGCTATTACATGCACATTGACACTTTTGAAAAGCCTCCACATTTATTGATTCAACTGAATCTGGTATTAATAATGGACCTGTTTTGGCCCTAGGGCATGCTATGAGCTGTTTTATTCCAATATCATATATTAACCCATCCTGCGAATTATAGTGCTTATTTCCTTTTGCAACATCAATTGATTCTAACTCTTCGAATAGATCAATAAAATTAAATAAATTATCATATACATTTGTAACCGATTCTCCAACTGTTAATCTCTTTAAATATTTTCTAGAAACTTCAATAAAAATCACTACAAAAACATCTTTATCTAGTTCTGTTTCATTACCAATAGCGTAAAAACACGAACCCATAAGCAAAACAATCAAATAAATAGAACTTATTACTTTAAGAAAATACTTTTTCATACCTAAACAAATCCTCTTGATTTTTTAATCTTTATCTATACCGGCTACTAACATTCAATAATTAAATAAGCCATCAATACATTAGTTAAAAATAACATGTGGATATTATATACCATTTTAAATTAATTTTCAAACATAATTTTAATTTTTAAATAATATTGTTTAACATTTCAAATCATAGAATCATCATAATTAAATGATTGTTTTAGTTACATAAAATTTACATACATCTTTTAAACAACATGCAGAACACACTGGTTTTTTTGCCTTACAAACCGCTCTGCCATGATCTACAAGCCTATGTGAAAATTTTGTTTGTTCATGATCTGGTATAATTTTTTTCATAATTGATTCAATTTTTTTAGCATCTTTTATACTGTGAAATCCGAGGCGCCTGGTGACTCTCATAAAATGTGTATCTACTATAATAGCCGGCTTCCCATATATAGTCGCCAAAATAACATTCGCAGTTTTACGGCCAATCCCTGGAAGCGATATTAAATCTTTCATATTATCTGGAACATTACCCAAAAAATTATTTTTTATTTTTTTACACATTTCTATTATGTCAAAAGACTTAATGTGGTAAAATCCGCATGGCTTTATATAATTTTCAAGCTCATCTACCGATGCTAAAGAAAAATCTTCCACATTTTTATAGTGGCAAAAAAGATTAGGTGTCACAGAATTTACTCTGGAATCTGTACACTGTGCCGCAAGTCTAGTCGCAATTAATAATTCTAATGGATTGCTATAATTTAAAGTACATTTTGTCGTTGGATACTCCTTTTTCAACCTTTCAATTACTTCCAAAACTTTTTCTTTTGCATTCATTTTTTAACGTCACACTTTCTCATCATTAGTAATTATGGCCAACAGTATATGTTTAACAATAATGTATTACAGTATTTACAACAAATATCTCCTCACCAATTTACATTTCTATTTTATAAACTAAAAAAAGCGAGATACGCCAATTAAAGCAAATCTCGTCTTTTTAGTTAACTTTTTAAATTTAGTCACTAGTATAAGGTAATAAAGAAAGATAACGAGCTCTCTTTATTGCTGTCGTCAAATCACGTTGATGTTTTGCACATGTACCGGTCACTCTACGAGGCAATATTTTTGCGCGTTCTGAAATAAAACGTCTAAGTTTACCATATTCTTTATAATCAATATTCCCCATAGACTTTTCAACGCAAAAAGCACAAACCTTTCTTCTAGCTCTGCGATTGTTTTTCATCTCGCGTCTATCTGTTCTTTCAGTTTTTTCTACCATGTAGTTCCATACCTCCTAACTTTTCATTTATTTAAATTACTAAAAGGGCAAATCATCATCTGTCTCTATAGTTTGAAAATCCGCACTGCTACCATTTAAATAAGCAGAAATATCATCACCGGATTTCTCATCAGAAAATTGTGTAGACCCAGATTCAGCAAGTCGGCTTTTTTTAGATTCGACAAACTGTACATTATCGACTACTACTTCAACAGCCTTACGTTTATTACCTTCTTTATCTTGATACAAACGAACCTGAAGTGAACCTTGAACACCTATAAGATTTCCTTTTTGAAAATACTTACAAACAAACTCTGCATTTGATCTCCACGCTACTACGTCTATAAAATCTGTTTGCCGTTCTTCAGCATTCTTTGAATATCTTCTATCCACTGCTATAGTAAAACTAGTAACAGCAACGTCATTTGGAGTATGCCTGAGTTCAGGATCAGCTACCAATCTCCCGGTAAGTACAACTATATTAAACATATTTTTTCTCCCTTTATGCAGATTTTTTAACTATCATAGATCTTAAAACACCGTCAGTTATTCCACATATACGATTCAATTCCTTAGGGAACTGCGAATCACTCGTGAAAGTAAATATAACATACTCACCTTCAAACTCTTTATTAATTGGGTAAACTAACTTTTTCTTTCCCCATGTTGTCATATCTGTAAGCTTTGCATTTTTCTCAATTAAATCTTTAAACTTTGTAACAAGTTCTTCAGTTTTTTCGCCTAATTTTACAGATGCTACCAACACAAATTCATAAGAACATTCCATTTCTATGCCACCTCCTCTTGGACTTAAGACTTCGTTTTCACCGAAGTAAGGATAGTTTGGCTACAACAAACCTTAGTAATTCTATCATAAATTCATGACCAAGTCAACTAGTAAGTTGCAATATAAATGCGTATTTTTATGGCTTGATGTGTACAAATTGGTATTGGTTTCTCTCAACAATTTTATTGCCTCATATATTGTTAATAAAAGTTTTTTAGTTGCATCAATTATATCAATCGTAAATCGACATAACAAAAGAGCGAGGAAGCCCTCGCCCTTTCGCAACAAAACTTACCCTGCGAAGAGCATTGTATCACTATCAAAATTAATTGTCAAGCATTTGTGTGTTAAAATTTATATTAAAATTAAATTAATTTTCAAAATAAATGTACAAATGGAATTTCAATTTGCACTTACTCCGAGAATTAATCACCAATAACATAATTTGTAATCTTGTCAAAATTTTTATTGAAAAAAAACACAAAACGTGGTAGAATCAATCCGTAAGAACAAAATATTTAGAATTTGTGGTGTGAACATGAAAAATACTAAATCAAAAAAAGATACAAAAAAATTCTTTGAGTACAAGGGGAAGCCTCTTGTACGTTGTGGCGATGTAATGTATTACGGCAACATGAAAGATAAATATGTTGCACGCATACAAAGCACGAACTATAAAATAGTTGCAGATACACAAATTGCTTCATTAGTAAAAGTAGATCTGATTGACACCAGTGATGATTTGTCTTGCACTAAAAAAATAATCAAAACTAGTGAAAAGTCAGGGTTATATCCTGCTTTAGATATTGCAGCAACTTGGATGAATAGAGCTTCAGCTGAATAATTTAAAAATAATTTTTGTGAGGTGTTTACTTTGAGTACTATTGAACTTGTTATGGGTATTTTACTTTTGATTTTAAGCATTGCAATTGTAATGGTTGTCCTTTTTCAAGAAGGTCATCAAAGAAGTATGGGCGCAATTACCGGAGGTGGCTCCGATACGTTTTTGACAAAAAACAAATCCCGATCCATTGATGCTTTTCTTGCACGTTGGACTAGGACCATCTCAATTGGTTTTTTCTTAGCTGTAATATTCATTAATGCCATTATGTATTTTCATATTTTTGGCGCATAAACAAAATAACCGCTTATCACCCGTCGATTTATTTCGGCGGGTTTTATTATTTTAAAAATATCAATTTTACCTAAATAACCTCTCTCCATCCTAACTCGCAGATTTAAGACTCAACCTAAGTTTATCACTTATCATTGCAATAAATTCTGAATTTGTTGGCTTACCACGAGAATTATGAATAGTATAGCCAAAATACGAATTTAAGATATCAACATCGCCTCTATCCCATGCAACTTCGATTGCATGACGAATAGCACGCTCAACTCTTGACGAAGTTGTTTCAAAACATTTTGCAACCGCGGGGTACAATTTCTTTGTGACTGAATTAAGTATTCCAGGATTTTCAACACACATTAGTATAGAAGTGCGTAAATAATGATAACCCTTTATGTGAGCGGGGACTCCTATTTGATGCAATATACCGGTTATTCTTACTTCCATGTCAGACTCGGATTCACATTCGGGGGGAATTATCGGTGCTATATAGCTAGTAGGTTTAACCTTATTCAAAGCGCTTTTATACCTTATTTGTAACACTTTTTCAATAATATCAGCGTAACTCACTGGTTTAATCATAAAACAAGACGCTCCAGCAGTCATAACTTCTCGTTCAAGAGAAGGACGCCCAAAATTAGATACCACAATAAATGACGGCATCTCAATCCTCCTATTTTTACGGATATTTGTAATTATACCTATGGCGTCTATTCTTGGCATAAATAAGTCCATTATAACTACATCTGGACACGAATTTTCGATTATTTCGATTATTTTGAATCCATCTTTGGGCAAAAACGACAAATCCATAGAATAATGTTTAAACATATCCAATGCCTCTCTATCAAATTCTGCGCACTCTTCTGAAATAAGAATTTTTAACCGATTTTGCATAATTTTTCCTCCCGATAAATATAGTTTATGATATTTATATTTACATAAACCACCAAATATGTCAATAGTTTTCCTAAGATTTAACATTATTCGTTACATTTGTAAAAATATGCTATTTTTCAATGTCCCTTTTTGTACCCCGGCTCAAAAACCTTAGCAGAATTTGTCAGCATAGTTTCGGCAAAGATCCCATATCCACGAACAGGATTATTCACAAAAACATGAGTAATGGCGCCCACAAGCAATCCATTCTGAATTATAGGACTACCGCTCATTCCTTGTACTATACCGCCTGTTTTTTCCAGCAATTCCTTATCAATTATTGAAATTTTTAAATTTTTTGTTGGAGAATTTACATTGTAGTTCACAGAATCAATATTAATATCATAATATCGAGGTTTGTCACCATCTATAGTGCTTAAAATTTTCGCCATCCCCTTTTTTACTTGTTGCTTCATTCCTACCTCAATAGGAGCATTATTACAAGGGGGACAATCGATGCTACCATACACTCCTGTGCTACTATTACCATAAATTTTTCCGATAGATTTTTGACTGCAAAAACAACCTACAAGTTCACCCGGTACACCACTTTCTCCTTTGTTTACATCAATAATGGAAGCATTAACGATATCTCCTCTTTTCAACGGTACAATATTGCCAGTATCACAGTCGCATATTCCATGGCCAAGGCCAGCAAAAATATTATCTTCACATCGACAAAAAGTAAGTGTACCTATACCTGCCAATCCATCTCTCACCCATATTCCAGCACGATATTTATTATCATCGCTGCACATTAATGGTGTTAATTTTAACTCTAATTTTTTCTCATCGCGCAAGACTTCCAGCGTTATTTCCTTACCTTCTGATTCTTCAATTACAGATTCTAACGACTCATTACTAAAGATTTCTTTTTGATCAGCATAAATAATCACATCACCTTTGCGAAGGCCAGCAGTTTTACCAGGACTTTGGACATCCATGCCAATATTTACTCCATCAACATCAGTAACAATTGCACCACAACTATGAATTTTCACACCAAATGGTGTCCCGCAGGGTATAACTCTTGTCTTTGGTGCAACATTTACACATACCGTTTTCACGGGGAAAATGTTGAAAAAACTAAGTTTTGCCATATTATGAATTTTTTTATTTCCCCAAGCCGAACTGTTAACCCTTATATACCCTCGTTTTTCTTTGATTTCTGACACCGAAAATGGCGGTATCTCAAAATTCAGCAAACTATTCTCATTTACTTCAAAATTATCCGGAAAAGTAATCCCTGCGTACGCTATAACTGTGAAAATAACACATGTAATTACTGCAGATAACGCCGATAGACTTTGAAAAAGCTTTTTCATCACATTCACCTCCAAAATTTGCGTCGAATACTAAAATTCAGAATGCTTTAGAAATAAATTTTGTAAAAATAAGCATTTTTTTGTAGATAAATTTATTATTAGCATTTTGATAAGAATACACAAAAGAAAATGTTGGTTAAGAAAATAACAATTTTTTAGTTGTGTATTAAAAATTCTATGGTAAAATTAATAGTATAAACTTTTTACTTTTAGGAGTGAATATATTTTGGATAGAAATTGCTTTGAAATAATCTATGATACTTTAATTAACAGCGATAAACTCAAGGATTTCAAAATTGAAAAATCAAAAAACAATACTCTAACTCTAACCAACTCAAACAGTTCATATGAAATAAATTTTGATCCTCCAACTAGTAAGATAAATTTGTGGGCAAAAAATGCGAGTGGAGAAATCAAAAAACTTTCTTCTTGGTTACTCAACACCGAATTTTCACAAAAAGATTTAACAATGATTTCCAACGATTTTATAGAAACAATGATAGGGAAAGAACAAATCACACTAAAGGCCAAAAAACAGAAAAATTCTTCTGATGATAGCAATGTAACAGGTATTTTTTTCGCAAATCGCATGGCAACCATGTTCCCCGAGCTCAAAGAAAAAATTCAGGATGAAAAAAATTCATACGAAGAATTCAGATCTGCATTTTTTGCAAAAAACGACATATTACCCACCATAAATAATTTTCTTAAAAACGAAAAAAATGTTTCTCGCGTAAAAAAATTGGGTAAACTCATAAGTGATCTGTATAAAAACGCTACCTTAGATGTTAAAAGCATAATAACAATGGCTATACTAAACGGGCTGGATGAATCTGTTATTTCAAAAGACTTTGAAGATTATCTGGGCAATGAACTATTAAAATCATGGGGATATGCAAAAAAATATAAAAATAAAAAAGTCAAACCCGAAAAACCAAAAAAGCGCAAATCACTGCTTTCGCAAGCATTAAATGCACAGATCGACAAGTAAGCAAGCCAGTAATTAAGTGCATGCTTGCTTACATCACTTAACTATGCACGCTACTCAATACACATAATCAATTGCAGCCAATAAAAAAACCGGAGCTCAAAAAAGCTTCAGTTTTTTTATTTACCCAACTATCTGTCTTATCGCCAAATCATAAAAATCACCTTTTTTACTCATCAAATCATCATAAGTGCCTTGTTCGACAATTTTACCTTTATCCATTACGAATATTCTGTCACAATTTTTAATAGTTGATAATCTATGTGCAATAACCAGTCGCGTACTTTTAAGTTCAGATATACTATTCGAAACGTGGCTTTGTGTTATATTGTCAAGAGCTGATGTAGCTTCATCAAAAAACAAAACTGAAGGCTTAGCAATTATCGCTCTAGCTATCATTAATCTTTGTCTCTGCCCTCCAGAAAGTCCTCCGGCACCCTCTGAGATCAAAGTATGCATACCCATAGGCATCATTTTTATATCTTCAGCAATTCCAGCCATTTCAGCGGCTTCCCAAGCATCGTCAAGATTCTTCCACGGAGAAGTTATTATTATATTAGAAAAAATATCCCCCGGAAAAAGTGTTCCATTTTGCATCACAACACCAATTTTTTGACGAACACTTCTAAGATCTAAATTCTTTAAATCTTTTCCACCATAATATACTGCACCTTGTTCCGGACTTTCAAATCCTAAAAGCACTCTCATTAAAGTTGATTTTCCACAACCAGTTTTGCCAACTATTCCTATATATTCCCCTCTTTTTATTTTAAAATTTATATCGTCAAGAATTTTTGGACCATTTTTTGAATATCTAAAAGTAACATGGTTAACGTCTATTTCTCCAGAAAGAGATGTTGGTATTTTTCTGTCTACACTAATTTCAGGTTTTTCTTCCAAAACAGGTTTTATAAGACTTAAAATAGGCCCAAAATTAGCGAACTTAAGTGCTACTCCACTTAGTGACGTAAGTGCAGCACTAACCGCTCCATACGCTGTATTAAAGGAAAAATAATTTGCAGAATCAACTGAGGTTTTTATTGCAAAATAGTAAATAGCAATAGTTCCCAATGAAGAAATTATTAGTGTTATTGCGCTATCTAATTTTAAAATAAGTGGAGGATTATAGTCTAATCTTTCTACATCCGAGTAAAGTTGAGCCCATTTTGCAAATGCTCTTTTCTCTGACCCCGTAACTTTTATTTTTTGCATTCCTCCAAAAAGTGCATAAGTAAGTGCTTGCAATTTTGGAGAAATTTGAATTTTTTTCTTATATACTCTTTGACGGTAAAAAGTTATAAATATCAAATAACATATTGTTGTTAAAATTACTATCATTCCTGGCATTACAAGACCTGGAGCATAATAATACATTTGAAAAATATATCCCAAAGAAAAAAATGCTGCTATTCCAGTGGATAAACAAGATTCTACTATCATAGTACACATAGATGAAATATAACTCATTCTACTAGCAAGTTCACCTGCAGTATAATTTTTAAAAAATGTAGGAGGCAAACTAAAAAGTCTCATCATAATAGCACTATTCACCGCCAAGGACATTCTACTTCTAAACCTATATTTTACTATATTATTCGTTACTAAAATCGCGAATTTGCCCACACTCATGCCCAAATACAAAGAAATTACCGGCACTATAAAAGACATTGTACCTGATGGAATTAAAATATTATATATTATATTTGTTATATAAGGCCCCAAAAACCCTAAAATTTGACCTAACAACATAGCTGATAAAATTATAACTATATCCTGATACGAAGTTGAGCTAATTATGAATTTGATCAAATCTCTTATGCGAAGAGATTTCAAAGGAAAAGGCTTATAAAAACAAAATGCATCAACATTTATATCTCTAGATGTTTTATCATTTACTTTAATCGTATTTCCCAAACTATCTTTGTAATAATATCCAGACCATTTACCTGGTAAAATCGCAATTACATTTCCTTCTTTTGTACTCCCTAAAAAACACCCGGTACAATCTTCCCACCACTTACCTTTGAGCTCTACTCTCCTTCGCATTGTTCCAGACGGCCGTAACATATATTCGAGTTCTGAATCTAAATTTGTGATATTATCAGGTACTTCTGGTGCATTAAAGCCAAAGTACTTCAATATTTCGCTTATAGCATTTTTGGTTTCATGTTTGGCTCTTGGAGTATTAATACCAAGTATTGATAAAAGATCAGAAAATGCATTTTCAAATAGCTCTTTATCACTTCTCTTTCTACAATCGATTTGATCTTCATAAAAATCCATTCTTACCCCTCCTCTTATAATATTTTTTAGATACATAAATGTAATTATTCCGTTATAACCAATTCCCTGTATTTCCCTTCTTGGGCCATTAATTCATCATGTGTACCACGTTGAACCACTTCGCCTCTATCTAAAACTATTATTTCATCACAGTCTCTTATCGTAGAAAGTCTGTGAGCAATAACTATGCATGTGCAACCTATTTTTCTTATATTCTTCATAACTTTATTTTCCGTTTTTGCGTCAAGTGCAGATGTCGCTTCATCTAAAATTATTATAGTAGGTTCTTGGGCAAGCGCGCGCGCTATTTCTATTCTTTGACACTGCCCCCCAGAAAAATCTTTTCCGCCTTCACTCAAAACGTGATTATATCCATCTGGACGAGTAATTATTGCTTCGTGAATATCTGAGTCTTTGGCGGCTAGAGTAACAGCAAAATCCTCTATAGAAGTATCCCACATACGTATATTATTTTTTATTGTATCGTGAAACATAACTTTATCTTGGTCAACCATAGAAAGTGATGTATGAAACCGATAATAGCCGATATTGTCTCTTTTAATTCCGTCGAAAAGAATTTCACCTTCCCATGGATCGTAAAGCCCAGTAAGTAGTTTCGCAACAGTAGATTTTCCACTTCCGCTACCTCCTACTATAGCGATCCACTGACCCGGTTTCACTTTCATACTAAAATTTCTAAGAACAGGATTACTAAGTTTTCCATATCCAAATGTTATGTTATTTACCTCAATATTTCCATCAAGTTTGCCAAGATTACTATCTTTTTCATTTAAACTTAAATCGACATCAACATCCGTAGGATAATCAAGTACGTCTTCTACTCTTTCCATTTCACAGCGCATTTCAACAAAATCTTGATAAACATCCATTATATCATTCATAGGACTTAAAAGTTTTTCTAAAAATGTTTGAAACGCCATAAGCATACCAATTGTAAATTTACCTATCATAATTAAATATATACCAGAAAATAACATTATAAAATCAGCTACGCTTTGAACTATAGTAGGAATTTGTCCTATATATTGAGTAAATTTAGAAAGTGCTGTATTTGCATTGCTCTGCTTTGAATAATAACCTGCCCATCTTTCAAAATATCCACTTTCTGCACCGGTAGATTTAATAGTTTCTATCATTTCAAAACCAGAATATGTTACGCTAGAAAGTTTTCCTTGATTCGGGACAAGAACACGTTGATAATCGAGCATTTTTTGAGACGTATAACGAATTACAAACATATTTATTATTGTTGCACTAATCCCAATTATAGTAAGCGGTAAACTCCAATTTATCATTATAAACAAGTAAAAAATCATAGACACCGTACCCGGAAGCAGCGGAGAAATTTTTTCTATTAAAGTAATTGCAATATTTGCCGTAGATTCTTGACGAGAAGCAACATCACCAACATATCTTTGAGAAAAAAAATTAAGCGGCAAACGCAACACATGCCACATAAATTTAGCACTGGATGTAACTACAAATTTTCCTTGAATTTTGAGCCAATAAACAGATTTAACAACTGCAATCAAAACTTGAAATAATAGTAAAATAAGCATTATACATATAAATGGTGTCAACCATTCGGGATTTTTACCACTCAAAATATTGTCAATAAATACTCTACCAAAAATCGGAGTTGTCATATCTATTATCAAAACAGCAATACTAAGAAGTGTAGCTAACACAAAAGGAAAAGCTGCACCTTTTAAACATCTTTTAGCAAATGTAACAACACTTTTAGGTTTTCCTTCTGGTTTAAAATCTTTTGAAGGAACCATAGAAAGTGCTATTCCCGTAAAAGCTTTATCAAATTCATCCATGCTAACAACAACTTTTCCTTGCGCCGGATCATTTAAGTACACTTTTTGCTTTTTCTCATCCACACCACAAAGAACTACAAAATGGTTAAAATTCCAATGAATTATTGCCGGTAAAACAAGTGATGTTATAGCTTCTGGCTCAAGTTTATAACCAGAAGTTTCAAATCCATAGCTACGTGCCGCTGCCAACATATTTTTGGCAACACTACCATCACGAGATACACCACAATCTTCCCTTACCTGAGTGAGCGGTATCCATTTTTTATAGTACGCTGCTATCATGCAAACACAAGCAGCTCCACATTCAAGAGCTTCCATTTGCATAATCACAGGCACTTTTAATCTTTTTTTCACACTATACACCTCCAAAGCTAAACTACTTGTAATTAAATATCAGTTCATATGGTTTCGTTTCACCTATTACAGCAGAAATTTCGCACACACTTCCCTCTGTAACATCTATATTCGCAGCTTTAGAACTTGACCATCCATCAACATCCATCTCCACTTCAACAAGGTTTTCTGTTTTCATTGATGAAAGTATTGGAATTAAAATTTGAGGATTCTCAAATTTTGAATTAAGATAATCAGTAGTTACGATATTATTTCCTATAAAAGTTATTTTTCCACTCAAATAACCATACTCTTCTCGCGGAGCATATGTTGGGGAAATTTGAACATTCATCCCTTCTTTAAGTCTTTTACTATCAGCGATAGAAACATAACTATAGACCTTTAAATTATTATCATAGTCTTTAACGGCTACTCCACTAAGTGCTACAGACTTTGGTATACCTCCGGAAAAAACCCATACAGCTGCAGCAATTAAAATAGTAAAAATCCCTATTAAAATAACAATTAAACTGGGATTTGTTACCCTAATATATTCATTAAGTTGATCCGGAGAAGAAACTCGCTCTAAACTACTCTTTCTAAACAAACTTTTTTCATTTTCAGGCATAAAATATTCACCTTTCCTTAATTAATATAAATTGTCGACTACTGCGTCATATTTATAAATTATACTATTGGGTTAAAAAAAGTCAAGCGTTTGATAAAAAAATATACAAATAGCATAAAACTCAAAAACACAGAAAACAATCCTTTTAAAACAAAGCAAAAAATAGTGAATAAAACAAATCTGTAATAAGGCAAAGTTGCCAAAATAAAGAACAGACTGATTTATTCACTATAATCAAAATAATACAAAATACATATTTCAAGTAAGTAATTACTGCAATTCGTCAAAATAAAAATTAACCGTAGCTACTATCCATTAAAAATTTACAACCAAATAATATATCAAAAATATTCGCCTACATAAAAAACAAAACGCTTGTTAATCTTTTTTCTTTTTTATCACTTTAAGCCTTGAAAATTCTTCTCTTTCTTTTTCCTCTAAAGCATCTGTTATGGACTTAATAAGCTTTTCAAACCTGGGGATCATTATATTTTTAAGTGCATTCGCTCGCTTTTGAGTTTTTTTAATATCTCGCGCAAGTAAATATGCACTAGTCTCAACTTCTGCTAATTTAGCCGTAAGCTCCCTAACTTCACGAAAACACAAATATGTTTTATCAAGATCCGAGTTAGAATCATAAAGTCCAAATGGAATAAAACTTTGTTTTTCTTGCTCCTTTATCGTAATTATAGGTATTTCCACACCCATAACACTTTTAAAAGATATGCCTATATCTTTTTCTTCTGGTACAGCCTGAGACAATTCGTTACACACTCCAAGAGCTATGTTTGCCTTTCTAAGTGTTGAAAAAGCTTTTTGATAAGTAGAATCTATCTTATTTTGAATTTCTTGTGCTCTATCAATAAGCGCCATCATCTCACGCACTAATATATTTCTTTTTCTATCAAGCAAATCAAAACCCAACTTTGCAAGATCATAAGACTTTTTTGTAGCGATTAAATTTCCTTTCGTAGGAGCCAACTGCATTGCCATTTAAATCCCCCCTACGTTAATTTTCTTCATTTTCATCTATATCATCATCATTGTCTTCCATTTCAATATCGTCAAGAAAATCAATCTTATTTTTGCGTTCTAATAAATCTTTATCATCGATATAATATTTATCCAATGTTTCACCGCTAACACGATCAAGCTCTTGACGCGGAAGAGTAGAAAGAAGGCGCCAACCAAGTTCCAAACTTCTCTCAATTGAACGATTTTCATTAAATCCCTGATTAATAAACTGTTTCTCAAATGCTTTACCAAAATTAATATAGAGCTTATCAATAGGTGACAAGTCTTCTTCACCTATAACTGAAGCAAGTGCTCTAGCATCTTGTACTTTTGCATATGAAGCAAAAAGTTGATTTGCAAGCTCCGGGTGATCAGCTCTAGTAAACCCTTCACCTATACCATCCTTCATAAGTCTAGACAAAGAAGGCAAAACTGAAATAGGTGGATAATAACCTTTCCTATCTATTGATCTATCTAAAACTATTTGCCCCTCAGTAATATAGCCCGTTAAATCAGGCAATGGGTGTGTTATATCATCATTAGGCATAGTAAGAATAGGAATTTGAGTAACAGACCCGGTTTTGCCTTTTACCATTCCTGCACGTTCATAAAGTGACGCCAAATCCGAGTATAAATACCCGGGATAACCTTTTCTACCGGGGATCTCACCTTTAGATGAACTAAATTCTCGAAGCGCTTCAGCATAAGAAGTCATATCAGTCATAATAACCAAAACGTGCATATTAAGCTCAAAAGCAAGATATTCTGCAATAGTGAGCGCACATCTAGGAGTAAGTATCCTTTCTATTACGGGATCATTTGAAAGATTGAGGTACATAACTACTCTTTCAATTACTCCCGATTCATCAAATTTACGTCTAAAATACTCTGCAACATCATTCTTTACGCCCATAGCAGCAAAAACAATAGCCAAATTGCTACCTTCATCCCCTGAAAGTTTGGCTTGCCGCGCAATCTGAACCGCTAACTCATTATGCTTCATGCCTGAACTAGAAAATATGGGAAGTTTTTGCCCTCTGATAAGTGTAGAAAGCATATCAATCGCAGATATGCCAGTATTGATATAGTTTCTAGGATAAATACGTGCTATTGGATTTATTGGTGTACCATTTATATTCATTTTTTTATGTGGAAATACTTTCCCCAGTTTATCTATTGGCTCACCAGATCCATTAAAAACTCGACCTAAAATTTCAGGAGAAAGAGAAATTTCCATTGGCTTTCCTTTAAGTTTTACTTTCGTATTGGAAAGAGAAATAGAGTGTGTGCCTTCAAAAACTTGCACTACAACCTTATCTCCTTCTATTTGAACAATTCTTCCCTTTCGATAAGTTCCATCATCAATTTTTATATCAACAACTTCTTCATACGAAGCACCTTCAACACCCTCTAAAACAATTAAGGAACCACTTATTTCCTTTAAACCAACATAGTTAAGTATCATAAAATTTCACCTCCGATATTTAAATTTTATTTTTTATTATTTTATTGACAATATCATCAATTTCTTTTTTGTACTCATCCAAAATTTCTAATTTATCATTGGGAACGTCATATTTAATTCTTGTAAGTTTATCAAATATGCCTGTTTCTAATACTGCCGAAATTGGAATGGACGCAGAAATAAGTTGGCGAGTTCTTTTATTTAAATAGAGTATTATTTTCATCATTTTTTTCTGTTTACTAAGAGGAACAAATGTATCATCTTTGTGAAAAGCATTTTGCTGCAAAAAGCCGCTCCTTATTACCTTAGCAATTTCTATTATCAATTTTTGATCATCTGGTAGTACATCAGCACCAACGAGCTTTACAATTTCCATAAGTTTATCTTCTTCACTCAAAATCGAAGCTATTTTTTTACGATATCGCACAAAAGATTCCCCATAATTCTTCACGTACCAAGGATCAAGGTCAATAAAATACTCGCTATAACTATTAATCCAATTGATTGCTGGGTAATGCCTAGCATATGCAAGCGATTTATCAAGTGCCCAAAAACACCTTACAAAACGTTTTGTGTTCTGTGTTACAGGTTCAGAAAAGTCTGAACCTTGCGGTGAAACCGCACCAATTATTGTAATAGACCCTTCCCCTTCACTCAAAGTTTTAACTCGTCCGGCTCTTTCATAAAACTCCGAGAGTCTGGAAGGAAGATATGGTGGGAATCCCTCTTCAGCTGGCATTTCTTCCAATCTACCAGAAATTTCTCTAAGTGCCTCTGCCCATCTCGAAGTAGAATCGGCCATAATTGCAACATCATATCCCATATCTCTATAATATTCTGCCAACGTAATACCAGTATAAATAGAAGCTTCTCTAGCTGCAACCGGCATATTTGATGTATTAGCTATTAAAACTGTGCGTTCCGTCATTGGTTTTCCAGATTTAGGGTCTATAAGTTTTGAAAATTCGTCAACTACTTGACTCATTTCATTTCCACGTTCTCCGCAACCTACATAAACAATTATGTCTGCATCACACCATTTTGCAAGTTGATGTTGCGTCATTGTTTTTCCGGTTCCAAATCCTCCAGGTACAGCTGCAGCACCACCTTTAGCAATCGGAAACAATGTATCTATAATTCTTTGTCCGGTAATAAGAGGTATATTTGACGGTAACCTTTTACTTATAGGTCTCGCAAACCGTATTGGCCAATATTGACACATTGTGAGATCTTGAATCTCACCTCTTGCATTTTTAATTTTAACAATAGTATCACTTACTTTGTGCATACCACTATTAGCAACCTCTACTACTTCACCTCTTACATTGGGAGGAACCATACACTTGTGTGTAATTATTGAAGTTTCTGGACAAGATGCATATATTGTGCCCGGTTCGAGGTGATCTCCTACTCTCACTAAAACTTCAGTTTCCCAAAGTTTATCTTCACTAAGTGAAGAAACGCTACATCCTCTCGATATAAATGATCCGCTTTTTTCTTCTATAGACTTAAGCGGACGTTCTATTCCATCAAATATATTATTGAGTATCCCTGGGCCAAGGCATGCTTTCATTGGCCCTTTTGTTCCTTCAACGGGCTCACCTGGGCGAAGTCCCGTAGTTTCTTCATAGACCTGTATAGTCGTAAAATCATCTGTAACTCCTATTACTTCTCCAATAAGTCTTTCGTTACCCACGTAAACCATTTCCATCATTGAAAACGATTTGGTGTTCTTTACGGTTACAACAGGGCCATTTATTCCATATATAACATTATTTTCATTCATAATCGGTTACAGAAGCGCTTCACAGATCTAAAACACTGCCGCGCTCACTCCTCCTTATCATCTTAATGGTCAAAAACTGTTTTAAACCAACAAAATTCCAAAATTCGCCGCTGCCCAATCCTCTTGTTCTTTCAATTTTGCATCCAGAGTCTCATCTGCTATAAGACCCATCATGCTACTGCACCCTCTGAGCCCACCAATCAAAATACTATCATCATCTAACACTTCACAATTTCTACCGAATGATTTCTTAATATCCTCTGCATATTTAAGATCATCTTTTTTTACCAATATTTTCACATCATTTTCACTCAAAACTTTTGAAACTTTTAAAGCGTAACTTTTAAGTGATTCTAAATATTCTGGTGTAGCAGTATAACTTACAAGCTTTTCTCTGCACTCTCTGAAAATATCTTTCATCATTTGGCGACGGCGCTGAGAAACTCGCTTTCTTTCTTCTAATTCTTTATGCGAAACTTCTATAACAATTTTGTTTTTCATACTCACAAGTTCTCTTTGAATCATGTTATTTACGTCTTCAATTATTTCTGCTTCTGCTTTTTTCATTTCCTTTTCTTCTATCTCTTTTATTTCATCTGTTATTTTACTACGACGTCTTTTAGCATATTTATCAATCGCATTTAGGAAATTGCTCGATTTAAAGCTTTTATGCATTTTTCTGCCCTCCTTTTTTAGGTAAAATCAAATTTTAAGGCCTATTGCCTCTCTTATATATTTTGTTATTGAATCTTTTTTGCTGCTTTGAGATCTTCCATCAGGTATTTCTATTATGAGGGGTATTTTATGGCTGCTTTTTAAACTATAAATAAGTTCGGAGCAAAGCTTTGCGAGCTTTTCAGTAATAAGCACTATGGCAACGTCATTTTTCTCAATCGCAGAATAAAGGGCTTTTGCCGCTTCATCTGAAGTACGAGCAATTACACCCTTTATTCCAGCCAAACGCATACCTACGAGCGTATCTGTATTGTCACTTATAAGTTCAAAGCGCATACTTTTACGCTCCCAATCCTAATTGATCAAGTTTACTAAATATCATAATTGATATCAAAAGTCCATAAAGTGCAATACCTTCTCCTAAAACAACCATAATGAGCGATTTACCAAAAGCTTTTGGATTTTCAGAAGTAGCTGCAATAGCTGCAGGAGCAGACGATGCAACCGCTATACCACCACCAATACCAGATAATCCGGTTACAAGTGCAGCAGCAAGAAGTCCAATGGCAAAAGAAACAGCTTTAGCACTTTCATCTTTTTCTGATTTAGAAACAGATGATGTAGTACTCTCTGATTTTACGTCAGCTGCGTATGCAGATTTAATAGAACACATTGTGCAAGCTACCATAACTAAAACTGCACTAAAAATTTGAAAAACAACTGCTTTTTTTCCACTGACACCACGTTTAACCATGTTTATTGAAAAAATTGCTCCAATTATAATCGCAAGCCCTGGAATAATAAATAATAATGTTGACATAATAATAACCTCCAAATAATTTTTTATTTAATATTTTAATTTATTTTCTCTGAAACAATAGGTGTGAAAGGCCTTCCCTGACCTTCAAAAAATTTACTAAACATCTCATAAAACTCAAGTCTTACAACCTGTATCCCAGCAACTAAAGCTTCTAGTGCGGTAACAATCAAATTTCCTATAACCAATGTTATAATCGCCCCGGGGCCACTAAACATATCTGCAATCGTAAATACAACCATCATCATACCTGCATGTACCAAAACAAATGCACCAACTCTTAAAAATGACATTGTATTAGTTATAAAACTAAGCACTACTTCAAAAAGTTCAAAAAAGCTCTGTGGTAAATAATCTGCCCAACTTTCTGGCTTCCAATCTTTCTGACCATTTACAATTTTAATGAGTATTTCACTAAACATCAAAAGAATAAGCGGCACTATCATTAGAAAAAACACGTATAATTTTGTAATCACTCCAGTATGCAGTGCAAGCATATCCACAATCATAAACACTAGTGAAATATAAAATACCATTCCACAAAAACCTCTAGAACCAAAAATAGCTTCTCCGTAGTTTTTTTGTTTTACAAGAGAACAAATTCCAAGCACCATTGAAATTATAAGCAAAACTATCCCAATTGCTACTGCAGAATAAATAATGGTATCCGTACTCGAAGCATCCATAACTTCAATCGGTTTTTTACTAAGTCCAAATACGTTTTTATAAAATGGATCAAGGGCATGTTCGAATCCAAAAACCGATCCAAAAAAAGTACCAAAAAAGGCTGAAGATATTCCACACGGAATAAGCATTTTTCCAAGTGCCATCTTTTTAAATTTCCACATTAGATACCCAACAACCGAAACCAAAATTCCCTGCCCAAGATCTGCGAACATTATTCCAAAAAGGAGTGTATAAGTAATAGCTACAAATGCAGTAGGATCAAGTTCATTATAAGATGGTGTACCATAAGTATCAACCAAAAATTCAAACGGCCTAAAAATTTTATTGTTTTTAAGCTTTACAGGTGGGCGATGTTCCAAAACATTCTTACCTTCTTCAGTAGAATACTCTACCGATTTGATCTTACTTATTCTTTTTGTAAATTCTTCTAAATTTTCACTTGGAACCCAACCCACAAGGATAAAAGTATCGTTATATTTTGCAACATATGATTTGATTTCAAAATAATCACTAAATTGCTTTACCTTTGTGTAAAACTTCATGCATTGATCTTTCTGAGAATTCCAAAAATTTGCAAGCTTTTGATCTATTTCTTTAATCTTTTTATCATTTTCATTAATTAAATCACAGAGATAACTAATTTGATCAACTGGAACTTTATCACATGACTCAACTTCAATCTCTTCAAAGTAAAGAGAAGAAAACACTCTGTCAACTTCATCTCTATTCTCAAGTGGTGCAAAATAAATTCCCCACTGATATTGTTCATCTGCACCAAAAGGGAAAAACATCAGATCCAAACCATTTTCAGCACTTTTTCTAGCTATTTGAGCATACTTAAAATACGCAGATCTTGGCATCTTTCCAAAATGGGCTTTTGTATACTCACAAGAAACAATATCTTGAATTTTTTCTTTTAGATCAGAAAAATGTTTAAGTTTTTCTATTTCCTTTTTATATTTTTCACAATCTTTCAACAAACAATTTTTTTCTGAAACAAAATTTTGAACATTCTCAAAAACGTAATTTGAATATCGTTCAATTTTACTCTTGCTAATGTGAAAATCACTTATATCTGTTTTCTCAGGTTTTGAAGAACACAATCGGATTACAGTCTCCAATTTTTTGAGTGGTTCTGCGTAAAAATTTTCTTCTGACAATGCAGAAAATTTATCTGTATTTGAATAAAATGAAAAAACATTATCTGGCTCAAAAGACGCAGAATCGCCACAAGCATTGATAAGCTCATCAATTTGCTGTAAAGGGCCTATCATACTTATAAAATTCATTTTAGAAACTGACATTTGATACATACCTCACTTTTCAAACTTATATTTGCAAGTCTATATTATAAGCATTTTTCGTATTTCCTCAGGTGGAAGTCGATATTTAATACCCTCTATTATGTTGGTAACATTCATAATTTCAATTTCTTTAAGAAAAATATACGATATTAATACCACCGGAGGTGACAATGAAAAACGAATATTATGACGACATTTTACAAATCTCATATTAAGCGGCACCTTATCTATTACATCGAGTCCTCTTGAAAACCATTTTTTCCCCATCTTTGTCTTTTTCATGTCAATCATCATTTGCTTATCATTTGGAGAATTTATAAAATTTCCAAGTAATTCAAAATCCAACGCTCCATATTTTATTAAAGCAGAATTCATGTATTCAGGACTAAGGGCATAAAATTTTTTCATTCTTACTATTCTTACAAGATTGCTAAGATCTATATAAAGTTTAAAAAAGTCCGTAAGTTCCTGACGTGCCTTGCCCTTGACATACTTGTTTATAACATCAAACACAATTTCATACAAATGATTATAAAGTGCTGTTTCCATCAAAGTCAGATCAACGTTTTGTCCTTTTTTAGGCTTTAAAGGTTCCAAAACTTTATAATAATGAGAATCTTTAATTACTTTCAAAAAATCATCATATGTATTCACATACTTAAGAGACCTCAAATCAACTCTGGCGTGGCTGTAAAAAAACTCCGGAATCGTATGGATGTATTCTCCTGATTTTCCGGCAACAATCAACATCAAGCTATGCATGAGCTGTTCTATCTCTGCTCGAGCAATGATATACTCAAAAAAATGTTCCCCCACTGAAATATCATATCTACCCAAAAGTTCGAAATCAACAAAAAGTTTTTTCCTTAACCTTTCTTCTATCTCAACTCTGTGTACCATATTTTCATTTATATCACCCAAGACATCAGCATAACTCGTTTTTCTCTTAAGGTAAGAGGCCACATCCGAAATACTCTTACAAACCAACAAATCTGAATATCCGTTTTCTTTTATCCCCTTACCATATAGTGCACGTGCTTTTGAAAGCACAGCATTAGCTGCATATGAAATCATAATATTCAGCGAGTGCTTTTTTACTCGCAATTGTTCACCACCATTACTGTAAATTTTTGAACCTCACTGTTTTATCACTCTATATACTATTGTATTTATCCACTTAGCTTTATTTTGGGAATAAATTTCTTCAATACGATCGTATTTTTGTCTATAAGAATTTTCTATTACTTTAAGCCTCAAACACGCATTAACTTTTTCTTCTTTTTCAAGATTTTTTATATTTGCTCGTGCTTTTTCGAGATATTCTTCTCGCTTCTTACCCTTCATATCGCTTATTTTTTGCTGAGAATCAATCTTGAGTTGATTATCACGAACAAGATTTTCTTTAGCTTGTTTGTCAAGCTCAATAATACGCTTTATCATATCCTCCATTACAACTTAACACCCCCATTTTTACAAAAAATTTTACAAACAAAATTTTTTGTTCACTTAGAATTATGATACAAATATTTTAAATGTCAATAGATAATTATAAATTTTTATAATTTTTTTATCCCCCTAAACAATAAAGCAACATAAAACATAGAAAAAACGTACCAATCAATGTATAAATCGATACCAAAAAATCACAATAATGTGTACATTTAAAAAGTATACACAAAAATAAATATTTAGCATATATTGTAAATTTTATTCGGTACATATAATGGTATACACATTTTAAAATAATTATAAATCAGCATATCACCATTTTTCAATTTCACAGTCGCATAACTATCTATTGTGCCACTCATATTTTAAACAAAATTAAAATCCAGTTAGGATTCATATCAAAACTGGATTTTTTAGGTTCATCTAAACAAATCTAAACCTCTGAGCCGCTGTTTCATTTCCTTGCCAACAACGAATATTTGTTCCCTTCTTTGTATTTGCACTCTGAACATCCATAACAAGGCCATTACATTTTGATATGATGTAATAATTACCATTACCAGAGTTTACTATAAACCATTTTTGAGCGTCTGAACCATTGTAATCGTACTGCCAAATATTGGTGCCAATTTTATTTTCACCATATTGAACATCCAAATATTTTCCAGAACATTGCGATTGAATTGTGTAACATCCTTCACCAACATATCTAACATTAAATTTTTGTGCAGGTGTCCAATTTCTTTCCCAAAGTCTCACGTTTGCCCCTGTTTTATAACTTGCTTGTTCAATATCAACAGCAGTGTAATAAGATAACTCACTGAGTAAATAATATTCCCCATCTCTTATGGCATGCCTTTGTTTTATATCATCAAAATATCCCGTTTTTTCAGCATATCTCCACCATTTTTCTCTGTGAGATGCTTTAGATTCCTTCCATGGCTTTTTAACACAGTGTAATATACAAGGATCACACCAAGCATTCCAAACTTCACCAGCACTATATCTATTCCAAGCAACCAAACTATTGCAATAGTAATCTACTTCCCATACAGGCAAATTAAACATACCAAATTTTGGCGGAATTAAGCCTATATTTCTATAACACACTCTGTTTATAACTGTTTGATCGTGTTCAGGAAGCCAATTATTACGTATGTAATCATTAAATTTTTCAATTACATGATCTTGTCTCAGTTTATTCAAATTTGCAATCATAACACCATCACAAATATAATGGTCATTATCCGTACCGCCAGTACGTTCTGAACTGGGGAAATCCAAAAGTCCTCTGTAATATAATCCGTCCATATTCAAATTATACATTTCAGTTAAATCATGTAGTGTAATTGTATCGCCATCTATCCAAATCATCTTATCAATATATGGAAAAACTTCAGACATAGCAAGTCTATAATATGCCGGAGTGGTTATACGGTTATCAGTGTATGCACCCACGAACATATCTTTCATATTCACCAAATTGATAAAACAATTTTTATACTTTCTTTCAAGGTCACTAAGTTTATTTTTGTTTTCTTGAGAAAAATTATCTGGATGCATTATATAAAAATCATATTTAGTATTAAAATTAGCATTTTCAACAGCAGATATTATAGCTATCATTGTCGGATATATGTAACCATCATCTAATGCCATCGCCACAGGTATTCTTCCAGCATGTTCCTTCAAAAAATTCTCCCTGCGAAGAGCTTCTTCATCCACTTTAACCTCTTTTTGTTGAGGTATTGTTTGCGGCAATATATTTTCTTCATCAGAAGTTTTAGAAATTTGATCAGTCGCTTGTGGTAGTACATCCACTACATCATCAAAAGTTTCAATCATTTGAGCCATACATCTCAAATTCCACGATAATATCGAAATAAAAGAAAAAATCAAAATCAAAAACTTAAAATTCACTTTTTTCACATTCATCACTCCTCAAAATTCCAAAAAATCTTTTCTTTAGACATATCTGAAATATAAAAATCGCTGTTTAATATCCCTCCTTTATAAGTTTGATTTTAAATATATAATTTGCATAAAAAATTATATCAAATATTTATAAATTTTTCAACTAATTATATATTTTTTATTATATTTAGCCAAATCGATTCGTGATTTATATATAAAAATTAAGAATTATTTTACTATTTTGAATTTTTGATTTAAATTTTCTTTTCCTTTCTCACAGTACAAGATTGAGCCATTTTTAGACCAGTTGGACATAGTTAAAGACAAATTATAACATTTTGATATTATATAATAATCTCCATTACTAGAATTAACTATAAACCATTTTTGAGTATCTGAACCATTACAATCACACTGACAAACACCAGTATTATTATCACGCTTAACACTCAAATATTTTCCAGAACATTGTGCTTGAATTGTATAGCAACCTCTCCCAACATATTTTATTTTAAATTTTTGAGCGGGAGTCCAATTTTTCTTCCAAAGCCTAATTTCTGCATCTTCATTTTCGAAACCTCCCTCCACATCAACAACAAGATCATTCCCAAAACTACTCTCCAACATATATTCACCATCATTTATTCCATACTTATTAAATATTTCATTGAAACAACATGTTTTTTCAGCACACTCCCACCAATAATCTCGACAAACCCCTATACCTCTAGACCACGGTTTATTCACACAATGGAGCAAAACAGGGTTCTTAACAGCTTCCCACAGTTCAACCATCGAATATTTATCCCTCGCAACGATACTGTTGTGATATCCTTTTACATGCTCATCAGGCATATTAAACACACCAAATTTAGGTGGCAATAAACCTATTTTTTTGTAGCAAACATTGTTTATTACAGTTTGGTCATGCTCAGGTAAATACAAATTGCTTTTCATATACTCCTTAAATTTTTTACAAATTTTATCTTCACGAAGTTTTTCAAGATTAACTAACATAACACCATCACAAATATAATGATCATTTTTGGCGGACATGCGTTCTGGCGTCACAACATCAAGAAATCCTCTGTAATAAAGTCCACACATATCCAAACCATACATCTCTTTTAAATCTTTAAATGCTAACACATCACCATCAATATATATTATCTTTTTAATATTCGGGAGCAATTCCGCCATGTCCAAACGATAGTACGCAGGAGTTGTTATTCGATCATCAGTATAAGCTAAAGAAAATTTATTATTCATATCAATTAAATTGATATCGCAGTTTTTATATTTTCGCGCGGTGTCTAAAAGTTTTTTTCTGTTCCAATATGAAAAATTACTCGGATGCATTATGTAAAAACTATATTTAGTATCAAAATCGGCATTTTCAACTATTGAAGTAATAGCAACAATAGTAGGATAAATATATCCATCATCAAGTGCCATAGCTATTGGTATAATGTTTTTCTCTCGATTGAAATTATCAAATTTATCTATCCCCTCAAAAGAAACACCTGTAGCAAAAACACTCAAAAAACACGTGAAAAAATGATACAAAAAATTTTTTAAAATTTTCATTATAAACTACTCCTTACTATTTTTATTTTTTAATAATCCATCCAAACAAAAAGTCACCTCCATTTATTGTTTAAAATAAAATTTTTCAAACTTTAAAAAATTATATCATATAAACAAAAATATTATATAATGTTTTTGTTTTACATTAAACACAAACTTATTTTTATTTCTAAAATATATCTTTTTTTGCTTGACTGATAAACAAAAATATGTTAGAATTTTATTACCTCAAAATCAGGGGTTTATTTTTTGTACCCTAGAGAGGGAGGCTAAAATATTCCGAATAAACCGGGAGGTGCCGTGATGACAGTAAAAATAACACTAGCCTGCACTGAGTGCAACCAACGCAACTATAACACTACTAAAAACAAAAAAAACATACCTGGCCGAATGGAAATGAATAAACATTGTCCTTTTTGCCGTAAACACACCTTGCATAGGGAAACAAAATAGGTTTTGAATGGAGGCAAAACAATGAGTAAAAAAAAGAAAAATATCTTTTCAAAAATCGGAAGCTTTTTCGTAGATTACAAAAATGAAATCAAAAAAATTGTTTGGCCAACACAAAGAACAGTCTGGAGAAACAATGGCATAGTGCTCGCTATGATTTTTATAATGGGCATTTTTGTTTCGTTTTTTGATGCAGGATGTATGCAACTTTTAAGCTTGGTAATGTCAGTTTCAAGCAATAAGTAAATCCGGAGGAAAGGTGAAATATGTCTGAAAAAGCCAAATGGTATGTTGTACATACCTATTCGGGTTATGAAAACAAAGTAGCTTCTACTCTTGAAAAAACTATTGAAAATCGTGGAATACGACATATGATTCAAGAAGTAAAAGTTCCAACAGAATCCGTCACTGAAATTAAGGACGGAAAACAGCGTCAGGTTGAAAAAAAGATTTTTCCAGGTTATGTACTAGTGAAAATGGTGCTCAGTGATGAATCTTGGTATATTGTCAGAAATATAAGAGGATGCACTGGATTTGTGGGAGCTTCCACTAAGCCAGTTCCTTTAACTGAACAAGAAGTAGCAAAACTTGGCGTAGAAGTGAAGTCGGTAAAACTAGATTACAACATTGGTGAGGTTGTCAGAATTATCGATGGACCTCTGACAAATTTAAATGGACGCGTTGAGTACATTGATGCTGAAAACAACGTTGTTAAGGTTATTGTCTCGATGTTTGGTCGCGAAACTTTGGCAGAGCTAAAACTCAATCAAATTGAACCAGCAGTGTAATCATTTTGTTTGACTTAAAACATTAAGATTTGTGAATCAAAATAATTCACACAGTAAAGGTCTTTTCTACGTGGGAGGAATAAAATATTTTATTATTCCGAAAATCACCACAAAATTTGGAGGTGCACAAATTGGCTAAAGAAGTCAGTTCAATTGTAAAATTACAAATTCCCGCCGGCAAAGCAACTCCGGCACCACCAGTAGGTTCTGCACTTGGACCTCACGGTATTAATATAATGTCTTTTACTAAAGAATTTAACGATCGTACAAAAAACGATGTAGGGATGATTATTCCAGTAGTAATTACTATCTATAAAGATCGTTCATTTACGTTTGTAACAAAAACTCCACCGGCTGCAGTTCTCATAAAAAAAGCTTGCGGACTAGAGTCAGGCTCCGGTGTTCCAAACAAAACAAAAGTTGGAAAAATTACAAAAAGTCAGATTGAGGAAATCGCTAATCACAAGAAACCAGACTTAAATGCTGCAGACACTGCATCTGCCATGAGCATGATCGCAGGTACCGCCAGAAGTATGGGGATTGAGGTAGTAGATTAATCTCCATCCCCGTGGTGGGAGGAAAACATCCGATTTTACCACTAATTCAGGAGGAAAGTATGAAACACGGTAAAAAATATAATGAAAGCGCAAAATCATATAATCAATCACATTTTTATGATGCAAGAGAAGCAATTGACATATGCACAAAGAATGCAAAGGCTTCTTTTGACGAGACTGTTGAACTTCATGTGAGACTAGGTGTGGATTCTAGACACGCCGATCAACAAGTACGCGGAGCCATAGTACTTCCCAACGGAACCGGAAAAAAAGTTAGGGTTCTTGCTATATGCAAAGGTGACAATGAAAACCTTGCAAAAGAAGCTGGTGCTGACTTTATAGGTGCTGAAGATATGGCCAAAAAAATTCAATCTGAAAATTGGATGGATTTTGATGTATTAATTACAACACCCGATATGATGGGCGTTGTGGGAAGACTTGGTAAAGTTTTAGGCCCCAGAGGTTTAATGCCTAACCCAAAAGCAGGTACTGTTACGACAGATATCGCTAAAGCAATTAGAGAAGCTAAAGCTGGTAAAATTGAATATCGTTTAGACAAAACAAATATTATTCATTGTATTATTGGCAAAACTTCTTTTGGTACTGACAAACTTTTGGAAAATTTTGAAACCTTAATGAGCGCAATTGTAAAAGCTAAGCCTGAAGCAAGCAAAGGTCAATATATCAAATCATGCGTCGTTTCTTCTACGATGGGTCCAGGAGTAAAGATGAATACCGGTAAACTTGAATCAATGTAATTGACAAATTACTAATCTTATTGTATACTAGTAGATATAAATTTCCAAAGACAGTGGGTTTGTGTAAAAGGGTTCCTTCTCCCACCTAGGAAAGTTCGTAATTTTTAATTTTTAAAAGTCGTTAACTTTCATTTTTGGAAATGGATTCGGTTAACGATTTTTTGTGTTATTAATATTAAAATTGTTAACTACTGTCAATTTGGTATTGAATCAATCAAATGGAGGTGAATAATGTATGCCAAGTGTTAAGGCATTAGAGCAAAAGAAAACTATAGTTAGAGAGCTTTCCGAGAAAATGCAACATTCTTGCGCAGGTGTTGTGGTAAGTTATCAGGGAATAAATGTAGAGGATGATACAAAATTAAGGAGAGATCTTCGCGAAGCCGGAGTAGAATATGTTGTAGCAAAAAACACTCTTTTAAAAAGAGCTGCCGAAAGTGCTTCCATAAATGATCTGTGCCCTTCTTTCCAAGGATCAACCGCATTAGCAGTGAGTAAAGATGATTATGTTGCCGCATCCAAGATCCTTTGTAATTTTGCCAAAGATCATGACTTCTTTAAAGTGAAATCTGGGTTTATTGATGGAAAAGTAATTGATGCAGTAGAAGTTAATAATCTTGCGAAACTTCCTTCGAGAGAAGTTCTCATTGCACAAGTTTTGGGCGGCCTCAATGCACCCATCTCGGGATTTGCAACTGTACTTGGAGGCACTATCAGAGGCCTCGTAGTTGCGCTTAATGCAATTGCAGAAAAAAAGCAATCTGCATAGTAAAATAAACTAATATAATTAAAAATATTTTTGGAGGTAAATAATAATGTCAGAAAAAGTAACAAAATTGATTGAAGATGTAAAAGGTTTAACAGTTCTCGAACTCAGCGAATTAGTAAAAGCTCTTGAAGAAAAGTTTGGAGTATCAGCAGCAGCTCCTGTAGCAGTTGCAGCAGCTCCTGCAGCAGGCGCACCTGCCGCAGCAGAAGAAAAAACTGAATTTGATGTTATCTTAAAAGCAGCTGGAGACAACAAGATCAAAGTTGTTAAAGCTGTTAAAGAAATCACAGGTCTTGGTCTCAAAGAAGCAAAAGCTATAGTTGATGGAGCTCCAAAAGCTTTAAAAGAAAAAGTTTCCAAAGATGTAGCTGAAGATATCAAAAAACAATTAACAGAACTTGGCGCAGAAGTAGAAGTTAAATAGTTTATTACTACATGAATAAAATTATACTAATACTTGTGTAATCAACAAAGGGTGAAAGGCTAATGAAAATGGCTTTTTGCCCTTTACTATATACATAGGTTAATTTGTTTTTTTAATACATAATAAATAACTTTTTTGAATTTTCATGTTTTATATGATATCATATTTATCAGTAAAATATTTTTAGAAATGAGAATTAAATGATGAACACAAAAGATACTATTAAAAAAAACGACGTAATTACACTCACAATTCAAGATGTAACAATTGAAGGCGATGGAATAGGAAAATACAATGACGCTGTAATTTTTGTCCCACGTACTGCCATAGGTGATGTATTAAAAGTAAAAATAATAAAAGAAGCAAAAAATTATTTCGTAGGTAAAATTCAAGAAATTCTTTTACCTTTTCATGACAGAATATCTCCTGATTGTAATAACTACAAAAACTGTGGCGGATGTGTATTTAGGCACCTTTCTTATGATGCAGAACTAAAAATAAAAGAAAAGCATATTAAAGATTGCCTGGAAAGAATAGGCCACTTTAAAAATGTTCCACTACAAAAAATAAATAAAGCAAAAAAATTAAATTCTTATCGAAACAAGGCTCAAATTCCTCTGGGATACAATAAAAGTGGAAATTTGATTTCCGGTTTTTACAGTCCAAGAAGTCATAATATAGTTGAATGTTCACGCTGTTTACTTCATCCAGAAAAATTTGACAAAATAGTGGATTTAATTAAATTTTGGATGAAAAAATACAACATATCTGCTTATAACGAAGCAAGTCATACTGGTTTAATTCGTCATATATATATAAGAACAGCAAATGAAAACAAAGAAATCATGGTTTGTTTAGTAGTAACAACAAGCAATATCGCTTACTTAGATAAACTAATTAATATTTTAACTTCAAACATACCTAACATATCTGGTATATTGCTAAATTTAAATAAAGAAAAAACAAATGTCATTTTGGGTAAAAAATTTATTACTATTTTTGGGAAAGACTATATAATCGATACACTTTGTGGACTAAATTTTAAAATTTCACCAGAATCTTTTTATCAGATAAATCACGATCAAACAGAGCTTCTATACACAATTGCAAAAAACATTGCAAATGCAGAAAAGAGTCAACATGTAGTAGATCTGTACTGCGGTATTGGAACCATCGGGATGAGTATATCTAACAAACAAACATATATTACAGGAATTGAAATTGTACCTCAAGCAATTAAAAACGCCATTGAAAATGCTAAAATAAATAAATTTCAACATACAAAGTTCATTTGTGCTGATTCTTCAAATTCAATGCAAGCCATTTTAGAAGGATCACTTATTGTTATTGATCCTCCGCGAAAAGGGTGTTCTGATAATATGATAGATAATTTACTTAAATCATCTGCATCCAAAATAATTTATATTTCATGTAATCCTGCAACTTTAGCTAAAAATTTAAAAAAATTATGTGAAAATAATAATTATACTCTGCAGAGCATTATTCCAGTAGATATGTTTCCACGTACCGCCCATGTTGAAACCATAGCATTACTATCAAAATAGGATCTACGTGATTATTTATTAATTTGAAACATACAAAGTTAGTAAAAAATTTTTAATTTAAAGGAGAATTTACAATGATTTTTTCTCAACAGCAATTGCCCGAATACTCGCCTTCCTCTAAAATACAGCTAACTGAACACTACGTAAAAATTCACAAAAAAATTTTAAATGAATCCATTCCAAATCTATCTTGCCAAAGTGAATACAGTAAATTTTTTAGAAATCCAAGTTCAAAAACACAGTGGTTAAACTGCTCAAAAATTTTTCTTGATTTTGCAAAAATAACTGATAAATTTGAAAGAAACTTAAATATATTTTATGAATTTAAACTTATGCATCACCTTAATGAAAAAATATCAATAAATGAAGCAGATCTGGTTTACTTCATTGCATACATTAAACGTTTTTCTAGATTTATAAGCACAGACCATCTTAAAAATTTGTGCAAAAATAAAAATAACGTTCACACAATTTTCTCACGTGGTCTTGCTTACGCCATAGGAAATAGCAGACTATCTACAAAAACTCCAATTAAAAAATTTAATTATTCAGAAAAAGACGAAATACCACCACTCCTATTTAAAATTATGAGAAATCCTACAATATGCAGCTATAACGTATCGTGTAATATCACATATGAAGAGTATCTAAAAACGCTAGCTGAAATTTCTTATTATCACATAACACATGGAAATTAGTACAAAAATCACAGGACTTCATGACAAGTCTTGTGATTTTACTATTTTGCTTCTATTTTTTAACCATATCAAAAAGCTCACTTTAATTTAATATGCTTAAATGTGGGCACTATTCTTAAAAGCATCGCTTCAACATCTTCTCTGCTACCTCGAGCACAAATAGTTCTAAGTTTTGACAATTGCTCTTTTAATTCATTAATATCCATACTTATGGGTTTCCCTATATATATTTTATGATTTTTAGTCTTTTGTATACCCTCTTCATCCATTAAAAGCTCTTCATATAGCTTCTCTCCTGGCCGTAACCCTGTATATTCAATTTTTATATCTTCACCCGGAACAAAACCAGAAAGCCGTATAAGATTTTCCGCTAAATCTTTTATTTTAACTGGATCACCCATATCTAAAACAAATATTTCTCCACCATTAGCAAAACCACCCGCCGTAAGAACTAATGACACTGCTTCCGGAATTGTCATAAAATATCTTATTATATCTGGGTGAGTTACAGTTACAGGCCCCATCTTTTTTATCTGCTCTTCAAAAAGAGGTATAACAGATCCATTTGACCCCAAAACATTCCCAAATCTTACAGCAACAAATTCTGTTTCACTTTCCTTATTTTTCATTTGAACAAGCATTTCGCATATACGTTTCGTAGCACCCATTATATTTGTTGGATTAACAGCTTTATCAGTTGATATTTGTACAAATTTTTTAACTTTAAATTTATCTGCACATTCTATGAGGTTAAGTGTACCAAAAACATTATTTTTAACAGCTTCTTCAGGATTATTTTCCATCAAAGGTACATGTTTGTGAGCTGCAGCGTGAAACACTACATCTACATTCTCAGATGAAAAAATTTCTTCCAATTCTTTTTTGTCACATATTGTAGCGATCTCTACGCCTAGATTAAAATCTTTACCATATTTCATCCTAAGTTCTTGCTGAATTTGGTAAGCACTATTTTCATACACATCTAAAATTATAAGACGTTTACACCCAAGCTCTGCAATTTGCCTGCAAAGTTCAGATCCAATTGATCCACCACCACCTGTTACCATAACCGTTTTACCGGTAATATATCCTCCGTATCTTTTTTTATCAAAAATGATAGGTTCTCTACCTAACAAATCTTCTACTTTTATTTTTCTTATGGCAGAATTTAAAGAAGTTCCAGAAGTCAAAACTTCGTACATATTCGGAATAATCCTAACCTCTAAATTTGTTTTAGCACAAATATCCAGAATCTTTCGCCGTTGAGACAATGATATGGAAGTAATAGAAAACAAAATCACATCTACTTTAAATTTTTCACATAAATCTGGAATTTCTGTTGTATTTCCCTCAACCCTTACACCCATAATTTTTCTGCCTATTTTCTCTCTATCATCATCTGCAATTGCAACTGGCGTGTATTTATTACCGGAATACTTAAACATTTCTCTTAAAAGTAAAGCTGTAGATTCTCCAGCACCTACTATAAGCATTCTTTTTTTACCAATTTCATCTTCTCCAGATACATTATCTATAAGCCTATTTATCCTATAAATCAGTCTGAAAACAACTATAGACGACATAGAAGTAAGCAAAAATATAAAGTGCATACGTGGACTCATTTTTACCATAAATATTCGGGTAAACACAAAAAATATCACATTTGCGCAAAATGTAGCTAGTCCTGCATAAAAGAAATCTTCTACGTCAGCATATCTCCAAATTTTATCATAAATCTTAAATACTAAAAACATAAAAGCAAAACAAACGTTCACCATAACAAGATATTCAAAAAATTTATTATCAACTGCTACAAAAGTCAAACTATTTTTATTAATTGCGTAAGAAATATAAAAAGATAAATTCCATATAATAAAATCACAAAAAAACAGTGCATACTTTCTGTATTTCTTAACGAACCTCCAAATAACATCTTTTATATTTCCCATAAATTCACACACTTTTCTTTATTTTTATTTTGTTCCAAAAATTCTATCTCCAGCATCCCCTAACCCCGGAATAATATAACTGTTTTCATTAAGCATCTCATCTTTAGCTGCACAATAAATTTTAACATCAGGATGAGCACTTGAAAGAGCTTTTATACCTTGATCAGAAGCAATTATACACATAAATTTTACAGTTCTGGGATTTTTCTTCTTTACGCTATCTATAGCATCAATTGCAGATCCACCAGTTGCAAGCATTGGATCGAGTATTATAACATCCCTTTTGTCAATATCTACGGGAAGCTTACAATAATATTCAACCGGCTGTAGCGTATTTGGATCACGATATAATCCGATATGTCCAACCCTGGCTGTAGGCACCATATTGACAACACCTTCAACCATCCCTAATCCTGCTCTCAAAATTGGTACAAACGCTAAGTGCCTCTCTGCAAGAATTTTTGTTTTTGCAGTTGCCACAGGTGTTTCAACTTCAACCTCTTTGAGTGGCAAATCTCGCAAAGACTCATAACACATAAGCATTGTTACTTCACTAATAAGTTCTCTAAACTCCTTTGAACTCGTGTTCTTATCCCTTAAAAGAGAAATTTTATGTTGAATCAATGGATGATCCATTATCATTACATTTTCCGGCATAATACATTACCTCCAATTATTTAATCTACACTTTCTCTATTAAATTTACTCGATTTAAATGCCTACCACCTTCAAAAGAAGTGTTTAAAAAGTTATCTACAATAACAATTGCCTTCGCAAAATCAGTAAATCTACCACTTAAACACAAAACATTTGCATCGTTATGTTTTCTTGCCAAAATTGCTAATTCAGGTTCATAACAAAGTGCAGCGCGTACTCCTGCAACTTTATTTGCCGAAATTGAAACTCCTATCCCAGAACCACATACTAATATTCCTTTATCACAAATACTTGATGAAACGAGGTTTGCAACTTTCTTTGCATAAATTGGATAATCACACGATTCTTTATTAAATGTTCCAACGTCTTCAATTTTTAATCCTTTTTTCTCTAAATAATTTTTTATATTCACTTTCAATTCGTAACCTGCGTGATCAGAACCTAAAGCTATCATATATCTTCATCCTCCTTCTTTAAATTTTTTTCTAAAAGTCTTTGAGCTTGTGGAATATTTATATAATTTATATCGACATTAATATTATATTTCTCGTCAAACCCTTTATACTTTCTTTCGGCTAAAAATGCCACACTCGAAGCGCGTATATAACGATTTTTCTCTTCAGATAAAACACATTTTTCAGCTTTGATTAAGCTTTCAATATTATTATAACACATACTAGCTCCATCTCCAACAAATTCTATATCTGAATTTATCTTTTGAAGCTCCTTATCCAAACTTTTAATTGAAACCGTTCTATCACCAGTTAATCTAGTTAATGCTTTATCACGTTTTTCGAACAAAGCATTATATACTTGACCTCTACGCGCATCCATACATGCACAAATTATCGAGTATCTACCAGAAGCACCAAAAGCTAAAGCCTCAAGCGACGATACTCCTATGCAAGGTTTTTGACTAGCAAGTGAAAGTCCTTCAACAGTAGACACACCTATACGAAGCCCAGTAAATGACCCTGGCCCATTTGTAACAGCAAATAAATCTATGTCCTCTGCAGATGCTTTTAAATTAAAAAGAATAGATTCAATCATAGGTGATATTGTCTGACTATGCGTAAGCCCGGAATTTATAAACGTTTCTCCTAAAATTACTCCGTTTTCAACGACTGCAACAGAAGCAGTTATTGATGACGAATCAACAGCCAATATTTTCATCAAAATCAACACCCTTAATTTCTATTATCCTTAATGTTTCACTGTTACCTTTCTCTATTGAAATTTCTATAGCATCATCAGGAATATCGTTTTCAATATTTTCACTCCATTCTATTAAAAACACACCTCTGTTTATATAATCAAAATATCCCGTTGATTCCAAATCTTCAGATGATTTTATGCGATACATATCGAAATGATATATTTTAAACTTATTTGTTTGATATTCATTCACCAGCGAAAAAGTAGGACTAGAAACCAAATTTTTTATACCAAAATAATCAACCATTCCGCGTATAAACGCAGTTTTACCTACACCCAAATCTCCATAAAATGCCACAACTTCATTACCTTTTAGTCTTTTTGCCAATTTTTGAGCTATTGCCTCAGTATCTTTTACACAATGCGTTACAAACTTCACTTTAATCCCCTACACAATCTTTCTAAGAAATTTGCTAACTCTCACATTTTGACAATTTTCAAAAAGTTCTTTAGGAGTTTCATCAGCTATTATTTTTCCTTGATCCATAAACAAAACACGTGTTGCCGCTTCCTTTACAAAACTCATTTCATGCGTAACAACAATCATAGTCATACCTTGATTTGCAATATCCACCATGACAGATATAACTTCTTTAATCATTTCCGGATCCAACGCAGAAGTAGGTTCATCAAAAAGTATTACTTTTGGATTCATTATAAGTGCCCGTATTATTGCCACGCGTTGCTTTTGGCCACCAGAAAGTCTTGAAGGGTAAGAATCAGCTTTATCTCTGAGCCCTACTTTTTCAAGAAGAGCCAAAGCACATTGTTTAGCATCCCGTTTAGAATATATCCTTAAAGAAATGGGTGCAAGTGTTATATTTTCGAGTATAGTTAAGTGAGGGAAAAGGTTAAAATGCTGAAACACCATACCAATATCCTTTCTTATTTTGTCCATATTACATCTAGGATCTGTTATGCTTTTTCCTTCAAATTCTATCTCACCACTAGTAGGTACTTCCAGTCCATTAAGACATCTCAAAAATGTGCTTTTCCCCGAACCCGATGGACCAATTATAGCAACTTTTTCACCCTGTTTAAAATCAACATTTATTCCACTTAAAATCCTCAATGTTTTATTATCGTGTTTAAATTCTTTATACAAGTTCCTAACGCTTATCACTTATACGTAATCTCCTTTCCATAACGGACATAACACATGTAGTAAGCATAACCATAATCAGGTAAATACCAGCAGTAGTTAAAAGAGGGACCAACGCTTCATATGTTTGACTACGTATTATATCACCAGCTCTTGAAAGATCTGTAATGCCTATAAACCCTGCAACTGCAGTTTCCTTTATCAACTGAATAAATTCATTAACAAGTGTTGGCAAAATATTTTTGAAGGCCTGCGGAATTATTATTTTTCTCATAGTAATCCCTGAACTCAGCCCAAGTGATCTTCCTGCTTCATACTGACCACCATCGACCGAAAGTATTCCTGATCTTATTATTTCAGAAACGTATGCTCCAGAATTTATGCCAAAAGCAATCATCGCTATCGCTATTTTACTCAAACCGGTAGAACACAAAACCAAATAGTAAATTGCAAAAAGTTGAACTACAACTGGCGTACCACGTATTATACTCAAATATATATCGGCAATTATTTTAAAAAACCTAATCAAAAAGCTTTTACTTCTACTTACTTTTATGAGAGAAATTACAAGACCCAATGTAATTCCAATCAGGAGCGCAACAGCGGTTATTTCAACTGTGACCAAAAATCCATTTAAGATCATTTTATATCTATCTTTGTACACTAAATTACGATATATTTGACCTATCAAATCCACACTTTCAGTTTCATTAATATACAAATAATTCGATTTTATAGTTTCTAATTCTCCAGAATTTTTCATATCATGCAAAATGAGATTTATGTTGTTCAAAATATCTGTTTTCCCTTTTGGAACAGCAATTCTGTAATCTTCTTCAAACAAACATTCATCCAAAAGCTTGATAACACTGCCCCATGTACGCACTAATTTTTGTGCAGGCATATCATCAACAATCACTGCATCCACTCTACCATTTATTAAATCCAGTACTGCATCCGTTGCTTTATTGTATCTCTCAACTGAAGAATCAGGATAATTTTCGGTACAGTACTTGTCTCCTGTAAAACCTAAAACAACACCTATCTTCTTACCATGCAAATCATTTGCACATTCTATTAAACTCATTTTTGGAATTATAATCATCTGCTTTGAAGTATAATAAGGCTCAGAAAAATCCACACTCTTAGATTTTTCTTCACTTGAACTCATCGCTGAAATAGCAAAATCACAGTTACCGTTTAAAAGTTCCAATATCACTGCATCAAATGAAACATCATTTATTTTTAAATCGACATTCATTTTTTCAGCAATTTTTTCAGCAATATCTATGTCTATTCCAACCATTTTATCGCCATCTTTATATTCAAATGGTTCAAACTCAGCATTTGTAGCCACTGTTATGTATCCACGATGTTTAATATCTGGAACAAAATCATTGCACAAACCACAAATATTTCCACAAAACCAAGACATTATGAAAATAATAGTCAAACACTTAAAAAATTTTTTCACCGATCTTTATATCCCCCTAATCAGACACTTAGTACATTAAATTTTTGGTTTGCTATAAAAATATGGCACGAGTGTAGTAGCAACTTTTTCGTGTTTTCTAAGCTGCTTTTCTATAAAGAAAGTAGTTTGATTATGGTAAATTGCATCTTTCCAACCATTACCACTTATTCTCGTCAAAACTACAGTCAAACTTTCTCCTTCTTTAAGCTCTGCTTCACGCTGACCAACATAACTATCAATAGGAGTAAGTATATCTCTATACGGTGTATATATAATCGTGAGAGGCACCTCTATTTTCAGATCATTCCACTGTTTGCGAAGCCTCTCGGTCTCTACCTTTGATACAGAAATATGTAGTGGCGTAACATTTGAAGTTATTCGATTTGCATAGTCAAAAGTCTTAAGCGCTGCTCTATTCATTTTATTTATTAAAACAATACAAGGAAATGTATCTGTACTAGCACTTTTCTTGTATTTATAATTATACCCCAAAATACTGATGCCCTTTAAAAATCTAAAATAATGTTTATGTGTTGAGGACATAAACCACATCAAAAGTGGTGTTACAATAAGAAGTGCCCAAGCGCCATGAGTAAACTTAGTGGTGAACACCACAATCGATCCTACAAAAGTAACTAATGCACCGAATCCATTTATAAGGGATTTATATTGCCAACCTGATTCTTTCGACCGTAGCCACTTAATAAACATACCGAACTGAGAAATTGTGAATGAAACAAAAACACCAACTGAATAAAATGGAATCAATCTATGAGTATCTGCATTAAATACTATTAGAAGTAACGCACTGGAAATAAATATAAATACTATTCCATTTGAAAAACTAAGCTTAGTCCCTCGCTGAGAAAACTGACGTGGCATGTATCTATCTTTTGCCAATATAGAGAGGAGAATGGGCAGCCCACTATACGACGTATTTGCAGCCAATAGTAGTATAAGCGAAGTGGTAAATTGTAAGACATAAAACATTAATCCATTTCCAAAGATTGACGTTGCCATCTGAGAAAGAACTGTTTTATCGTGCATTGGAACCACATTCAAAAATGTGGCCAAAAAACTTGTACCGCCAAATATAAATATTATTATTCCACCAAGCATAAATAAAACTTGCTTTGCTGTTTTTTGAGAAGGCTCCTTAAAACTGGGTATAGCATTACTTACCGCCTCCACACCTGTAAGCGCTGAACAACCAGATGAAAACGCACACAAAAACAAAACCAGTGATATTCCAGTAAGATTATCAGTCATTATACCGCTAAGCTGTGCGGATGTATACGTAATTGGAGTCAAAGTATGGTTAAAAAATCTTACAAATCCAGTAACAATAAGTGTAATCATCGAAAAAATAAACATATATGTTGGTATGCCAAAAATTTTTGAAGATTCTCCTATTCCTCTCAAATTTACTAAAGTAATTGCACCAACGCATACGAGAGAAATAAAAATTCTATATGGTTCCAAAAAAGGATAAACTGCGAGTATTGCCGCAGTAGATGAAGAAATACTTACCGCAACTGTCATTATGTAATCTATTATAAGACACGTTGCAGCAAGTAGTGAAGCTTTTTTTCCAAAATTCTCTTTCGAAACAACATATGCTCCGCCACCATTTGGATAATGGCTTATTATCTGAGAATAAGAAAATATAAGTATTAAAAGCAACAGTATAATAGGGACACTTACAAAACCTACATATCTTGCTGCCATAATTCCCAAAGCTGGAACAAGAGCCATTAAAATTTCTTCAACAGCATATGCTACAGAAGACACAGCATCACTAGCCATTATAGGTAATCCCCATAATCTGGATAATTTTTCATCTTTAAGTTGATCATCTTTCAAAGCTGAACCAAGCAAAATTGTTTTCAAATCCCTCAGTTTACCCATTTTTTACAATCCCCCGTTTTAAATTTTCAATTTAAAATAGCTCTACAAACAATACTACCACAAAAACAAATAAACTCAAAATTTTTTTCAAATTTTTAAAATAAATTTTTATTACTTCTCAATATTTAACTTTTTCTGTAATTTTAAAATTTCTTTTTTCCTCTGCTCATACTTTTCTTTATTCAAAACTATATTGCCTTTACTATCTACTTCAATTATACTGCCTTCTGATAAACCGTCAACATGATTTTTTTTTTCAATAATTACTTCTTCACATTTTTCATTTTCACATACTAAAACATCATTTTCAATACGATCAACAGATAAAAAATTCATTATCTATCCCCCTCAAATTTATTACTAAACAAGTGTTCTCTCTTTTTCGGTAAATACTTTCATTTTCCCATTTTTTATAGAAAAAATAATATTACCGTCTAAATCAGTTCTGTAAATTTTTGCTCCTATCTTATCAAGTCGATACAAAGTTTGTTCTTTTGGAAGATTATTTCTATCTGGCGCAACAGATATAACTGCATACTTGGGATTAACTTTATTCAAAAATTTTTTAGATGTAGATGTTTTACTTCCGTGATGTCCTACCTTTAAGACTGTGGATCTAATATCAAAATTTTTTTTCAGTATGTCGATTTCTTCACTTTCTTGAGCATCTCCAGTAAATAAAAATTTCCATTTTTGATAACTCATTTTAAAAACAAGAGAAGTATTATTTATATTTGTACTTTCTGTAATTGGACCATATATTTCAAATTTTAAATCTCCAAGTGAAAATTTTTCACCACTTATAGCCGTTTTTACACAAACATTTTTAGAAATTAGTGCTCTAAGCATTCGTTCATATGTTACAGAAGTGGGTATAATCGCTTCTAGAACTTTAGATTTAATAAACTTACCTATTTCAAAGTTTTTTATGACATCTTCCATCTGCCCTATGTGATCACGATGAAGATGAGAAACAAACACATAATCCAATTTTTTAACATTCATTCTATGAAGATATTCACAAACAATATTATTAGGCTCTCTATCAGCCGCATCGATTAAAATATTATAATCTTTATACTTTACATAACAACAATCTGCCTTACCTACAGCCAAAAAATGCACCTCCATATCGCTGTCTCGAAAATCTGTAGAAAGATCACAAACTTTAGCAAAATTAAATAAATCATGCCAAGACAAATTTTTTAAAATAGCTGAATCAATCGCCCAAAAAAATGATAAAATAACAGCTATCAGGAGTATTAATATTTTAGCCGATTTTTTTGTTAATTTCACTTTAATTCTCCATATTTTATTAAGATCATTAGTTTTTCTTATTTATATCCATTTCTAAAAATTGCTGATAATTTATGAGCACCTGTCTCGGTTTGGATCCTTCATATGGGCCAACTACACCCAATTGTTCCATTTCATCCATCAAACGACCTGCACGCGCATAACCTACTCTAAGTTTTCTTTGCAAAAATGAAGTAGACGCTTGTCCTGCTTCAACAACGCATTTTATAGCTTCTGTTATAGCTGAATCTAATGAATTTTCTCCACTTGCTGATTCATCATTTTTTGAATTTTCAGTAACCGCATTTTTTTCAATTTCTTCTGCAATTTTTACGTCGTAAGAAGACTCTTGTGAATTTTTTAAAAATTTTATCACATTTTCTATTTCTCCATCGGTAACATAGCACCCTTGCACTCTTATAGGTTTTGAAGATCCCACTGGAGAAAAAAGCATATCTCCACGCCCTAAAAGCTTTTCAGCACCGCTCATATCTAAAATTGTTCTTGAATCTATCTGTGACGAAACTGCAAGAGCGATTCTACTCGGAATATTTGCCTTAATTATTCCGGTTATAACATCAACCGAAGGCCTCTGAGTAGCAATAACAATATGCATCCCAGCAGCTCTGGCCATTTGAGCCAATCTACACACATAATCTTCAACTTCGCGCGGGGCAGCCATCATAAGATCAGAAAGTTCATCTATTATTATAACTATTTGCGGCATTTTTTCCAAAATTTCGCCCTCTTTATCAGTTACCAATGGATGACTATCAATAAATTTATTATACGATTCCAAATCTCTAACATTATTCTCTGCAAATTTTTTATACCGTAATAGCATTTCATTAACAGCCCAATTTAATGCGCCAGCCGCTTTACGCGCATCGGTAACAACAGGAACAAGTAAGTGCGGTATCCCATTATATATTCCCAATTCTACAACTTTAGGATCTATCATTAAAAGCTTTACTTCATCCGGGCGAGCTTTATACAATATACTGATTATAAATGAATTTATACACACAGATTTGCCAGAACCTGTTGAACCAGCTATTAAAAGATGGGGCATTTTTGCTAAATCAGTTATCATTATATCTCCTGAGATGTCTCTTCCCAAAACAACAGATAATTTACTACCAGCAGATATAAACTTGGAAGAAGATATAAGCTCTTTCATATTTACAACACTTACAACCTTATTCGGAATTTCAACACCAACTGCGGCTTTACCAGGTATTGGTGCCTCTATACGCACTCCAGAAGCAGCCAAATTAAGCGCTATATCATCGGCAAGAGTTGTAATTTTACTTATCTTCACACCGGCGGCTGGCTGAAGTTCATATCTTGTAACAGCAGGGCCTCGGCTTATATCAACAATTTTTGTTTGAACATTGAAACTTTTTAAAGTGTCTACTAAAATTTTACCATTATTACTAAGTTCAAAACTAATATCATGATCGTCAGGATCAACAGATGAATTTAAAAGATTGATCGGAGGAAATTCATAATTTTCTTTATTTTCACCAAACAATGATTTTTCTACACTAAATTTAATATCATTTTTTTCCTCCAGATTTTTTTCGGTGAAATTCGATTGATTATTTTTATCCTTTGATAAAAACTTTTCTGTTACTTTTAATATATCATCATTTTCTTCGCTAAAATTAATCGGAGTTTCATCTTCAATTGTATTACTGGGAAATTTACTATTTGAATTAAGTAGTTCTAATTTTTCATCATTTAAAATTTCTTTTTCTTCAATTTTTTTAGATTTTTCAGACTTCTTTTTGCAAACATAATCATCAATTTTACTTCTCAACCAAAAGAAGGTATCAGAAACTGCTTTTAAAAAATCACTTAACTTTGCTCCAGTTAAAAAAATAGTAAGCAAAAATAATATTATCAGTGCAGTAGCTTTTGCACCTGCTAAGCCGAACCCCCACACGGCAAAAGCTCCTAAAATTGCTCCAATAAAACCGGAATTAAAATTAAATTTTCCTGATACACATTCTTGAAATAAAGACTTCCAAAATCCCAAAGACAGATTCTGAGAGTTACCCCATACAAAAATATATACCGCTGCGCTTAAAAAAAATATACCCATTACCGAAATCCAATACTTTAGCAAAAACTTATTACTTATTTTCCCCATAGTATCAGCAATAACCCAAATTGCACCTAAAATTGGAATTAAAACACAACAAATCCCAAACAATGCAAAAATAAAATTATGCACTACACGCCAAATATTTTCTCCACGAATAATAATTAAACTCATTAAAAACAAAGAACCGCAAAACATTAATATATTTTTAACGTTTGTTTTCTGAACACCGTACTCAATTTTTGATATTTTTTTCTTCTTTTTCAATGTCTTCTACAACCCTACTCTTTCTATGAAATAATTATTCTATAACGCAGCACCCGTAAATATATTAACTCCATTTATATATTCAATAATTCCGATAACAGACACAATTACTCCTACAACAAAAGTGTAAATAACAAATACCATCATCTTATCTGTTTTCAAAAGCCACTTAAATAACTTAATTGATAAAAATCCAACAACAGCTGCAACTAACATTCCCACAATTACTACTGGTAACTCATTAAAATGAATTGCATTCACTTCGACAGCTTCTTTGGTTTCTAAAACAGCAGCAGCTACAATTGCAGGTATACCTAAAATGAAAGAATAATCAAGCGCTGCTTGCTTATTTATGCCACGAATAAGTCCCGTTGAAAGAGTTGATCCTGAACGAGATACACCCGGAAAAACCGCTGCAATAAATTGAGTTATACCAACAAATAAAGCATCTAAAATTGTAAAATTCGTTCTCCCCTCCCAAATTTCGTTTTGAGGAGTCAATTTTGAACGCACACGAATACGATTTTGTGCATTTATTCCCATTTTTAGCAATACAGAGGTAACAATAAGAGCTATTCCCACTATAAATATATTTTTATCGCCAGCGAGTTCTTGCGCTACTCCTTTTACATTTGTTCCACTGCCAGGAACAGGAACAAACATTAAAAACAATGGCACCAAACCAAGTATAAGCATAATTACCATATTTTGAGATTTTGTAAGATCTTTGAGACTAAACTTACCTGTAAAAAATTTTTTTAATATTTCAAAAAATGCTCTAACAAGCTCTATAAGAGTTTTATAATAAACAGCCACAACGGCAATAAGTGTACCTAAATGCAACATAACACTAAAAAAAAGGTTGTTTTCATTCACACCTAAAATATGTTGAGAAATCATTAAGTGCCCACTACTTGATACCGGTAAAAATTCTGTTAACCCCTGAACTATTCCTTGAATTATTGAATCTAAAATTGTCATACTATATGCTCCTGACTAAAATTTATATTTTTAGAAATAAAACTTTTATGTATTTACTGATTTATTTCTTTTATTTAAATTATATCAGATTTTTTTAATTTTAAATATAAAAAATAAAAATTTTTTTAAATATCTACATCCAAATAATTCAAGTATTACCTAAATAAATAACATATATAATTTATTTTTCTAAAATATCATAAAAAAATCACGATGCATTCGTAAAAATTTTGAATTCATTTTGCTTTAATCATCTGCCTAATACAAATTTTTACTCAATATCATCGCGTACAAACAATCTAAGTTGAAAATAATATAAATTTTATTGTAGAAAGTGGACTATCAGATTTTATAATATTTATTTTTTCTATTAAACAATTATTTATGAACCATTTAAAACTGGGAATCACTAAGCAAAATTTATACTTATTATTAAAAATATAATCTTGCCCAAATTCTTTACCATAAGTTTTTCTTCCAACAAGGTACACATTATTTAAATTTGCATATAAAGAATATGCTAGTATTTCTGCACTGCTAGCAGTATTCTCATCAACTAATATAAATATATGTTTAAAGTTATACATTTTTTTATTTGAGTAATATGTAACCATTTTATTTTTGTATCTAAGGGTAACTATCTCTCTCTCTGGTAAAAATAAATCACATATATCTACGCATTGCTTAAGGTAGCCACCACCACATCCTCTTAAATCTAGTATAAGATTTTCTTTTTTTACATCATTTAAAATTTTAATTAAATCTGTATATAAACTTTTACTCCATAAGTTAAGCTTTATATATAAAGAGTTTTTAAAATAAATATCTGTAAAACACGATTTTAAATCCATTTTCCTTTTGCGACAACGATAAAATTGCGTATACAGACTTCCTCTGGTATCAACAATAAAATTTTCCATATCTTCATAAGAAATTTTATTTTTACTAAGCAAATTTTGTTTTTTATAAAAATATTTTTCAGACTCTTTAAAAAATATATCATTATTTTCATAATATTGTATACATTTTTCAACAATACTTCGAGAAAGAAACTTTTTTTCAAATAGCATATTATTCATCAATCACATTTCCGACGTTATCAAGTAGTTTTTTAGTGTTTATAAAAAGTATTTCTGAATTATTTTTTCTATTAATTAACAAGCAAATACCAGTTATTACAATAGAAATTAAAACACAAATTAACAATGTTTTTTTATTAGCATCAAGAACATTTGGAAAGAAAAATACACAAGCCACAATAGCAAAACTAAACAATCCGAATGGCATTTGCAAACATTGTTTTACAATAGAATAATCAACAAAATATAAAGTATTCGATAAAACAAGTGAAAAAGCTAAAAATATATTTATCAAACCAAAAACAATCATATCCATATTTAGATTTATGCCAAATATCAATGAAAATAATATGAGAACTATATATGAATATATGTAACTACTTACTGTAATAATTACTGCATTGCATACCCAGTTTTTTTTAGGAGTAAATGGCGTAGCCAAAAGATATCCACTATAAATTAAATCTTCAGGGTTCCAATGAATAAACATACTCAAATATGTAACCACCGTAGAAAAATAAAAAAACATTTTTTCTTTTGGTATCTTCAAAAAATAAAACAAAATAAAACATACAAGTGGTAACAATATAAGGCCTAGTAATTTTCTACTGTTTTTAAGTTCTTTCCACCTTTTCCAAATTAACGCTTTAATAAAAATCACTCCTTTATTACAATTTTTTCAAATGATGTACAATGAAAAAATTTTTTATAAACTATAGCATTTAAAAATACCAGACATAACATAACTATTGGCACACAAGAGCAACTACATTTATTTATGGTATCAAATACAAAAAATAATATTCCAAAACTTAAATTTACAATAAAATAAACGTGCACTTTTTTCATAAATAAAAACATTGAATAAATATTTAATGAAAATATAAAAAACATTGCTAACGATATTACAAAAATCAACACATCACTAAGTTTTGCAAACTTTAAAGCAAAACTAAAAGTTAATACTATACATATCTTTATGTACGCAGCAAAAACATAGCTTTCAATTAAAGTTCTCGGAGAAAAAGGCAACGTACAAAGTATCTGATTATTTAAACCAAACACAGTATCAAAATTTATCAGCACATCAAACACAATACTCGTAACAAAAACACACAACAATGTACCAATTAATGATATATCAATTCTTAATAGTACACATACTACAATTACGTAACTAATACTTATTATTTTTCGATTTTTTATTTTTTTATTTTGAAACCAAAAAAATGTTAGCCCATTTTGTATTGTCGACTTTATTACCGAATTGATTTTCATAAGTCTACCCTTCTATTCCAAACACTTTTCTATATATAAACTCCAAGTCAATTTTATTGTCAGCATTTTTATCATTAGGACAATATTTCTCTATTAAGGAATCTAAGTCAGATTCTTCTATTATTTGACCTTTATTTATAAAACCATATCTATCACACATTTTCTCCAACTCAGACAAATTGTGTGAATTTATAAATACAGTCACTCCACGCTCTTTAGCTACTTTAACATAATTTCTAACCATAAAAATTCCTTCAACATCTAATCCTACCGTTGGTTCATCCAAAATTAAAAGTTTAGGTTTATTAATAAAAGCTCTGGCAAGAGCTAATCTTTGCTTTTGCCCTTTAGAAAACATTATTATTTTTTCGTTCATTTTTTGCTTCAAATCAACTAAATCTAATACTGACATAATATCTGATCTTCTATCAGATGCAGTTGCCATGGGATAATAAATTCTATGAAAAAATTCAATATTTTCATACGCAGTTAAATCTTTGTATAACCCTAAATTATCTAAAACACACCCTATTTTATATTTTTTTTCAATAAACTTATTGTCATTTACACCAATTCCATCTACTGTTATAATTCCTGAAGACAAAAAATAAATATTAAGAAGCAATCGAACAAAAGTACTTTTTCCTGCACCGTTAGGACCTATTAACCCATAAACTTCTCCGCTTTTTATATGTAAATTTATATTTTGTAAAATATTTTTTCCATTTATAGATTTACAAACATTTTTTGCGATTATTTCCATAAAGACTCCTCCAATATATAGTTGCAGTTTTGCCGAGGATCATTAAAAATGCATCTGTCACAAGCATATCTAAATTCACACAACGCACAAACCATGTCATCATCTATTTTATTATTCCAATAATTTTCCATAATACTTTTTATAACTGTAGACCACTTATCGAAAATGACATTTCCGACTTTTTTATTTTTGATAATATCGTAGTCAAAATCATTATTCACACAATAATTACTAAATTTTGTATCACTAATACATGCACCTAAACACGGATATACATCCCCATTTTCCATTATAGCTATCTTTCCATTCAAACATTTATTGTGTTCTTTTCGTAAGAAAAAATTAAATATGTCCATATTTGGCATATTATTTTTATTAATTTTTGGCGCACGAGTAGAAGAAATTAGTACTGTCCACTCAGAAGGAATCGCTATGTTTTTCTTATTTTCTAAAGAGCAGTATACAACCAATGTAACGTTTTTGTATTCTTTATAATTTTCTACAATCTTACTAATATTGTCAGCATCAAAGAGCGATATCAAAATCGATAATTTTTTATTATATCCCTCAACTCGTTTCATTCCGTTAGTGCTTACTGTAAAGGTCATATTAAGGTATGAAATAAAATCACATAAAACCATTAAATCAGGATATAAAACACATTCCCCGCCAGTCAAAATAATATGTTTACATCCAAATTTTTTTAAATTACGTACGACCTCTTTCCATTTTTTCAAACTCATACACCTATCAGTGTTTTCACTTTTAAAACAAGTCGGACAAAATACTTTTCCGCAATTATAACATGAAAGATTACAATCATTCGTTAGTTTTAGAATTGCTGAACTTATATATGGAACATCCTTAAAAAATCTTTTATTATTAAAAATATTAGTAAGTCTGTATTTATCAATAAAAATAGGGTTATTACTTATAATTCCCCAGTTATTATCAGATAAAGATTCAAAAATTTCTTTTTGTTCTACAGACACAGTTTTATTCTTTTCGCATTCTTTCAACAAATAAGCTAAATTATTATCAATCCAAAGAGATTTTTTGCTTAAAATATTTTGTAAAAGAGATTTATTTTTACCCACAACTAAATACACTTCTGGTAACAATCTAAAATACACTATGCCATATCCCCCATTCTATTCAAACGAGTATAATAATCTGTTGTTATTTCTTCAAAAAGTTTTGGATTTTGTTCCAGCAATTCGGTATATTCTATTAACAGTTGTTTTATAAAATTTATTTGCCTATTGCATATTTTTTCATCATATTTAAACCCTTTTTCTAAACAAAAATCTTTGAAACACAATGAACATAATCTCGATATTTTACATTTTTCGCAGTGATTATTCATAGTATCATTATATTCACTTAGCATTTTTGAAATAATCTTATAATTAAGGCCTGAAAATACGTTACCAATTTTTTTTTGATTATTTACTTTTTCACATACTATAAAATCTCCAGTTGACTCAACATATATTTTTTCTCCCGGAACACACGTTGATGTATATGCCCGTATACTGGGTAATTCTTCTGCAACCATTCTGTGGTAAGCAAAGCTTCCATAAATATCACCAAAAAAATTATATATAAAAGAATCTTTTTTTATTTCATCATTTATTGATTTTTGAAAAAATTCATTTTTTACAATATTAAAATTATTAATAAAGTTTTGTTTATTATTTGCAGAAAATTGTTTGTAGTATTTAGCACTCTCTGAAACGGCAGCAGCACGCAATATATTAATATCATATTCATCTGCAAATTCACTAAATTTTTTCATATCAGTTTTATAATCATAACAGGCAGACACAAACACCGCTTGTCCAGGATAATTATTTTTAAAATTATGGTAGTTATTGTACACTATATCAAATGTAGGTTTACCATTTATAAACAACCTATTTCTATCATGATTTTCCTTATACCCATCTATACTAACCAAAACATGAAACTTATTTTCGTATAAAAATTTTTGAATGCTATCATTTAATAACACTCCATTGGTTGTTATATGCCACTTTACTTTATTTATGTATTCTGGGTATGTAATTTTAATATATTCAACAATTTTCTTTATCAGTTTAAAATTTAGCAAAGGCTCCCCACCATAAAAACTAATTACAGGTACTCGTTGAGGATTTCTATCAACCACTATTTTAAAATTTTCAAAATAATAATCTACTGCTTTTTTGGCAACATCTAAACTCATTGAGTTAATACCATGATTCCTCGTAAAATCATAATTTTCAGAATAAGTACAATATTTGCACCTTAAATTACATTTCGAAGTAACTTCTAAAATTAACTGCTTAAAACCATTTGCATTATCAATTAAATATTTCTTTACATCACTTACTGTAACTTTATTTAATTTTTCACTTGCTTTAATAAATTTTTTAACAGCTCTGTACTTTTCAATATCAATTTTGTTTCTAACTTTAAAAAATATATGCCCAGTAACGTTATCATATATGTAATTATTACTTAATTTAGTTTTAAATTCTATACACTTATCCAAAAATGTCCCCCCTCCTTCGCATAAAGATAAAAAAAATCAACCAGCAGACATTGCAATACTTACAGCCGCTGCAGCTGCACCGGACGCTATACTACCAAAAACTGTAGCTGTTGCACCTGAAATTGCGCCAGCAGAAATAGGCCCTAACACTACACATCCCACACACCACGCACATGCAGCGCAACCCACACATGCAGCACAGGCTACGCATCCTTGACATCCAGCAATTTCTACTTTTTCTCCAATTTCAATTTCTTCCGCAAAATGTTCTATATTCATAAAATATTCCTCCATGAAACATTATCACATAAATTCGACAAAATACAATTTCCTAAATTATTACAAAAATAACAAATCATATTAATACGTTTAGGCTTTATTATAAATATTTGACATTATATTAAAAAATTCGACAATTTGAATTTTACAATTACATATCTAAAAAATCAATATTATTTAACAAAATCTACTTTTTTAATATATTTTTAATGTAATTTAATTTATCTTTATTAAATATAAAAAATAGAACATTAATTTTACATATTATTAAAAAATTAATTTTAAATTTTTTATATTAAAACAATTAACTTAAACATTAAAAAAATCACCAAGCCATTCAGAAAACAATTTCTGACAGCTTAGTGATACTACGCAACATACTTTACATCATAGAAATTTCAACACATTTAAGTTCAGTTCTACCTTCATTAAAATAAAATCTTACAAAATATTTATCCTTTATATATTTGTCACTCGGAACACTATTCACATTATTTATGTTAATAGCAAGATTAGAAAAAACTGTTCGATAGTAGTTTGGACAATTATAATTTATTGAAGTAAATGGCTCGCACATTACGCTTCGTCTTTCAACAGCACTGCTCTTCGCTGTAAGTCCCATAAATGCTTCTTTTGTTCCTAAAATTATTTTTTCACATACATATTCACCTTTATCAGGATCTACTTTAAACACTACCGAAGCATCTAAATTCAAATAAGTTAAAATCAAATGATTATCTTTTTCCGTTCTGTAAGACTCTTTCCCAAATTCTGTTGTAACTTTTTCAGTACCATTTCCCAAATAAGCAATGTAATCAATACTGTCTCCACGAAAATTACCACTAAATTGTTGTGATCCTAAAGAATCATATGACTTTCCTGTTCCTTGACGTTTCCCTTTTGAAAAAGCACCATCATAAACTATCAATGAACTATTAACATCATACAATTGTCCGGAACCATCATAAAGTCCATTTTTAAATTCTCCTGAATAAATTATTGTACCTGTATCTACATTGTAAAGATTTCCTGTACCTTCGTAATTTCCATTTGAAAATTCCCCAGAATATAACAAACTCTTATTCGAATACAATTTGCCACTACCAGAATAAACACCATCTTTGAAAGCGCCCTCATACTTAATTGTACTTCCATCTTTTTCATACTCAACTCCATTGCCTGCACGAACGTCATTAGCGTGATCACCGTAGTATGTTTTAAGTTGAGTATCCGGATCATATTCTATGCCTATTCCAGCCTTTACACCTGCAGTAAAATTACCAACATAAATTACTCTTCCTATAGAGCTGTAAAGTTTTCCTTCCCCTTCATAAAGATTATTAGAAAAATTACCATCATATATCAGTGTACCATCTTTATCATAAAGCTTCCCTCCACCGGAATATTTTCCGTTTTGAAAATTACCGCTATAAATTAAATGTCCGTCACTATCATATTGAGTCCCGCTACCACTTGCCTTACCTTTTGAAAGAGTACCCTCATAAACTTTTATGCCTTGAGTGTCATAAATGCGAGCTCTACCGTCAAATGTAGTAATTTTTGAAGAATCCACTCTTATATTTGCCGCCCAAAGTTTGCCATCTGCCCATGGGTAAACCCAATAAACGGCAGCATAACCAATAAATAAAAACACAAGAGAAGTAATTATCGTCATTTTTTTTGAAAAATATATTCCAAAAAATTTCCAATAGTCCTCTTTAGACTCTGGATTTTTTGTGACTGTTTGTAAAAATTTTTGAATTTTTTGCTGTACTCGTTGAGCTATTTGAGTACCCATATTTTGGATCCTTATCATGAAGGTCGTAAGTACAGCAAATTGAGATTGAAGTGTCGCCGTTACTCTTCCAAAAATATCACTTAAAGCATTCATACATTTTTACCTCTTATTTTTATAGTTTAAATTATATACCCTGTAAAACCTTCAATAGATCCACCAGAATTTTTTCTTCGTTGAATATTTTTATCACATTTCGCGAGGTAATGGATAGATATTTTATCGCCTTCATTTACTCTTATAACTTCTGTAAAAACTTTTCTAGCTTCTTCGAAGTCACCGGTAAGATAAAGTTTTAAACCTTGTTCAAAATTTTCATCAGTAATTTTATATAGGTCTGATTTATATTTATTTGATCCATCAATCATCTCATATATATCTCTGCCACCTTCCCCTGTGACACTTCTAACTTTTCCTATATACCTGTAAGTATAACTAGGAACTTCTTTAATTTTATCTATTATATCTTTAGTTGCAACCTGGTTAATACCCAATTTTTCAAGATAAGAATCAATTTTGAACATCTGCATTATCTCATCCGATACTACTAAAATTCCACGACGGTCTGTGTTACCCGACACACCAACAAGAACAGATCCATGCCCAAGCGTTACGTTCATATGTGCTTTAACCGCATCGGGAATAGCAATTTCTTTAAGTTGAATAGCAGCGTTAAAAGCGTTTTGAGCATTTTTGGGAAATAAAAACACAGCGCCCAAACCATCAAATGATTGCACTACTCCATCATTGGATTCAACAATTTTAAACATTTCATCATAAGATTTATTTAAAGCATCAAATATTTCATTCTCATCTTTGAATTCATAAGATCCTTTACACGAAAGATTAAAGGTAACATAAATTATATTCATTTCAACTACTTTGTTGTCATGAAGTTTAACTTGTGTAACTTTTTCTTTTCCCATAAGATTAAATATTTTAGACGGAACATATCGTACATATTCTCTATTAAGTTTAACTAAATTATTGGTATATCTGTCAATCTTATCTGACATTATATTAAATGCCTGCGCTATATCTGCAAACTCGTCTTTAGAACTTATTTTTATTCTAGAATCCCAATTTCCATGACTTATTTCAACAATCCCTTTTTCTATTTTTTTCAAAGGTCTGAGGCACCATCTAATTACAAATGCAATATACCCTATCATTACTACAGCAAAAACCAAAATAACTGCCAAAGAATGTTTTAAAATACTATAAAATTCATTTGTACTGTGTATTTCTTCGTCAAGGAAATTACCTACAAAGCCAACAACAACACCACTCGAATCTTTTATTGGAACAAACGCCGCAGAAATATTTCCATAAACATCACGAAAATCTGCTTCTATACAGTCACTGGATGAACTTTTATTAGAAAATTTTTCCCATATTCCATAAAGTTTTTCAACCTCGTCATTTTCGAAAATAGAATCAATCAAAATATACTGTGAGGGAACCATATCGGGATCAGTATACTTAAGACGATTATACGAATCAGAGGAAACATCATACTTTGTAGAAATAGTAGCATACAATTTGTTATATTTTTCTATATAGGTAACTATATAATCGCTTCTATCACCTATTTTTAAAGATAAATCTCGGTACCCGTTTTCTACGCTTTCTTTTATGCTCATATAATCTTTTGTCATATAATCACGCACATGATTAATTTTGGTAAATTCTGTACCATCTATTTTGTCAGCAACCGTTTTTGCACCTCGCTGCTGTTCACTTTTAAGAATTGATGTGTAACTTATCACAGAATCTCTGGTATTGATATACACTAAACATCCCATACCCAGTACTAACACCGGAAGTAACATTGAAATTATTCTTACCCTCAGAGGTATTCTTGTAAATTCTAGTGATGATAAATATTTTAAACCATAAATAACGATAAAAAATATAATTACAAATGCCAACATTATTAAAAGACCAAATGGGAAAAACTTTCCTCGTATATCAGAAATCAATACTGAATTTACGCCAAATCCAACATAATAAGGTTTATCAAACGCTTTTGATGGTGCATAAAAATTTCCATCTGATATAACCTTTAATTTTCTTAAATCACTGATTTTAATATTTTGTTTTTCCAACACAACACTATCCAAATTGTAAATCTGTTTTGAAACAATACTTTGTGTATTAAGTTGATAAAAAGCTCCACTTACACTATCTGTAAAATAAATATTATCTGATGTATCCACATACATACCAGAAATTAAAAATCCAGAAGTTGAAACCGTATTGGAGTAATTCACGAATGCACCAGTATTGTTCATAGCCCAAAGCTCACCGTTTGGAGTTGAATAAAAAACTCGTCCAGAAGAAAGTACGCAAGCGTCAAGCAACCATCCAGATGATGGAGCTGTGTAACCATTTGGTGGAGAAACCACAAAAGTTTTAGCTTTTTTTGGACTCTCATCTTGAAGAGGATTAACTGTAATTATGTCATAGACATCATTTTTACCCGCAATTATCGACATATTTTGACCAATAAGTTGAATCTTTTTGATATACGGTTCTGTTGGGGCAGTTGTATCACTTGAAAAATCAACTGACGTAACATCTTTTACAAAATTTCCATACGTATCATACATCAAAACAGTTTCATTTTTTATAGGATAGTGAGACTTGTCCGGCACAACTGCAGTAAGTGTTTTGGTACGTTTAACAACATAAATATTACCCTTGTTATCAGACTCAAGATTACTGTAAGAATATTCACTTTCATTAGTGCTTTTATCAAGATCTATTTTAAAATTTTGAGCACCATTTGAACCAATTTTTGTTATCTTATATTGAGATGAATCTTCATCTACTCCCAAAATATAAACATTGCCCATTGGATCCATATCAGAAGCCAAAAATGTTCCCAAATTTGGTTTGTTGATAAAATACTGAAGTAAAAATGCAGTAATAACAATAACCGCACCTACAGTATAATATCTAATTAATTTGTTTTCAAAAAGTGATCTTATCAATCCAGCACCTTTCTGAGATTTTGATTTTTCAACTTGTAAATTTTTTTCCATAATGTCACCCACCAATGTAAAAATTTTATGTCCATGATAATCAAGTATAATCGAGTGTAAAAAATAAAAAAATTATAAAATATAAATTTTAGATAATTTTTTTTAATAAATGGATTTACTATTTCCATCTGTCGCTGTATAATATAGTATATTATGATAGAATAATGTAGTCAAGTGCTAAAAAAATGTCTTTATTCTAAAAAATTTAATCAAAAGGATGGGTTTCGCCATGATAAAAAAAATAGATTCATGTGATTATACTATTATTGCTTCACTTTTCAAAAGCGATAACCTAAAAGTTTCAGTAGCGTACAAAGGAGAAAAAGCAAATACGTCTAATCTGTATATTTTAAACGAAATTCCTTATGACAAATCAAATTTAGAAACATTCAAAACACTTTTTTCAATTTATTCAAATAAAAATCGTCCACGTGAATTTGTCGATTTTTTTGTCTATAATGAAAATTTTTACAGTTCTTTCACTTATATCGAAGCACCAGGGATAAAAGAAAAATTTGTAAAAGAACTTGTTACTTCCCCCTTTGAGGAACGATGTAAAATTCTTGAAAACATACTAATACGCATAGAAAATATTTTTAAAATATCTCCCCAGATTTTAGCATGTGTTACAGAACCCGAAAATATCCGTGTGGACAATCAGAAAAATATTATACTAAATTACAACCTTCAAAATTTGGACTCTTATAAAAACAATGCAAAAGAACAAATAAACAATCATCTTCATGATATAATTTATTATCTCTTACAACCTGAATGTGATGCCGGCTTCAACAAACAACTTCATATTGTTTTGTATAAATGTAAACATGGTGTGTATACTTCTGTGCCCGAAATGGTAATAGAACTAAAAAAAGCAGAACAAATATCTAAAACAAGCTCTTGGGTTGGCTATCTTAAATATCAATACAATCTTAGAAAACCCACTATTAAAAAAATTACAAAAACCGCTTTATCGCTAGCAGTAGTTTTGGGAATTGGATACCTCGTATATATGAAATTAAATGAAGGTTCCAGAGCTGGGAAAAGTACACTTGCAGTTTCTATTGGCAATGTAATGTATAATGGTAACTCCCAAGACTCCTCAGAAAAATCAGTCTCAGCCGTAAACGAAGATAATCAGGCTTCAAAAGATGCGCGCGGAAATGTAAATCTTGCCGAAGGACTTGACATTGCATACGAAGATTATATCGTTCAATATGATGACACTATTACGTTGATATGCCAGTCTTATTATAATGATGAAAGTTTTGTAACAGCGGTTTCAACATTTAATGGAATAAATGTTAAAGAAAAACTTATCCCAGGGTCAATTTTAAAATTACCCAACCGTACCGCTATTGCACTTTATTCTGCAAAATAACACAAAACACTTAATAAAAATCATTAAAATGCAAATCCGAATCTATTTACTACAGCTTCGGATTTGCATAATCTGAAATCGCATTTTAATTTTGCGATTTTTTTATTTAAAAAATAAAATTTGCTAATTTTTATTGAAGTACTGACTCATGTACGTACACAATAAGTCACACAATAAAAACAGAAAATAATCAAATATACTACAATTATTGCTTAAAAAAATTTTATATGATATTATTAGTTTACAATTTTAAAAAGGTGGTCAATCACATTGAAGAAAGTATTAATAGGAATGAGCGGTGGTGTGGACAGCTCTACTACAGCCGCATTACTGATTAATCAGGGATATAATGTATCTGGAATAACTCTAATTCTCACACATCCTTATGATGAATCATCTGTAAATGATGCTAAAGATGTAGCGCATCAATTGGGAATAAAACACATAACTTTGGATTTAAGCCAAGAATTTAAAGCATCTGTTATAAATTATTTTGCAAATGAATATTTGTGCGGGAGAACGCCAAACCCCTGTATAAAATGCAATCAAACAATAAAATTTGGGAAAATGCTTGATTATGCACTAGAAAACGGATTTGATTCTGTTGCAACTGGACATTATGCAAAAATCGTCTTTGACAATGCTAGCAGAAGATATCTCTTAAAAAAATCTATTTCAAAAAAAGACCAAAGTTATTTTTTATACAGATTAAATCAACACCAGTTATCACATATGCTAACTCCTTTAGATGATTATGAAAAAATAGAAGTACGAGAATTTGCAAAAAAATTGGGGTTAAAAGTTGCTCAAAAATCAGAAAGTCAAGATATATGTTTTATTAAAAATATTTCACACGGAAAATTTATTGAAAATTATACTCAAAAAGAGTCTCTTCCTGGATTTTTTATTAATGATTCTGGTGAAAAAATAGGAACTCACAAAGGAATAATAAACTACACTATAGGGCAAAGAAAAGGCCTTGGCATCGCACTTGGAGAACCTGTATATGTTACAAAAATAGATGCAAAGAATAACTTTATTACTCTTTCTCCAATAAAAAACGGATTGAAAAAAGAAATTTTTCTTTCTACACCAAATTTTATTAAATTTAAAAATCCACCTTCAGAATTTAAGGCACTAGCAAAAATACGCTATCGTTCCGAACCTGCACAGTGCTGTGTAAATGTTTTACCCGGAAAAATTTTGAAAGTAACATTCGATGAACCTCAAAAATTTCCAGCCCCAGGGCAATCCACTGTATTTTACGATAATTGCGGAAACGTTATTGGAGGAGGAATAATAGAAGGATAAGATTTTTCTTGTTTTTTAATATATATGTTACTATAATTTTCAAACTTATTCAGGTTAATATATAAAAAATAACAATTTTTTGAAATTAATAAAATATCTATTGATTTTCAGTTCAAAAAAATATAAAATATTAGTTAGCACTCAATACGAGCGAGTGCTAAAATGCTAAACATTTTAAGGAGGTTTTTCTCATGGCAGTAGTGAGACCTATTTTGGACAAAATAGTGGTTCAAGTAAAGAAATCTGACAGAGCCACAGGTACCGGAATAATTCTTGCCGGAAGTTCCAAAGAGCAACCTTTAACCGCATTGGTAATTGCAAGGGGACCCGGTGGACTTATTGACGGAAGAGAAGTAAAAATGTATATTAACGAAGGCGATCACGTTTTAATTCCAAAAAACAGTGGTACACCATTTACCCTGAATGGAATCGAATATATCATTATTCCTCAATCAGAAGTTTTAGCAATTGTATCTTAGTTGCAAAATTTCAAGTAAAGTTTACAAGATAATTCTCGGAAATAAAAATTTAACAAATATCTTATTTTCAAAGGAGTAGACGCATTTATGGCAAAAGAAATAGCATATAGTGAAGACGCTCGCAAAGCTCTTCTTTCGGGTATAAATAAACTTGCCGATACAGTCAAAATCACATTAGGACCTAAAGGCAGAAACGTTGTAATTGATAAAAAGTTCGGAGCTCCTCTTATTACAAATGATGGCGTTACAATTGCAAAAGAAATCGAACTCGATGACAATTTTGAGAATATGGGCGCTCAACTTGTTAAAGAAGTAGCAACAAAAACAAACGATGTTGCAGGAGATGGAACAACAACAGCAACACTGCTTGCTCAAACATTAATTCAAGAAGGAATGAAAAATGTTGCAGCAGGCGCAAATCCGATGATTTTAAAAAAAGGTATAAACAAGGCAGTTGATTGTGCCGTTAAATCCGTAATTAAAAATTCAAAATCTGTTAGTGGACCAGAAGATATCAAACGCGTTGCTACCATTTCTGCTGCAGATGAATTTATTGGTAGTTTAATCGCAGATGCAATGGAAAAGGTCAGCTCAGACGGAGTTATTACAGTTGAAGAATCAAAAACTGCAGAAACTTATTCCGAAGTAGTAGAAGGTATGATGTTTGATCGTGGTTACGTATCACCTTATATGGTTACTGACAACGATAAAATGGAAGCTGTAATTGATGATGCTTATATCTTGATTACAGATAAAAAAATAGTAAGCATACAAGAAATTCTCCCTCTGTTGGAACAAGTTGTGAAATCAGGTAAAAAACTTGTAATAATAGCCGATGATATCGAAGGTGATGCTTTAGCTACAATAATTGTTAACAAATTGCGTGGAACTTTTACATGTGTTGGTGTTAAGGCCCCAGGCTTTGGTGACAGAAGAAAAGAAATGCTAAGAGATATAGCAATTCTAACCGGCGGAGAAGTAATTTCGGAAGATTTGGGATTAGAACTCAAAGATACTACAGTTGAGCAACTTGGACGTGCACATCAAGTGAAGATCGAAAAAGAACGCACAGTCATTGTTGATGGAGCTGGAAATTCAGAAGAAATTAAAGCCAGAGTTTCTCAAATAAGAAATCAAATAGAAGAAACAACATCTGATTTTGATAAAGAAAAATTACAGGAACGTCTTGCAAAACTTGCAGGTGGTGTAGCTGTAATAAAAGTTGGCGCTGCAACAGAAATTGAAATGAAAGAGAAAAAATTACGAATAGAGGATGCATTAGCAGCTACAAAAGCAGCTGTTGAAGAAGGCATTGTGGCTGGTGGCGGAGTAGCGCTAGTTAATGCAGTTGCAGATGTAGAAGAACTTGTTAAATCTTGTGAAGGTGATGAAAAAACAGGTGCAAACATAGTTCTAAAATCGATTGAAGAGCCGCTAAGACAAATTGCAATTAATGCAGGTCTTGAAGGATCAGTAATAGTTCAAAATGTAAAAAGTAAAAATCAAGCAGGTTACGGATATAATGCTTTAAATGATGAATATGGCGACATGATTTCATTTGGAATTGTAGATCCAACAAAAGTTACTCGTTCAGCTCTAGAAAACGCAGCTTCGGTTGCAAGCATGGTGCTAACTACAGAGGCACTAATCACAGATAAAAAAGAACCACCTGTTGCTACAGGCGGAATGCAAGACCCCGGTATGGGCGGTATGTATTAAAAATAAAAAACAATTAAGCCGCAGCTTTCAGATTTGTTGAAAGCTGCGGCTTTAAAATTTTTTTAAAAAATAACTTTTACTCTACACAAAAATCAATTAACTTAATAAAATATCCACAATCCTTACGTTTGAAAAATCTTATTTATTACAAAATGTGGAAAGCTAACGTAAGTGCCGCAAAAACTATAGAAACCATGGACGTTAATTTAATGAGGATGTTAATCGAAGGACCTGATGTATCTTTAAACGGATCACCAACAGTATCTCCTACAACCGCAGCTTTATGGCAATTCGAACCTTTTCCTCCCAAATTTCCAGCTTCAATATACTTTTTAGCATTATCCCACGCTCCACCTGCGTTAGACATCATAATTGCAAGAACAAATCCAGTAATAGTAGTTCCAGCAAGAAACCCAGCAACACCGTTTACACCCAATACAAAACCAACAACTATTGGAACAATAACTGCCAAAATCGCAGGTAAAATCATGAGTTTTTGAGAAGATTTTGTACACAAATCAACACATGATCCATAATCAGGTTCAACTTCTCCTTCTAAAAGCCCTGGAATATTTTTAAACTGACGCCTTACTTCCAAAACAATACTTTGTGCTGCTTTCCCTACTGCATCCATCGTAAGTGCGGCAAAAAGAAACGGAATCATCGCACCAACAAAAAGTCCTACAAGAACAGATGGATTTGTAATATTCAAGTTAAACTTTGTTCCAGGAGAAAGTAAACGCACTTCAGAAATATATGCCGCTATAAGAGCAAGCGCAGTAAGTGCTGCAGAACCAATTGCAAATCCCTTGCCAGTTGCTGCCGTAGTATTCCCTAAAGAATCCAACGCATCTGTCCTTTCACGTACTTCTTCACCCATACCGGACATTTCAGCTATTCCACCAGCATTATCTGCAATGGGACCATACGCATCCGTCGCAAGAGTAATTCCTAAAGTAGAAAGCATTCCCACTGCTGCAACACCTATTCCGTACAAGCCACGATTAAAACATACCACATTATTCACACTTCCGCCACACACAAAAAAGCTTACTATAACCGCAGCCCCTACAATTATTACAGGTAATACCGTGGAATTCATACCAAGAGATAATCCTCCCATAATAACAGTTGCAGAACCAGTTTCAGATGTTTTTGCAAGTTTTCTAGTAGGAGAATATGTATCTGACGTAAAATATTCAGTAGTAAATCCAATAAGGACACCAGAAACAAGTCCTGCGATAACTGCATAAAATACACCTGTATTAGTTGGAATTAATGATTTTATTACAAAATACGAAATAAAAGCAATTAAAGCTGCACTTATGTACGTTCCAGTTCTTAAAGATCTCAAAAGATTTTTTTGAGTAGCATTTTCTTTTGTCCTTACAAAAAAGGTACCAAAAATTGAAGCCACTATACCCAAAGCCGCAATTAACATCGGAACAGCCATACCGTTTTTTCCAAATCCTGCCCCAACTGCTAGTGCACTTGTAGAAACTATAGAACCAACATAAGATTCATATAAGTCAGCACCCATACCAGCCACATCGCCTACATTATCACCTACGTTGTCAGCAATAACAGCAGGATTCCTGGGATCATCTTCAGGTATGCCAGCTTCTACTTTACCAACTAAATCAGCACCAACATCAGCAGCTTTCGTGAATATCCCTCCACCAACGCGTGCAAATAAAGCCATACAAGATGCACCCATACCAAATGTTAACATATTCGAAGTAATATTTTGTACTCTTAAAGATTCATTTGCAATTACCTCTACATTTGTATACCAATATTTAAGAAAAAAATACCAAATCGATAAATCTAAAAGTCCTAACCCAACAACAACAAATCCCATAACTGCACCAGCTGAAAAAGCCACTCTAAGTCCTCTGTTTAATCCTTTTTGTGCAGCACATGCTGTACGATTATTTGCCATTGTAGCAGTCTTCATTCCAATAAATCCAGACATTGCTGAAAAAAATCCACCAGTTAAAAATGCAAATGGAACAAAATGATTTAAATACCCTAAACACGAAAGAGTAATTAATACAGCAAATACAACCGCAAAAAAGAAACCAACACCTTTATACTGACGTATAAGATATGCGCTTGCTCCTTTTCTTATTGCAGAAGCAATTTTAATCATTTTTTCAGTTCCTTCAGAATGACTACGAACTCTATTATACAAAAAAGCTGCAAAACAAAGAGATATTAAAGATCCTATTGCTACAAACAACATTAAATCCATAATAATAATCGAGTAAATATCTGCTTAAACTTAAAATTTAAGCCTATAAACTCCTTTTTCCCTTCTTTCTTTTTAGAATTCTTTCGCAAATACACATTTCGTTCATGCCGAAAAACAATTCTCCGGCATGAACGATAATTAAAAACAAATTATTAAATTAAATCAATTCTATAATGGCCATCTCGGCACCATCTCCACGTCTTGGCCCCAATTTCGTAATACGTGTATAACCACCATTTATATCTGCATACTTTGACGCACTCGTACTGAAAAGTTTCCTTGCAACATCTTTTTTTGTTACAAAAGAGAAAATCATACGTTTATTGTGAAGACTATCAACCTTAGCTATAGTGATCATTTTTTCTGCTAATGATCTAACCTCTTTAGCTCTTGTTAAAGTTGTTTCTATTTTCCCATTTTCAAAAAGAAAAGTAACTAACGCTCTGAGCATAGCAAGCCTATGCGAAGTAGCTCTACCAAGCTTTCTTTTACGTGACATAAATCTTTTACCTCCTTATTCGCAAAACTCTATTCATTTGGGTGAGACAAATCTAATCCCATAGAATGCAATTTTTCTATTACTTCATCAAGAGATTTTCGTCCCAAATTTCTAACTTTCATCATTTCATCTTCTGTTTTACTGGTCAAATCGAGAACTGTATTTATTCCTGCTCTTTTAAGGCAATTAAATGATCTAACCGATAGTTCCAGTTCATCAATTGTAACATCTAAGTTAGTAGGAGATGTTGCAACAGGTTTTTCTACCATCAAATTTGTTGATTCTGCAACATCAGAAAGCCCCACAAATAAATTTAAATGTTCTATCAAAATTTTAGCTGCAATCGAAACCGCTTCTTCAGCCGTTATCACTCCATTAGTCCAAACTTCCAAACAAAGTTTATCGTAATCTGTAATCTGACCTACACGAGTATTTTCAACAGTATAATTTACCTTTAAAACAGGAGTATAAATTGAATCCACAGCTAAAACCCCTATAATGGGATCAGTATTATTGGCTTTATGCCTTTCGAGCGAAACATAACCTCTGCCCTTGTCTAGTGTAATTTCCATATGCAATTTTGCACAATCACCCAATGTTGCAATGTGATGTTTTGGGTTAATTATTTCAACTTCACTGTCATGAATAATCATTCCAGCTGTGACGTTACAAGGGCCTACAGCATCGATTTCAACTGTTTTAGGATGATCACCATCTATTTTAGCCAAAAGGCCCTTTATATTTAAAACTATTTCTGTAACGTCTTCCTTAACACCAGGGATAGTAGAAAATTCATGCATTACACCATCAACTTTAATACTACTTGGAGCAACACCCGGAAGAGACGACAACAAGACTCTTCTTAAACTGTTACCCAACGTATTTCCAAAACCTCTCTCGAGAGGTTCCAATACAAATTTACCATAATTTTTATCCTCAGAAACCTCTTGTAAGCTAATCCGAGGTTTTTCTATTTCAATCATCAAATCCTCCTTGATACTTTTAAAATTGAAGAAAGCACCTCAAAAACACATGACGCTATAATTAAAACGTTATTTGGAGTACAATTCGACGATCAGAGTTTCTTGAACATCAAGATCAATATCTTCTCTTGACGGCATAGCTATTTTTTTAGCTTCAAATTTTTCACCGTTAAGTTCAAGCCATTTCGGAACTATTTTTCCGCTATTAGCTTCGATAATAGACTTAATTTTTACGCTGTCGCGAGATTTTTCATTTATAGAAACCACATCGTCAACTCTTACCAAGTATGAAGGTATGTTAACTCTGCGCCCATTTACGCTAAAGTGACCGTGAACTACCAATTGTCTCGCTTCTGCTCTTGAACTTGCCCACCCCAAACGATAAATAATATTATCTAAACGAGACTCTAAAATTGCAAGAAGGTTTTCACCTTTCTTACCTTCTTTCATCTTAGTAGCAAGTTCAAAATAGTGAGCAAATTGATGCTCAAGAACACCATAATAATATCTTGCTTTTTGTTTAGCTCTAAGTTGTAAACCATACTCAGAAGATTTTTTACGACCTTGGCCATGTTGACCTGGAGCATATGAACGCCTTGCAAATGCACATTTTCCTGTATAACATCTTTCGCCTTTTAAAAATAATTTTTGTCCTTCTCTGCGGCATATTCTGCACACCGCACCTGTATATCTTGCCATACTACTATTTACACCTCCGATACTTTTAAATTAAACACGTCTTCTTTTAGGGGGACGACAACCATTATGAGGAATGGGTGTTACGTCTTTAATCATACTAACATCAAGTCCTGTAGCCTGAAGTGCACGAATTGCTGCCTCACGCCCTGACCCTGGACCTTTTACATAGACCTCAACAGTTTGCATTCCATACTCTTTCGCTGCCTTTGCTGCTGTTTCTGCTGCCGTTTGAGCCGCAAACGGAGTAGATTTTTTGGAACCTTTAAATCCAAGTCCTCCTGCACTTGCCCATGAAACAGCATTGCCATCCATATCTGTAATAGTAACAAGTGTATTGTTAAAAGTTGATTGTATATGAGCTGCGCCACGTTCAATATTTTTGTGATTGCGACGTTTACGAGCAGATGCTTTCTTGGAGCCACTTTGTACTGCCATTAAATTATTCCTCCTTCACTATAATTAACCTTTTTTATTTGCCATAGTTTTTCTTGGACCTTTTCTAGTTCTTGCGTTTGTTTTGGACCTTTGTCCTCTCACTGGAAGACCTTTTCTATGACGAATTCCACGATAACAACCAATTTCAATAAGCCTCTTGATATTGAATGCAATAATGCTTCTAAGGTCACCTTCAACCTTATATTCTCCATCAATACAAGCTCTGAGCTTAGCTACATCTTCCTCGGTTAAATCCCTAACTCTTGTATCAGGATTTACCCCTGTTTTAGCAATAATTTTCTTTGCTGACGTTCTTCCTATACCGAATATATAAGTAAGACCGACTTCAATTCTTTTATCTCTTGGCAAGTCGACGCCTGATATACGGGCCATTTCTTAAGCCACCTCCAAATTTATTTTTATACTATCCTTGTCTTTGCTTATGCTTAGGATTTTCGCATATTACCATAACTTTGCCTTTTCTTCTTATAATTTTGCATTTTTCACAAATTGGTTTAACAGAAGGTCTAACTTTCACTGCTTTCTCCTCCTAATCTTTAATCTACATTTACTCCATCTGAACCACTTGAAGATTGATTCAAATTATCAGAATTTTTTTCTTCCTTACCACCTTTGGAACGCCATGTAATCCTCCCCTTAGTCAAATCATAAGGAGAAATCTCAACCGTAACAGTATCACCTTGCAATATTCTTATATAATTCATTCTGAGTTTACCAGATGTATATGCAAGAATAACTTTACCATTTGGAAGCTCTACCTTAAACATTGCATTTGGAAGAACTTCTACAATTTTACCTTCTAATTCTATAGCATCACTTTTTGACATACTATCGGAATGTGATTTTAAACACTAGAATTTAAAAATCACCTTTCCTGCTCCACCACCTTTTTTTAATTTTAAAATGAATTCAAATCCCAATAAAAGCATTAATAGCTTTTCTTACTGATTTATTTGTAGTTAATAGTTCCTCTTTAATCACCATATTCGTAACTTTAGTATGAATCCATTTTTTCTTTTTAGGTCTTTCAACAGGTCTATATTTTCCATCACAAACCCAGGCGTAATTTTCATCAAAATCAACAACCACTTGAAAATCACCTTTATCATGACCTGCTTTGGAGATAACTATAACACCTTTTTTTAGTTCCATAACTCACACCCTTTTAAGAAGGATCCGTAAGAATTACTGCGCCGTTTTGGGTAATGGCAACAGTATGTTCAAAATGCGCAGAAGGCTTATTATCCGCTGTTACAGTCGTCCATTCATCATCCAAAACAACAACTTTTCCTGTTCCCATATTAACCATCGGCTCAATTGCAATTGTCATACCTTTAACAAGCCTTGGTCCATGGCCTTTAACACCATAATTAGGGACTGACGGTTCTTCGTGTATAGACGCGCCTACTCCATGCCCCACAAAATCGCGAACCACCGAGTAACCACGTTTTTTGACGTACTCTTCCACCGTGTTACCAATATCACCAATTCTATTACCAAACTTTGCTGCTTTTATTCCTTCAAAAAGACTTTCTTTGGTAGTATCAAGTAACATACGAAGTTCAGAAGTGATATCTCCACACGCAAACGTCCAAGCATTGTCACCATTATAACCATGGAAATACGCACCTACATCTATGCTTACAATATCTCCACTTTTAATAATACGATCGTTGGAAGGTATGCCATGAATGACTTCATTATTAATAGATATGCAGCTACTTTTTGGAAAATCACCATAACCTAGGAAACTGGGTTTTGCGCCCTGAGAAACAATATATTTGTGCATAAGATTGTTTATATATTCGGTGCTAACGCCGGGTTCAACGGCCTCGCCTCCAATTTTTAACGCTCTAGCAGAAATTTTCCCTGCTTCTTTCATGAGATCTATTTCATGATTTGATTTTAAAATTATCATATCTTATGCCTCTAATACTTCAATAATATCCTTAGTAATTTCATCAACAGGTTTGGCTCCATCAATCACAAACCTTTTATTTTTTTTATCATAATATGACTTCAAAACAAAAGTTTGATCACGATAAACTTTAAGGCGCTGCTTAACCGTTTCTAATTTGTCATCCATGCGCTGAATGAGGGCACCTGTGCATGTGTCACACTTACCATCATTTGCCGGTTTAGTACCTTCAAAATAAATATTGTAAGTTTTTCCACATTTATCACAAATACGGCGGCCGGACATTCTTCTATAAATAATATCATCACTAACATCTATATCAATGACTTTATCAATATTTATACCTAATTCATCCAGCGCCTCGGCCTGTGCAACGGTCCTAGGGAAACCATCAAGAATAAATCCATTTTTACAATCACTTAAACTTACTCTATCTTTGACTATCCCTATAACCACATCATCAGGGACTAAATTTCCTTTATCTATAAATGACTTAGCTTTAAGTCCCATCTCTGAACCGCTCTTCAGCGCTTCTCGAATAATATTTCCCGTCGAAATCGTAGGAATTTTAAAAAAACGGGATATTATTTCCGATTGAGTACCTTTTCCAGCACCAGGTGCTCCTAAAAATATTATGTTCATTTCAATAAATCCTCCTTTTTAAAAATTTACGAATTTCAAGCGAAAAATTTTAGACATTTCAAAAAATATTAATCCAAAAATCCTTTATAATGTCTCATCATAAGCTGAGATTCCATTTGTTTAACCGTTTCAAGAGCAACTCCAACCATAATTATAATTGAAGTACCACCCATTGAAAGATTGTGCATTCCACTCAAATTTGAAAAACCTATTGGAAGCAAAGCAATAAATGCGAGGAATAAAGCACCCAATAAAGTTACTTTAGAAAGCACCTTAGAAAAATAATCTGAAGTAGGTTTGCCCGGCCTTATTCCGGGTATTACGCCATTGCTTTGACGCAAATTATTTGCCATTTCTATAGGATTATAAGTAATCGCGACATAAAAATATGCAAACATTATAATCAAAAAGAAGTAAGTAATAGTATACACAAGACCATTTATAGAAAATGAATCTAAAATCTTTTTCATAATTCCAGATGGATGTGCAAAAAAGTTAACAAAATTAGGTACTGCCAAGATAGACGTTGCAAAAATTATTGGCATAACTCCTGCTATTCCTATTTTAAGAGGAATATGACTATTTTGACCAGCATACATTTTCCTTCCAACTGTGCGTTTTGAATATTGAACAGGGACCCTACGTTCCGCATCATTCATATAAACAATTACCCACATCATAAAGAAAAACATAAATACAAAGACAGGAACATACACATAAAATTTCCCAAATGTTGTCGGAGAATGCACTGCAAGACTAAAATAATCTACTAATTTTTTTATAAGACTTGGCATTCTCGAAACTATACCCGCAAACATCAAAATCGAAATACCATTTCCAACACCTTTAACATTCACCTGTTCACCAAGCCACATCATAAGTGCTGTACCAGCAGTAAAACAAAATATTATAACTGCTGCGGCAAATAATCCTTCAGGACCTTGTGTATATTTAACTATAGACTGGCCCATATAACTTCCACTTTTTAAATAAAAGTAAAATGCTGTTCCTTGTAAAAGTCCAAGAGATATTGTTAAATATCTTGTAATTGCCGTTAACTTCTTCCTTCCTTCTTCGCCCTCTTTTTGCAATGATTCAAGATATGGTATTGCTACAGCCATAAGCTGCATTATAATTGACGCATTAATGTACGGCGAAACTGACATCGCAAAAAGGGTAGCTTGAGCAAATGCACCACCGGAAAGTGTATCTAAATAAGCTAAAATAGCTCCACCATCAGCCAAACTCCCCATCATACCAGACAAAGCTTCCACGTTTAAAAATGGAACTGGTATTACAGAACCTATTCTAAATACAATTATTATTAAAATAGTAAACAAAAGTTTTTTTCTGAGTTCCGGTACTTTCCAAGAATTAATTAATGTTTTTATCAAGTCAAATCACCTCTGCCTTTCCGCCTGCAGCTTCAATTTTTTCAACTGCAGATTTCGAAAACACATGTGCCTTAACAGTTAAATTTTTAGAAATGGAACCCTTGCCTAAAATTTTAATTTTGTCAAAATTTCGTTTAATAAGTCCCATATTAATTAACTCATTAATATCAACAACAGAGCCTTCACCAAATCTTTCAAGATCGTCAACATTAATAGCTATTACTTTTTTAGCAAAAATATTGTTGAAACCTCTCTTTGGAATTCTTCTTTGAAGAGGCATTTGCCCTCCTTCAAATCCCGGGCGAACTCCACCACCGGATCTTGCGTTTTGACCTTTATGTCCTTTTCCTGCAGTTTTACCCCAGCCAGAACCATGTCCACGACCTATTCTTTTAGATTTCTTTTTTGAGCCTTCAGTACATACCAAATCATGTAATTCCAACTTAAATTCACCTCCTACAATTATACGCGCATTGCACCTATTTTAAACCTTTAGTTAGATAAATGTAATAAAATTTTTAAAAACAAATTTAATAATTAATATTATCTATCAAATCACTACACGTGAGGCCTATGATTACTTAAAATACATAACCATCTTATTTTTCTGAAACTTCAACCAAATGAGCAATTGTATTAATTTTTCCACGAGTTGCTTCATTATCAGGTTGAACAGAAACATCGCTGATTTTTCTGAGGCCCAACGACTCAGCTGTCGCACTTTGTTTTTTAATGCGGCCAGCTAAACTTTTAACCAATTTAATCTCTAAAGTCTTCATACTGCTGACCCCTTTATCTTAAAATTTCTTTCACTGTTTTACCTCTAAGAGCTGCAACCTCTTCCGCGTTGCGTAGACATTTCAATCCCTCAATCGTCGCTCTTACCACATTACATGGATTATTTGAACGTAGAGCTTTTGTACGAATATCTTTAATCCCTGCTGATTCAACAACTGCACGAACTGGTCCACCTGCTATAACTCCGGTACCAGGTGCGGCAGGTTTCATAAGAACTCTCGCTGCACCATATTCGCCAATATATTCATGAGGAATTGTAACACCTTTAAGTGGTACTTCAATAAGATTCTTCTTAGCATCCTCTATCCCTTTTCTAATAGCATCTGGGACTTCTCCGGATTTACCAATTCCAAATCCAACGTGACCTTTCCCATCACCTACTACCATAAGAGCAGCAAACTTGAAAATGCGTCCACCTTTTACAGTTTTCGAAACTCTGTTAATAGCAACAAGTCTCTCTTTTAAATCAAGCACTGAAGCATCTATTCTAGCCAAAAGTATTTCCCTCCTTTTTAATTAAAACTTAAGGCCGCCTTCTCTGGCACCTTCTGCTAATTCTTTAACACGACCATGGAAAATATATCCACCACGATCAAATACTACATTCTCAATTTTTTTCTCTAGAGCACGTTTAGCAATAAGTTCTCCAACTTTCTTAGCAGCTGTTTTATTACCACCATACATGCCAAAATCTTTTTCAACAGTTGAAGCTGAAACTAATGTCACGCCACTAACGTCATCTATTATCTGAGCATAAATATTACTCCTGGAGCGGAAAACATTCATACGAGGACGAGCGGCTGTACCCGATATTTTACCACGAACTCTTCTGTGGCGTCTTAAACGGGCCTGATTTTTATCTGCCTTGTTTACCATGTTAATTCACACTCCTAATTATTTTTTACCTGTTTTTCCTTCTTTACGACGAATAACTTCATCAACGTACTTAATACCTTTACCTTTATAAGGTTCTGGTGGACGTTTTTCACGAATCTCAGCGGCAAATTGCCCAACTTGCTGTTTATCGCAACCCAATACAGAAATTTTATTACCTTGAACTTCTAATTTAATTCCCGGTATTTCTGGAACTGTAACCTGATGTGAAAATCCCAAATTCATAACAAGATTATTGCCTTGCTTTTGAACACGATACCCAACACCGTTTACTTCCAACTCTTTTTTAAAACCGTTAGTAACTCCCTCGATCATATTATTTATTAAAGTTCTTGTAAGACCGTGAAGAGATCTGCTCTCTTTTTGATCGTTAGGTCTTTTAACTTCCACAATTCCATTTTCGATTATTACATTCATCCTTGGATGAATTTTTTGAGTCAAAGTACCTTTAGCACCTTTAACTGTTACAACACCGTCAGACATTGTTACATCTACACCGGCGGGAATATTTATGGGTTTTCTTCCAATTCTAGACACTCTATGTCACCCCTTCTAACAACAAAATTTAACTACCAAACAAATGCAAGCACTTCTCCGCCTACATTTTCTTTTCGCGCTCTACGGTCAGTCATAATACCTTTAGACGTTGAAATTAGCGCTATTCCAAGTCCTTTCATAACCTTAGGCATGTTTTCCACATCACTGTAAATTCTAAGTCCGGGTGTTGAAACTCTTTTAAGCCCTGTAATCGCCGGCTTTTTCCCCTCTACATACTTAAGGAAAACCTTAATCACACCTTGTTTTTCATCTTCGGATACCACGAATTTATCAATATAACCTTCTTCAAATAAAATCTCCACAATTGCTTTTTTCATATTGGAAGAAGGAATTTCAACAGTTTCGTGTTTTGCAGAATTTGCGTTACGAATTCTTGTAAGTAAATCTGCAATTGTATCTGTAATTTGCATAAATCATTTACCTCCTTTGCTAAATATTACCAGCTTGCTTTTTTCACGCCCGGGATTTCTCCTTTGTATGCAAGTTCCCTAAAACAAATACGGCATATACCAAATTTGCGAAGGTAACCATGCGGCCTTCCGCATATTCTGCATCTGGAGTATTCACGAGTAGAAAATTTCTGCTCACGGCTTTGTTTTACTTTTAATGACGTTTTAGCCACAATATTCCCTCCTTATTTTGCAAATGGTGCACCCATGAGTCTTAGTAATTCTCTTGCTTCATCATCAGTTTTCGCAGTTGTAGAAATAGAAATATCCATTCCGCGAATTTTATCAATTTTATCATATTCAATTTCTGGGAAAATAAGTTGCTCTTTTACTCCCATATTGTAGTTACCTTTTTTATCAAAAGAATTTGGATTGATTCCTCTGAAGTCTCTAACCCTTGGCAAAGCCAAATTAAAAAATCTATCTAAAAACTCGTACATTTTTTCACCGCGGAGCGTTACTTTTGCTCCAATTTTCATTCCTTCACGAATTTTAAAATTCGCAACAGATTTTCTTGCTGTACAAACTACAGGTCTTTGACCGGTAATCGTACTGAGATCTTCAAGGATAGAACCAATAACTTTAGAATTATCTTTTGCTTCACCGGCGCCAACGTTTATAACTACTTTTTCAATTTTAGGGATTTGCATTATGTTTTTATAACCAAATTTTTCTTTAAGTTTTGGCATAACGGTTTCTTTATAAAGATCCTTTAGTCTTGCCATTCGTATCCTCCTTACAGAACTTCGCTGCATTTTTTACAGCTACGTTTTTTTGAACCATCGTCCATAAATTTATGTGCGATTCTGGTTGGTTTACCGCAATGAGGACAAATCAACTGAACTTTAGAAGCGTACATAGCTCCTTCAGTTTTTACAATTCCGCCCTCCTGACCTGCTTTGCGGGGTTTAACATGTTTAGAAACAATGTTAACACCTTCAACAATCAGCTTACCTTCTTTAGGACTGACTGCAACAACTTTTCCTTCTTTTCCGCGATCTTTGCCGCTAAGAACAACAACTTTATCTCCGGTTTTAACATGAACTGTACCGTTACCGGAACGAGCTGCTTTATTCTTACTTTTTTTAAACAACAGTAAACACCTCCTGTTAAAGAACTTCCGGAGCAAGGCTCACTATTTTGAGATAACCGCTTTCACGCAATTCTCTTGCAACGGGTCCAAAAATACGTGTACCTTTCGGAGTTTTGTCATCTTTAATGATAACGGCTGAATTTTCATCAAAACTTATATAAGAGCCATCTTCACGGCGTGTTTTGTTGACCGTACGGACAACAACGGCTTTAACAACGTCCCCTTTTTTTACAACGCCTCCGGGTGATGCTTTTTTTACAGAAGCCACAACAACATCGCCAACTCTTGCATATTTTCTACCAGTGCCGCCAAGAACTCTTATACACATAATCTCTTTAGCACCTGTATTGTCTCCTATTTTCAAAAGAGTTTGAGGTTGTACCACAGCTAATCATTCCTCCTAACCGGTTAAACATTTTTAAAACTAACCTTAATTTATTTAGCTCTCTCTATGATATTTACAAGTCTCCATCTTTTATCTTTAGAAAGAGGTCTCGTTTCCATGGCTTCAACTTTATCGCCAATTTTACATTCATTATTTTCATCATGAACTTTTAATCTTTTAGTGTGTTTAACAATCTTATTATAAAGTGGATGTTTTACACTATCTTTAACTGCCACGATAATTGTTTTATCCATTTTATCACTAACAACTTTACCAACTTCCACTTTTCTCATATTTCTTCCGTTCAAAATGCATCCTCCTTCCGTTATACGTTAGAAACAGCTTCGCTTAATTCTTTTTTACGTTCGCAAATTGTAGTTTGGACCCTTGCAATATCTTTTTTAACGGCACGAATGCGCATAGGGTTTTCAAGCTGATTTATAGCAAGTTGAAACCTAAGGTTAAAAAGTTCGGACTTAAGGTCTTTAAGCTTATTATTCAAATCATCATGACTCAAATTTCTGATTTCTGAAATTTTCATTACACCTCACCATCCGTTTCTTTAAGGTTACATTCTGTATTTTCTCTCTCTACAAATTTACATTTAATTGGCAATTTGTGAGCTGCCAAACGCATAGCTTCTCTCGCAGTAGCTTCCGGCACGTCACCAATCTCAAACATAACCCTTCCTGGTTTTACAACAGAAACCCAAAATTCTGGAGATCCTTTACCTTTACCCATACGAGTTTCAGCAGGTTTTTTCGTAACCGGTTTGTCAGGAAATATTTTTATCCAAACTTTACCTGCTCTCTTGCAAAATCTTGTCATAGCAACACGAGCAGCTTCTATCTGATTTGAAGTAATCCAAGCGGGCTCCAATGCTTGCAAACCAAATTGTCCGTGAGAAACAACATTACCCCTTGTAGCACGACCTGTCATTCTTCCACGATGTACTTTTCTGTACTTAGTTCTTTTTGGCAATAGCATCTTTACGGCCCCCTTTCGCAGCTCCAGGTTTGGAAGAGTTAACCAAAACTTCACCCTTATATATCCAAACTTTTACTCCGATAATACCATAAGTTGTTGCCGCTTCGGCAAATCCATAATCTATATTTGCTCTAATTGTTTGAAGCGGAATTGTACCTTCGTGATAATGTTCAGTTCTTGCAATTTCAGCACCGCCAAGTCTTCCAGAAACTTGCGTTTTAATACCTTTTGCTCCAGCTTTCATCGAACGTCCCATAGCTTGTTTAAGTGCACGTCTAAAAGAAATTCTCTTCTCAAGCTGAGCAGCTATATTTTCGGCTACCAATTTAGCATTTACATCTGAATTTTTAACCTCAACTATATTTATCACTACAGGCTTTCCAATTAATTTTTCACAAAAGACTTTTAATTTATCAATTTCTGCGCCACCTTTTCCAATTACAATACCAGGTTTAGCACAGTGAATATGAAGACGAACTTTAGAATTATCTCTTTCGATTTCAATTTTTGGAACTCCCGCAGCTTTGAGCTTTTTAGTTAAAATTTTACGAATTTTATAATCTTCAACTAAAGCATCAGCAAAATCTTTTTTCTTAACAAACCAACGTGAATCCCAATTGTTAATTATCCCCACACGAAACCCGTGTGGATTTACTTTTTGCCCCATAGTTAACCCCCTTTTCCACTAATTTTTCTCTTCTAAAACTATAGTAACATGAGAGCTTCTTTTTTCGATTCTGTATGCTCTGCCCTTTGACATCGGTCTAATTCTTTTAAGAATTGGGCCAGGACATACAAAACATTTTGAAACGTAAAGACGAGATACATCCATCTGATAATTATTTACCGCATTAGCCATAGCTGATTTAAGCAATTTTTCAAGGTACTCACAAGCTGACTTGGGAGTGTTTTTGAGAATTGCCATAGCATACTCGACAGGTTTATTTCTGATCAAATCCAGAACTACAGAAACCTTACGCGGCGAAATGCGAGCGTATCTTAAATGAGCTTTTGCTTCCATGATTACAACTCCTTTCGCAGGTTATTATTTTTTACCTGTTGTTTTTGAGCCAGCGTGCCCTTTAAATGTTCTTGTTGGCGCAAATTCGCCAAGCTTATGTCCAACCATATCTTCCGTGATATATACAGGAACGTGTTTACGTCCATCGTGAACAGCAAACGTGTGACCTACAAATTCAGGGAAAATTGTTGAAGATCTGCTCCAAGTCTTAAGTACCTTTTTTTCACCAGATTTATTTAATTCTTTTACTTTTTTAAACAAAGACGGTGCAACAAAAGGCGCTTTCTTTAAACTTCTACTCAATACAATGCACTCCTTTCCCTAATTATTTGCCATTTCTACGTTTAACAATAAATTTGTTGGAAGATTTTTTCTTAGATCTTGTTTTATATCCAAGAGCAGGTTTACCCCAAGGTGTAGTAGGTCCTGGTCTACCAACAGGAGATTTTCCTTCACCACCACCATGTGGGTGATCACATGGGTTCATAACAGAACCACGAACTGTTGGTCTCCAGCCCATATTGCGCTTACGACCTGCTTTACCAATTTTAACATTTTCATGATCTATATTTCCAACTTGACCAATCGTAGCCATACATTCAACAGGAACATTTCTAAGTTCACCTGAAGGAAGTCTTAAAAGAGCAAGTTTTCCTTCTTTAGCCATAAGTTGAGCCATATTTCCTGCTGCTCTTGCAAGCTGTGCACCTTTTCCAGGATAGAGTTCAACATTATGAATGAAAGTACCAACCGGAATATTTAAAAGCGGAAGAGCATTTCCCGTTTTAATATCAGCTGAAACACTAGCCATAATCTCTTGCCCTACTGTAAGTCCGTATGGAGCAATAATATATCTTTTTTCACCATCAGTGTATTCGACCAACGCAATATGTGAAGAACGATTTGGATCATATTCTAAAGAAACAACTTTTCCAGGAACATCAAATTTCTGACGTTTAAAATCAATTATACGATACTTTCTTCGATTTCCGCCGCCTCTATGACGAACAGTTATACGACCATAACTATTGCGACCTGCCTTTTTATTCAAAGAACAAAGAAGACTTCTCTCTGGACCCTTTTTCGACAACTCAGAATAATCTGTAACTGACATGTTTCTTCTGGAAGGTGTGGTCGGTTTATAATTTTTTATTGCCAATTAATTCACTCTCCTTAATTTTTAAGCTTTGCGGAGGCTGACTCCTCCTTACACTGCTTTTATTAAATTAAACCAAAAACAATTAAAAAACTTAAATATTACCGAATTAAATAATTCCTTCGAAAAACTCAATCCCTTTACTATCAGAAGTCAAAGTAACATAAGCTTTTTTCCAAGAAGGAGTATACCCAACAAATCTACCTTGACGACGTTTTCTACCTCTAATTTTTAAAGTATTAACTTTTGCTACTTTAACCTTAAAAATATCTTCAACTGCTTTTGCAATCTCTATTTTCCCTGCTTTTTTTGCAACTTCAAAGGTGTATTTTTTATTAGGCATACCAAGCATTGTCTTTTCTGTAACTATAGGACGAATTATAATATCACGTGCCAACATTACGCATACACCTCCTCAATTTTGCTAATTGCATCTTTAACAATAACTAACTTACGAGAATTTAAAATATCGTAAACATTAAGTGTATTAACCTGAGATGTTTTTACACCAGAAATATTCCTTGCCGATTTAATAATTTTATCATCCATTTCCGGCAATACTATTAAAGCTTTATCATTTGCATTTATCGCATTTAAAACATTAATAACAGATTTAGTTCTATACTCAGCAAGCTCAAAAGAATCAAGAACCACAATAGAGTCATCAAGCAACTTGCTTGAAAAAGCTGACTTCATAGCCAAACGTTTAACTTTTTTGTTAAGAGAATAGCTATAATCACGCGGCTTTGGCGCAAATACAATACCACCATGTTTCCACTGCGGAGCTCTGATAGACCCCTGTCTTGCATGACCGGTTCCTTTTTGTCTCCATGGTTTTCTTCCGCCACCGGATACTTCTGAACGCGTTAACGCACTTTGAGTTCCTTGCCGTTTATTTGCCAAATGATTTACAACAACATCATGCATAACTGATACATTCGGCTTTATGCCAAAAACAAAATCAGAAAGTTCAACAGTTCCCACTTCTTTACCTGTCATATCAAGTACAGCTACTTTAGGCATCACAATTCCTCCTTCCTTATGCTTTTACACTGTCACGAATAAGTACGATTCCACCGTTTGGACCCGGAACAGCACCTTTTATCGCAATCAAATTGTTTTCTGCATCAATTTTAACAATTTTCAAATTTTGTACTGTAACTCTTTCAGCACCAAGATGACCAGACATCTTTTTTCCCTTAAAAACTCTCGAAGGATCAGAACAAGCGCCTATCGATCCACCTTTGCGAACAGTAGGTCCAGTACCATGAGTTTCTTTAAGTCTTCCAAAATTCCAGCGCTTAATTACGCCCGCATATCCTTTTCCTTTGCTCGTGCCAATTACATCTACTTTTTGACCATTTTCAAATACGTCAGCTTTGATTATATCGCCAACATTCATATTTGAAACATCTTCAAAGCGAAACTCTTTTAAAACTCTTTTTGGTGCCACATCAGATTTATCAAAATGACCCTTCATGGGTTTATTAACCAATTTAGGCCTTAAATCACCAAATCCAATCTGCACAGCATCATACCCGTCGATCTCAATTGTTTTTTTCTGAGAAATCACACACGGCCCTGCTTCAATGACTGTTACCGGAATAATTTTACCATTTTCATCAAAAACTTGGGTCATTCCTACCTTTTTCCCAATGATCGCCTTTTTCATATAACTCTTTCCTCCTATTTAGGTTATTGGTTAACCAATTTTGGTTAACTTGACCTCGGCTGCGTGTTCGTTGATTATAGTTTTATTTCTATTTCAACACCTGCAGGGAGCTCAAGATTCATCATAGAATCAACTGTTTTTTCAGATGGCTTTAATATGTCGATAAGCCTTTTATGAGTCCTCATTTCAAATTGTTCGCGGCTATCTTTGTTAACGTGAACAGAACGAAGAATTGTAACGACTTGCTTTTCAGTTGGTAACGGTATAGGACCAGAAACCTTTGAACCCGTCTTTGTTGCAGTTTGAACAATTTTTAAGGACGCTGCATCAACAAGTTTTGCATCATAACCTTTAATTCTAACCCTGATTTTTTCTTTGACTGCCATTAAATCGCCTCCTTACATTATTATAGTGGGCGGCATTTATGCTATCCACTTGCCCGGGTGTTCCGCGTTTGTATAAAATAAAAACGGATAAACTACACGTTTAGCCCGGTTTAGTCAAAAGCATATAATTTTAAACTATACATATTCAATTTATATGTATAAATTCAAAACTTTTTAAAACTTTTCGCCCGGTTTAAAATCGGACATACTCCACGGAAAAACCGATTTTACAATCGCAACCTCCCGCTTCAACGCATATCATCTGCAGTCGTACCGTTTTATGATATCATAACAAGATAAAAAAATCAAGCTTTTTATAAAATCTATTTTTACATTTTCCTTTTATGATTATCATTTTACCCACTCAATCAAATGATCCGAATTATCAGACAACACACTACATAGTTTTGCCGTATCACTTAAACTTTTTTTGACACTATTTAAACTTTCTTTTGCATCCTTTAAAGCTTTCCACATAGACAATGGAGAATCTTCTTTGCTTAATTGTTTCGCTGAATCTTTTACAAATGTAATCGCCCACATTGGCGCAGCATCCGAACTAAGCCAGCGTACATCAAATATTGGTGCACCATATTTTTCAATACCATTATGACACCAAAAACCAATAAAAGGCATCTTACCATGACGAAATGGATCATACCAAGGTATTGATGTATTATCTTTTGCCATAACAACAATATTTGAACCAAGATATTTTTCATCAACAATTAAATTAAAAAAGGTAATAATAATAGTTTCTGTATCAGCTATGTTACGCGCATCTTCATTAACCGCAGCATACCCTTGTGACACAAAATATACGCCGAATGCATGTAACACAACAAATATCACATGTGGAATATATGGCGCAAATTTAAATATACCACTACTAGTTTTAATTTCACCACTACTAATAAATTCATTAGTACACTTACACAAAGATTCCGCCATCTGTTTTGGATTCTTAATTCTAAAAATCTCCATACTTCTTTTAAATGCATTTATTAATACTTCTGGTGTAAATCCAAAAGCAGCCGCTCCTTCTTTGATAATATCTACAACTATTCCTCCTTTATCTAAAACTTCCTTCGCCAAAAATTTAAGTTTCTTACCATGTTCAATCATTCTCACAGCTGACCCAGAATCAAGTCGTTGACTCGCATTTTTAAGACAATTTATCAGAATACTACATATTCCAAAAGATTCCGTATCCACTACACCAGGTAAATTCCAAACATAAACATCTCTAGTTTCTCCTTTATAAGTACCACCTGGCTGAATATAGTACAAAGATACAACATCATGTTTCATAAATTTATCACTTGGATTTGCACAAAATCCATTAGCACCTTTAGATGTTCCCTTTTTCGACTTTCTAGTTCCATAGTATTGATCACAAAATTTTGCTATTAAAGCAGCCTCATCAATTTTTGGACTCATACCAAAGATATTATTTGTAAATAAAGTTATCCCAAGAAGCACCGAAATACAACGAACACTTACCTTTTTTATCATATCTCTCACCCAATTCTATCTAATCTGTATTTTGTTTTTAAAGGCGTTACCATATAAGGAATATTTGCTCCACCACGTTCCACCTGATAAATAAACCCTTTTTCATCGAAAAATAATGTATAATAAAAATCTCTTTTAACATCAGATTCCTTGGCCAACCCATCCGCTATGTGTGAATTTACTCTCCGCTTGGTTGCATCAATCACGTTGATCCGTTCTTCAACAGCATCTTTTTGACTTTTCAAACTATCAACAAAACAATTAAATCCCATCGTGACACCTACTAAACTCAACGCACCTAACATACCTAATGCTATTCCAGGTATCAATTTATTACCTTTATTAACACACACAAATATCCCCGCCACTATACATAAAACAGATGACACATTTGAAACAATTTTTATATTAGTGTACCTTTTTCTTTTAATATTAATATCATTAATAATTTCCTCTAAAAGTTGTTTATGTTTCTCACTCAATTGCGATAATTCTTCATATGTATAAGTTATCGTTTTTCCACCATCCGAGAAATATTCAACTTCATACCCACTAACACCACAACTTAAAAACCCCATCAAAACTACCATGATTAACGATAACAATTTTTTCATAAAATATCCTCCTATTTATTTAATATACTAAATATTTTCTTTAAAATCGACTCATCAAACATTCACTCCTAAAAAATTATCTTCATCTTTAATTTTTATAAAACTTTTTACTATTAATATCTGATATCAACTAACCATACACACCTCACTATTTGACATCTAATTTTCAACTTAGTTAAAACTCTAATTATCGTGCTAATCTTAATTACCTAATCCAAATTCTTCATATCCACTATCTCAGTTTCAAACTTAACATTATGAAAATAATCTCTGCTTTTAACAATCGGTCCAATAGTTTCACTTAAACCATCTATGCGTTTAAAACCAATGTATACACTTTTTCGACAACAACAGCTATCTCGCTTATCAAAAGCTATAACTAAAACATTACTATTTAAAAATGCACCATTTTCAATTAACTTAACCAACTTTTTTCTCATTTTTTTTATATCTTTACTCTTACTCTCAATCCCACGAGATGTGCAACCAGCACAACAAGTCAAACAACTACAGAAGCATGCACAACAGCCACACCCAAGAACAATTGGCAACCTAATTATTTCTAGCTCTTTAGGAACATCTACAGCTGCTATAGCTGCAGTCGCTGTGGCCAAAGATGCAGCTGCACCACCTGTAACTTCCATAACTATATTCGACGTATCTTTTCTCATGCTGTTTTTGTAATTATCTTTTAAATGCTCATAGCAAATATTTTGGATGAGTTTTCCAACTTCAATACCAGATTTTCCAGGCAAATTAAAAACGTAAACATCTCTCTTTTTACCTATAACATTTTCACGTTTATAAACAAATTGTCCACTTGGATCACCAAATTTACTTCTATTTTCGAATTCTTTTACAACATCACCATAATTTACACGGGGAACTTTGCCATATTCACCTTCTGCGTGTATAATATAGGTAACTGTTAACATGAACGATAAAATAAACACCAACAATTTTTTTATTTTCACACTAAATCACTCCTCTAAAACAAATGTTGCTTAATATGCAATCTAAAATATAATGTACGACAAACCCTAATGATTTAACATAAAATTACAAGCATTGACAACAATATCCAAACTAAACATTTTTACGCTAAATTATCTAACAACATTCTAACTCAATAATTTAATATAGTTAGTCGTTATTTGTCGATTTTTTATTTGATTTAATTTCTAAACAACAATTAATTCAGAACTTAAACTGTTGAGGAGGGGAAAATGGCCAAAAGCGTTATAAAGCGGATTAATGAAAACGATATAGAGTAAAGACTGATAGTTACATACTCTACCAAATACCAAGAGTATCAAAAGCATACTTAGAAATAGTCAAATATTAAGGGCGAAAAAAATAATTGAAAGTAATCCTCTAAAATTAGACAAACCTAAACAAAATGATCCCAAGAGGTTTATTAAAACAATAAGCCTTACTGATAATGGTGAAATTGCTGACAATACAAGTTATTTCATTAATAAAAATGTCATCAAAGCACACTTTCTTATATGTTTTTTAGCATTAACCATATATCGTCATTTAGGCAAAAAGATGAAAAACGAATATACTATTCACGAATTACTACACACTCTTAGATCAATGAATCTAAGATCTGGATCTTTTGGTTCATATATTACCAACCATATCAGAACTGATTTAACTGATGATTTATACTCTAAATTTTAATCTAAAACTAACTTCGAAGCCATAAAAGAAAAAAATTTAAAAAATATTTGTAAAAATACAAAAACCAAGTGAGCGTACGCATCTTTTTTTAAAATAAAAAGTCTCTAAACCATTGATTATTTATGGAATCTAGAGACTTTTTGCTTTTTTCAACTGTTTAAAATGGACTTATATCGAATAAACAGTTTTTTGATCTTATAAATTCTTCTAATTCACCTAACTCAACGATCCTATCATCTAACCCTTTATCACTCGAATTGAATGGGCACAAAGCATAATGACACTCTGATATTACTTCCGCATCATTCTCATTTATATTGTAAAATTTAACTGCAAACCCCTTGCCTATCCTAGGCTGAATAAAGAAAACATTTTCATACTCATCTATTTTTTGTGTAAATCCAGAAATTTTACTAATTACTTTTTCTTTTAAATTTTAATCACTACCTATAACCGCTATGTTTAACTGCATATATTCAATGCTATTTTCAAAAATGTATCTAGGCGATTCCGCTATTTGGAAAGAAGATTCACTCGAACTAAATGAAGGAGTTCCAAACATACATATACCTGCCATAGTTGCTATACCAGCACACCCTAACCCTATACCTATTTTTTGTTTTAAAGATAAACCTTTTTTATTTTCCGTTTTGGTTACATTAGTACTCTGTGAAACATGTTCAATTGCTGTAGAAGGTTTGCAGGCACACGCATTACCCAAAAAGCCTTGAGTCAATATAACTAATGATAAAAGAAAAGCTGTAAAAATTTTTTTGTTTAACATAGCGGCCTCCTGTCGTTTTTTTAAAATATTTTTTACTTATTGCTAATTTAATTATATCACAAAACAAAACAAAATGCAAAACGTTTATTACAAATGTTATAAACACAAACAAATACAGTACTACAAAAATTTTTTCATAAACTAAAAAAACAGCCTTCTATGATGAAAAATCATATAAAAGACTGTTTATTATTTTGCAAAAATTCCTAATAATAAAATTTTATCTTTCAACAAGGATAAGAATAATTTGGTGATTCTTTGGTTATTTGAATATCATGAGGGTGACTTTCGCGAAGTCCAGCAGATGAAATTTTTATAAATTTCGCTTTAGAATGTAATTCTTCTACATTTTTGCAACCAGTATATCCCATCCCTGCCCGAATGCCACCTATTAACTGGTACACCGTATCTGAAAGTAATCCTTTGTACGCAACACGTCCTTCAACACCTTCAGGTACTAATTTAGATACATTATTCTGAAAATATCTATCTGTGCTACCCTTACCCATTGCAGCAAGGCTACCCATTCCACGATATGTTTTAAATTTTCTGCCTTGATATATTTCATTTTCACCTGGTGATTCATCACATCCTGCTACAAGGGAACCTATCATAACAACATCTCCTCCTGCAGCAAGAGCTTTAACAACATCTCCAGAATATTTTATTCCGCCATCCGCAATAACCTTAACTCCATATTTTTTAGCCACACAAGCAACATCATAAATAGCCGTTATTTGAGGAACACCTATTCCGGCAATTATACGTGTTGTACAAATAGAACCTGGACCAATCCCAACCTTAACAGCGTCTGCACCAGCATTTATAAGATCTTCTGCCGCCTCTGGTGTTGCAATATTTCCTGCAATTAAATCTATATTTGGAAAAGCCTGTTTAACCTTTTTTACCGTATTTACCACATTTATGTTATGACCGTGAGCTGAATCCAAAACTAAAACATCCACGTGAGCAGCAACAAGTGCTTTAACCCTTTCTAACACATCGCTTGTTGCACCTATAGCAGCACCACATAAAAGTCTACCATCTTTATCTCTTGCAGAGTTGGGGTATAATGCAGATTTTTCAATATCCTTTATTGTAATTAATCCAGAAAAATCTCCATTATCATCAACAAGCGGAAGCTTTTCTATTCTGTGACAACGCAAAATATTCTTCGCTTCACGCATAGATGTACCACTTGGTGCTGTAATCAAATTTTCACGTGTCATAACACTTTCTATATCTTGTCCATATTCTGCACCAGTCATAAAACGCAAATCACGGTTAGTTAAAATACCAACTAATTTCTTATTTTCACAAATTGGAACACCCGAAATTTTATATTTATCCATTAACGCTTTAGCTTCAAAAACTTTATTAGTTGGAGAAAGATAAAAGGGCTTAGCAATTATACCATTTTCTGAACGTTTAACCCTATCTACCTGATCAGCCTGGTCTAGAATTGACATATTTTTATGAATTATTCCTATTCCACCTTCTCTGGCAATAGCTATTGCCATTTTTGATTCTGTTACCGTATCCATTGCAGCTGTAACCACAGGAATATTAAGTTTTATATTTTTAGTAAGTTGTGCTTCCACAGATACATTTCTGGGTTCTACTTCAGATTTGCCTGGAATCAACAGTACATCATCAAATGTAAGTCCTTCTTTTGAAAATTTTTCGGAATTAATCATAATTAATGTCATACCCTTTCTTTTTAATATACAAACAATCCATAAAATATTACTTTATAATATCCACACCCATATACTCTCTAAGAGCCTTTGGAACAGTAACACTGCCATCCTCATTTTGATAATTTTCAATAATAGCAGCCACCGTACGCCCTACTGCAAGTCCAGATCCATTAAGCGTATGAACTAGCTTTGCTTTATCTTTTGGAGTATCTTTGTATCTCACTTGCATTCTTCTTGCCTGATAATCTTCAAAATTTGAGCAAGAAGAAATTTCAACATATCTATCGTACGAAGGCAACCAAACTTCTATATCATAAGTTTTGGCTGACCCAAATGTTATATCTCCACTACAAAGGCACACTACTCTGTAAGGGAGTTCTAAAATTTGTAATAATTTTTCGGCATCATTTGTAAGTTTTTCAAGTTCTTCATAAGAATTTTCAGGCTTTACAAATTTTACAAGTTCAACTTTATTAAACTGATGCTGACGAATAAGACCTCTGGTATCACGCCCTGCTGATCCTGCTTCTGATCTAAAACAAGCTGAATATGCACAGTATTTTAGTGGTAGCTTAGTTCCATCCAAAATTTCATCACGGTGAAAATTAGTTACTGGAACTTCTGCTGTAGGAATTAAATAATACTCAAGGTTCTCCAGTTTAAATTCATCTTCCTTAAATTTTGGAAACTGACCTGTTCCATAAAGTGAATCACTGTTGGCAATAAACGGAGGCAAAATTTCTGTATATCCATTTTGCGTGTGAGTATTTAGAAAGAAATTAATTACCGATCTTTCTAGACGAGCTCCCAAACCTTTGTAAAAATGGAAACGAGCGCCAGTAACTTTTGCAGCTCTCTCAGGATCCAAAATGCCTAACTTTTTTCCAATTTCCCAATGAGGTTTGGCTTCAAAATTAAACTTTCTTGGAACACCATTTCTTCTAATTTCAGGATTTTCACTATCGTCTTTACCATAAGGAACACTTTCATTCTGAACATTCGGAATACCTAAAATTAATTCTCTTTGGCGGGACTCAAGCTCTGCCAAACGACTGTTCTTCTCAGAAACTTTTTCAGAAAGTTTTTTCATTTCTTGCATAATATCGGAAATATTTTCTCCCGATTTTTTTAATACGGGAATTTTTTTATTAAAAGCATTTTGCGTTGCTCGCATAGATTCAACTTCCGATATAAGAACACGTCTTTTGTCGTCTATATTCAAAATTTCATCAATGATATCATCCATATTCTTCTGGCGATCTTTCATTGCTTTTTTTACAAGTTCCACATTATTTCTTATAAACTTGATATCTAACATAACTACCTTCTCCTATCATATTTTTTTGCTTTATATTTTGAATTTTTAACATTTCGTGACGTACTTTTTAAAGACATTAAAGCCATACAAAAAATCAATCCAACACTTAAACAGATAAACGAATACAAAACAACACGTATTTCTAAAGCTCTAAAATTTGCCTCAAACACAGCAATCATAATTCCAATGCACAAAATTAAAGGAATATTTTTTACCGCGTTTTTTAAATTCCTTACACAAAAAACAACAGTACCACACAAACCTAATATAAAGTATTCCAAAAATCTTATCAAGCTAATTGTATCTTTTTCAGAAAAATTATATTTTAAATGACAAAACTCAAAAAATCTGTTTAATAGTGTAGTAAATTCTTGGACTCTATCACAAGACGTTGTAACAATGGGATTTAAAAATATCCACACAGCTATCCCTAAAAAAAGTATTATAAAAATAAATTGACTTATTTGTTTGTTTTTCATTATTAAAATTCTCCTAATTTTTTAACAATCACAAAATTTTTGAACTTGCCATACGTTTAATTTTACAAGAATTATTAAAAACCCACCTATCAGTAAGTATTTCACATATCAAGAAGCTTATCGTAAATAATGCGGCCGAAATGACCCCTATTAAAAATCCACAACCAGAAAAAATCATATCTATAAATACAGAAAAAAATGCAAACACCACTGTGATATATTTCAAAATTAAAAATTTTTTATCTTTAATGCCAAACATATATTCTTTTTCAACCGCAATCATAATTCCCAATCCACCAATTATACCAAAAAGCATTGCTTCACACATTATAAGGGTATCTCTAATCTCAGTTACACTTGATTGATATAAACAACCGCAACCATACAAAAAGTAATCGATCTTTTTGGCAAAATCTACTAGCATATTACTCCTATAAAATGTTTCATATTCTATCAAAACAATATATTTCAGCGCTAACAAAATCTTAGAAATAACGTCAATAATTTTAATTTTTAATGAAAATTTTCTTATTTTAAATAAAATTATTGGACTTTGACTTTCTTTGCCAACCAATTTGATTTTTTGCTTTGTATTAAATATAAATATTACCAAAAGGTATATGAAAAGAAAAAGCAAAGCAGATATTAAAATCTCATAATGCTTAGAAATCATAAATTTTTCCCCTTGTCCATAAAAAATTCATACAAATTTGAAAGATCTTTTTCCCCTGAAAATTCAATTTGAACTATTCCTTTTTTTCTGCGACCTGAAACTATTTTAACATTTCTTTTAAGACACTTATGTAAATCTGATTCAATTTTGCTAAATAGAGCATCTACTTTTATCGTCTTAAGTGATTTTGATACTTCTATTTCCTTAAATGTCATCTTTTTAATTAATTGTTCCAATTGACGAACACTTAGCGCTTGAGAAATTGTTATTTTTAAAGCTCTCTCTATATCATCTAAATTCGAAAGAGCAAGGATAGCCCGCGCATGACCCGCTGTAATATCCCCAGATTCTAATTTGTTTATTACAATTTCAGGTAATTTCAAAAGTCTAATTGTATTAGCGATATAAGAACGAGATTTACCTACAGATTTTGATACTTCCTCTTGTGTCAAATTGTACACTTCCATCAAAACTTGGTATCCTTTTGCTTCTTCTAAAGGAGACAAATTTTCTCTTTGCAAATTTTCTACTAAAGCAATCTCGGCAATTTCCTTATCGTTTATATCTTTAATAATTACAGGTACTTCTGATAACCCAGCTTTTTTTGCTGCTCTATACCGACGTTCACCGGCTATTATTTTATACTTTCCTGATGAAAGCGGTTTTACAATTATTGGAGAAATAATTCCATGTTTTAAAATTGAATCAGCTAACTCACCCAACTTTTCATCACTAAAAAATTCTCTAGGTTGAGATTTATTGACTTCTAATTCATTAATTTTAAGCGAAACGGGAACATTTTCACTCTCCATATTGTTTTCCATAAAAATCAAATCAAGTCCCTTACCAAGTCCACTAGGCTTAGCCATCAGCAACAAACTCTCCTTTTGCTATTAATTATTTTCATTATTTTTTATAATTTCTTTCGCTAAATTTTTATAAGCCCACGTACCTGGATTTAGTCGCGAAAAATACATTACCGGTTTACCAAATCCCGGAGCCTCAGAAATCTTAACAGTACGCGGAATAGTAGTTTTAAACACCTTACCAGGAAATCCTTTTTGAACTTCATCCATAACTTGTTTTGTTAAATTTAAACGCAAATCACACATAGTCATAAGAATACCCTCTATTTCGAGTTCTGAATTATGATGTCGTTTTACTACTTTTATTGTATTTATTAGCTGTGACAAACCTTCTAATGCGTAATATTCACATTGTATTGGAATCAACACACTATCACTAGCACAAAAAGCATTTATTGTAATAATTCCCAAGGATGGTGGACAGTCAATAATTATATAATCGTATTCATTTTTTACATCAGAAATTTTATGTTTAAGTTTTGATTCTTTTCCAGAAAAAAGTGTTATTCCAGCATCAGCTGATGCTAAATTTATATGTGATGGAATTAAATTTAAATTATTAAATGGAGTTTTTAAAATTGCTTCATTAGCCAAAGTATCTTTTTCTAAAACATCATATGAAGAGAGTTTAATTTCTTTTTTATTAAATCCCAAGCCACTTGTAGTGTTACCTTGCGGATCCATATCTATTAATAAAACTTTTTTACCACGAGCACCAAGTGCTGCCGACAAATTTATAGATGTTGTAGTTTTACCAACTCCTCCTTTTTGATTTGAAATTGATATTATTTTTCCCATACAATTTCCCTCTCTTTTTGTTTAATACTAAAATTATACCACTTCAAACACAAGTAATAAAGTTTTTTCGACAAAAATATTTTTACAACTGTTTCACGTGAAACATAAATTCACAACCCATATATTAATCTGCAGATTTTGTATTTAAAAAATCTCATAAATTAAATTGGTTTTTTTGATATTTGAGAATTAGAACGCGGGTAAACGTGCGGAGTTGGCTTGATTTTCTTTATTACTATAATAGACCTACTACCTTTTTGTAAAGGAAGCTCAAATTTTTTTATTTTCTCAATCTCGCCACCTAGAATTTTTATAGCATTTTCAGCATCTTTTATCTCATTTCCTCGTCCTGTCCCTTTCAATGATATAAATCTACCATTAACATTCACAAAAGGCAAACAATATTCAGCTAACATCCTTAAATTCGCAACAGCACGTGAAACTACAAAATTATATCTTCCCCTAAATTTTTTTGACTTACCACATTCTTCAGCTCTACCATGATATACAAAGGCTTCTTCATCAATTTCTTTCATTAATTCATTCAAAAAAATTATTCTCTTATTCAAACTATCCAGTAAAGTTAGGTTAATATCTGGCCTTAATATTTTTATTGGCACCCCTGGAAAACCAGCACCAGTTCCAACATCAATTATACGTGATTTTTCAGGAATTTTAACAAATTTAGTTAATGCTAAACTATCTATAAAATGTTTAACTATGACATCCTCATACTTTGTTATAGCAGTAAGATTTGTTCGCGAATTATAATCAATTAAAAAATTGAAATATTTTTCAAATTTTTTACAACTTCCTTCTGAAATTTCAATACCTAATTTTTTTGCTTCTTCAATAAGCATACTCATTTGTTCACACCTTTATTTTTTGTTGCAAGCCATATTATCAATACAGAAATATCAGCTGGACTGACCCCTGAAATTCTTGCTGCTTGTCCAATATTTATAGGTTTTATTTTCGTAAGTTTTTCAATAGCTTCTAACCGTAAACCTCTTATTTGTTCATAATCCACATCTTTAGGTATAATCTTGCTCTCTAAACGACGCATTTCTTTTATTTGATGATTTTGACGCGAAATATATCCTTCATATTTTATTTCTATTTGAACTCTATCAAAAACACTATTAGGAATATTAGGCCTAAATCTATCAAATGGTGTTAAATCTTCGTATGTAATTTGAGGACGTTTAAGTAAGTCACTTATTTTGACACCTGTACAAATAGGGGATGTTTCACGTGAAACAAGCATTAAATTGAGTTCTTCTGACGGTAAAATAGTTTCTTTTTTCACACGGAAAAGTTCATCGTTTTTCATCTTTAAAAAATTTTCGAATGCACACATTCTAGCGTCACTGATTAAACCAATTTTTCTACCTATTGGTGTAAGTCTTTCGTCAGCATTATCTTGACGTAATACCAATCGATACTCCGAACGGGAAGTCATCATACGATATGGGTCATTAACACCTTTTGTAACTAAATCGTCAATAAGAGTACCTATATATGATGATCCTCTATCTAAAATTAATTGATCACACTTTTTTATTTTCAAAGCTGCATTAATTCCAGCTATTAATCCTTGTGCAGCAGCCTCTTCATAACCTGAACTCCCGTTAAATTGGCCAGCACCGAACAAACCAGGAAAATCTTTAAACTCTAAAGCAGCATTCATTTGTGTTGGATCTGCAATATCATACTCGATTGCATAAGCCGGACGCATTATTTGAACATGTTCCAATCCTGGAATAGTTCTGTACATTTCAATCTGAACTTCTTCCGGCAATGATGTAGACATGCCCTGAAGATACATTTCTTCTGTATTTGCTCCACATGGTTCTATAAACATTTGATGACGTTCTTTATCTGGAAATCTCACAATTTTATCTTCTATACTTGGACAATATCTTGGGCCAATCCCTTCAATTTTTCCACTATACATTGGTGCTCTGTGGAGATTTCTTAGTATTACATCTTTAGTTTTATCGTTTGTCCAAGATATGTAACATTTTACACTATTAGTTCCAATATTTTTAGTATCGTATGAAAATGGGACAATATTATCGTCACCTAATTGTTGTTCAAGATTTTTAAAATTTATGCTTGATTTTAAAACTCTGGCCGGTGTACCTGTTTTAAACCTTTTTAATTTTATACCAAGCTTTGCAATTGACTTACCTAACAAAATGGATGGAAATATTCCGTCTGGTCCACTCTCATAAGAAGTATCTCCAATATGAATACGACCTTCCAAAAATGTACCCGTAGCTAAAATTACACACTTTGCACCATAAATTATACTGTTTCTTGAAGACAAAAGCCAAATGTTTTTCTCTTTTTTAAAATCAATATCAGTTATTTCAGCCTGTTTTAAGTATAAATTTTTCTGAAGCTCAAGTTTATGCTTCATAATTTCTTTATACTTATTACGATCGATCTGCACTCTTAACGATCTTACCGCGGGGCCTTTACCCATATTGAGCATACGACTTTGCAAAAAACACTCATCTGCTGTTTTACCCATTTCTCCTCCGAGAGCATCAATTTCACGCACGAGATGACCTTTAGCTGTACCTCCAATAGATGGATTACATGGACAATTTCCAACAGAATCTAAATTCACAGCAAAAACAATAGTTTTACACCCAATCCTTGCAGAAGCAAGAGCAGCTTCTATTCCAGCGTGACCAGCTCCAATTACAGCTACTTCATATTGCTCATTAATATTCAACTTCATTACACCTTTCTATTTTTTATATAAGTATAAAATTATTTACCAACACAAAATTTTGAAAAAACCTTATTAATAATTGTTTCGCTAACATTTTCACCGGTAAATTCCATAAAAATTCCAAGAACATCCTGAAGAAGTACAGTTATCGCATCAAGTGTTAATCCATGATCAAGCTCTTTTTTCACAGTTTTTAACAAATTAACCGCATCCTTTATCTCAACTAACTGACGTTCACTTGATATAACAACGTCCGATGGCTCTAGATCAGAAATTCCAATTAAATGTTCAATTTCATCTTTTAATTTACTAATTCCTTTTCCGGTCAGAGCTGATATTTCAACAGTTTTACTTTTATATGTTGATAAATTTTCTGGAGTAACCATTTGATTTTCGTCGCACTTATTTATAACAATTATTCTATTTTTAACATTCGAATTTTTTAAAATTTTTTCATCATATTCTAAAAGAGGAGCTGAACCATCTAAAACAACAAGTATAATTTCTGCTTCATCCATTTGTTTTTCCGCAATTTCAACTCCTATTTTTTCTACTAAATCTTCAGTATCCCGCATACCTGCTGTATCGACTAAATTTATGGGAATATCACCAATCATAACAGTTTGTTCAATGGAATCCCTAGTCGTGCCGGGTATATTTGTAACTATACTACGCTTTTCACCGGATAAATAGTTCATAAGTGTAGATTTTCCAACATTAGGTCGACCAACAATTACTACTTTTACACCATTTTTTAGGGATTTGAAATTATCATAATTGAGTATCATACTTTCTAAATTTTTTATTATTTTACAAATTTTAATTTTCAACATTTCGTTATCTATTTGTGGAATATCGTCTTCTGGGTAATCAGTCCAAACACTTAATGCAGCCATTATATCTGTTATTTCATCTTTTATATTGTTGATTTTTTTGGACGACGACCCTTCTCTCATACTAAAAGCTATTTTGTTGGCACGTTCACTGCGCGCACTAATTAAATCCATCACCGCTTCCGCTTGTGAAAGATCCATCTTCCCATTTAAAAAAGCTCTTTTTGTAAATTCTCCAGAACCAGCAAGCACTGCACCAGAATCTAAAATAGCACGAAGAACTTTTTTGGTAATATAATTTCCTCCATGACAAGATATTTCAACAACGTCTTCACCAGTGTAACTATGTGGCGCACGAAATACCAGTGCAATTGCATCATCTATTGCTTCACCTTTACATATTATCTTACCATATTTAGCACAATATCCTTGCAATTTTTTTAAACAATTCCCTTTTTCACCTATAAATGGTTCAAATATTTTATCTGCAATCTCAAAAGCTTCCACACCTGATATTCGTATTACACCTATGCCACCAATACCTTGTGGTGTCGCTATGGCTGCAATCGTACTCATTTTTTTAAATTCCTCCTGATTTTTTTAATTTATTTTTAACCCTAAAAACTTTGCCTCCTATACGAAAGGAGGCAAAGTTTAAAATTAATTAGTTCAAACAATATCACTTTTTAAATTTTTTGGCATCACAACTACATGTCTCATATTTCCTTCGCCCTCAGACCATGAACGTACACCGTCTATATTACCTATTGCCGTATGAATTATTTTTCGTTCATATGATTTCATTGGTTCCAAACTAAGTTTTTTACCAAGTCCACGCGAACGTATTGCTAAATTTTTTCCCAAAGATTCCAAAACTTTTTTACGGTTTTCCCTGTAATTTCCAGCTTCAAGTCGTATTTTACAAAAAGTTTCCTCTGAACTTTTACCAGAGTTTGCGACCAAAGAGGCCAAATACTGTAAAGAATCTAATGTTTCACCGTGTTTTCCTACAATATATCCCACCTTGTCACCACAGGCGCGTATATCACAATGTTCTGGTGAATCTTCAGTAACTTCAAGGGATAAATCCCCTAAACCCATATAAAAGAAAACTTCTTTCAAAAATTCTTCTGCTTTTCTTGCCGGGGTTTTCTTCAAAACCGCTTTAACTTGCGCAAGTTTACCACCAAACATCCCCAAAACTTTTTTTGATGGTTGTTGCAATACTTCAAATTCAACTTCATTATCTCTAACGCCTAACATATCACACGCCTTTTGTTTGGCTAATTCTACAGTCTCCTCTGAAGCAAAAACTTCATTAATCATAAAAGTATGCACCTCCGCAAAATATATACATCCTTTAACAACAACTATTTCAACAACAATTACTTAATTTTTTTAATCTTGGATTCTTGAAGTTCAAGTAGCGCAAAACGTGCAGCCTCTTCTTTTGCACCAATAGTATAGTTATTATAATATTTACTTAAAAACAAACTCTGGATCATGCCAAAAAATGAATTTAAAACCCAATAAACCCCAACTGCAGCTGGTACAGTATAAGCTACCCATGCAATAAAAAATATAGCAGTATAAGGCATAAACTTAGCGCAACCTGGCCCTTCCACTGAATTCCCAGAAATTTTCTGAGTAAGATACATTGTTGCTGCAGAAACAACAAAACATAAAAGAGGTATTATCCACAACATCTCACTAAATTCTGATTCATTTGGCTTCCCAAGAAGATTTATTCCCATAAAATTAAAGCCAGAACTATATTCTTCAATATCATCAATTTCGTCTTTATTAAACATTGTTAACTTATCTTTTATTCCAGAAAAATTCTTAATAATTTGTAACTCTTCATATCCGCCTCTAACTGGAATACTTGAATCCTCAGACAATACTTTTACAGCTTGAGAAATTTTTTCTTGTGGTATATGTAAAGTATTTTGAAGAGGCCTATTTATTGCTCCAATAATACCGCCCCAAAGAATAAGTGGTAAAATCATCGTAGAAATACACCCACTCATAGGATTAGCTCCCTCTTGCTCATATAATTTAGCAAGTTCTTCATTATACTTTTTTTGATTTTTTTCATATTTCTTTTTTAATTCACGCTGTTTAACTGCAAGTTTACTTGTTTTAGCCGACGATTTTTGACGTTTGATTGCAAGTGGTATCATAGCAATATTAACGACCAAAACAAAAAGAGTTATAGCCCCTATATAATTGCTTACAGCATCAAAAAAGAACCAAAGGAGATATCCAAAAATACTACCTAAAAAATTAAATATAAATCCCAAAACAAAAACTCCTTTACTTTGCTTTATAGTTTTAGATTACCACAAAACCATAATTTTTCCAAACACTTTTTAAAATAACTTAAATCTAATATTATTTGAACAAATTAAGGAACAGGATCAAAACCACCCTTGAACAATGGATTACACCGTAAAAACCTAAAAAAACTTAGCAAAAAAGCTTTTATAAATCCATATTTTTGAAAAGCTTCTTTTGCATAACTAGAACATGTTGGAACAAATCTACAACAAGGTTTTTTAAACGGTGATATGTTTTTTTGATAATAATCTATAAATTTAATCACTGTTTTTTTCATTTACGTCACCCTAATAAAATTTTATTTTTTAATCAATAAGTTGAGACGCGAAAGTTGCTTTTTCATATCAAACAATACTCTTTGCATTTTTACGAGACTTGTCTTTGAACGAGTTACAAAAACTATATCAAATCCCGTATTCAAATCATTTTTTATAATTCTAAAAGCTTCTCTAATAACACGTTTTGAGCGATTTCTACATACTGCGTTTCCAGTCTTTTTTGAAGATGAAATACCAACTCTTATACAGTTGAATCTATTTTTTACAGCATACGTTACAAGTAGTGGAGAAGCTACAAATTTTCCACGCGTATACGCTCTTTTAAAATCTCTGTTTTGAGTAATTGTTTCATTTTTAATCACAAAAAACCTTCTTTCAAAATTAACATAAGAGAAGGACCATTATTGTAATGGCCCTTCAAAATGCGTTATTTTCTTGTAAATAACGTCCTTGCGCCGCTCAAAATCTTGTCGAATTTACAACAAATCAATAACTAAGTCTTTTTCTTCCCTTAGCTCTCCTGCGTGCCAAAAGACGAATTCCGCTGCGTGTTGACATTCTTTTCCTAAAGCCATGCTCCTTCTTTCTGTGAAGTTTCTTGGGCTGATAGGTTCTCAGCATTAGTATCCCCTCCTGAGTCTGCTTTTATATATTTCAAAGTACATTATATACTTTTTGCAAAACGCTTTAACCATTATAGCTTAATTTTATAATTGTGTCAAGACGTAACAAAACTAAAAACCTACTTATCCCCTACACTCTGCTTAATAAGTTATTTTTTCATTTTTACTCCTTCTTATAAATTAAGCCAACGGATTTCGTCTATTTCTTGACATAACTCATCTTCATACACATCACAATTTATCTTATTTAACATTGATCTAAAAGTCACAAACATACTATCGTCTTCGGGATATTCTAATATACATCTTAAACAATTCAAAAAAGTATATATTACGTAATCTTTTGCAGTTCTTTTACAATACTCTTTCAATTTTTCTCCACGACTTTTTTCTTCACAACTTTTTTCTTCACAACTTTTTTCTTCACAATAGTTTTTATACTCAGCATCATACAATTTTGAAGCAAATTCCCAATGTCTATAATAAAAACCCTCTTTTACAGCTTCGTGTATATTACAAATTTCATTAAAAAAAGTTAGGCTCTTATCTATATATCTTATACCTGCCGTATTTAACAGTTTTTTTATTTCTTCTTTTCTCTCTATTTTTTCTTCTCTTTTTATTTCTTCTATTTTATTTTTTATATCTTTATTATTTATATATTTATCCATATAATCACTTGTTTCTTGATTTATACACTTTAAACGTTCAATATAATCTTTGAGATCATTATAATCTATAAGATCATTCAAACTATCATTAGTGTCATCACACTTCTTTGAACCACCCTGTTCACTTTCTCTATGACCCAACGACTTTGTAGCAATAAAAGCAAGTATGCCCATTCCACTCACACCAGCTGCCAAACCACCTGCTACTTTTAAAACAGTTTTTGATTTTAATATACTTAAACATTTTTCTTTATATTTTTCTAAGTAATTCTCCGTAGCTCCAGTAACAGGGCAAAAATTAAATATTAATGATATTGCTGTTATTACAGATAAAAATTTTTTCATGTTTTTCACTCTCGTTATTATTTATTAAAAGTTTCTTTTGAATTCCTACAAGAAAGGATTTCGTTAATCTCAAAATAATTATCAGACACTCCAAAAACTCTCCACAGCGCTCCTAAATGTTTTGCTAATATTTTTTCTGTTATGTGAGTCATCACAACACACTTACTAATTTTTTTATATAAATCTTCTGCCATTTTATCGTTACTCGAAAAATCAAAACTCCTATCATTTTTATATACTTCTTCGTAACAACTAGAAAGTTCCTTATAATACTCTTGAAAATCACAATTCAATTTATTGTCAGGGTATTTTTCCTTAAACTTTCTAATAACTTTTTCTTCAAAATTTTTACGTCTAACCTTTAATTTTAAAGCATAATCCCAAGTTGTATCACAAAAAAAGCATTTAACATTTTTTCTTCCATTTTTGACCTCTTCGTTTTCAATAACTAATATTTTGTCCATCTGGTAAAATCCTTTATTTCTTTTATCACTAACAATCAACCACTCATTTTCTTCTAACATATCAATCGTTTTCATAATTACTAAATTTTCAAGAGCATTTTTACGATAATTCAACTCATCTTTTTTGTCAACTTTAATTAATTTATTATGAGTTTCTAAAAACTCCTTATCATCCTTAAGTAAATTATTATAAATTTTTAAAACGTTATTCCAATATTTAAAATAATTAGTGTTTTGCGCTACATCCGTTAGGTAATCTTTTGAAGGATCAGAATCAACACTCCATTTTTTAACATCGGATTCATTTATTTGTTCACAAACTTTTTCGGCCAAAGATTTTACTTCTTCATACTCTTTCTCACTAAAACAGATCGTTTCGTCTTCATCAAAATAATAGTCCTCGCTAAATTGTTTTAACGATTTTTCCCTAAATTTTTCCAACAACGATCTTTTTGATTTCTGTTGATTAAACAATTTAAAAAAAGTGTAAGCAAGCACACCAGTACCGACAACACCTGCTGCCACACCACCGGCTACTTTTAAAACAGTTTTTGATTTTAATATATTTAAACATTTCTCTTTATATTTTTCTAAGTAATTTTCTGTAGTTCTTGTAGTGGGACACATCGTAAATAATAATGACAACGTCGTTACTATTGATAAAATTTTCACATTCATACTTAACCCTCTCTTTAATATATTATTACAAAAAACTAACACTAATTTTTACAAATTTCGGTCCACTCGTCTTTGTCAAAATTCATACGAGATCTAACATAACGACTTATTTTAATAACACAATAAGAAACACCACAAGCAATCACATTTATACACACTAAACCAGCTATAAATTTACCAGAAGTTTTTAAAACAGCGCAAGACTTAGTTTGTTGTTCATTACAATAATTTATAGACTCCGTTTCAGTTAGAGACGATAAATTTAATATCAATAAAACAACTAAAACAATAGAAAAAAATTTTGCTAATATCTTCACATAATCACCTCCACAAAACCGTTTGCTTAAAATATGTATCAGTAGTATTTTATCTCAAAATTATAATAAAATCAACATTTGTTTATGTTTTTGTTTTATGTAATAAAAAACATAATAAAAAAATTATAATTTTAATATAAAACACTATCTATATACTTCTAAAACAACAACTCTATAAATTCATCAAAAAAGAGCTTTCATGTTGAATTTTTGAAAAAATGATGCTAAAATGTATACTATGCAATAAAAGAGCAAAAACCACAAATGAAACCGGAGGTTTTATTTTTTATGAATTCTTTCAACGAGGCATGGGGAATTATATGTGATTACTGCAAAGACAATATCACAGATGTTGCATATAAGACCTGGTTTAGCAGAATTGAACCAATTAAACTTGACTTTGATGCAGGAAAAGCTGTTTTAATGGTTCCAAATGAATTTCATAGGCAAACATTAAATCGCTGTTATAAAAATTTATTAATAAAAGCCGTAGAACAAATTTTTGGATCTGGTATTGATATTTGCTTTGCAATACCAGATGAAATAGAGCAACTCAATAAAAAAAGTGATCAAAATTTAGCAATAGATTCCGACTACGAATTCACATTTGATACATATATCGTAGGTTCATCAAATAAATTTGCTCACGCTGCAGCTCTTGCAGTTGCTGCAAATCCCGCCGGAGCATATAACCCACTTTTCATATATGGAAATTCAGGTTTAGGAAAAACACATCTCCTTTATGCCATTTGCAACGATATCAAAAAAAGCAATCCAGATAAAACGTACCTGTACATAAAAGGTGACGATTTTACAAATGAACTTATAGATTCTATCCGAAAAAACACAATGAGCGAATTCCATCAAAAATACAGACAAACAGACGTTTTGCTTGTTGATGATATTCAATTTATAGCTGGAAAAGATTCTACACAAGAAGAATTTTTTCATACTTTTAACTCACTGTATGAAGCAAAAAAACAGATTGTTTTAACGTCGGACAGGCCTCCAAAAGAAATTCAAACACTTGAAGATAGGTTGCGAACAAGATTTGAATGGGGTCTAATTGCCGATATTCAACCACCTGATTTTGAAACCAGAATTGCAATAGTAAAAAGGAAGGCGGAACTTTTAGACATAAAAATGCCAAATGAAGTATGCGAATATATTGCAAAAAAATTAAAAACAAATATCCGGCAACTCGAAGGTGCTGTAAAAAAAATGAAAGCTCATCATCTTTTAGGTGGAGAACCTATGGGCATACAAACAGCGCAAATAGCCATTTCAGACATACTTAATAATGATCAGCCTCCACCAGTTACAATAGATAAAATAATAGAAGAAGTTGCACGTACATTTAATGTAAATGCATCTGATATTCGATCATCAAAAAGAGCTGCTGCCGTTTCCAACGCACGACAAATTTCTATGTATGTAGTGCGCGAAATAACTCAGCTTCCGTTAGTATCTATCGGAGAACATTTTGGTGGGCGAGATCATTCTACAATTGTTTATGCTTTGCAACAAGTAGAAAAAAATTTAAACAAAGATTTAAAAACCAAAGCTATGGTCGAAGATATTATAAAAAATATACGTGACAGATAAATTTTTTTGATCAAAAATTTTTCAACAGATTTTCAACTTTTAACATATTTTTTTCAACACGAGTGTGGACAAATTTTGTTACTGTTGAAAAACAAAAAATGCTCAACAAATAATCCACAATCAAAAAAGTGCTTTGTTTAAAGTTTTTTCAGAGACAAGCGCAGTTTTCAACAAATTAACAGCCCCTACTACTATTACTATATAATTATTTACTATACTAACTATTCTCTAGTACAAAAATTAATAAAAGGACTGATTTAGTGAAGATCATATGTGAAAAAACAAAACTTGCTGAAGCTCTTTCTGGCGTTCAAAGAGCTGTAGCTCAAAAATCTACAATAGCGGCATTGGAAGGTGTACTCTTAACTACTCAAGGTACAAATCTTTGTCTGTGTGGTTATAATACTGAAATGGGTATAACAACTTCTATACCTGCTAACATAACAGAATCTGGTTCAATAGTTCTTGGTGCACGTCTTTTTACTGAAATTATTAGAAAATTACCTGATGATACTATCGAACTAGATGTGGAACCAAATTTATTTGCAACAATTACTGCCGGAAAAAGTAAATTTGAACTTGTTGGAATCGATTCTGCTGAGTTTCCAACTTTACCATCTGTTGAAAATGAATCATCTTTTAAGCTTAACTCAAATATATTTAAAAGCATGATACGCCAAACTATTTTTTCTGTTTCTGAAACTGATATTAAACCTGTACATACAGGAACTCTTTTTGAACTAAAGAATAAATCTTTAACTCTTGTTTCTGTTGACGGTTACAGGCTCGCTCTTAGAAAAGAACCGATAAAAGAAGAAATGGAGCTTACTTTTGTTGTTCCAGGGAAAACTTTGAAAGAAGTTTTGAGACTTATGCCAGAAAATAGTGAAGAGGATATTGCGATTTATGCAGGAATGAGACATGTGGTATTTGAAATAGGAGAGTATACTGTTATTTCCAGGTTGTTAGAAGGTGAATTTATAGATTATACTGCCACTATACCAGAAAAAAAAGATATTCAAGTAATTGTTGGTGTTCAAGATTTTGCTGATGCGATTGATAGGGTTTCCCTTCTTATTAGTGATAGATTAAAAACTCCAATAAAGTGTTTATTTTCAAAAAACAATATACACGCTTCTTGCGCTACATCTATAGGCAAAGCGGATGATGATGTGGTTTGCAAAAATTTATCTGATAAAAATTTAGAAATAGCATTTAACAATAAGTATATGAGTGATGTTTTAAAAAATGTAGAGAGCGACGAAGTTGTTATAACACTAAATACTGCTCTTAGTCCGATAAAGATAACACCAAAAGATGACGATGCTTGTGTGTTTGTTATTCTTCCGGTAAGAATAAAATCTTAAAAAATTGTATTGAAGGGTGTTTCAAATGGTTCAAGATGTGTTTATCAAAGATGAATATATAAAATTAGACTCTTTTCTTAAATGGGTTGGAGAAGCATCAAGTGGATCTGAAGCAAAAGAAATTATAGCAAATGGTTTTGTGAAAATTTGTAATGAAATTTGTTTTTTGAGAGGTAAAAAATTATATCCATCAACAATTGTATGTGTGGGAGATAGTGAGTACAGGGTTATGAAGAAGTGAAGATTTTAGAAATTAAAATACTAAATTTTAGGAATTTGAAAAATGTTGAACTTAATTTTAGTAGTGGAGTAAATTTTATACATGGAGAAAATGCTCAAGGTAAAACAAATTTTATAGAAGCGATTTGGATGTTTACTGGTGCAAGATCTTTTCGAGGTGCAAAGGATGCAGATGTTGTTAACTTTGATCAAGGGTATGCACGTTTAGATGGAAAAATTGAGTTTCAAAATCGAGAACATGAAATTGCAATTTTTTTTGAAAATGGCAAGAGAAACGTAATGTTAGATGGTGTTATGAAACCATATCCAACAAGCATTATAGGAAAGTTTCGTGCAGTTTTATTTTCTCCTGTGAATTTGTCACTTGTAAAAGATGGTCCAGATTATCGTAGAAAGTTTATAGATGCAGCAATCTGTCAATTAAAACCAACTTTTACTGCATACATCGCGAGGTATAATCAAATTTTAAGGCAAAGAAATGCATTTTTAAAAAGTGATAACCCGGATGTTGATCTTTTGGAAGTTTGGGATGAAAAAATATCAAATATTGGTGCAGTTGTACTCTGCGAGAGATTGAAATATCTCAAATTTTTAAAAGAATCATGTGGCCTTATATATGATGAAATTTCTCAGAAGAATGAACAACTATCTTTAAAATATGTTTCTACAATCTCAAAAAAAATTGATGAAAAAATTACAGTTGACAGTGTTCGGGAGTTATTTATAGAAAGGTTAAAAAAATTTCGAACATCTGATATAAAGTCAAAAATCACATCTGTAGGTCCACATAAAGACGATATGGAATTTATGATAAATGGTAAATTTGTGCGATCATTTGGATCACAAGGACAGCAAAGATCAGTTGCACTTACTTTGAAACTTGCTGAAGCAGATATTTTAAAAAAATTTATTGGTGAACCACCGGTAGTTTTGTTGGATGATGTTATGAGTGAGCTTGATGAAAACAGGAGATTTTATCTTGTTAAAAAAACAGCAGATTTACAGGTTTTTATTACATCTTGTGAGAAAATAAATGATTATAATTTTTCTCATATAAAATTTTTTAAAGCAGAAAACGGTAAAATTTTTTAAAGGTGGAGGTAGGTTTGTATTTAAAAATAAATTATGATTGTGTTGTATTGGACAACGATGTTATAGGAGTTTTCGATCTTGATAAGATGACTGTTTTTAAAACCAACAGAAATTATTTGTCAAAAGCCGAAAAAAGAGGTAAAATAATAAATACAACTGAAAGTTTGCCTAAATCGTTTGTTGTTTGTGAATCGTGTGGTGAAGATACAGTATATTTAAGTAGTTTTATGCCGCATACGATTTCAAATAGAAGAAAGTTTTAGAAAATTAAAAATTCGGAGGTGGGTAAAATCAACAGGTGTGAATTACCGCAATGTCCTTACTGTAGAGGAAAACTTTGGTATATTGAAGCTTTTTTATCTAAAAATCGGGCAGTTTATAAATGCAAATACTGTGCCAAAAAATGTGCAGTGAAAATCAGTCAAAAAATTTTTAAATTTTTAGTCTTTGTTGAAATTTTATCACTGATTGTTTTTGCTGCTGCAGTATTTTTGGGTGGAAGATATTGTTTTATGGGAGCTGGAATAATAACACTGATTTTTGGTGTGTTCTATTTTTTTTCTCCGTTTACAGTTAAACTTCTTAAGACTAAATCTGGAAATTCTGACAATGATTTTTCAGATAAAAAATCTGGAAAAGATACCGATACAGAAATATACAGCAATTAAAACGAAAGGAGCTTTAAATTTTGGAAAATAATGAAATAAGTCAAAGTGGCGGTAAATATGGTGCCGGTGAGATACAGGTATTGGAAGGTCTTGAGGCTGTAAGGAAAAGACCCGGAATGTATATAGGTACCACAGGTCCAAAAGGTTTACATCACCTTGTATATGAGATTGTAGATAATTCAATAGATGAAGCTTTGGCAGGATTTTGTGATGAAATAAATGTTGAAATTTTACCTGGAGACATAATAAAAGTTAGTGATAACGGTCGAGGAATACCGGTTGGTATGCACCCTACAGCAGGAATACCAGCTGTTACAGTTGTTTTTACTGTTTTACATGCTGGAGGAAAATTTGGCGGAAGCGGATATAAAGTTTCTGGAGGTTTGCATGGTGTAGGAGCATCTGTAGTTAACGCTCTTTCTGAGTGGTTAGAAGTAGAAGTTCGTGACGGAAAGCATATATACAAGCAAAAATTTGAAAGAGGTCACATTGTTAGTGATTTGGAAGTAGTCGGCAATACAGAAAAACGTGGTACTACTATTATCTTTAAAGCTGATCCAGAAATGTTTAAAGAATCTACTGTATATGATTATTCTGTGCTTCAAACAAGACTCCGTGAGCAAGCTTTTTTAAATGCTGGTGTAAGAATTGTTTTAAAAGATTCTAGAAATCCTGAAAATATTTTAGAAGATGATTTTAAATATGATGGTGGAATAAAAAGTTTTGTTGAGTATATTCATAAAAAAAGAGCACTTGAAGTGGTAAATAATGAAGTAATAAGTTTTTCTGGAGTACTACCAGATAACAGTGCGAGTGCAGAAGTTGCCCTACAATTTAATGAGGGGTATAATGAGCTGATACTTTCATTTGCAAACAATATACATACAATGGATGGAGGTACACACGAAGACGGTTTTAAACGTGCTTTTACTAGAGTTATAAACGATTATGCACGTAAATATAATTTACTTAAGGAAAATGATAGAAATTTTTCTGGTGAGGACGTTAGAGAAGGTTTGACAGCTGTAATTAGCGTTAAGGTTAGAAATGCTCAGTTTGAAGGTCAGACAAAAACAAGACTTGGAAATATGGAAATAAGAAGCCTTGTGGATTCTATGGTTTCAGATAAACTTACAACATATCTTGAAGAAAATCCAACAGTTGGTCGAGCGATTGTTGAAAAAGCTATTTCTGCTTCAAGAGCTAGAGATGCAGCAAAAAAAGCTAGAGACCTAGTAAGAAGAAAAACTGCAATGGAAACTGCTTCTTTACCTGGTAAATTGGCAGATTGTCAATCTAAAAATTCGGATGAGACTGAAATTTACATCGTGGAAGGAGATTCTGCTGGAGGTTCTGCAAAAAGTGGACGCGATCGTAAGTTTCAAGCAATTTTGCCACTTTGGGGTAAGATGCTTAATGTAGAAAAATCAAGGTTAGATAAAGTTTATGGAAATGAAAAACTTATGCCAGTGATAATGGCTTTGGGTTGTGGAATTGGTGATGATTTTGATATTTCGAAACTGCGATATGGCAAAGTTATTATTATGGCTGATGCTGATGTAGATGGTTCTCACATAAGGACACTTCTCCTTACATTTTTCTTTAGGTTTATGCGACCTGTCATTGAACAAGGCCATATTTATATTGCTCAGCCTCCGCTTTACAGAATTACAAAAAATAAAAAGCACTACTATGCGTATTCTGATGATGAAAGAGATAAAATTTTAAAAGAATTAGTAAATGGTACAGAAATTCAGCGCTATAAAGGTCTTGGTGAAATGGACGCAGAGCAACTTTGGGAAACAACAATGAACCCAGAAACAAGAATTATGCTAAAAGTTACCTTGGATGACGCCGCTGCTGCCGATGAAACATTTACTATTTTGATGGGGGATAAAGTAGAACCTCGGCGTGAGTTTATTGAACAAAATGCTAAATATGTTCAAAATCTTGATGTTTAGAATTTGTATCAATTTTTGAACTACACATAAATTATATGATTTTAAGGAGAAACCATGATAGACAACGATTCACCGTTACCTGATGTGAATTCAAGCAAGCAAAATGAAGCTTGTTGTACAACAGCTGAGGAAGATTTGGAATCAGAATTAGGTAACAAAGTAACCGAAGAACAGAGAGATAATTGGGAAGGCGAAGAAGCTGAAATTGTAGCTGATGATGATGCCGAAGATTATGAAGATGAAGAAACTGGAATAAAAATAAAATATAAATTAAATTCAAAAGAAATAAAAAGTTTTATAACTCATGCAGAGAGTTATAAAACTAATAAAAAAGCTCAAAAAAAACATACCATTGTTCAAGGTTTTATATTGATGGCTATGTTGTTTGTTGGTATTATTACGCAAAATATTTATTATTTTTATTTGTGTTTACTTCCATTATTATCATTTTTTATAATTTGGGCATCGCTGCTTTTAAATGTACGACGTATAAGTAAAAAAGTTTTTTTAAATAAAGAACTTACACTTGAAATATTTCCCGACAAAATATTGATTTGCAGAGGCAAAATTGAACAAGAAATAGCTCTGGATGGATCATGTGATTACGAAGAGTATGATAATTTAATTACGATTTCTTCATTTTCTGGTACAGGGGTGGTTATACCCATACGTGCAATTGAACCTGAATTTAGAGCTGAAGTGCAAGCAATGATTTTAGCTGGAGCAAAGCCGATCGATGGTTAAAACGTTTATGGTTTTTAAAATTTCTAATAAATTTAAAGGGGTAAGTTAATGGATAACCAGGAAGAAAAAAATATTATAGAGCCAAAAGTTATAGACGTAGATATTGAAAAGGAAATGAAAAAATCCTTTTTGGATTATTCAATGTCCGTAATTGTTGCAAGAGCATTACCGGATGTTCGTGACGGTTTAAAACCTGTTCACAGAAGAATTTTATATACTATGTTTGAAGATAATTTGGGACCAGATAAAGCATATAGAAAGTGTGCTAATACAGTTGGTTCAGTGCTTGGTAGATATCACCCGCATGGTGACGCATCTGTTTACGATGCCTTGGTTCGTCTTGCACAAGATTTTTCGATGAGATATATGCTTGTAGATGGCCACGGTAATTTTGGTTCTGTTGATGGAGACCCTCCGGCAGCGTACAGATATACAGAATCTCGTATGAGCAAAATCGCAGTAAAAATGCTTACTGATATAGATAAGGAAACAGTCGATTTTGTTTCTAATTACGATGATAGACTTAAAGAACCAACAGTTTTACCTTCAAGATTTCCCAATCTTCTTGTTAACGGTTCTACAGGTATTGCAGTTGGTATGGCAACAAATATTCCTCCTCATAACATGAGAGAGGTTATAGATGCAATGTGTTTTTTAATAGATAATCCTGAAGCAGAAGTTGCTCAACTTATGGATTATATCAAAGGTCCCGATTTTCCAACAGGTGCACTTATTATGGGGAGATCAGGAATTAGAGCTGCATATTCAACGGGTAGAGGAAAAATTACTGTTCGTGCTAAAGCAGAGATAATTGAAGGTAAGAATTCCAAGTTTAAAATAGTTGTTACCGAATTACCGTATCAAGTAAATAAAGCTAGACTAATAGAAAATATTGCTGATATGGTCAAAGACAAACGAATTGATGGTATTTCACATATAGATGATCATTCTGATAGAAATGGTATGCACATAGAAATAGACCTTAAAAAAGATGCATCTCCTCAAGTTGTTTTAAATCAACTTTATTCGTATTCTCAGCTTCAAACAACATTTGGTGTAATAATGTTGGCAATAGTCAATGGAGAACCTAAAATTTTAACGCTTAAACAAGTTCTTGAAGAGTATATAAAATTTCAAATAAATGTCGTTACTAGAAGAACTAAATTTGATTTGAGAAAAGCAGAAGAACGTGCACATATTTTGGAAGGTCTTAAAATAGCTTTAGATTTTATAGACGAAGTTGTTTCAATTTTAAGATCTTCAAAATCTATTTCAGAAGGAAAGCAACGTCTTTCTGATCGATTTGGATTGGATGATATACAAACTCAAGCGATAGTTCAGATGCCTCTTGGTAGACTCACTGGTCTTGAACGTACAAAAATAGAAGATGAACTTGCTGCTTTAGCTGCAAAAATTTTAGATTTTAAAGATATTTTAGCAAGTGATGAACGTTTGAAAAATATTGTTAAAGAAGAAGTTTTGGAAATTAGAAATAAATTTGGTGATGAGAGAAAAACAGAGATAGTTAATGTTAGCGGTGAAGTCGATATTGAAGATTTGATTCCGAGGGAAGAATGCGTGCTAACAATGACGAGATATGGTTATGTTAAAAGGCAGAGTTTGGATGTTTATAAAACACAAAAAAGAGGTGGGCGTGGTGTTTCCGGCCTTACTAGACGTGATGAAGATGTTGTAAATGAAATGTTTGTTATAAACAGTCATGATTATGTTTTGTTTTTTACAAATTTTGGAAAAGTATATAGGTTGAAGTGTTATGAGATTCATGAAGGATCTAGGACTTCAAAAGGTACAAATATAGCTAATCTACTTCCAATTTCTGGCGATGAACGTGTTACGTCCATGATCAAAGTATCTGCTTTTGCAGATAATAAATATCTTGTGATGGTTACTAAGAGAGGTATTATCAAAAGGACTGATTTAAAATCATTTGATACATCACGAAAAGGTGGATTAATTGCACTTGCATTGGATGAAGGCGATGAACTTAGTTGGGTTAGAATGACAGACGGTTCTGACGAAATGATTGTTGCTACAAAGTATGGCAAGTCTATAAGATTTAAAGAAACTGATGTTAGATCTATGGGTAGAACTGCTCGTGGAGTAAGAGCTTTGAGGCTTAATAAAGATGATGAAGTAGTTGGAATGATTAAAATTCAAGAGGATAAACTTGTTTTAACTGTTTCAGAAACAGGATATGGTCGTCTTTCAGATGCAAGTGATTATCGATTACAATCAAGAGGTGGTCAAGGTGTTACTAATTATCACACCGAAAAGCATGGTAATGTTGCAGCGTTGACAGCTGTTTCTCTTGATGAAGATGTAATTTTAATATCGGATAATGGAATAATAATTAGGATTCAAGCAGATACTGTTAGAAAATGTTCACGTCCATCTAAGGGTGTAAAAGTTATGAGACTTGTTGGAAATGGCAAAGTTGTGGCTGTTGCGTGTGTTCCAAGAGACGAATCAGATGGAGATTTGGATGAAGAATCGGAATAATCGTTAAAATATGTTTTTTGGATAAGCAATTTTTTCAACAAAAATTTGTGCAAATGTTGAGTTTTTTGTTTTTTATTAAATTGAAAAAAACCGGAAGTTTATATTGTGGTATAGATTTCCGGTTTTGTTATATTTTATTTTTTGCAAAAAAAAACCACGTTGAATTTAAATTCAACATGGAGGAGTATAAAATGAAAAAAGATATAAAGGTTGGTTGAAATGCTTACCACATAACTATCAACCCTGACTATATTCTATATTATTTAGTACTAAATGTCAACGCTTTTTGTTAAAAAATAAGTTAAGAAAAACAAATAATTTTTATGCAAAAAAACAAAAAGTTGGCATCTTCCTATTTTCCCAGGCCGTTACCAGCCAAGTATCTTCGGCACCACCGAGCTTAACTACCGTGTTCGAAATGGGAACGGGTGTACCCTCGGAGTCATCAACACCAACAACTATATTATAAACCGTTTTATTATAAATGTCAATAGGTTATTTTTTAAATTTTTAAAAAATATGTTGGTTTACAATTGATGTGTTACAAAGTTAGAAGATTCTTCACCATGAAGGATAAAAGAGGAAATGAAGTCAGAAGTGGAAGCCCAGTTAAGATGGACGCATAGGGGAATAATTATATTTTCTGTTGTGAACGGCAAGTTGGCGTTTAAAGTCATCAAAAAAATAGAAAGAATGAGTGGCATATTTGATTTAACTTAACTGTAACACAACTTGGTTTAACCGTCATTTATTTTTTGTGACACATCAATTGTAAACTAACAAAACACGAAAATAAATTTTTTGATAAGGAAATACTTGACAATTAAT
>CAKUPP010000003.1 GCA_934675165.1 uncultured Eubacteriales bacterium
CGAGGACTAAAAGATTAGTTAAAAAGTTTATGCCAAAAAAGCGCTACCGAAAGTTCAAAGTGGTAGATATTGAAGAGTTAGCGAAGAAACAGTGTTTAAAGCCGAACATCCAGCTTTTTGCAAAAAAGAATGAGATAAAACAAATATTCAATTCTATAAGAGAATCTCCAAATTTTCCAGACGGTTTTAGATCAAGAATTAATGGAAAAGTTTGTAATAAAGTTAAAAATATGGATTTACTTGAGAAATTAAGAAACATAGAATCGGGTAAATGGCAAAAAGTTTATAAAGATGGTTATGATAAATTTGGAAATAAAGTATCTATACATTACTTTAAAAGTGATTCAGGAAAAGTATTTAATGTAAAAATTAAAAGTGGATGGAGTAATTAGAGTGAATAAAATAGAAGAAAAGAAAGTTTTAATTAAGATTATTGGTGTTTTGGAGTCCTTGAACTATAATGCAATTACTATTACAGAAGGAGAAAAATATATTTTTTCACCTAAAAATTCGAAAAGATTGATTAATATGAATTGTAATAAAGATATAATAGATATAATAGAGGAATGTTGTGAATTAGAAGACATAGAGTCTTTAATACCAGAAAAATTGAATCAAAATATCAATTCACTAAAATTAAAATCTATAAAAGTTCTAAAATCATATGATAAATTTGGTAGTAGAGATTGGAGTTAAAGTAAAAAAGTACTGGATAATAGGATTATTCAAGATATCGTAAAAGTGACCAACGGAGTGGCAGAAATAACGACAGGCTGCGAATTATGTACGACAGTTGTTGGATCTGTGCAAGAAATTCCAATGATAGTGTTTAAAACCAAACATTCAGTTTTTTGCAAACAAAATTATAAAAAAAGCAAAAGCTTACGAAAAATATGATTGGTACAAAAATGTTTGATTCTGCAGGTAAAAGCTGCAAGAATTTAAATTTAGAAATAGTAAACTGCGAAAATAATGAATTAAAGGTAAAAATAATTTGTGACAAATTTTGGCTTGCCGAAGAAAGAGTATACCCCGTTTTTGTAGATCCTGATTATACAGATGAAAGCTTTGATTATCATGTTGATATAGATGCAAAACCAGAAGAGCTTATGTTTAGTACAAACTGGCGAAAAAAAAGACACCGAAAAATCAATTTTTTTAAACTTGGTAGGTTCAGATTTTTCAGGTCTAGGTGTAGTAAAAATTCAAGTCTTCGGTAAAAACTCGCAAGGAGAAGAAAACTGTACTTATGATACACAATGTTATTTTTTGGAAGCTGGTAAACAGTATGAACTATATAACAGAGTAAACGAAAAGGGATATTCAGAAGTTCAATTAAGATTTTTGTGTCTTCCCGGAAACCGTATCAGAGGTTGCTGGAGTCCTGATTACAGAGAAACAACTGATGCGCTTACAATCGGAGCGTGGGGAAACAAAAGCAAAACAAAAAGACAAAATTCAGGCGATGAAGCGTTTAACTTAAGAATACGATCGAATCGGTATTGTTGGGTAAGTTTTCGAACCAAAGCTACTAATAGTTCTATTTACCTTGCTTTAGAAGGTTCTGGAGAACGAATAAATGTTGAAATTTGGGGATTAGGTGGAAAAAATTTTAGTGAGAACTGTACCAATAGATGTAAACAATATACGTTGGCTCTTGGGAAAAGATATGAACTTTATAACAGTGTTAACGAAAGATATCATACAGGAGTGCGATTAAAATTTGAAGGTGAACCGGGAATGGAAATTGTGGGACGATGGAGCCCGGACTTCAATGATAAATGGGAACGTGAACATAATCCTGGATGGGTATTACTTGACGGAAGTGGCAAAGAACAAATAGTCGGTGACTTATCAGATCGTTCGGGCGGCATTCCTATTAGACCTATTATAAGCCCACAAACTTTGGTAAAAGTTCCACAAATAAGCCAAATTGGCGAATTCCCTACAGGGTGTGAAGCAGTAAGCGCAGTAATGGTACTACATTTTTATGGCTACTGTATTTCAGTACGAGAATTTATTGATAAATACTTAGTAACAAAAAATATTTCTGATCATCCTGATCCTAATTCTGCATTTGTTGGTAGCCCCTACAATACTCATTCATACGGATGTTTTGCACCATGTATTGCAAAAGCGATGAATAAGGTTTTGAAAGGGGCGCATGCAGAGGTTATACGTGGTAAAAGCTTGAAAGCTCTTTCAGAAGAATATACAAAAAATGGTGTACCTGTACTCATTTGGGTGACAATGGGTATGCGTAAAACAAAACCAACAACAACATGGACAATTGGATATACCGATGAAAATGCAATGTATAAAAAAGGTGAGAAATTTACTTGGCCAGGAAATGAACATTGCGTTGTTTTAATTGGGCTTAATGGAAAAGATTACTTTGTTAACGACCCGCTTCAAAATAAGGATAAAGTTCAAGGAGCTTACGAGAAAAATCTTCTGGAAAAAAGATTTCGTGAACAAGAGAGTCAAGCGGTTGTTGTTAAAAGAAACCATGATTACACATCTTTAGTTCAACGGAAACTTGATGATGAGCATGATAGTTTTTTCAAGTTTAGAGCTGAAGTCAATGAAAATTCGACGCCTCAAAAGCTTAATGTTATTTTAAAAGCGCTTTTATATTTTTTTAAGCAGGTTACCCACAATGGCCCATGGGATATTAAAGTGATTAAGAGGTGGGAAGAAAAATTCCATATTACTGCTCCCGGTGTACACGAAAAATTTAAATTTTATTCATATGAACTAACAAAAGAAGATCTTGGAAATTTGACATATGGATACCTCGGTAGTGCATTAGGATTACATCCTTTAACATTATGGTGGCGGTGCTGCTAATCAAGGGAAAAAGCCAATAGAGATGGTACTGGCTGTTATAACTCAATCTAAACTGTACACTCCTCCTGATTATGGCGATGATCATGACGACCATATCAACATAGAGCGTGGAATAACTCTTTATAGCACTTTATATCCTTCTATTATAAAATCCGTTCCCAATAAATCTTTGTATCTTGCGTGGGATAAAAGTGGGTTGTATGTTTTTTCTGAAACTTTGATGATAGCGCTAAAGAAAATACGAGGTGAGAACGATAAATCAGCATATCAGAGACTCGTTTCCGATTTTACCAACTATTTAAAAATACACGGTATAATAAGGTAAACAAGAATTTATTTTAATAAGGAATTAAAGATGAAAAAGTACATAGTATTATTGTTATATATTGTAATTGCTTGCTTATTGTCTGCGTGTAAGCAAGATGATTCTTACAGGGATTTTAAACAATCAAGACAAGATATATATAATTATTTCTCAGAAAATAAAGATTCTTTGGAACAAAATAAAGATTTGATATTGAAAAAACATTCTTCTAATGGAATTACTATAGACAAAGTATTGGAAATTTCATATGCGAGTCACCTTTTATCGCCTGATTTTGAAAAATCGGTTGATATAGTAATATTTATGTGTGGCAATTACAGTATGGCTATGTATTGGGGACAAGATTGGGGAATTTATTATACGAGTCAAGATATTCCTTCAAATACGTTGTACGTAGACTCCGAATACAATGAGCTTCAAGAAGTTACCAACGATGGAAAAATTTATTTTTATATTAATCAGAATCTCAATGAGAAGCGAAGATATTGTGTATCAGAAAGAATTATAAAAAATTGGTTTTTTTACTATAATAACTGGGAGGGTGATTCGAATTTTTTACGTAAACGTTTTGACAGTGACGATATATACGGTATTAATTGGAATAAGGATCATGGCTTTTAAACAAAGCAAAAAGGATTGTGTTTTTGAAATTGAAAGAAAAATTAATAAAACACCGTCTGCTGTTGGTTTACAATTGATGTATTACAAAAGATAAAAAATTGTTTGACAAATTATACACACTAGGTGTATAACGATATTAACAGGACTCCCTGCATCTTTCCACATTTTTAAAGTATGTGATGTGTCCCAATGGGAGACATTTTTTGTAATTGATTTGAGGTAAAAATAAAAATTAAAAAATTTCTTACATTTGGAGATCAGCTTTATTGCACTGAGAATTATGATAAATGTAAATGTTTATGGTGCGATAAAGGATTTCAAAGATAAATGCTATATTAAAATATAAAATATCTAATTTAGCACCTTTGGGTGTATTTTTTATGCAAAAATTATCAATGATAAAATTTCTTTTTTACAAAATGGCATAAAGTTTGCATATCTGACCAACATTAAGCTACACATTACAGATGGAGAATTTATCTATCCGTGACTTTTTTATCTTTTGTAGCGCATCAATTGTAAACCAGTTATTTGATGGCAAATTGAATATAAATATCGACAAATATTTTTTAAATTTTTTCTTTTGCAGATTGTTTTATAATATAAAATCTTGTTTAGTCAAAACATGGCAAACCACAAGAAGTGTAGGATGAAAAACTTGACTTCGTGTGGTTTGTTATATGTTAAAATTGTTAGTTATATTTTATATATACGTAATTTTTTTAATTTATTTGAGAGAGCTTTCATAATATTGCAAGTTGGAATGTTTTTTTAGAAGCGCAGTAATAACTTTCTTTTCTTTCTCAAAATCATTTGGATAAAAAATAAAATTAAAATGGTGCGAAGGTTCTATAACAACATTGTTTTGCTGGAATAGAAAACATGCATTTGAGACTCCGCGAAAAGCACCTTCAACTAACATTTCTAAATTTTTTATATTTTCTGATATCTCAAATTTTGCACCATTTTTTGAGTTTTTTCTAATCTGATTTTTTTTCAAAAATAAAACAATTTCTGAGTAAATATCTTTTACTTCGCTATACGACTCGCAAGAAATCCAAGAATTCAAAAAAAGTGGAGCAGTGATCAAATTGGTAATGTGATTATAGTTGATATAATCACATAAAAAATGTATCATTTCCTTCATGTCTGAATAAAATTGTCTTCTTGTATTTTTGAAAGTATTTCTAACACTTCCATCTGAATTAATACAGTAGTAAATAGAGTCATATCCATGATCCCATTCATGGATATGATAAACTTCAATAAATTTTTTTCCTACGTTGTTATTATAATATTTGACATCAAATTTGAATTTTTTAACAACATCTTTTAATTCATTAAATTTAATTTTTTGCAAATTGTTCCCACCTTTTATTGTTATATTTGCTTTCTGATACAATATTTGACGATATGCTTGACCTATCAATGATTTCCTTAGAGATATCATATTATAATTCTCTTAGGATATCAATATTAAAACCTAAGTTTTCGATATTTACAATTGATATATCATGAAAAATGAGCGATTAATAGCTGAACTTGCTATATGGTTGAGTTGAGGTATTATAACCAAACACAAAAAAGAGATATCCATTATAGACACTGTAATGCAAACAATGTTTTTGAAGGATATCTCCTTTAGTTTATCAATTGTAAAACAACAAGAAAGAAGTAAGGAAAAACCGGTAAGGCTTTACATTAGAACTATTAAGTTATATAATAATTTCAAAGATTGATTCTAAGAGGGAATATATGAATAATAAAAAAATTTCGGTAGTTATACCTGTTTTGAATGAAAAAAATTATATATCGGGGTGCCTTGATTCACTTTTAAATCAAGATTATCCAAAAAGTGATTTAGAAATTATTTTAGTCGATGGTGGATCAACAGATGGTACGATTGATATAATAAATTCTTATACGCAAAAATATAATTTTATAAAACTTTTTTTCAATTCCAAAAAAACAGTTCAGTATGCAATGAATATAGGAATAGAAAATGCTGTTGGAGAATATATCGTTAGGATGGATGCTCATGCGTGGTATTCACAAGATTATATATCCAAATGCATAGAATATTCTGAAGTTACGCATGCTCAAAATGTTGGTGGGACTACGGTTGTAAAAGGTAAAAGTAAAGTTCAACGAGTTATAGCGGCTGCGTATGGTTCGCCCTTTGCTTTAGGTGGTAGCAGCCATTATGATAAAAATTATGAAGGGTATACTGATACTGTTGCTTGGGGAACATTTAAAAAAGAGTATATAGTTAAATTGGGTATGTATGATGAACGTTTGCCAAGAAGTGAAGATGATGACCTTAATTTTAGAATAACAGAATCTGGTGGAAAAATTTTTGTTACACCAAAAATTAAGAGTATATATTACCCCAAAGATAGTTTTAAAAAATTGTTTAAGCAGTATTTTGATTACGGCAAGTGGAAAGTTGCTGTTATAAAGAAGCATAAAAAGCCCTCAAGAGTTGCTCACCTTGTGCCGATGCTTTTTGTAATGTTTTTGATTATTTTTGGAATAAGTTCGGTTTTAGTACCAAAGATTTCTTACTTTTTTCTTAGCATTTTATTTTTATATTTTATACTTAATTTTTATTTTTCATTTTCGTCACGCGATGTCTCTCACGTTTGGGATAAGTTGCTTTTGATTTTAGCTCATTTTGTTATCCATATTTCATATGGTTTAGGATTTTGGGTTGGTATTTTAAAATTTTGGAATAGTAAGTGGTGAATGAAGTGGAGGTATACAATATGGGCGAGAGTGATAAGATACTAAAATTTACACCGGATAAGCTCAGAGAATTGCAGTTGAAAGGTCTTGAAATACTTCTTTATTTTAAAGAATTTTGTGAAAAACATAAGCTCACGTTTTTCTTTTGTGGTGGATGCTGTATAGGCACTCTTAGGCATAAAGGATTTATACCGTGGGATGATGATGTAGATGTTTTTATGCCGCGCGATGATTACGAAAAATTGTATGTGTTGTGGAATAAATACGCCGACACAAAGCGGTATTCTTGTAACCGTACCAATGAAAAAGAGTATTTTGGAAATATAATGACTAGCATAACAGATAATAATACAACATTGATACGTCCTTGGCAAAAAGGTAAAGATGGTGCAAAAGGGGTGATGCTTGACGTTATTCCTCTTGATGGTTGTGCTCCTTCAGGGCTTCCAAGAAAAATGCAAAAAATTTGGGCTTTGATTTTTTCTCTTTATTGTTCTGGAATGGTTCCTGTGAATCATGGAAAGTTTATGTCGATTTTGGGAAAATTACTTTTAAGTGTTTTTCCAACTAGAAGATTAAAGAATAAAATATGGCGGTTTGCCGAAAAGCAAATGACAAAATATAAAATTTGTGATTCTGATTATATTACGGAGCTTTGTACTGGCCCTGGATATATGAAAAATGAATATCCTAAAGAAATTTTTTCTTCGGTTGTTTATAAAGAGTTTGAAAATTATATGATGCCGATTCCGGTTGGATATGATAAATATTTAAAAATGGCTTTTGGCGATTATATGAAATTGCCTCCAGCTGAAAAGCAGGTCCCGCATCACGATGCTATATTTATGGATTTAAACCATAGAAAGTGGTAAAATAAATATTGTAATCGTTATTATTTTGCTAAAAATTAGTTTAAAATGGAGGAAAGAGTATGATATTTGGAGCGATAGTAGCAGGTGGAATAGGAAGCCGAATGAATCTTTCAGAAATACCAAAGCAGTTTTTACCCTTAGGACCTTCAAAAAAGCCTATAATTATCCATACGTTAGAGAAATTTCTTTTGTGCGATCGGTTGGATTATATTTACCTTGGTATTCACAAAGATTGGGTGGGATACGCCGAGGAACTTATTATTAAATATGGTATAAACACAAATAAAGTGTTCTTGACTGCAGGTGGATCTGACAGAAATTTAACCATTTTAAATATTATATCTGCGATAGAAAAAAATCATGGAAAAAGCGATGAACACATTATTGTAACACATGATGCTGTTAGGCCTTTTGTTACACTTAGAATGATAAACGAAAATATAGATAGTGCTTTTGCGTACGGTGCTTGTGATACAGTGATTTCTGCCGTGGATACAATAATTGAATCTAAAGATGGAGATGTAATTTCATCTGTCCCTCAAAGGAGTTATATGTATCAAGGGCAGACGCCACAAAGTTTTAATATGCTTAAATTAAAAAAATATTACAATGATTTAACAGAATCAGAAAAAAGTATACTTACGGATGCTTGCAAAATATTTGTATTTAAAAATCAGCCAGTAAAGTTTGTTAAGGGTTCAAATTTTAATATAAAAATTACTACTGTAAATGATTATAAAATAGCTGAAGCTATTCTTGGAGGAAATTTAAGTGATTAATTACATTTATCAGCTGGTAAGTCCTGGGGTTTTTTCTGTAAAATATGAGGATATCGATGTGAGTGATGAAGTCATAGTAAAGCCCGCATATATGGCGATTTGTCACGCTGATCAACGTTATTACCGAGGTCAGCGTGAAGCCGATAAGTTAAAATCAAAGTTGCCGATGGCACTTATCCATGAGTGTGTCGGCAAAGTTTTATATGATCCTACTCAAAAGTACAAACATGGTCAAAAAGTTGTCATTATTCCTAATGTAAAGGCTTCTGTTGAAGATGATGAAATATATGAAAATTATCAAAAAGGTTCAGCTTTTTTGTCTAGTGGCAAAGATGGTTTTATGCGTGAATTTGTTAATGTTCCTTCGGACAGGGTAGTACCAATAAGTGATAACACACCTGAAAAATTGGCTGCTATTTGTGAATTTATAAGTGTTGGTGTTCATGCAGTTGGTAGACTTGCTAAAATTGCGCATGGGCACAGAAACAAGATAGCTATTTGGGGTGACGGAAGTCTTGCGTATGTTGTTGCTTGTGTAATAAAAGAAATTTTTCCACATATCCACCTTACGGTTGTGGGGAGAGATAGTTTTAAACTTTCTCAATTTTTGTTTGTAAACGAAACGTATTTATCTGATAATTTACCAAAGGACTTTGAAATAGATCATGCTTTTGAATGCGCTGGTGGAGCAGGAAGCTTTTATGCGATCGATGATATTATAAAATATATAAATCCACAAGGCAGTGTTGTTTTGATGGGTGTAAGTGAAAATAAAGTTGCAATAAACACTAGGGACGTGTTGGAAAAAGGTTTAACGTTAATTGGTTCTAGCCGTTCAGGAAGAATAGATTTTGAAAAAGCAGTAAATCTTCTTTCAAAGGAAAGCTTTCAAAAACGTATTAGTAGAATAATTTATGAAGATAACAAAGTCAGTTGTACCGCAGATATTCATAGAGTTTTTGAAACAGATGTTGCTACTCCATTTAAAACTGTTTTTGAATGGAATTTATAAGTTACAAAATGTTGAATAATTGTCGTAGACAAGTGGTACACTTAGTGATATAATCAAAAATATGTGATTGAAGTGGTGCTTGGATTTTGGGTAAAAAATGTTAAGTATATATTTTAAAATATTAATGGTATAATTTGAGATGTAGGTGAAATTTAGTGAAAGAAATATTTTTGAAAAATAAATTTAGTGTGTTTAAAATAGCATATATGTCATTATTTTTGTTTGTTCTTATGGGAAGGTTTATAGGATTGTATTGGGTTATTCCCCATTGTGTAGATACAGCATTGTTTATGTTTTTAACATTATGTGCCCTTAGTATGGTAGCATTTGATTTATTTAGCGAAAAAAAACTTTTAAGAATTCCAAATATAAATTTTTTAATATTTTTCATTATTTCGTGTTGTATATCTTGCGTGATATATATCGGTTATGGTTGGGCAGATAATTTAAAGGCCCTTATGTCTATAGCTGTTAGTGTTTTTTTCCTTTATTCATATACTGCGATTAATGGTATGGAAGATGTAAAAAAATTGATTGTATTTCTTCAAAAAATTCTTATTCTATTTTGGATGATTTTTGCAGTAGGTTCCTTAGTCACTTTTGTAATGCAGTACAGCAATGTTTTTTATATGCATGGTACTCGTATAATAGTGGGGTGTATTGAAAATAGATTATTTGGATTATTTTCTGATCCCAATTATGCTTCTGTAATTTCTATTATAACCATGGTTTTTTCAGTTGCTATTTTAAATTATCAAAATCAAAGCAATTTTATTAGAATTGTTTGCATAATTAATTTGTTTGTGCAGTTTTGTTATTTAGTTTTGGGTGCATCACGTACTGGAGAAGTATGTTTTATAGCTGTTCTTTTGATGTCCGGTTTTGTTTATAGTTATAAGATCAATCCGAGTAAAAAATTTAGTTGTTTGATGTTTAGGATTTTAGCTTTGGTTTGTCTTTGCATTTCAGTTCATTTTTTTATTGAGTATATAAGAATATTGTTTTCATATGTACCGTCAATATTTGAAGGCGCTGGGAGATCCGGAATGAATCTCCATCAGATATCAATGGAACGTCCTGATGTGGCAGAGAGTACTGATATTTCTAATTTGAGATTTAAAATATGGAGTAGTGCAATTGATATATTCAAAACAACATGGCTTTTTGGTGCATCTCCAAGGAATGCACTAAAGTATGCTGGTGATGTTTTGCCAGATGCTTTTATTGCCAAAAGAAATTATGATGCTCATAATTTTTACGTTGCAATAGCACTTTATACTGGAGTATCAGGAATTATATGTTTGGGTACATTTTTGATTAAGAGTGCAGTAAAGATGATTAAGTATTATATCGTTAACAAATTTCAAATCAATGATACTTTTTTTAACTCCCTTGTAGTTTCTACTATGTGTATAGCTGTTTCGGGTATGTTTTTATCGGAAATTTTGTTTATAACTACAGTTGGGTCATTTTTGTTTTGGCTTTTTTTGGGATATATATCGAGTGAGGTAAAAGGAAAAACAGTGATTGGTGAGGAAAAATAAGTTATGAGAACAAAAAATTCACTGATAAATATAGCAATAAGTATGTTATCTTATGGAATAATAACAGTGGGCACTTTCTTTACGCGAAAAATTTTCACGGAAGTTTTGGGGCTCGAGATTGTTGCAATAGACAGTAATTTTTCTAAAGTTGTTGCAGCGCTTGCTATAGTGGAATTAGGCCTTGGAGTAGGGATAGTATATAAACTATACAAACCTATTTTGAACAAAGATTGGGATAAGGTAGCTGTAATTTTGTGTTTTCTCAGGAAGTGCTACGTTATTATAGCTGCAGCTGTATTGGGCTTGGGACTGTGTTCGGCGTACTTTGTTACCAATTTTATCAGATGCCATTTTTCTAAAATTTGGTTAATGAGCATGTTTATTTTGTATGTTTTAGATACGCTGGCTTCATATTTGTACGCTCATAAACGTGCTATGTTTGTTGCGGATCAAAAAAATTATGCCAATAATATTATTCATACAATTATGCAGATAGTATTATTTATATCTCAGTTTATAGTTTTAAAGACTACAGGTTCGTTAGAATGGTTTTTAATTTATAAAATAATTTCACGTGTTTGTGAGAATGTTATCATATCATGTAGATTTAATAAAAGGTATAAATTTATAAATTTAAAAATAAAATCAGGCATGTCTGCTGTTGAAAAAAAAGATTTGTTCAAAAATATGAATGCGTTACTTTTGCATAAGATAGCAAGTTTTGGGACCACAACAGTTTCGAGTTTAATAGTTTTGGATAGTTTCGGGATGAAATGTTCTGGTAAATACGGGAATTACGATATGGTTATAATGGGCATTTCTACTATTACCAGTGAAATTTTTAATGGTATAATAGCGAGTTTTGGTAATCTTTTGAGTGCATCCACGCGTAAAAAAGTTTATGAAAATTTTAGTATATTATATTTTGTTAATTATTTAATGTATTCTTATATAATAAGTTCCTTTATATGTTTAATAACACCTTTTGTATCGTGTTGGACTGGGAAAGATTCAACGCTTGGAATAATTACGGCAACATTTATGGCTGCATATTTGTATGTTTATGGTATGAGGCAGTCAATAGTGATGGTAAAGACAAGTGCGGGTATATACAATCAAGATAAATATATGGTGCTATTTGGATTTTTTATAACGTTTGTATCGTCGTTTGTGTTGGTAAAACCTTTTGGAATTCCTGGAGTCATGATTGGTAACATTATAGGAATTATGCTTGTACCATATTGGGTTCAACCATATTTGGTTTATGAAGAAATATTTAAAGTGAAAGTATCTGCTTATCATCTTAAATTTGTTTTGTATACGGTACTTACGGGTTTATATAGTTTTGTGTGTTATCAAGTTTGTGGAAAGATTCGTGATATGGGTATAGATTATTCTCTGTCACACAAGATATCATCTACTATAAATAGTACACCGGACAAATGCATATTTGTTTCTGAAATGATTATTAATTTTATTGTGTGTTTAATCATCCCTAATGTTATGAATTTAATAATTTTTTGCAAAACAAAAGAATTTAAAGAGCTGTATTCATACGTTAAGTATTTTGTAAAGAAAAAGAAAAGTAAATGAGGAGATGAGTTGAAGTTTGAATATATTTTTTTCTTTAGCTGTATATTCAATTCAAATAATACTTCCTTTTTTGGGCGTTTTAGTGGTTTATTGTTGTTTTAAGTCATTATTTTCCAATTTAAGTATTAAGCGTCCATTTGTCGTTTTGTTCAATAAAAGTACAAAAGAAAAAATTCCGATAACATATTGGGAAAATTCTATAGGGAGAGATAAACATTGTGACGTTATTGTAAATAGTCCTTCAGCGTCACGTGACCATGCAGTTTTTTATAGAAGAGATCAAGGCTGGTTTATTTCGGACACAAATTCAAAAGGAGGAATTTTTTTAAACGGTAAGCCTCTTAAATCTGATGAAAAAGTTTACATAGGCGACGTAATTCAAATAGGTGGTATGAATTATGAGCTATATAAATCTGATACATATTGTGAATCCAGAGAAAAAGAAAAATTTTTACCTAAAAAAAATTTTTTTGCTGGAGCATCACTGTTATTTGTAGTTAGTTTGTTTCATTTTTTGGGATTTGCTCAGCTATGTTTCTCAGGAACTTCATTTGACTACAGACCAGCTCTTATATTTTCAGTTTTATTTGGATTTTCATGGATATGTTATTTTGTTAATAAATATGGATTTCGCAGAAAAAATTTTGAAATAGAGGCATTGGGAATTTTTTTAAGCGGGATAGGTATAATAACGTGTTGTAGTGCAGATGTATATCAGGCATATGTTCAAACTGCAGCGCTTATAGCCGGGATAATTTTTTATGAAATAATTTTAATGCTTATAAAAGACCCAGACATTGCTATGAAATTTAGGCCATATATAGCTGCAATTGCAATATTATTATTAATCTTTAATCTTGTTTTTGGAAAAGTAAAAAACGGTTCACAAAATTGGATAATGTTAGGTCCGGTTTCCTTTCAACCATCCGAATTTGTTAAAGTAGCATTTGTTTTTTATGGTACATCTACTTTAAAGGGAATTCAAATGACTAAAAATTTAACAGCGTTTATAATCTTTTCTGCACTGTGTATGGGCGCTTTATTTTTGATGGGAGATTTTGGGACAGCGTGTGTGTTTTTTGTAACTTTTATATTGATATCGTTTATGCGATCTGGAAGTATTAGAACCGTGTTTCTTACATGTACTGCGGCTACTTTGGGATTAGGTTTAATACTTAAGTTTAAGCCGTACATAGTTTCAAGATTTTCAGCATGGAGGCATGTTTGGGAACATGTTAACGATACAGGGTATCAACAAACACGAGTCTTGACCTACAGTGCAAGCGGGGGGTTGTTTGGAATGGGTTTAGGTAAAGGATGCTTAAAATATGTTTTTGCAGCGCCGAGCGATTTGGTTTTTGGCATGTTGGTTGAAGAATGGGGTTTGTTTTTGGGACTGCTTGTTTTATTTTCTTTGGTGCTTCTTGGTGTTTATGCAAGGAGCGCAAGTATTAGAAGTCGTTCATGTTTTTACTCCATAATATCGTGTTGTGGTGCGGGAATGTTAGTTTTTCAGATGATGCTTAATGTTTTTGGCGTGGTGGATATTTTCCCTTTAACAGGTGTTACGCTTCCGTTTATAAGTTTAGGTGGCTCAAGTTTAGTTTCAGTGTGGGGTATTTTGGCATTTATAAAAGCATCTGATGAAAGAACGTACGGATTGCGAAGATAAAGATTTGTAACTTTGTGTTGTGGGAGGGTAAATATGCACAATACTAAAATAAGATCTCTTATACTGTATTTACTAATAGCATTATTTTTAGTCGGTATTGGATTTTTTGTTTATGAATTTGCGGCTCAATCTTACAAGTGGGCTTTTTCTCCAATAAATCGTCACCTTTCTGAAGGGAAAATGTCTGGTGGAAAAATTGTTGATATTTGTGATGAAGTTTTAGCTCAAACTGTTGAAGGTAAGAGAGTATACAGTGAAAACGAAGATGTGAGAAAAGCTATGCTTCATATTGTTGGTGATGGTTCTGTTTTAATACCTACATCGGTACAAAGTCGTTTTAGTGGTGAATTGTTTGGGTATAATCCCATAACTGGTTTTGGTGCTCCAGGAATTTTTGAAATGAATCAAAATGTAAAAATTACATTAGATAGCAAACTATGTGCGAATGTGTCAAAGAGTTTCAAAGATAAAAAAGGCGCAGCTGTAGCGTATAATTATCTTAGTGGAGAAGTTTTGTGTATGGTGAGTTTGCCTACTTATGATATAAATAATCGTCCTAGCTTTTCTGAACTTTCAGGCGAAAAATATGAAGGAGCCTATATAAACAGAGTAATTTCTTCTTCTTATACTCCTGGATCTATTTTTAAAATATTTACAACGATAGCTGGTCTTGATTTAGTAAAGAACATAAAGTCTAGAGTTTTTGAATGTAATAAAACCAAAATTATTGATGGAGAAAAGATTGTATGCATGTCTTCACACGGAAAAATAAATCTCAAAGAAGCGTTATCTAAGTCATGTGACATAGTTTTTGGAGATATTGCAATAGAACTTGGCCCTGAACTTATGAAAAGTGAAATGAAAAAATTAGGGCTAAATGGCGGAAGCACAATTGATGGAATAGAGTTTTCTCATGGTAGTTATTTGATTGAAAATGCTTCAAAAGCTGATTTAGGGTGGTCAGGAATAGGGCAGCACAAAGATAAAGTTAATCCGCTTTTTATGGCTAAATTCATGAGTGCTATTGCAAATGATGGGAAGCCTAAAGAACCATTTTTTGTAAAATCAGTTTATTCAGATGGAGCTTCTGGTTTCTCTCGTACACATTCAGATTTTTTAGCACCTATCATGACATCAGAAGTGGCGGCCGATATTAAAGAAATGATGAGATATACTATGAAAAATAATTACGGAGATTCTATGTTTGACCTGATACCCATGTGTGCCAAAACAGGTACTGCAGAAGTGGGAGAGGGAAAATTACCGCACGGTTGGATGGTGGGATTTTCTTATGATCGCTCTTTTCCAATAGCGTTTGCTGTGATTGTTGAGAACGGGAACTTTGGTATAAAATCTGCAGGACCTATAGCATCTTCAATGATTAAACAACTTAAAAAAAATTTTTCTGATGGAAAATATAAGTTCAATTGAATTTTATCTTTTATTTGATACAAAATCTCGATTTGGCATTTATTTACATCTGTAACATTAACGTAAACACTTGAATATACTGATATTGAGAAATGTTTAAATATAAAAGTTAAAATAAATTATATTTAGAGTTATCTCAAAAAAAATGAAGTGTTTAAAGGAGGATTTATACATGTCTTGTGCATATGAAAAGCAGTATAAACCAGAAGTATGTCCGGCGCTCGGTTTTCAAGATGTTCTCGTTGGGGTTCCGGTGGAAATAAAACCATTTGCTCAAGTTGGCGAAGTTAAAACTGAGTGTATGGGTAAGCCTGTTATAAAGCGTGGTTCAATTGAATGCGAAGGTAAACCGAGAAAAACGTGTAAATTTGTAATAAATCAAAAAATTCGTGTGGAAGTTCCTGTGATTTTTGGTGCCAAAACAGAAGTTGGTGAAGCAAGTATTGATTGCAAACATCATGGTATGCCATGTGGTTTGGAAAAAAAGATTTATGAAGAAACTTCAAAAGAGGATTATTTTAAAGGAATGGTAGTTTAATTTTATTAAAATGTTGATGTTAGATAAAATTATTTTTTAAAGCTGTTGCAAACGGTAGTCTGTTTGCAACAGCTTTTTTGTAAAAAATTTGTTAGTATAGTTTGTTAATTTAAATCTATGATATCGTTTTTTATACAGTATATGGGGTAAAGTATGTGAGAGAAATAAAAATTGTAATCAGGTGATTCTATTGAAACATTAAATCTTTTTAGTTCTGGAAGTTCTAAGTGAGTATACATTATATCAAGATTACCAATATACTTTATTATATCTTTTAATGGCAGAGTTGTGTTGTTGTATCTCCAATTTTTTAACATGTGTAAACTTCCTTCGTCATCGCAGTCATTTTGCACACTATCTAAAAAATTGTCAAATCTTTCAGAAAATTTTTGAATTTCCGTAGTTCCCTGTTTGTACATATATTTTATTAGGTTTTTGTTAACGTCATTTTTAAATTCTTGAATTTGTAGCAATGAAGTCATAGATTTGTTATTTGTAATTTTTTTAAACTCGGCATAAGTAATGGGTAACTCTTCAATTGATGCTGTAATGGATGCTTTTATATGATCGTCTTTTAAATTAAATGTATCTTCTGATGAGGTACATAAAATTGTAATCATGTTTATTGCAGTGTCTATTTTGCTACTTTTTGAATTGTTTACTATAAGATGTAAGAGATCATTATATGAAAATTTTTTAGATTTCTCGTAGAATATTGCATTATTTTTTTGTCATAATAACTTCCTCCGCAAACATTCAATGCAGGTGCTAATATCTGTCTGTAATAATTTCTTTGCTCTTGTCCATAAACGTCATTAGGTGGGGGTGGGATTGGGAGTTCATTCACAAGCGCATCAAAAAATTTTTTTCTTGCACTCGTTAAAATATTATTACTTAAAGTTAAAATAGTTTCCTCTGCTTCTATTGATTCTTCTTCAGTCCAATTTTTTGATTTATCATCCCATATTTTTTTATCTGTTTGTTTAAATCATCTAAAGGTAAGTCTAAGCATTTCTCAAATGAATCTTCTTTAATTGAAATATTTTGGGCATCTGGAGTATATTTTTCCCAAAAATTATCTTGTATTAATGCTTGTTGTCTTTGTTGCACTTGGTGTCGTTGCTGTTCATTTAGTTGTCCTTGTTGCACTTGGTGTCTTTGCTGTTCATTTAGTTGTCCTTGTTGCACTTGGCGTCTTTGCTGTTCATTTAGTTGTCTTTGTTGTTCTTGCTGCCTTTACTGTTGTTCTTGTAACCTTTCTATATGGTTACGATTGTTTGCATTTATGTTGAGACGATTATTGCGGCCATGGTCATAAAATAGCCATGCTACGAATGCAATTTTTAATGTTATTACAGCTGCAGCGATACTTGATATTATTAATTTATATTTCATGATCTTTGCTCCATTTCAATATAAGCACATTGTAATTACATCATAACATAAAACCGTTTTAATGTAAATAATTATTTATACTAAATTTAAAAATAGTTGTAATTTTAAAAGTTTATGCTCTATAAAAATAGTTATTCTTTATAAATTAAATTGACATATTTATAAAATTGTGTAATAATTTACGCATGATTATTTTTAGTGTGGGAGGGTAGTATGTATGGGTGTTTTTAAAAATTTATCGAGTGCAATAAAATTAAAATCTAAACAAGCTGCAGAATTGAGCAAAGCATTAGATAGCATAACTGAGTTGATAAAAGATGAGGATAAAACATGGAAAGATATTTATAATGCGGCAAACAATAACGTCACCTTGAAAAAATATTATCTTAAGAATAAAAAGAAGGTACATTCCATTGCCGGTTTTGCAATAACAACTCTTGTCAATGCATTGCGAAATGGTGATTGTTTAAAAGCACGCAAAGCGTTTTTATTAAAATTGAGCGAAGTAGATAGCAATAATGGTGCAAATATTATGGTCAAAAGATTTAAACAGTTATCAAACAAGTCTTTAAATGATGATGATAAAGATTTGATTGAAAGCGACGTTGCAGTGATGAAAAATGCTTTTTTTCTTGAAGGATTAAATGAAATAAATGAAAAATATGGTGGGGATAAATCCGAAAATAGTTTTATTGATAAGAAAAGCAAATTTGAAAGTTTTGTGAATAGTAAAAAATTTGTTTTATCACATAGTGCAAAAGTAAAAACGGTTATGGAATATCCTAAGGTGGCGGAAAGTGCAGTAGCGTTACTTAAAGCTATGAATGATAGAGAAAAATCAAGTGGTGCAGAGTATCACTTAACTGAGTTTAGCGGATCTAATGCAGTTTTTAAAAATAAAAGACATATCACCATTGGTGAAAAAGTAACTGAGATACCTGAAAAAGCGTTTTTATGGTGCAATTTAAAGTCAGTAAAAATTCCGGGTTCAGTTACTGCGATAGGGAAAGCTGCGTTTTTAGGATGCCAATATATGGAGGAAGTTAAAATACCGAGTAGTGTTAAAACTATAGGAGCGGAAGCTTTTCGTGCGTGCTGCAATTTGGAAAGTGTAAAAATTGAGGGTAATGCAGTTACGATAGGTGAAAATGCATTTGGCGAATCTGGTCTTATATCAATACAAATTCCAGGTGGTGTTAAAACCATAAGTGATAAAACTTTTAGTCAGTGTGAACATTTAAATTTTGTTAATATTTCTAGCGGTGTTACAGATATCGGAAAGGCAGTATTTGAAAATTGTAGTCAATTAAAAGAGATAATAATTCCAGAGTCGGTTACAAATATAGGAAATTTTGCTTTCTTTCGTTGTGAACAATTAGAAAAGATAAAATCTTTAGGTTCGATTACGCGTATAAATTTAGGTTTATTTTCAAATTGCGTACAGTTAAATGAGATAACAATTCCAGAGTCAGTTACAGAGATAGGGGAGTCAGCATTTAAGGGTTGTACAAAGTTAAAAAATATAATAATTCCAGAGTCAGTTACAAAAATAGGAGCGTCAGCATTTCAGGGGTGCACACAATTAGAGGAAATAACAATTTCAGAAAACGTAGATTTATACGCTTTTGCAGATTGTTTAAAATTAAAAAAGGTAATAATTTCTAAATCTGATAGTAATAAAGATGAAAAATTTGCTAGTTGTTCCGGTGAAATAGCTAAAGATATTTTTAGTAACTGTCCAAAATTGAAAATGATTATATACGAAGGGAAAAAATATAAAGGTATTAATGAATTTATAAAAGCTAAATGAGGTAAAACATAATAATTTTTAAATAAATTTACTTGACAATTCATTTAATATGCATAATAATTTAATTATTAATTTATTTTTGGAGGTAGTACGTATGGGAGTTTTTAAAAATTTATCGAGTGCAATAAAATCAAAATCTAAACGAGCTGCGGAATTGAGCAAAGCATTAGATAGCATAACTGAGTCAATAAAAGATGAGGATAAAACATGGCGCCAGATTTATGGTGAAGCAAATAGTGATGTCACCTTGAAAAAATATTGTCTTAAGAATAAAAATAAGCCACATTCCATTGCTGGTGTTGCAATATCAACTCTTGTGAGTGCATTGAAAAAGGGCAATTGTTTAAAAGCTTGCAAAGCATTTTTGTTAAAATCGAGTGAAATAAATGGCGATGCTGCTGCTGTTGTGAATATTATGGTAAAAAGATTTAAGCAGTTATCAAACAAATCTCTAAAGGATGATGATAGGGATTTGATTGAAAAAGATGTTGAAAAAATGGAAAGCGGTTTTACGGTTGCGAATAGGATTTATTACAATAGAAATACTGATAATAATGAAAAATTTATTTTATCACACCGTGCAAAAGTAAAAACGGTTATGGAATATCCTAAGGTGGCGGAAAGTGCAGTAGCGTTACTTAAAGCTATGAATGATAGAGACAGCTCAAGTAGTGTAGAGTATCACTTAACTCAATTTAGCGGATCTAATGAAGATTTTAAAGCTGAAAAGCATATCGTCATTGATGAGGGTGTAGTTGAAATACCTAAAGATGCATTTTGGGGATGTGATTTAGAATCAGTAAAAATTCCGAATACGGTTAATACAATAGGAGAGAATGCGTTTCACAGTTGCGAAAATATAGAAGAAATAGAAATACCAAATAGTGTTAAGATAATAAAAGAGTACGCATTTTATGGTTGTATTAATTTGGAAAATATAAAATTTGAAGGTAATTCTATTAAAAATATAAATAGTGGTGCATTTCAACTATCTGGTCTTGAATCAATAGAATTTCCAAATAGTGTTACAACTATAAGTAAAAATACTTTTTCTGGGTGTAAATTTTTAAAATGTATTGAAATTCCTAGCAGTGTTACATGTATTGAAGATGGAGCATTCAAATATTGTAAACGGTTAAAGAAAGTAACAATTTCAACGTCAGTTACAGAAATAGGAAAATATGCTTTTTTGCATTGTGAACAATTAGAAAAAATAGTAATTCCGGAGTCGGTTAAAAAGATAGGATATGACGCATTTCACAAATGTATCCAATTAAAAGAAGTAACAATTCCAAAATCTGTTGACATATCAAGTGACGGCGATGTTTTTAGTGACTGCCCCAAGTTGAAAATGATTGAAACAGATGATGGAGAAAAATATAATAGCATTGACGAATTTTTAGAAGCTCAAAAAAGAGATAAGTAAAGATTAAAAGAATTATTTTTACAAAACCGTAATAGCTAAATTTTTTAGCTTTTGCGGTTTTGTAATATATTTAGGTATATTTTTTCAATTTGGGTAAAATTTAATAACATAGAATTTATTTTGTATGAGTACATGGGGGCTGTAAAATTATGAGTTTTATAAATTATTTTAAAAAAACATACATTGACCCTAAACCTAAACATAGAAATGGAAATAAAAAATTTTTTTCAAGTTCATTATTTGAAAATGTTGAAAAGTTTAAAAGAGATTTTGATGAAAGTGCAGATCTTTCAATAAGGTATTTGGATATAAACGGTATTAGCAGTGCTTTAATTACTATTGCAGGTATGATAAACAAAGATACGTTTACGCATACTGTAGTAAATCCGATAATTCATACAAAAATAATAGGGAAAACACCCATGGAAAAATATGAGTACATTAGAGACAATATAATTGCTGCCACGGACCAAACGCAAATTTCTAATTTTGAAGATGCATTTAAAATGATTATGTCAGGTTTTGCGCTTTTTGCAATGGATGGTTGTGACTGCATGTTAGCACTTGGAGTACAAGGATTTCCGTTTAGAGCAATTTCTGAACCTTCTTCTGAACTTATGCAGAGGGGTTCTAGAGAAGGATTTGTGGAATCTATTAATATAAACACTACTCTAATAAGAAGGCGCCTTAAGAGTACAGATCTTAAATTTGAACAAATGGAGTTAGGAAGCACCAGTAAAACGGCAATATATTTATGTTATATGAAAAGTAAAGTTTCCAAAGAAATACTTGATAAAATTCGTTGTAAGTTATCAAAAATAGATTTGGATATGGTTATGGAATCTGGATATGTAATACCGTATTTAGAGGATGGAGGATTTTCGCTTTTTAGTGGAGTTGGAATGACAGAGCGGCCTGATACGGTTTGCGGTAAAATATCTGAGGGAAGAGTTGCTGTTTTAATTGATGGTACGCCAAATGCTCTTATAGTTCCATATTTATTTGTGGAATATTTTCAACATTTGGATGACTATTCAATGCATACGTATTTTGCAACATTTACGAGATGGCTCAAATATCTTGCGTTTTTTATGTCAACACTTTTGCCTGGGCTTTATGTGGGAATAAGTACATTTAATCCTGAAATTTTACCGGGTCCTATTCTTAATAAAATTGCTTTGGCAGTAGGAACAACTCCATTTTCACTTATGTTAGAAACTGTTTTTATTCATTTGATATATGAAATAATGAGAGAAGCGGGGTTACGAATACCACGCCCACTTGGGCATGCTGTGAGTATAGTTGGTGCACTTGTAATAGGGGAAACAGCGGTAAGTTCCGGACTTATAGGTGCACCTACTCTTATGGTGGTTGCTTTAACGGCAATTTCATCATATGTAATTCCAAATTTGTATGAACCCATTTCAATATTGAAATTCGTATTTATTATAGCAGGAGGTTTGCTTGGAATATGGGGGATTATGATTGTTTTTACTGCGGTACTTGTTAATTTATGTTCGAAAAATTCATATGGTATACCATTTACGTCACCGATTGCGCCATTTAATATTTTGGCCATGCGTGATGTGCTTTTAAGGTGTGGTTGGAAGTTTTTATCTAGAAAAAGCATAAAAATACAGAATCTGCCGGGATCGGAATTAAAAAACAAATAAATTAAGGAGATGCATGTGATGGAGAAAAGGCCCTCAGTGTCTGCAGCTCAAATATTTTCCATGCTTTTTATAAGTCGAATGGTAGTAAGCATGACTTACGGTACACTCTTAATTGGAGATTCCGATATATGGGATCATATTTTATCTGCATTGATATCATTTTTGCTTACATTTTTTTTGGTTTTTCCAATTTATAAGCTATATTATGCGGACGAAAAAATGAGTGTGTTTGATAATTTGTGTGAACTTATGAAAAACTTGGGGAAATTTATAATTTTTGTATACGTAATTTATTATTTAGTAGTGGGAGTTCATACACTCGCTGTATTTAATAATTTTATTTTAAATGCTGTTAATCCACCGATATCGCTCACATTTTTGTCCATAATTTTGTTAGCTTCTTCTTGTTATGCGGCATACGAAGGATTAGAAGCTTTGGCCCGTACGGCTAATTTTATACTGGTTGCAACCACGGCATCCTTCTTATTCTTGATTGTTTCGCTTATATATAGCGTTGAACCTGTAAATTTTGGCCCTTTTATGTACCATGGATCAGAATCTTTTTTTGAAGGTATTGCGTATATGATTTCGCAAAGTTCATGCATACCGGCTCTTGCAGTGCTTTTGCCAATGGGTAAAGGAAATAAAAAAATGGGTTTTTGGGTTTGGAATACAGCTGTTTATGGAATTTTCTCTATTATGATTTTGGTAATAGTCGGAACAATGGGTGATTTTGCATATACGCAGTTATTCCCAGTTTATACAGCATCAGGGATTGGAAAATTTGGATCATTTAGACATTTGGATTCGCTTTATCTTGGCATATGGCTTTCAGGAATATTTTTAAAACTTTCACTATTTTTATTGTTGGCGGGGGAAGGAATTAAAAAAATTTGGGGAGAAAAAATAAGAAAGATATCGATTGTGATATTTGGAATTTTTATGAGTTTTCCAACTTTTTTCCCCGATTTTTTCAGTATTTTAAGAAATGCATCAATAACGAATATATTTTTAGTGTCTGTTATTGTTTTGTCAGTAATTATTCCTGGTATTTTGATTTTAGAAAAGAGGATTAAGCTAAAAAATGAAAAGGTTAAAATTGATGTATAATAAATTATTTTTTATTTTTTTAATTTTATCATGTATAACATTGACTGGATGTAAGCAGCAGCACCAGCTTCATCAAAAGTTAATAATACAAGGAATAAGTGTAGATAACGTGGATAGTGAATATTTACTTACAATTCAAGCGCTTGATTTTAAAAATCCTTTGAATGAAGATGAGCCAAATATAAAAACATTGGAGATAAAAGGGCGTTCACTTGTAGGTGCATTAGAAGAAATTCCCACACAAACAAGTTTGATTCCTGTATATTCGCAAAATATGATTATTGTACTAGGTGAAGGTGTAGCAGAGTCAGGTGTTAACCATTTTATGGATTTTTTTGTTAGGCATTGTGAATCTCGACCTAAAGTCAAAATATGTGTGGTGGATGGGATTGCATCAGAAATTTTAAAAGTTAAGTCAATGAATAAATCGGTTAAAGCTAAAGATATACACGATTTGATACCAAATGAACTTAATTCAGATGTTTTACATTTTGTATCAAATTTAAAAAGTAATATTAGTGATCCTTACTGTGCGTGGCTTAAAGCAGAAAACAAAGGTACGGAAAAAAATGTGTGTTTAAAGGGTGTTGCATATTTTTGTGGTGATGAATTGGAAGACTTTCTTAATTATGAAGATGCCTTGGGCTTTATGACTTTAAAAAGTGTTCCTGGATTTGAATCACTGTGTATTGAAATAAATGGGGAAAAAAATGTTACATGTAAGATAGATAAATCAATTTGTTCAATTAAAGCAAATTTAAATGGTGATGTCCCCAGTTTTGATATAAGCATAGATATGTCGGTTTTGGCTTTTTCTGTAGATGAAAAATGGGAGAGCTATTTTGATGGAAATGTAACATCTGAAATAAAAGAAATTTTTGAAAAAAAAATAACCACCATATGTACGGAGGTTATTCATAAAACTGTATCAAATAAGAGTGATGTTTTTGGGTTTGGAAAAATCTTAAAAAATTCTTTTCCAAATTATTTCAAGAGTAAAGATAGTAATTGGAAAGAATATTTAGAAAAGTGCAATTATAATGTCCTGCCTAATGCAAATGTAATCATAACTGGAAAAGAGCCGATGTAAGTTATATCAAATTGTCTTCTTCAAATAATTTGCAATGAATAGCGTTCATGGATTCATATGCATGTTGTGATGAAATTATTACCGAAACTCTGCTTTGAGTACAAGCTATCATTTCTACTTCAATTTCCATTTCGTAAAGTGTTTCAAAAATTATTGATGCAATGTTAATATTAGCGCTGTCCGACAAATTTATTACTGATATTTTAGATTTGTTTTTTTCATAAAATGTTTTGTATCTAAAATGTTCTTTAAATTCAGATTCTAAAATTTCAAGAATTTGTGGAATATATTTTTCTTCTACCGAAAAACTGATACTCTGACTTGCAGAATTATTAATTTTTTTGAGTGCTGTATCTATATACAAATTTTTTTCTTTTAGTAGAAGGACAAAACTTTTATAAAATGTTTCAACATCATTTATGTCAGAAATAGTTAGTGTAGCAAGATTGTTTAATATGGATATACCGCTTATATGATGTTTTGATGTTGGTATATCCATGACCATTGTCCCGGAGGTATTATCTGACATGCTGGATAAAACTTCTATTTTAACATTATTTTCTTTTGCCGTTTCAATAGATTTGTCGCTAAGTACTTGTGCACCAAATGATGATAGAGTATACATTTCATTATAAGATATTGTTTTTATTTTTTTTGCTGTGCTCACAATTCTGGGGTCTGCGGTGTATACTCCGTCTACATCTGTATATATCTTGCATAAATCCGCGTTCAAAGCAGAAGCAAGTGCAACAGCGCTTGTATCTGAACCACCTCTTCCAAGTGTGGTTATATTTTCATTATCATCTATTCCTTGAAAACCTGCTACTACTACAATTTTTTTTGATTTTAATTCTTTTTTTATTTTTTCTGTGTTTATGTTTGTTATGGTAGCATTTCCGCACACACTGTTGGTGTTGATTTTTGCTTGCCACCCAGTTAATGATATTGCAGAAAAACCTAATTTTTGTATTGCCATACATAAAAGAGAAATTGAAATTTGTTCGCCAGCAGAAAGTAAAGTATCTAATTCTCTTTTTGAAGCATTTGTATTTATTTCATAAGCTTTTTTTAGCAGCAAGTCTGTGGTATCGCCTTGAGCCGATACCACTACTACTATATCGTGACCTTGTGAATATAGAGAAGTTACTTTTTTTGCTACGTTGAATATATGGTGAGCATCTGCAACGGAGCTTCCTCCGAATTTTTGGACTACAATACTCATTTAAATTCAGCTCCTAACGGAAGAAATTGTTATAATATCAAATTATGCATGTAAACTGATAATGATAAAGGAAAATCATTATTTAACCTTAAATTGTTTTTTGTTTGCACTATTGTTGGCAACCGAAAAATTAAAAACTGGCAAAGTTTCAGTTTCTGGTACGATTAGTTCGGATACTTGCGTTTCTGATGTTGAGGGGACGTCGTCTGTATTTTTCGGTTTTTCTTCAGGTTGTTGATGAGATATTTTATGGGAGTAACACATTGCAGGCATATTTTCTGCTGCATAGTATCCTGTCCCAGTTGAAGCGCAAGATGAGTTGGCCAATAAACCACTGGTTTTACAGTACGTGGCAGTTGTAACATCTTTATCGAGTTCAAAATTTATATTTGGCTTATCTTTTAAATATTGCGTCATTATATGTTTCCAAATGCGGATGGCAGCAGTTGTTTCTTGAATACGTTTGGGGTTGTCATAACCTGTCCAAATTCCGGCAACAGCATACGGACTTAGACCAATAAACCAACTGTCAAAATCGTCGTTTGTCGTTCCGGTTTTTCCTACTATTTCCCAACCAGGTATATTGGCAGAACGTCCTGTACCTTCTGGACCTACCACGACATTTCTTAATAATCTGTTCATTATTGTTGAGGTAGAAGATGAAATTGCTTGCTCTGACACAATTTTTCTATTATCAAGTATAACTTTATCATTTCTGTCTGTAACGTAGAAGTACGTGTGCGGTTTTGTATATTTACCACCATTACCGAATATTTGGAAGGCTGCGGTCATTTCTCTTGGAGTAATGCCATAGCGGGTACCACCGGTCGCGAGTGCAGAAAGTGAAGTGGCGTCACTACTATCCAAGCTGTTTATATGAAGTTTTTGTGTTAAAAATTCGTAACTTTTTATTGGAGATAAAGCTTTTACAATTTGAGCCACAGGAGCATTTGCGGATTTTTCTATTGCCCATTGGACTGTTACATTACCTTTGTAACTTTTATACCAATTTTCCGGCCAGTTCCTTACTACATTGTCTCCGGCGCTGTCAATCTTTAATGGTTCATCAGGTATTAATGAGGAATAAGTATACATTCCCGCATCAATACAAGGTGCATACGCAGAGATAGGTTTTATTGTTGAACCGGGTTGACGTCTTGCAACATTTGCACGATCGTAGAGCAAATTACCTGATTTTTCCTTTCTTGAACCCAGTACTGCAAGGATCCTTCCATCAAATCCCATCATTATGTATCCGAGCTCTAAAGCATTATCTTTGGGCATTATGCTTGAATTTTTTAAAGTATCTTCTGCAATTTTTTGAGCTTTTATATCCATGGTAGAATAAATTTTGAGGCCTTGAGTATATATCATGTCTTCTGCAGTTGATTTACCAACATTATATTTTTCACATAAATCTGAGATAATGTCTTTTAAAAGAGCTTCTGTGTACCAGCTTCTTGTATTTACAGCGGTGTTTTTTTCGGAATTTGATTTTGAAATATTTTTAAAGCTCATGTCTGAAGATTCTTTTATAGCATTTTCATAATCTTCTTCAGATATTTTAGATTGTTCAAGCATTGCAGACAAAACAAGCTCTCTACGCGTTTTATTGTTTTCAGGATGAGTTATGGGATTAAAAGCAGTGGGGTTTTGAGTAATTCCGGCAATAGCGGCACATTCCGCCAGAGAACATTCTTGAATATTTTTATTAAAATAAACATTTGCTGCAGCTTGTACTCCTCGACTACCGGCTCCAAAGTTAACTACATTGAGGTAAGATTCCAAAATTTCATCTTTTGAATATCTTTTTTCAAGTTCAGTAGCACGGAAAATTTCGCGTAATTTTCGTGTAAGACTTGTTTGATTATCTTCAGTTATATTTTTAATGAGTTGCTGTGTTAGAGTGGAACCTCCATAACTTGCATTTCCACGAACTAAGTTCATAAAAGCACCACTTGTTCTATGCCAATCTACTCCACTATGATCATAAAATCGTTTGTCTTCAATTGCAATAATAGCATTTTTCATGTTTGATGGAATGTCTTTAAAATCAATCCAAACTCTATTTTCGAGGTCATAAATTTTTTCATATTCTTGTGGATTGCCATTTTCGTCATTGACATATACAAAACTTGTCAGCGCCATTTTTGAAGCTGTTATGTTTAGTGCTATATCATTTTCGAGTATAGCAGATTTATAAAAATGCAAAGAAATAAATACGGAGATTCCGGTTAAAATTAAAATCGTAAATACGGTCAAAAAGAACCTAAAAATAATTCTTGATACAGAGGTAAGTGCTCTGATTTTTTTATTTGAATTTATTTTTTTATATGAAATTTTTCTGTTTGGTATGCGATTTCCAAATTCACTTATATCAGTCTTGCGCATTTAAAATCCCTCTTTGTGATTATTGTTTTTAAAATTCTAAAAGCATAATACCACAAAATGATAGCACAAATTTTATGTAATATCAAGAAAGCAAGATGAATAGATTTGTTGCATTTTTTAATTTTATATTAAAAAAATGTTGAAAAACAAATTGAATGATGATATAATATAATCAAGCGTATTGAGATACGTAAGATTAAAATTAATAGGAGGATATGATGAAAATATTTCCAAATGTTAAAAAAATAACGTCACTTAGTTTACTTTCTTTACTCATTTTGTGTCCACTAGGAGGTAAAAAATTACTTGCAATGGCTCCAGGATATTCAAATTTTGGGGGTGGAGCTGTGCAAGGTCAATTTAACTTTGGTCAACCAAATTTTGGTTCAAATCAAGTAAGTCAACCAAGTTTCGGCCAACAAAATTGTGCAGCAACTTCAATGAGATTTAATTTTGATCAAAAAACTGCTCAAAATCAATTTAACTTTGGTCAACCAAATTTTGGCTCAAATCAAGTAAGTCAACCAAGTTTTGGTCAACAAAATTGTGCAGCGACTTCAATGAGATTTAATTTTGATCAAAAAACTGCTCAAAATCAATTTAATTTTGGTCAACCAAACTTTGGCTCAAATCAAGTAAGTCAACCAAGTTTTGGCCAACAAAATTGTGCAGCGACTTCTATGAATTTTAATTTTGGACAGCAAAATCAATCAAGCTTCCAGCCAAGTTATAATTCGCCAAACTTTGGTAATGGAGGTTTTGGGCCAATTCAAAATACTGTAATTCAAAATCATATTAATGTTAATATTGTTAATAATTCCTCCAATGTTGTTCAGTATAATATGCCAAACAAATCTTATGATAATTTTAGTAAAGTTTCATGCCCAGTTGAGAAAAAGAGTGTTAAAGAATATTTTGAACCACAAGAGACTCAGGATCAAGGTATGTCAGAGATGGTACTACGTGCATTTATTGAACCTATAAAGGGCGGTGCATGCAATGCTAGTGATTTTGAAAGAATTATAACTGCAAGGCAAGCAGATGTTTTAGTATATCAACGTGGATGGATATCGTTGAAAAAATTTGCAGAAATAAAAGGTATATCTACGAGTACTGTGAGCAATTGGGTAGATAAATATGCAGATATGAGGAATTCATATGATGAAAAAACTAAAAACAATATAGTAAGAAAATGTTGTGCAGTTTCTAAGGAATGTAATTTTTCTAAACAGGTGTATGCTGATTTGACGGGTATACCTTTGAATACTTTAGCAAAATGGTTTTAATAAACGGTTAGTGTTTTATTTTTTCCCATCAACTAATTTAGCTAAAATTTCATTATGTTGTTTTAGATTGAGTTCATGAAGTGTTTTTACTTTGTAAGTTTTAAGAATATTATTTAGAAGCTTTTTTGAATTTTCAAATGTATCTATAATTTTGATTAAAGTGTTTACATCACTTTGTGAAATTTTTTCGGATTCATTTTCAGGTAAATCTTCCCCTGCATAAATATAAAGACCCAAGCCAAACATAGAAAGATTTTTTACAAGACAACGCATTATTGTTTTATTTATATCAAACATTCCGGCTGCTTCTACCGGAATGTTTTTTCTATATGTTGTGCTGTATTGATATTTTACTGATTTCATAGTTTTGTTTGAACTATCCATGACCGGGAGCCACATTTCATGGGTTAAACCTTCGATTGTAACACGTGTAAATACCATGTAGCCTGTTGATTCATCGTAAACGTATGGTAAATTTTTTTCTCCAAAAAGACGTACTTCATATGTTGCATCAGGGAAAAGTTTTTTCACTTCTGACCAAGCATACGGCCAAGAAAGATATTTTAGACCGTTCTTTTTTTCAATATGGTTGCTTACATTTATATTAAAAAGCGTATTAAAGACAGAAGATTTATTTTTTGATTCTTTTGATTCCATTTTGATACCTCCTCTTTAAATATACTTTTTACTTATATTGCTAAAATATTCATTTACAGGAATCGTTTTTATAAATTATGCAATAAACATAAAATCAAGTGTTAAATTTTTATAAGCTAAATTATTGAATGATGGAATTTTTTTTGATATGATATTAGCGGCATAAACCATAATCATTATATTTTTTTAAGGAGAATTTGAATGTGTTTTAATAAATTATTTAAAAAGGCTATTGCTACAGTAGTGTCATTGTTTTTATTTGCGCCATCTTTTTCCGGAAAATTAATGTCAGTTAATTTGAATGATTCAAGTGAAAAAACGTCTAGTGTATGTGAGCCTCCTAAATCAGTTTTTGGATTTGAACTTAAACAAGTTTACAGATATAACAAGCACCCTATTTTTTATTATGAACATAAAAAGTCTGGAGCAAAAGTTATTGTTGAAAAAACAAAGAGAAAGAAAAAATATTTTGAGATTGCTTTTCGTACGCCATCGAAAAATTCAAAAGGGGTAAATCATGTAATTGAGCACAGTATTTTAAATGGCAGTAAAAAATATCCTTGCAAAAATATTTTATGGCAACTTATCAATACTGCAAAATCTATGACTCTTATAAATGCATTTACGCACACTATGTATACAAGTTATCCTTTGGAAGGGTACAGTGAAAACGAACTTGAAAGCATGGCTAAAATTTACGTTGATGGTGTGTTTGATCCCATGTTTTTGAAAGATGAAAAAATATTTAAAAAAGAAGGCATAAGATTTGAACTCGATGATAAGGGTTATATGATACCAAATGGTACTGTCTTTAATGAAATGAAAACTGATGTAATTTATTGTTATTATAAGTATTTGAAGAGGATTTTCCCTAATTCTAGTTCTAAAAATTTTAGTGGTGGTTCCCCTCATAAAATTTTAGATTTAACCTATCATGAGATATGTGATACGTATAAAAAATATTATCATCCATCTAATTGTCTGGTATATTTAGGGGGAGATATAGATTATGAAAGATTTTTAAAATGGCTTGATAACGATTATTTTAGTAGATACGAAACAAAAGATATGTCATATGTAAAATATGAAAATCAGGATATTAGCAAAGTGAAATCTTTTGAAACATTAAAGCTGTATTCACCTACTGTCAGAAGTTCGGAAATTGTTAGTGATTTTTTTGTTCCGTGGGAGGTATACAAAGAAAATAGAAAACAAATATTATTTTGGATTGATTCGTTTAATAAAAATAATGATCTAAAACAAAAAATAAATCAACTGGGGTACGATTCAATCTTTTTTTCAACTACAGGTGAAGATACGTATGACATTTGTTTAAAGTTGAATCTCATTTGTAATAAAGAAAATGCTAAGCTTTCAAGTCCTGAGGGAATAAAGGACGTTTTAAAAAAGATATCTGAAGAATTTAAAGTGACCGATGAACAACTTGATGACTATCTTAATAGATTAAAATTTAGTGTAATGAGAAAAAATGTTTTTGGTGGTAATTCAGAAATGGTGATAGGGTCACGTGAATTTGTTCAATCATTTATAAGGTTTGGTGACCCTGTATCTTCTGATTATTTTTCAATTGATGATGATTTTAACTTACATTTGGCGAAAAAAAATTTTAACGCCAGTGATGTTAATAATTTTATGAGAGAAATTATTAGTCATGATCCAATTATAACGATTTTTGATTTTTCTGATGATGAAGATAAATCATTAAGTAAAAAAATAAAAGACAAAGTTAATGAATTACAAAAGTACAAAAAATTTCTTACAAAAGGGTACAAAAAACAGCTTGAGTGGGCGAAGAGTGAAAATTCAAAAAGAGAAATTAAAAAAATTCTAAAAACGTTTAATCCGTGTAATGATATATCATTTGATGATTCTCTTCCGAACATAGAACTCATTAATATTGGTGATAAAAAATGTTATTTTGCTGAAACAAAAGATGATAATTACATTTCTTTTAAGGTGGCTTTTAAATTAAATCATTTGTCTGAAGAAGATAGAAAATATATCATGTTTTTTCAACTAGCTTGTGATGAAATGGTCAATAAGAAAGGAAATAAATTTAATTTTAATTATTCGATGAGTGTACAAAAAAATTCTGAAAATAGTTATGATGCTTTTTTGATTTTTAATTTATTTACCGATAAAAAAAATAAAGAATATGCATTACAGACCTTAAGCGATTTATTTTCTAAAAAAGAATTTTTAAACAAAGAATGTCTTGAAGTATATCTTTCCAATATTATAGCTGTTTGTGAAAACTCAAATTTGAATTACAGAGATTTTATTTTAAGCTTGGGTGGAAATCGTACATATAAATTTTTTAGACCTTTTTCTGGAAAACAGGAATACGAATTTGTTAAAGAGATACGCGATAATTTAAATAACGAGAAATATATGGAAGAATTTTATATCAAACTTAATAATTTAAAAGACTCTATTTTAAATCACAATGCAATCAAAGGTGTAGGAATGATTTGCAGTACTGAAAATGAAAAATCGTGTATAGATGTCTTGAGTAAGTTTTTTGACAGCTTTTCTTCTAAAAAGATAGATCAAACGCGAGCTGTTAATTTTGATAAAATGTCATATAAGTCAGAGGCATTTATTAACGAGTTATCCATTAACAATACAGTTTATTTGCTTATACCAATAGATAATATTGAGTATATAGAAAAATTTAGTGCAGTTGTTGAGACTATAAAAAATAAGTTTTTGATTCCTGAAATTCGTGAACGAGGTGGCGCCTATGGATGTTGTACTGTTGTAGATGAGAATGAAAAAATTTTGATTCTTGCTTCTATTCAAGATCCGAACATTGATTCTACCGTTAACTTGTTTAAAAAATTCCCTCAATTTTTAAACAGTAATAGTTTAACTGAAGAAGAGCTTTCAAAAATTTACTATAGTCATTTTATACAGTGGAGCCAAAAAGAAACGATTGAGAAAGTTGAGTCTCAAATTTTTAATTTGATATGTAAAGGTGTGGATTATATAGGTTTATCAGAGAAAAAATTAGAGCAAATAAAAAACATATCTCCAAATGATCTTAATCAGTTTGCGAAAGAAATTAAAGAAAAAATATCTGAATCTAAGGTTGTTGTAGTTACAAATAGTCTCGAAAATGTTAAGACTTCTTTTGAAAAGGTGTCATAATTTTATTAATAAGTATCTGCCAGACTCACAGAGGGTTGATTATTTACATCAAAATGAGTTTGTTGTCTCATTTTACATTGCTTAAATTCTACTAAGCCACGCGATTACCGCGTGGCTTTTATAATCCTCGAGTTTATTTCTATATGGCTGTATTGCTTGCCTTTTTTTTATTTTTTATGTTACTATATATTTCTAAGAAAAGTTTTTTCTTGATTAATTTTTTTTGAAATTTGGCTTTTTATGTTGTATAAAGTCATTTAAAGAGGAGAGAAAATTGTGTCTGGGATTAAAATAGCTCATTGCGCAGACTTGCACATTGGATATAGTGGATTTGGTTTAACAGAAAAAAATTTTGTGAGAAAAGCAGAAGTAATAAATTCAGTTTCGAGATTGATAGATAAATGTAACGAAGAAAAAATTGATATTTTATGTATTGCTGGAGATTTGTTTGACGATTCTGATGTAAACAAAAATGATGTCTTACTTGTGAAATCTGATTTTCAAAGAGCAAATTTTAAGATATTTATTTCTCCGGGCAATCATGATCCGTACCATGAAAATTCTGTTTATGGTGAGCAGTGGCCAGAAAATGTATTTATTTTTAAGAATAAAGAGATGTCTTTTTTTGAGTTCCCTGAAATGAATTTAAGAGTTTGGGGAGCCGCTTTTACAGAAAGATATGAAATAAAAAATATTTTTGAAAATTTTTCGCTTTTTCCAAGTGATAATTTGATTAATATTTGTGTTATTCACGCAGATCTTTCTTTTTCTACCGAAAGCTTATACCGTCCTGTTACAGCTCTTGATATTTCCAAAAGTGGAATGGATTACATTGCACTGGGCCATATTCATAAAAGGAGTGAAATTTTAAAATCCGGGAACACAAGTTATGCTTATTCTGGATCACTTGAAGGTTTAGATTTTTCTGAGTGTGGGGAAAAGGGTATTTATATTGGTGAGATTTCAAAAAATAATTGCCTAGTGAAATTTTTTAAAATGTGCAGCAGAATGTACCTTCAAGTCAAAATAGATATAACAAGGTGCTTGTCGTATGAAGAAATTTTTGACGTAATTTTGAAAAATTTAAAAAAAGAATATGGAGATGATTACGCTAAGAATATTTTTAAAATAATTTTGATAGGGGAAATTTCAGAAAATTTAATTATAGATGTCAAAAGAATTGAAGTTAAACTGAGTGAAATACTATTTTCTTGTGTAGTTGTAGATTTAACTGAAATTGAGGTTAAATTCAAAGATTTGGAACTAAGAAATGATTTTAGAGGTATGTTTATAAGGAAGTTGGCACAAAAAATAAAGAATTCTTCGAGTGAGCAAGATAAAGAACTATATAAAAAAGCCATAAAATTAGGTTTGAAGTCGTTTGAGGGGAATGTGAGTTACTTTGATAATTAAGAAAATAAGCATAGATGCATTTGGAAAATTGGAAAATTATAATTGTGATTTGAGTGATGGATTTCAAATCATATATGGAGTTAATGAATTTGGTAAATCCACAATTATGAATTTTTTAAATATAATGTTTTATGGTAAAAAAAATAAATCAAGAAAGAAATATTTACCGTGGTCAGGAAAAAAGATGAGTGGAGCAATTGAATTTTTGTATAAAAATGATTTATATAGACTTCAAAAAAGTATAAATCCTATTTCTTCATTAAGGGATGAAGTTGTGCTTCAAAATATTTCTTCTGGTAAAACAATAAGTCTTGAAAAAAACGAAGATGTGGGGGAGCATATTTTTGGATTTGATTCAAAAAGCTTTGAAAAAAGTGTATATGTTAGTGGAATAGGTAAAGCAGCTGTATTTGTTACTTCAAAAAATTCTGCACAAGAAGATACAATAACTTCAAAAATACTTTCAAATTTATCTGATACTTGTGACGAAGAATTGTGTTCTTCTGATGCGCTGAATAATATTGAATCTGCACTGAAGGAATTAAAAAAGCAACGTGGAAAAGATGGAAAGATCGATGTTCAAATAGAAAATATAGAAAACTTAAAAAAACAGATTTTTGACGTGGAGACGTTTGAAAAAAATCAAGAAGAGCTAAAAGCGCATTTAAAATATTTAGTTGAGTTGCAAGAAGAAAAAAATGCTCTTTCTGAAGTTTTAGAAAAGAACTCTAAATTTGAGCAGCTTGAAAATATTCAAAATTTATTGAATATGATTGAAAAAAGAGATTATATTTTAGAGTCTATTTGTGTGAGTGAAGAGAAATTTAATGATACTATTCTCGCAACTACTTTACTTAAAAATAAAATTGAATCTGAAAAATCAAATTTAGAAAATTTTTGCAGTACTTGTTGCGTTGAAAAAAGTGATGTCGATATCTCTGATAAAGAATGTATTTCAATGCAAAAGTTTATTACAGAAAAAGAAAATTTGCATAAAATATTAGAAAATAGTCTTAGCTCAAAAAGTTCTGAGTACAATAATTTGATTCAAAAGAAAAATCAATTAGAGGATAAAATAAAAAATTATGAATTGCAGTCTAAAAAATATATCAATGAAAAGAATATAATTTGTAAGAAGTATGAAAAATTTAAAAAAATAAATTTTTGCTTGCAAATTTTAAATACTGTTTTTTTAGGGTTAAGTATATACTTTGGATATTACGTTATGTTAATACTTTTACCTCTTGCAGCAAGTTCGTTATTATGGAGTGGAATTAAATTTTTTAAATTTAAAAACAATTTAAAAAGTTTGGAAAAACAGATCGATGAAATTAATGTTTTGCAACTCTCTAAAGAAAAAAGCGAATTAGAATCAAATTTAATTGAAATTATTGGTGAAAATGAAAAATTAAGAAATGATCTTAGATTAAATATTGAAAAAATAAATTTTAAAATTGGTGAAATGCTCAAGAAAAAAAATTGCAGTTCGGTTAGTGGATATTACGCTCAGTATGACAGGTGTAAGCAAATACATAATAATGTAGCATACAGAGATTCTGAGTTACTCAAAATTGAAAAATTAAAATCTGAATTTATTGAAAAATTATCGGTTATTGAAAAATCAAAAAATTATAATGAAGCGGTTCGTATATTTGACAAGGCTATTAATTTAAAAAAAGAGTTAGAACTTTTAGAAAGTAAAATTAAAAATACTGCTCAAATTTTAAAAATAAAAAATTTAACCAAGTCATATTTAAAATCTGAAATTGAAAAATTAATAAATAAAAATCAAATTTTACTTGATGATTCTGAAAAATTGCAAAAAATTAATCGTTTTGAATATTTAAAGACTTTAAAATTGGAAGAGGAAATAGTTTCATTTGCTCAAAAATTAAAAGTTCCCGAAAAATCGTCTTTTGAGCTGAAAAAAGAAATTGAAAAAGAAAATATTAAACTTGAAAATATGCAAAAATTTTATTCTGCTCTTAAAGTGGCTAAAGAAGTTATTGAAGAAATTATTGCTGAAAGAAGGAGTGGATTTAACCCTCAACTAGATAATTTGTCTTCTGAAATTTTTTGCAGCCTTACTGGTGGAAAGTATAAAAACATACATGTGAAAAGTGATTACAGTATGATGGTGCGAGATAATATAATGGATAGAGAATGTGAATTTTTAAGCAGCGGTACTGTAGATCAGGCATATTTGGCATTGCGTTTGGCAATTGCAAAATTAATTTCTGCAAATAATGATGTGCCGATTATTTTAGATGATTCTTTTATGCAGTATGATGATAATAGACTCGAGCTCGCAATAAATTTTTTAAAAGACTATTCGAAAACTAATTCTTTACAGATTATATTGTTTACTTGTCATAAATATATAAAGCAGTTATATGATTAAAGTATTTTTTTTAAAATTGTAGATTTGATAATGGTGTACTGCAAAATAAAAAATTTTTTATCAGTCGGATAAGATAAAAAACAATATGTACGAGTCAGATAGAGATGTAAAAGTAAAAACGGAAATAAAAACAGGAAGTGAAATAAAAATGCATGCAAGGAAGATAAAGAGTATATTTATGATGCTGGTATTATTGCTAAACATGGTAAGTCCAATTGCGATATTTGCAGCACAAAATAAAGAAAATGGAAATAATGAGGGAATAGAAAATGGATTGTATGTAATAGAAAGTTTGGTAGGTAAAGGAAAAGTATTGGACGTATGTGGGGCAGAAAAAACAGACGGGGCTAAATTACACATATGGGAAAAATCAAAGAAATTGAGTGATAGCTTAAATCAAATATTTTACATAGACAGAAATCAAGATGGAAGCTATGTGATAGTATCTTTGCATGCTGAAATGTTTTTGGGTACAAAAGGTGAAAATAAAGATGTAAAACAATTTAATCCATCGTTTCGTGACAACTGCAAATGGGAAGTAAATGTGAAGGGTAATAATATTTGTGAATTGAAATTAAAGTCAAATAAATTAAGTTTAGATGTTTGTGAAGGAAAGGATCAAAACGGAACAAAGCTGCAGTTGTGGGAATCAAATAATACAAAAGCGCAGCAATTTAGATTACGTAATATCAGATTAAGAGATACAAGACTAGTAGATGAAATGCATAAAAATATAGAAATGCGTAGAAAACAATCAGAATTGGAAGAATTGTTACTAACAGGTAAGATAGATAAAATCACAAAGTATATGGTTTCGCATTTTGAAAAATTAAAGATATTAAATATATCACAAGAGATAGAAGATATAGAAGAAGGAGCATTTGCTCATTGCGAGAATATAGAAGCAGTATCATGTACCCCAAAAATGTTGAAAGGTTTTAACAAGAGTAGTATAAAAGTTTTAGCAATACCAGAGGGAACAAAAAGTATAGAAAAAAAAGATTTACAAGGACTAGAGAATCTTGAAAGTATAGAGATCCCTAAGAGTGTAGAGAAAATAGAAGAAGGAACATTTGAAAAATTTGATCATATACGGTACGTAGAATGTGATTCAAAATGGTTAAAGTATTTTAATAAATCAAAGATAGAAGATTTAGAAAAGTTAAAAGCAGAAGTGATAAAAAATAGTGATACAAAAGAACAAGAAAATATCCAAAAACAAATAAATTATTTTAAAGAAAAAATAAAAGTATTAAAAAATAAATTGTTAGAGCTTGGAGTAAATGAAAAAAATATAAGTAATAATGAAAATCTTAAGGGAATAGATTTACTAAAAAAATTGGAAAAAGAAACAGAAAGATTGCTGAAAAAGTATATAAACCAGTGCGCAAAGAAAGAGAAAGAATTGCACGAACAAATAATGGAAAATGGTGTAAAAACAGCTCTAAAAAATGGACAGTACAAAACAGAAGATTTGATATTTGGTGAAATGGGGAAAAACGAATCACAAACCACAATAGAAGAAATAGTAAAGTTTGATGCGCAAAACAAGAAGTATGAAAAATATGCACGAGAAATATTAAACAACATAGAAAAAAATGATACTGAGCTAAAAATACCGAAAAATGGTTTGGGAGACATAAGTAGAGAAGTAGGATATATATTTAAGAGGATAAAAGATGCATACAAGATAAAACCATATGCAACACAAGTAATGATAGTACTTAGATTATCAGATGAAATATTAAACGGTAAAAATACAATAGCAGAAGTAAAAACAGGAGAAGGTAAATCGTTCATAATAGCAGTTTTGGCACTGGTGCTTTCAAAATATGGTCACAAGGTGGATATAGTCACATCAACAGAAGAATTGGCAAGAAGAGACAATGAAAATCAAAGGAAGTATTATGAATTATTTGGTATAAAAAGTGGAGTTTTAAAGAGGAAAACGAAAAGTACAAAAAATGAGTTTAATGTAAAGATACTAGACAGAGAAATAGTATATTCAACAAACTCTAATTTTGAGTTTTTATGCTTAGAGTCAGTATTTAAAAAGGAGCCGGAGAGAAAAAGGAAATATGATGTGGTAATAGTAGATGAGGTAGACAATATGCTACTAGATCAATCATCGACGCCGGCAATAATATCAGAGAGGTTAATGATAAAGAATCGAGAAAAAATATTTAAAGCAATCTATGAAAATAGGAATAAAACTGAAGAGGAGGTAATTGAAAAGGTAAAAAATTTTTTTAAGGATAAAAAAGTACCCAGGGAAGCAGTGACAGAACTCCACGAGGCGGCTAAGACATCAGAAATTTTTGAAAAAAATAAAGACTATGTATTAAAAGATGGAGAAGTAGTAATAATAGATTTCGCAACTGGATATAAAAAGCCAGGGAGTCGATGGAGTAATTACATACATGAAATGCTGGAATTAAAAGAAGGCTTAAAGCTAAAAGAATCGAGCGTTTCAAACAGTATGATAACGCAAAAATCGTTTTTCAATATGTATAAACATATAACTGGATTAACAGGAACAGTAGGGGACGAAAAAGATAAAAAGATATTAGAAAAAACATACAGAGTGAAAACTTTTAAAATGCCCAGGAGCAAAGCATCAAAACAAAAGGTAATGTACAAAAGAAGAAAAAATGATGTATTCAAGCAAATAAAGGAAGAATTAGAAGAGAAAGAAAACGAGAAAGTACCTGTGTTAGTAATATTACCAACGAATGCGATGGTGGAAGAGTTTTCGAATTTGTATTATCCAGAAGCGAAAAAGATAACGGGTGTGGAAATAGAAGAAGACAGAAAAGCAATAAGTGAGGCAGGAATAGCTGGAAATGTAACAATAGCAACGAATGCAGCCGGAAGAGGAATAGATATTGTTTTGGACGAAGAAAGCAAGAAAAACAAAGGGTTGCATGTGATAATACCATATATGCCGGAAAACGAGAGGATACTTGAACAAGCAATGGGTAGATCGGGCAGGCAAGGGCAACCTGGCTCAGTAACTATATATTTTGAGGACACAGATGTATTTTATGAAACACCGGAGTTTGAAGAGAATTACGATAAATTGTTAGAAATTCAAGACAGGTTTGCAAAATATGTGAAAGAAAATCATGGTTGGCTATACAAATTCGAAAGAGGAAACAAAATCTTGTTTGAGGGTGAATATGAACTAGGAGTAACGCCGAGTGAGATTTTGAAAGGATCAGCGAGGAAACTGTCTCTTATGATGCAGTTAATAAGACTCGAAGGTAACGATGAAGCAGAGCAAATTCTTACAGATACGATGAGACATATTCTTCTAAAAGCATGGGGAATATATTTTACAAAGGTAAGCAATAATATTTATGAATATGATTATCCGAAAGAAATTGAAGAAGAATATGATGAGTTCATAGAGGATTTGGAAGAATATTTTCCAAAAGGCAAAAGAAATGTATCTGAAGCAATAAGCCATATGATGTCAATTGAACAAATAAAGATGATAGATGAGATATCAGGAGAGATATTAAAATTAATAGGGAAAGTGATGGACGTTTTACCCGAACCTGTAAAAGTGGTACTAGAAAATAGAATGGTTCAGGGTTTAACCAAGACAATAGGTGGAATAACAGAGATAGTTGCGGGATGTGAATTATGTGGAACAATAGCGGGAAACGTAAAAGGTATACCAATGATTATTTGTGGAACAAATATGGCATTTGAAGGGCTTCAAGATTTGTGGTATGCATTAAGAGGAGAGCTTGATAAAGAGAGCAAAAATTTGATAAAGGAGTTTACTCATCACAATGTTGACAATTTAGTTGAGCTTACAGAGATTGGGATGTCAATTTATTCGGGTAAAGTAGTTGCAAAAGAAATAGCTGGAGAAGTTGGGAAAAAGGCAGGGAAACTAAGTGAACTACTGGAGAAAACTAAAAAATCATTTAAGATCAAAGCACGAACAAAAGGAATAGTCAAAAAATTTTTACCTAAAAAACGCTGTAGGAAAATAGAGGTAGTTGATATTGAAAACCTTGTAAAGAAGCAAGGGCTAAGGCCTAATATTCAGCTTTTTGCGAATAAAAGTATGGTAAGGGTTGGAAGATGGATGTCACGTGAAGAATATAATAAAATGATTAAAACTGGTAAAGTACAGATGTCGTGTGATAATAAAGTTCATGTTGCTTTTCCGGCCTGTATGGGAGCATTTGAAAAGCAAGCACCACGTGGTTCTATATATGTTGAATTCGATGTTTCTAGTAGTAATATATCAAAAGGAGGAAAAAATGGTTGGGGAATTATAAATGGACCTGGGTCATTACTTGATAGATTAAATGAAAAACGGGGATTGCCGAGAATAAAAGAAATGCCGGATGCTGTTAATATAGCAATTATTGGAGGTAAATAAGTGAACAATTATAGTTATAGTGAAATTAAAACATGTATTATCAAGTGGTATAAAGAATTGTTATTGAATTTTGAAGATAAATATAAATTTTTTATTTCTAAAAATAAAAAAGATGTATTAATTATTGATTTTGAATTTCCTGAATGTTTGGCACAACTTACAGTAAATAATTCGGATTATTTGCCTTATAAGTATGTTTATTTTGAATCTTTAAGCCTAAATACGGGGCGACAAATTTATTGTTTTTTTGATGATGAAACTACGCGAAAAAGAGATGTGATTACAAGTTTGAACAATGCATTTAAGTTTTGTGAAATGTATTCTACAAATAAAGTAGAAAGTTATAGCTGTGATAAGAAAAATCTTTCTCATATGGTACTGCAAGGAAGATCCGATTTATAAAATTATTCATGGGAAAAAAAGGAATATAAGGCTTAATCTGGGTCATCATAAAAAGCATTTTTTTGATGTTAATAATAAAAATTATATAGAAGGTAAAAGTATATTGTATATATCAGCCGAGGAGGCACAAGAGTTACTAGATAAATTTGCTGGAAAAGGTGAAATGACGCCGAAATGCACGTATAAAGAAGTGGTGAATTTTGGAAAAGTGATAGGAGAAAGTATTAATAAGAGAACTGGTACAAAAACACCTACAACGTGGGGAAAAATTCATTATGGAAATAGAGGTGCACATATAGTACCAACATATCCCGAAATGATAGAACAGGAGATAAAGGAAATGTATTATTTATCAAAAAAAGAAGAAAAAATAATAGATGATTTTTATGGTTACGTGCACATTGATAAAGAACATATGAAAGAAACGTATTATATGAAATGGAAAAATGGAACCGAAATATTGGGATGCTACTGCACAGATGGTGACGATGACAATGGGTTAGAACCAGAAGATCCAAGTTACGAAGAGTATACATCGTTTATTGTGCGGATTAAAAAGTTAATTAAATTCAATGATTTGGATGGTTTTAAAAAATTTTGGTTAGAAGATGGTGTGCTCTTTGAATTTAGTTATCACGATTTTCCAGATGAAATATATAATTCCAAGGGAGAATTAATAAGTAAGAAAAAAGAGTAAGTAGTGATATTTTGTTGATAGTTTAGCTGAACTTTTAGATTATTCAGGTAAAGTAGCTACAAAAGAAATAGCTGGAGAAATTGTGGAAAATTCACTATGGAAAAAATGGAGCACATATAGTACCGTATTTGGCAGATACACCTAAGCAAAATTAAAATAGGAGAAAAATTTATGTATTGGACAAAACAAGAAGAAAAAATAATAGGAAAATTTTACAAATATGTTTCTGAAACGAGGCCTAATAGAGAATTGTATTTATTGAGTTGGAAAAATGGAACAAAAATTTTAGTAAATATGCACGGATGGAGCGACGATGACAATGGATTAGAACTCGAAGACCCGAATTATGAAGAGTATACGTCATTTATAATGGATTTAAAGAGAATTGATAATTTTGATGATAGAGATGGAATAAAATTGGATGAAATAAAAAAATATAAAGCAATAATTCTTAATTATCATAATTTTCCAGATGAAATATATAATTCCAAGGGAGAATTAATAAGTAAGAAAAAAGAGTAAGTAGTGATATTTTGTTGATAATTTAGCTGAACTTGTAGATTATTCAGGTAAAGTAACTACAAAAGAAATAGCTGGAGAAGTTGGGGAAAAGGCAGGGAAACTAAGTAGATTTCTGGAAAAAATTAAGAAATCACTTAGGATCAAAGCACGAATAAAAGGAAATAGTCAAAAAGTTTTTATCTAAAAAACGCTGTAGAAAAATAGAGGTAGTTGATATTGAAAACCTTGCAAAGAAGCAAGGGCTGAGGCCTAATATTCAGCTTTTTGCGGAAGGATATAATACTCGAATTAATAATTTAATAAAAAATCTTAATGAGACTACAAATAAAAAAGGAATAACCAGAAATTTTGAATCATCTGGTGGATACGCTCAAACAATTAGAGATTTTGAATCGTTAAATCTTTCAAATGTAAGAGATATTCAAACAAAATATGGAACAGGGGAATTTGGGTTGTTAGATAATAAAATAAATGTTATAGCGAGAAGAGGAAGTACGACTGGTGGGCCAACGTTAGAAATACAAATTTCAAAAAATAGAGTATATAAAATTAGGTATCAGGAGAGTTGAAAAAATGGAAAAATGGAAAGAACTTTTTTCAGGAACTATTCCGTTTGGAAAATATACTGCAAATATGATAAATGGTGAAAAAACTGGTTTAATAATAGAATTGAGAAATGACAATAATTTGATTGTTATTAAATTTGGAAATATTAGTGGAATTAGGGTGTTAGATGAAGGAATTGCTCAAGATCATGTATACGATGAGGAAGCTATAAAAGAAATTAAAAAAAATGGATTTAAGAATATGATTTATGAAATAATTGATGGAAATTTTAAGAATTGTATTAGTAAGATGTCTGGTGGATACAGTGATGTGTTAAACTTAAAACATTATGCAGTTATAACATTAAACTATAATATTGACATTATTACTCAATGGGAACCAGAAATAAGTGTAAAAAGTTTAAGAAATTAATAAAGAAATAATTTTTCTGTAACTAGATTCGAAAATAAAGATTACAGTGAGAAATATTTTTCTAAAAATATGCATCAAATAATAAATTTTATTTTGAAAGCAGAAAATTGATACAGAAACTAAGTGGATTGCTGGAAAAAGCTAAGAAATCATTTAAGATCAAAGCACGAACAAAAGGAAGTAGTCAAAAAATTTTTACCTAAAAAAACAATGTGGGAAAATTAAAAAGGAGAAATAAAAATAATATGTATTACACAGATAAAGAGAGAGAAATAATAAGGCCATTTAGTAAGTATTTGTCAAGTAATATATTTACTAAGGAAAAATTTTTGTTAGTGTGGAAAAATGGAACAAAACTTTTAGTTACTTTTGACACAACAGATACTGACGACAATGGATTAGAACCCGAAGACCCAAATTATGAAGAGTATGCATCATTTATTGTGCGGATTAAAAAGTTAATTAAATTCAATGATTTGGATGGTTTTAAAAAATTTTGGTTAGAAGATGGTGTGCTCTTTGAATTTAGTTATCACGATTTTCCAGATGAAATATATAATTCCAAGGGAGAATTAATAAGTAAAAAAAAGAGTAAGTAGTGATATTTTGTTGATAGTTTAGCTGAACTTTTAGATTATTCAGGTGAAGTAGTCAAAAAAGAAACAGATGGAGAAATTGGGAAAAATTCGTTATGGAAATAAAGGCGTACATATAGTACCAACATATCCCGAAATGATAGATAGGAGATAAAGGAAATGTATTATTTATCAAAAAAAGAAGAAAAAATAATAGATGATTTTTATGGTTACGTGCACATTGATAAAGAACATATGAAAGAAACGTATTATATGAAATGGAAAAATGGAACCGAAATATTGGGATGCTACTGCACAGATGGTGACGATGACAATGGGTTAGAACCAGAAGACCCAAATTATGAAGAGTATACATCATTTATAATGGATTTAAAAAGAATTAATAGTTTTAATAATAAAGATGGAATAAAATTGGATAAAATAAAAAAATATAAAGCAATAATTCTTAATTATCATACTTTTCCAGATGAAATATATAATTCCAAGGGAGAATTAATAAGTAAGAAAAAAGAGTAAGTAAAGAAAAAGCATCGGTTAGTGCAAAATTCTGCAACCGATGTTTGGTTCTCATAAAATAAAATTTTTAAAAGTTACGTCGCAATATTTTATTAGACGTAAGATTTTAACGTAGTGCGCTTGATATAACAGATGTAGCTGCTTGTACCATTTTTGCAGTTCTCGTATAACTCTCTGCTGACATCAAAGCAGTTTTTTGAATTCCACTTTCGTCAGGAGTTTCTGTTATAGATATATTTACGTCAGCTTTTAAAGGCTCACCGTAGGGAGAGAAAGCTTTATATGAAGGATTTATATTGTCCATGATTCCAAAAAATTCAAACGAGCCCCATTTAAAAAGTGTATAATATTTTATCCCGCTGTTTGCATATTGAATTATTTTCTCTAGTGAGCTTAGTTGTGAATTTTTCAAACTTACTCCTTTTGAACTTCCTCCAAGTATGCTTTTCACCGCGCCGATTGCTCCACCAAAGCTAGAAGCGTAATATTCATCGTAGAAATCATAATCAAGAGAAAATGTCATTACATTTTTTGCATTTTTATCGACATTTGAGTGATATCTTGCATGTTTTGTTTGACTTGAAAGCATTTCTGTTGATGAGATGGGCTTCGGTCTGTCATAACTTATATTTATTGAATTGGGGTTTATTTGTACTGGAACGGTTTCTTTATTTTTTAGACCGCCCAACTTCATAAGGCCGCCAGAGCTTACAGGGTGAACGAAAGTTATAGTTGCTTTTGTAACAGTGCTAAAATCATTTAGAACGCTGGTCCGGTAATTTGTGCTTAGTAAGCCACTAAAAATCCCCATTTAACATCATCCTTCGTGTAAAATATTATTTAACATGTTATAAATATTGTTTTAAATATGTTTATTAATGTAACATTGAAACAATTATACCGATCTTTATTGTGAATGTCAATATTATGGAGAAAAGTTGTGATTAGATGTTGTGTGAATTTATCAATAATGTGCTACAAAGAATAACGTAGGCGGTAATGAAGTCAAAAGGAGAAAAGTCCAATTGGTCTATTCGCCATTTCTTTTATCTTTTGTAACATATCAGTTGTAAACCAACACAGGAAAGGTATGAAAATAACAAGACAACTATGGACATTTACGTGAGGGTCAAGTATAATAAACCAGAAAAGTTTTTATACATATTTGTTTATGAGAGGAAAGTAGAGTTTAATGAAAGAGTTTGATGTAAGTGAAAACAAGTTAAGTAAAAGGAGCGATTATTACTATTATTTACCTGAAAATTTAATAGCGCAAAAGCCGCTCGAGAAAAGGGATTTTTCAAAACTTATGATTTTAGATCGTGCTAGCGGTAAAATAGGTCACGATCATTTTTATAATTTGTGTAAATATCTGACTCCCGGAGATTGTTTGATTTTAAATGATTCAAAAGTAATGCCGGCTCGAGTATTTGGGAAGAATAAGGCTACGGGTGCAGTTGTTGAGTTTTTACTTCTTAAGCAGCATGACAAAAATACATGGGAAACGTTGGTTAAGCCTGGCAAAAAAGCAAATGTTGGGTTTGACTTTATTTTTGAGGGAAATAATGGTGCTGTTTTGGAAGCAAAAATAGAAGAAATTTTAACTGATGGAAATAGAATTATTAAATTTGTTAATGTAAGTGACTTTTTTTCTAAATTAGAAGACATAGGGCAAATGCCATTGCCCCCATACATAAAAGAAAAATTAAAAGATAAAAATCGCTATCAAACAGTATATGCTAAAGATTTGGGATCCGCTGCTGCGCCTACTGCTGGACTTCATTTTACTCCCGAGCTTTTGAAAAAAATAAAATTGATGGGTGTGAACGTAGGGTGTGTTACTTTGCATGTAGGTTTAGGAACATTTAGGCCGGTAAAAGAAGAGAATATTGACAATCACAAAATGCATTCAGAATTTTTTGTACTCCCTAAAAATACTGCTGATTTGATAAATAATACAAAAAAATGTGGCAAAAGAGTAATTTCAGTAGGTACAACTAGCTGTAGGGTACTTGAATCGGTGTGGAGTAAATTTAAAAAAATTGTTCCGTGTGAAGGTAACACAGACATATTTATAAAACCAGGTTATGAGTTTGGAGTTGTTGATGGATTAGTAACTAATTTTCATCTCCCAGAAAGTACGCTTATCATGCTTGTGTCTGCTTTTGCCGGATATAAAAATACAATGACTGCATACAATGTTGCCGTTAGTGAGGAATATAGATTTTTTAGTTTTGGTGATTCTATGATGATAATTTAAATATGTGCATATATAGCAAAAATAAATGATATAAAAATAATTTTTAGTTGACAATTACCGATTAATATGATATGTTATATTCGTGGTTTGGCATAGTTCTAGATCACGAATATAATAATTTAAGGAGGAGTTATTTATGGAATTAGTTAAAGAAGAAATGACTAAAGAGGATTTGGATGCGATTGCTGGGGGATTTCAAAAAGTTTCTGATCCCATTTATAAATTAGAAGGCAATGAAGAAACTGTGCTTAGAAAATGTGGATATCATATTGAAAAAACAAATAAAGGAAATTGCAGAGTAAAATATTCGAATGGTACTGCAATAGAGCCACATGTACTTGAGAATATGTGTACAGTTATTAAGAAAATGTCAAATTAAAAAATATAAAAATTATTGTGAATATCAAAGTTAAGCAAAGATTTGTGTATTTAATTCTTACACAAATCTTTGTTTTTTAAATATATTATAAAAAAACTAATTAAATATTGTAATTATTTTAAAATTGTGCTATAATAAAATCATAAAAATTAAATGATAGGTGAATTTTATGAAAAAAATAATAAAGTTTAAAATTGTTTTTTTGTGTTTTTTCTTTGCATTTTCACATTTTTTAATTTTTGCTAATGATGACGTTTTTAAAAAATCAGGAATTATTAAAGTAAATGGAGAATGGACAAAATATATCTCAGATGATGATATTGTTATAGACAGTGAAAAAATTTCTGAAAAAAAATTGCATGAAAAAATTAAGTTTGTTAAACCGGAAGCTAATTTAAAAGATGGAGAAAAAAATCCACTGGTTACTGAATTATTTCCAGATAGTAGCCCTAAAGTTTCGGATGTAAAACAAGGATCGCTAGGTGCATGTTGTATTTTTTCTACCCTTAGTTCTGTAGCGAGTAGTAACCCTGAATTTATTAAAAACCATATAAGTTATATTGACAAAAATCACGTTATGGTAAAGCTTAATGACCCTGATACGGGAAAATCAGTAAATGTTATCATTGACAAAACCGTACCTTATACGGATAGCGAATGTGCGTTTGTGCCAAACAATTGTTTGTGGGTGCACATGTATATTAAGGCTTTTGTGGCGGCAGATTGTCAAAAATTTAAATTTTCGGTAAATTGTCAAAATTTGAATAATTTACATAGTTATAAATCGATAGAATCTCTTTCTATGAGTCGAGCTATGAGTATTGTTACTGGAAAAGAAATAGAAATTTTAGATCCTGTTGAAATTTATTTTTTAAAAAAAGAAGAGTTATACAAAAAAATCTGTGAAACACTCAAAAAAGGTGGAGTAGTACTCTGTGACTTTAATAACATTGTTCAAGAGATGAAATTCCCCGGAAAAGGTAAAAAAATAGGGTTATATGTTAAGCACGCATACTCTGTTTTGGACGTGAAAGAGGATGAAAATTCTGTAAAATTTGTTTGTTGTAGAAATCCATGGGGAAAGCATATATCCGTATATGATCAAAATGGAAAGTTGCAGCTTCAAAAAAGTAATGATACAGATGGCGTTTTTTGGCTTAAATTGGATGATTTTTATAAAATATCTGGTTTTGTTGAGTTTACTACTGATAAATCTGCAAATACTGAAAAAAAATCTTTTGCAGATATATCAGAGAGTGGTAGTAAAAGTGTTGTATATTCAGTTGCACTTAAACTAAGTAAAATATATTCTTTTATCTTTGGTAAAAAACAGTAAGTTTAATTATTTTTGAAAAACTTTCGAATAATATTGAAGTGATATGTTATAAAAAAATAGCAGTGAAAGTAAAGCCATAAAACTTTCACTGTTATCGTTTTTTTACACTAAATTATTTTATGGATAAATTGTGTGTAAGGTAGCCAGATAATAAATTATGTATGGAGTATATGGCAGAGAAAATAAATTTTTAAATTGTAAAGAAAAAAGCTTGACAGAAAAATAATATTAATGTAAACTGAATATTGTACTGTAAAGTTACATACGTTGACATTTGCGAAAGAAAGGAATATTAAATGGATAAGGGCGTAAACGTAGCGCTTCTTTTGGATATGTATGGAAAAATGTTGACTGCTGTTCAGTTTGAATGTCTAGATATGTACTACAATAGAGATTTATCCCTCTCGGAAATTGCTGATAATGTTGGTAAAACACGTCAAGGTGTATATGATTCAATAAAGAGGGGCGAGTCATTTTTGTTGGAAGTAGAAGATAAGTTAGGCTTTTTAAAAAAAACAACAGCACTCAGAGCTAACGTACTGGAACTAAAAAATTTGGTTAAAATTGCGCTTAGTCAGGAATCAGATATTTCAGAAAATTTAAAAAAAATTTTAGAAATTGTCCAAAGAATAGATTTATATAGTCGAGGCTGGTGATATTTTGGCATTTGAAAATCTTAGTGAAAAAATTTCTGCAGCGTTTAAAAAATTGAGATCCAAAGGAAAGCTTACCGAACAAGACGTTAAGGAATCTATGCGGGAAGTTAGGTTGGCTCTTTTAGAGGCAGACGTCAATTACAAAGTAGCTAAAGAATTTACAAACAAGGTTATCGAACGTGCAGTTGGGGCTAAAGTTATGGATAGTTTAACTCCAGCACAAATGGTAATAAAAATAGTGGATGAAGAGCTTACAAATTTGATGGGTGAAGAAAAAAATAGACTCAATATTTCTTCAAAGCCGCCAACAGTTATTATGCTTTGTGGACTTCAGGGATCTGGTAAAACCACACATGCAGCAAAACTTGCATTGCTTTTGAAGAAGCAAGGACATCGGCCGCTTTTAGTTGCGTGTGACGTTTATAGACCTGCTGCAATTAAACAGCTTCAAGTGTTGGGGTCACAAATTGGAGTTCATGTTTTTGAAATGGGGAATGTGTCACCAATAGAAATTTCAGAAAAGTCGCTTGTTTATGCACGTGATCATGGACATGATGTAATTATTATTGATACTGCTGGAAGGCTTCATATTGATGAAGCACTTATGGATGAGTTAAAACGGCTCAAAGCCAGCATTCATCCTCACGAAATACTCCTTGTTGTTGATGCGATGACCGGTCAGGATGCGGTAAACGTGGCTAAATCGTTTAATGAGCTCCTTGACATAAGTGGGGTTATTTTAACTAAGCTTGATGGAGATACTAGAGGTGGAGCTGCACTTTCGGTCAAATCTGTCACGGGTAAGCCGATAAAATTCATTGGTACTGGTGAAAAGCCAGAAAATTTGGAAGAATTTCATCCAGATAGAATGGCGTCTCGAATTTTAGGTATGGGAGATGTACTTACTTTAATTGAGGATGCAGCAGCTAATTTTGATAAATCACAAGCTGAAAAATTTTCTCAAAAGTTAAAAGCTAATACATTTGATTTGGACGATCTTAAAGATCAGATGATGCAAATAAGAAAAATGGGTCCTATCAAGTCTATTTTATCTAAGCTTCCTGGTGTGGAAAAACAAATAAGTGGAATAGATATAGATGACAGAGTGATTGATCGTATGTATTCTATAATTTTATCAATGACGCCAGAGGAAAAGAAAAAACCATCAATAATAAATCCCTCGCGTAAAAAGAGAATCGCAGCAGGGAGTGGCATGAAAGTTGAGGATGTTAATAAACTTTTGAAGCAGTTTGAACAAATGCAAAAAATGATGAAAAAATTTGGTGGCAAATTTAAAAGAGGCGGTTTTGGTGGAATAAAGTTCCCTAAGTTTTTTTAAATGAGTTTATATGTTAATTTGAATATATAAAAAAATAATAATTTATTGGAGGATTTAATATGGCAGTAAAAATTAGACTTCGCAGAATGGGAGCACATAAAAAACCTTTTTATCGTGTAGTTGTGGCAGATTCACGTTCACCTCGCGACGGAAAATGCATTGAAGAAATTGGTTATTTCAACCCTATGACAGAACCAGCTCAAGTAAAGCTTGATATGGATAAAGTTAAATCTTGGATTGCAAATGGTGCACAACCTACTGAAAGAGTTAAGAGCATTATTAAAAGTGTTGAAGAAGAGAAATAGTGTGAAAACAGGTTGCTGATGGATCATTTTTATGCAGTAAAAAGCAAAAATATAGAGAGGTTAAAAGTTGTATGAAGGGCACTGAAGACATTATAGAAAATTTGTTGAGTGTTATTATTCGTGAGCTGGTTACAAATCCGGATGCTTTAAAAATAGAAAAAAGTATTTCTGGTAGAAATAATGAATTTGTTTCTTATAAAGTTATTGTTGACGATAACGATATGTGTAGAGTAATCGGTAAACATGGTCGTATTGCAAAATCCATTAGAAATGTGGCGCGTGCGGCAGCTATTAAAAACGATATGAAAATATCTGTTGAAATAGGATAAATTTTGTATTTGTAGGCGCTTGGTTGATCGAGCGCCACTAATTTTCTTTTCTTTATGTACTAAAAAATATGTGTAGGGGATTTATATTGTGAAAAACAGTTGTTTTTGTATTGGAAAAATTGTTGGTGTTCATGGATTGCGTGGGGAACTTAAAGTAGAGTGGTATACTGATTCTCCGGAAGTATTTTTTAAAATAAATGAAATTTTTTTTAATGTAAATTTGGAGCCTGTGAAAATATCTGGCATGAGATTTCATAAAAATCATATTTTGATTTTCATCGATGGTATAACAGATAGAAATTTGGCTATGAATTTTTGTAATAAACGTTTGTATGCGTTGAGAAAAGATATTCCAAAAGATGAAAACCGTTATTTTATTGAAGATTTAAAGGGATGCACCGTACAAGATAATTTTACAGGAAAAGAGTATGGGATTTTAAAAGATGTTTTTAATCGTGGAGCAAGTGACATTTACAGTATATTGGGTGTGAATGGTAAGGAATATCTTTTACCCATAATTGAGGGTACGCTTTGTAGTGTGGATTTGGAAAATGACAAAATTTATGTAGATCCATTGAAGGGTGTTTTTGATGAAAATTGACATAATGACCTTATTTCCAGAAATGTGTGAAGCTGTTTTATCCCAAAGTATAATAGGTAGAGCTAGAAAAAAAGGAATTTTGGATATAGTGTGTCACCAAATACGTGATTTTGCGTATGATAAACATAAAAGAGTTGATGATACACCGTACGGTGGCGGTAAAGGCATGGTCATGATGGCTGAGCCGATATTTAAGTGTTTTGAAAATATATGTTCTTTGCGTGGAGAACGCCCTCTGGTCGTTTTTATGACTCCAAAAGGAGAAGTGTTCAATCAAAAAAAAGCTATAGAGTTTAAAAATTTTGATAGTATAGCAGTATTGTGTGGGCATTACGAAGGTGTGGATCAAAGAATTATAGATGAAATTGTAGATAAGCAGATTTCTATTGGTGATTATGTTTTAACCGGAGGAGAAATACCTGCACTCGCATTTATAGACAGTATTTGCAGAATGGTACCGGGTGTTTTGTCTGAAAATATTTGTTTTGAAGATGAAAGTCATTATAGTGATTTGCTTGAATACCCACAGTATACTAAGCCGTATGTTTGGCATAATCAATCGGTGCCAGAAGTATTAATTTCGGGGCATCATGCAAATATAGAAAAATGGAAAAAGGAGCAGTCTATTTTTGAGACGATGAAATATCGTCCAGATATGCTTAAATAATAAAAAAATTTATGATGTGAAATATGTGTAAATGTTCATATTTAACAAAAAATATTAAATATTTTGACAAGTTAAACAATTAGTGTATTTAAAATATAACATAGATAGTCAGTAAAGCCAAAAAGAATATTTTTTATTGACTAAATATATAGTTGTGATATAATATAACTATGGCGTTACATTTGTTGTTGATATAAATAACGTTGAGAGAATTATTCGTTAATATTAAATTACGAGCAAGGGGTTGTAAATTATGTACACAAAAGAGGTAACTGTTCAGAATCAAGTAGGTCTTTATGCAAGGCCAGCAACTTATTTTATTCAAAAAGCCAATGAGTTTAAATCTACTATTTGGGTAGAAAAAGACGAAAGACGCGTTAACGCTAAGAGTCTTTTGGGTGTTTTGTCGTTGGGAATAATCGGTGGTACAACTATTAGGATTATTGCTGATGGTAATGATGAGCAAGAGGCTGTAAACAAAATAGTTGAACTTGTTGAAACAGGTTTTTCTGGAACTCCAGTTTCTAGTAACTATGTTTCTAACAACAGTTAGTAGTGTTTGAAATATTGATGATTTTAATATAAGTGTATGTAAGATTATTGATTACATAATGTTTTATTGGTGGTTTTTATCTGCGCGATGGGTGGAAGCCGCTTATAGTTTTTTGTATAAAATTTTTTTATAAATAACAAACCGGCAGCTGTATAAACTGCCGGTTTGTTATTTAGTGATGCAAGATTGTCTTCTTTACTGATTCATTGTTTCGGGAGCTTCAACTTTCATCAAATCAAGAACGGATTTTAAAATTATTTTAACTGAATTACAAAGGTGTAATCGTGCTGCGGTTTTTATTGGATCTTCTGATATGATTTTTGAAGAAGAATAAAATTTATGAAATAATGTGGCAAGTTCTACGACATACCTTGTAATTTTTGTTGGATCGTAAAATTTTGCGGACTTTATAAGTTCTTCAGGATAAGATGACATATAAAATATTAATTTTCTCTCATTTAGATCGGTTAAAACATTTAGACAATCATCATTTTGCGATTTGTAATTTTCCAAATCACTTGTATTTAGTTTTCTAAATATGCTGCAAATTCTAGCATGAGCATACTGTACGTAATAAACTGGATTTTGTGAATCTTGTTTAACGGCCAAATCTAAATCAAAGTCCATTCCGGAACCAGCTTCATGAATGTTAAATATAAATCTTGCAGAATCAGGCCCTACTTCATCTAAAAGATCTGAAAGTTGAATTGCTTTGCCAGTTCGTTTGCTCATTCTCACAATTTCACCATTTTTTAGTAATTTTACAAGTTGAACAAGTATTACATGCAGGCGATTTCGATTTATGCCAAGTGCTTCCATTACGCCTTTCATTCTTTCAACGTGGCCATGATGATCTGCACCCCAAATATCAATTCCTATATCAAATCCTCGTGTAACAAATTTGTTGTAATGATATGCAATGTCAGCAGCAAAATATGTTGGAATGCCATTTCCTCTAACTAAAACATCATCTTTATCTGAGCCAAATGCAGTTGATTTGTACCATAAACATCCATCTTTTTCATACGTGTAATTATTTTTAGAAAGTATATCTATTATTTTTTGGATAGAGCCATCGCTATGAAGTTTGCTTTCGTAAAACCAATTATCATATATGATTTTGTATTTTTCCATATCTTGCTTCATCCGGTTTATATTTTTTGGTAATGCAAAATCTATTAACGCTTGTTTCCTTGTTTGATAATCTTTATCTATGTAATTTTTTTTATGAATATCGTAAAACTTTTGAGCAAGCTCAGTTATATCTTGACCCTGATAACATTCTTCTGGCATTTCTATATTTTTTTCTGTGTTACAGATTTGTCTGTAGCGCACATCCAACGACAAGCCGAATTTTTCAATCTGATTTCCGGCATCATTTACGTAAAACTCTTTATAAACGTTGTATCCAACTTTTTTTAAAATGGATGACAAACAGTCGCCAAGTGCTCCAAGTCTTGCATTACCCATGTGCATTGGTCCAGTAGGATTTGCAGAGACAAATTCAACCATTATTTTTTTCCCATTTCCAAAATTGGAGTTGCCGTAATTTAGATCATCTTTTTCAATTTCTTGGATAGTAGTTTTAAAAAATTCGTTTCCAAGAAAAAAATTTATAAATCCTGGACCTGCTATTTCTGATTTAGTTATAAGTGAAGGATCAAATTCTAAGTTTTGCAAAATAAGTTTAGCAATTTTTATAGGGGGCATTCTAAATGATTTTGATAGAGTAAGTGCTACATTTGATGATAAATCACCGTGTTTAGAATCTGCGGGTATTTCAATTTCAAAATTTAAATTATTTTCATTGGTGATGTTATTTTCCTTCATAATATTACCGAGTGCATCCGATATTTTATTTCTTATATAAAATTTGATTTTTTCCATGCTATACATTTTTTGTTCTCCTTAATAATTTGTTTCTTTTTTCTTTAAAGTGATATCAATTTCATTTGTGCCTACAAATCCTGAATTTAGATCTAGTAAGTATTCTAACTTAAGATTAATAATGTCATTGGAAGAAGAAAAAATTATCTTTTTTGTAAATATTCCCATCATTAACATTCCGAAATCAGTGTAATATGGGCTGCAGTGACGCTTATCTTTTTCTAAAATTAGTCTGCTTTGTGTTACTCCGTTTTTTATAAGAGTAACTACATCTTTTTCTATTTTTATTATGCATGTTTTAAAATCTTCTGGAAATTCATCATTGTACTCCTTGTAAATTATATATTTTTTCCCAGATTTTTCTTTGAAAGTACCAACTGTTTGAATACTTAAGTTATCGTTATGATCCGATAATTTATGGCAAGATTTTATGCTTACTAAATAATCTTCTTTTATCTTAAACATCTCCCTTCTATTTTAATATGAGTCTATATTTATTGTTTTTAAATTTTTTTCAATATCAAAATTCAAAAATATTTTAGCAGAGTTCGAAAAAGCTTGTTTGTTTGCACTTACGTAGAAATTATATCTTCCCGGTATAGTAGAATTGTTTTCCATATGAGAATTTTTTAAAATTTTTTTTACTAATATAGCCGCTTCTTTGCCGGGATTTATTAAATTGACAGTTCCATCAAAAAAATCATTTATGGTTTCTTTTATTAAAGGATAATGAGTACAACCAAGTATTAACGTGTCGATTTTGCCTACAAAATCTTTTAAATAAAATTTTGTAACATTATGAAGCAGATTATTGTTAAGGTGCGTTATGCCCCGTTCTATAAGAGGTACAAACATTGGACACGATTTTTGTAAAACAAAAGTTTCGTCAGAAATTTTTTTGATTTGATTTAAGTAAGAGTTACTTTCTATTGCAGCGGTTGTACCTATAATGCCTATTCTTTTGTTATTACTAATTTCAAATGCTTTTTTACATGCAGGGTAAATAACTCCTACTATATTGTCACTATCACTTAAATACGAACTTGCAGTTCCGCACGCCGAAATAATTATTTTGGAATTTTGAGACTTTAAAAAAGATATATCTTGATTGGTATATTTTATTATATCGGTTTTGCTTTTAACACCATAGGGAACTCGTTTGGTGTCTCCAAAATAAACTACGTTTTCATGTGGCATGATTTCTTTAATTACTTTTATCGCCGTGAGTCCGCCCAATCCGGAATCAAAAACACCTATGGGATTATTTTTTAAACTATTTTTCAAAACTTATATTACTTTCTGATTATTTATTATTTATGGCTAAATTGATTAATTTATCAATGAGCTCGGTAGGTGTAATTCCCAAATTTTCCATAAGTTTTGGATACATGCTTATGGAAGTGAACCCCGGGAATGTATTTATTTCGTTTAAAAATATTTTTTCGGTGTTTTTTTCTACAAAGTAATCTATTCTGGCAAGGCCTTTGCATCCCATAATTTTATAAGCTTTAGCGGATATACTTTGAATTTCTTTTATTAAATTTTCTGATATATTTGCAGGGATATAAAGTTTAGAATTCTCGGATACATATTTGGATTCGTAGTCATAGAACGTTCCTGCAGAAGCAATTTCGCCAACAGTAGATATGGTTAGAGTATCGTTTCCTAAAACTGCGTTTTCTACTTCTTGGCCGTTAATACTTTCTTCTATTAATATTTTTTCATCTTCTTGTGCTGCTTTTTTTATTCCTTCAAACAATTCTTCTCTATTGAAAACTTTAGTTATTCCAACAGATGATCCTGCTTTTGAAGGTTTTACAAACATTGGATAACATTTTATTTTATTTTCTGTTTCGTTTAAACACTTTTGAGGATCTTTTTCGAATTCGTACTTAAAGAACCAGTGAAATTTTGCTTTGTTAATTCCATGAAACATTAAAATAGAGTTTGTTATTACTTTGTCCATACAAGCAGAGGATGAATGTAAATCGCAACCCACAAATGGGATTTGTGCCAATTGTAAAAGGCCTTGAATACTTCCATCTTCGCCATTTTTACCATGCAGTACTGGTATGACTGCATCCAAATGAATTGTGCGGATTTGATTGTTTTCAAATATAACTATCTTTTTTGTGTTACTGTTAGGTAAAATAGTTGCTGGTATTTTAATTTTACTTTTTTCTAAATCTGTTCCGTCTGTGAGATACCACTGCCCATCTTTGGATATGTAAAGGTAGTGTAAATTATATTTGATTTTTGATATGTTTTCTGATATTGTGGTTGCTGATGATATAGAAATTTCGTGTTCAGAAGAATTTCCACCAAATAGAATTGCTATGTCTAATTTGTGCATTGCGTATCACCTCATGAATAAAATGTAAGTAATCATTTATTTGTTAAAAAAATTCACACTAAATTATTATAACATTATCAGAGATAAAATGTTATAATTTTTTTTAATTATTGAATCAATCAAATAACTTGGACGTGAGTCTTTATGTTTGAATTTGTAAAAATTGATATGTGGAGTATATTATTTGATGTTATTAAATTTTTATTTTTAAGTAAATTTTAAATAAAATGTTTTTGGTAATAAGAAAATATTTATGCGTTTATTATTATTTTATAAACGTTCGATTATAAAATAATAAATTTTTTATACATAGTTGACAATTAATATTCGTCAGTGTACAATGAATTGTGTAAAATATTAAAGGGAGGTATTACAAATGAAACTTGATGAAAAAGATTTAAATTCTATTGCGGGTGGAGCCAAATCAGATGATAACATAGAAGTTACAGAATTGACCCCAGAGCAAAAAAGAAATAGAAAAATAACTATAACAAAGTTACCGTGTAAAATTACTATTGATGCTAGTGCAAATCCTTCTGATGAATTAACAGTTTCTCCGGATCCAAAATGTGATAGTGCATTATAGAAAGGGTGAGAAATAGATGCAAAATAATGAAAATTTAAATGAGTTTGAATTGGCAATGATTTCCGGAGGAGGAGAAGCAACTTTTTCTGAGGAACAACTTGATTCTCATGAGAAAAGAAAAGAACTTGCTGAAACACTTGGCGAAAGTGTGGAAACAATTGATGGGTGTATAAAAGATACCGGAAAAGTTGAAGTAAAAAAGCCAACTCACAAACCAGTTATTAAGGATATTATTAAAAATATCTTCAAACCACATGATGTGTTAGTGTATTAATTTTTATATGTTGTGAAAAAATGCTTGTGTGCGTTGTGATGCATATAAGTGTTTTTTTATCTTTTGATTTTTTGGTGTAGTTCCCTATGCTTAAAATTTTTTAGTAATAAAAAAATCGCGCTAAAGACGTAATTTGATGATGAAATAAATATTATGAATTATATTTTGGCTTTGTAAGTAAATAATTTATTATAAATACATGGTCGGAAGGGTGTTGTGAATGGGTATATGGGATAAATTAAAAAAAATGTCAAAGGATGTATCCAAAAGTGGCATAAGTTTTATAAAGGGTAAGTCAGGAGACGCAAGTAAATTGTCGGATGCGTTAGATGATTTGGCAAAAAAAATAAACAATAAAACAGAATGGGATACACTTTATAAAGAAGCTGTAGCAAATGTAACTTTAAAGAAATATTATTTGAAGAATATAAAAAATAGTTCTAAGGTTAATTCAATTGCAGGATTATCAATAACTACGCTGATTAATGCTTTAAAGGAAAATAACCCCAATGAAAGAGTACAAAAAGCAAAAGCGGCTTTTCTTTTGAGTAATGGTGATCGTATTAGTGCGGGAGTAATAACAAAAAAATTTAAAGATTTATCAGGTAATTTACTTTCAAGTGATGACAGTGTAACAGAAACAATGAAAAAAGCTGTTGAAAGTGAAGGTAAGACTGATAAAAAAATTGAACAAAATTTAGATCAAATTTTTGCACGTGAAACCAAGGTCAAAACTGTTATGGAGTATGAAATTGTCGGAAAAAGTGCAGAAAACTTGCTGAATGCTATCGAGCGCAGTGGAGAAAAAAATACGGGTTGTGCAAAACAAATAAAGCTGGATCAGATGGGGAAATTTGTAATAGATAAAACTTCTAAATTAATAGAAGAGAATTTTTTTTCTAATTGCAGTGATTTAACATCAGTAGATATACCTGACAATATTACGAGTATTGGGAAAAATGCATTTTGCAATTGTAAAAAATTAAAGTCAATAACAGGAATGAATCGTGTACAAGTTATAGAAGACGGTGCTTTTTCTGGTTGTGAAGGTTTAACATCAATAACAATACCTAAAAGGGTTACAAGCATTGGAAAAAGTGCATTTTCCGGTTGCAAAGGATTAAAATCAGTGATAGGCATGGCTGGTGTTACAAGTATAGAAAATGCTACATTTTATGGTTGCAATGGTTTAACATCAATAGATATACCTAGTAAAGTTACGAGTATTGGAGAAAGTGCATTTTGTAATTGCACAAAATTAACAACCATAACAGGATTAAACAGTGTTACAAGTATAGGAAATTATGCGTTTTACGGTTGTACCAGTTTGGAATCAATAAAAATACCTGGTAGTGTTACGAATATAGGAGAGTGGGCTTTTAATGATTGTACAAAGTTAAAATCTATAGAGATACCAAATAATGTTAAAGACATTGAAATTGGTACATTTTGTAATTGTACAAGCTTAACAACCATAACAGGATTAAATGGTGTTAAAGCCATAAAGTTCAGTGCATTTTATGGTTGTGCAAGTTTAGGAAAAATAGAAATACCTGATAGTGTTGAAAGTATAGAAGATCAGGCTTTTAAGGGTTGCACAAAATTAAAGGAAATAAAAATACCTACTCGTGTCACGAATTTAGGGAAAAATGTTTTTAATGGTTGTGCAAGCTTAAAATCAATAACAATACCTGCCAGTATCAAAAGTATAGGAAAAAACATTTTTAATGGTTGCGCAGGATTAACATCAGTGACTATATGTAATGGTGTTAAAAGTATAGAAAATGATGCTTTTAATGGTTGTGCAAGTTTAACATCGATAAAAATACCGAAAAGTGTTACAAGTATAGGAAACGATGCTTTTAATGGTTGTACAAGTTTAAAGGAAATAGAAATACCTGGTAGTGTTACATGTATAAATGATGGGACTTTCAGCGGCTGTGCAAGTTTAACATCAATAACAGTACCGAAAAGTGTTACAAGTATTGGAGCGAAAGCTTTTAATGGCTGTGCAAGTTTAACATCGATAACAATACCGGAAAGTGTTACAAGCATTGGAGCGGAAGCTTTTAATGACTGTGCAAGTTTAACATCGATAACAATACCGAAAAGTGTTAAAAGTATTGGAACGAAAGCTTTTAGTGGTTGTACAGGTTTAAAGGAAATAGAAATAAAGGGTATTGAAAGTATAGGAGACAACGCATTTTTGAATTGTGGATTTTTAAATTCGATATCTATATCTGGAAAGATCACAACAATAGGTAATGATATGTTTCGTGAGCTTCGGTTAACCTCAATAACAATGCCTGATAGTATTAAAAGTATAGGTGATAATGCTTTTTACAATTGTGGTTTTTTGACATCAATAACAATACCTGATAAGGTTACAAGTATTGGGAAAAATGCGTTTTGTGGTTGTAAAAAATTAACAACAGTAACAGGGTTGAATAATGTTAAAAGTATAGGTGTTCAGGCTTTTAAGGATTGCATAAGCTTAACAGAAATAGCAATGCCTAAAAGTCTTGAAAAGCTTGAAAAGATAGAAGATAGTGCTTTTGAGGGTTGTAAAGGTTTAGAGAAAATAGAAATACCGGTTAGTGTTACAAGTATAGGTAACAACGTTTTTCAGGATTGTGCAAATTTGAAATCAGTAACAATACCTGGTAATGTTACGAATATTGGAAAAAACATTTTTTCTAGCTGTAAAAAATTAACAACAATAACTATACTAGAGGGTGCTACAATTATTGGGGAACGTATATTTAGTAATTGCACAAGTTTAACATCGATAACAATACCAAAAACTGTTACGAGTATTGGAAGTGGTGCTTTTAGTAGTTGTACAGGATTAACATCAATAGAAATGCCCGCTAGTATTACGAGGATTGGAGATCTTGCTTTTAGCGATTGTAAAAGTTTAACAAATATAATAATACCTGGTAAGGTTACGAGTATAGGGAAGAGCGCGTTTGGTGGTTGTACAGGATTAACATCAATAAAAATACCTGCCAGTGTTACAAGTATTGGAGAGTATGCATTTAATAATTGTGCCAGTTTAACATCAGCGGAGATATTGGGTTCTGTAAATTCAATGGGAAAGAACGCCTTTAATAATTGTGCAAAATTAGCATCAGTAGAAATACAAAATGCTATATTAATAGGTGAACGAGCATTTGGAGGATGTACAGATTTAACATCAGTGAAGATGTCTGCTAGTGTCACGAGTATAGAATCATGGGCTTTTTACAATTGTACAAATTTAGCAAAAATCGAAATACCTACAAGTGTTAAAAGTATTGGAGCTAGTGCTTTTCAGGATTGTACAGGATTAACATCAATAGAAATACCTAATAGTGTTACGGAAATCGGGAAATTTATTTTTAAGGGTTGTACAAACTTGACGTCAGTGACAATGCCTTTTATTGTTGATGGTATTAAAGGAATTGTCGGTGATGATTTTAAAGGTTCAATACAAATATCTGGTGTTGCTATGTCTGGTAGTGTTAATAGTATAGAAGATGATGCTTTTTCTGGGTGTGTAGGATTAAAGGAATTAACAATACCAGACGGTGTTAAAAGTATTGGAGCTGGCGCTTTTCAAAAATGTACAGGATTGAGGTCAATAACAATACCTAACAGCGTTGCAAGTATAGGTAATAACGCGTTTAAGGGTTGTGCAAGTTTAAATGAAATAACAATACCTATAAGTGTTAAAAGTATCGGAGATAACGCCTTTAGTGAATGTAAAGGATTAGCGTCATTAGAAATGTTTGGTGCCGTAAATTCAATGGGAGTAAGCGTGTTTTCTAAGTGCTTAAAATTAACATCAGTAAAAATACGAAATGCTGCAGTAATAGGTGTACAAGCATTTGAAGGATGTACAGGTTTAACGTCAGTGGAAATATCTAATAGTGTTACAAGTATTGGAGGGAATGCGTTTAATAATTGCACCAGTTTAACATCAATGAAAATACCTAGTAGTGTTACGAGTATTGGAAAGCGCGCGTTTAATAATTGCACCAGTTTAACATCAATGAAAATACCTAGTAGTGTTACGAGTATTGAAGAGCATGTTTTTGATGGTTGTGCCAGTTTAACATCAATAGAGATACCTGATAATGTTACGAGTATAGGCAGTAGCGCTTTTTTGGGTTGTGCCAGTTTAACATCGATAGAAATACCTAATAGTGTTAAGAAAATCGGGCAATACGCTTTTTCCGGTTGCAAAGCCTTATTAACAATACCATTTATTGTCAACATTATGAAAGTACGTGTTCTTGATGGGTTCGAAGGTTCAGTAAAAGTATCTGGTGGTGATGTATCTGGTGAAGATGCAAGTATAGGAAATGATGCTTTCAAAGGGTGTACATTTTTAAAAGAATTAATAATACCTGATGGTGTTACAGGTATAGGGGATAATGCTTTTAGTGGATGTACTGGTCTGACGTCAATAAAAATACCTAACAGCGTTGCAAGTATAGGTAATAACGCGTTTAGGGGTTGTATAGGTTTAAGTGAAATAACAATACCTAACAGTGTTACAAGTATCGGGGATAACGCCTTTGGTGGATGTAACGGATTAACGTCATTAAAAATGTTTGGTGCCGTAACTTCAATGGGAGTGAGCGTGTTTTCTAAGTGCTCAAAATTAACATCAGTAGAAATACAGAATGCTACAGTAATAGGTGAAATGGCATTTGATGAATGTAAGGGTTTGATATCAGTGGAAATATCTGCCAGTGTTAAAAATATAGGTGATAATGCTTTCAATAAATGTGAGAAATTAGGGACAGTAACGGGATTTGAGGGTGTTGAATCTATAGGAAAAAACGCTTTTAGTAATTGTAAAAATTTAAAATCAATAACAATACCTGATAATATTAAGAGTATAGGCACTAGTGCTTTTTCTTTTTGCACCAGTTTAACATCAATAACAATACCTGCTAAGATTAATAGTATTGGGAATTTTGCTTTTTCTAATTGTTTAGCTTCTATAACAGTACCTTTTAGCATTAGTGGTAAAATTATGGAAAGCGAAGTCTTTGGTGTTTTCAAAGGTTCAATAACCATACCTGGAGGCACTGCGCCTGATGGTGTTACAAGTATAGGAAATGATGCTTTCAAAGAATGTAAAGTTTTAAAGGAATTAACAATACCGGATGGTGTTACAAGTATAGGAAATAACGCTTTTAGTAGATGTACTGGTCTGACGACAATAACAATACCTAACAGTGTTAAAAGTATAGGGGATGGAGCATTTAATGGTTGCACAAGTTTGACTTCATTGAAAATATTGGGTAATGCAGAGTCAATAAATGCACTACCCGCTAGTATTGAAAAAATTGGACTAAGAGCTTTTTACGGTTGTTCCAGTTTAAGTGAAATAACACTATCTAGCAAAGATAATATTGATATTGGAAATTACGCTTTTGGTAACTGCAAAAGTTTAACAACAATAAAAATATCAGGTAACAAGGCAATAATGGGCCAGTGGGCGTTCGCTAATAGTAATAACTTAAAATCAGTAATACTGCCAAGTAATGATACGCCTAAACAATACAAATTTTCAGATTATATAATAAAGTCAGCTAAAATAGAGGTGGTTGTGGGTAAAACAAAATACACAAGTTTTCAAGAGGCTGAAGACAACAAATTTCAGGATTTGAATAAAAATAAATAAAACACGGATAAAATAAAATTCTTGTTTGGGGAAATATAATATATTTATTGAAAGATTTATGGTTACATGAAAATCTAGTTTGATGGGTTCAAAATGTATAACTTAATTGTGGGTCTAAAATTATTTGGGCTCACTTTATTAATTTTTTATATTATTGTTGTTGACTATTTTTTTTTAATAAGCTATAATTACTGTGTGAAGAGCGCTACCGTGGCTCAGTTGGTAGAGCAGCGGATTCGTAATCAGCAGGTCGGCGGTTCGAGTCCGCCCGGTAGCTCCATCGATTTGTGTAGATGATTTTTTCGTGTAATTGAATGAGTTCAAGTATGTACTTTATTTGTATTGTATACTTGAGGATAATGTGTGATTTTGTGTTATTTTACGTATTGCAAAAAAGAATATTGTATGGTAAAATGACTATCGTGTGCACTTTTGTTTGTGTATATCAAAAAATATCAGCATTCCTCTGCTTGTTATATTTTGCAAGAATGCGTGGATGATTTTGGAGGAAAAGATTATGGATTTGTTGGCTAAAATTTCTGGTTCTTCATTAAAGGAAAAGTTGCCTGAATTTAACGTTGGAGACACTGTTAAGGTTGATGTTAAAATTAAAGAAGGCGAAAGAGAAAGAATTCAAGTGTTTGAAGGAACTGTGATTGCCAAAAAGGGTAGTGGTATATCTGAGACGTTTACCGTGAGAAAGGTTTCTTATGGTTTTGGCGTTGAGAGAATATTCCCGATTCATGCTCCCAGTGTTAGTGACGTAAAAGTTATCAGAAGGGGACGCGTGCGCAGAAGTAAGCTTTATTACTTGAGAGATCGTGTTGGTAAAGCTGCAAAAGTTAAGGAAAAAATAGTTTAGCAGTGGAGAGGGATACGTTCCCTCTTTTTGTTGTATGATTGAAGTATTTTAAATAAATAATATTGTTGTAAATTCAAAAACAAGGAGTATTACATATGTTTAATGAGTTAGATAATAAATGTAAAGATGATATGATTGACGATAAACCTGAAAACTCAGCTACAAATTTTTCAAAATTCTGTTTTGAATGGCTTGAAAATTTAGTCCAAGTAATGGTTGTGTTTGTTTTTTTAATGACGTTTATATTCAGAGTGGTTACAGTGGATGGACAATCTATGGAAAACACTCTTTTTAATCAAGATAGGCTTATAATCTTGAGGTGGCACTATGTCCCTAAAAATGGAGATATTGTTGTTATAAAGCAAGGTGAGATGCTGGATAAGCCCATAGTGAAGAGGGTTATAGCAACTGAAGGTCAAAAGCTTGATATAGATTTTGATGCAGGAACAGTCACAGTAGATGGTGTTACATTGAATGAAAGCTATATTAAAGAACGTATGTATGTGAGAGGAAATGCGAAAATTCCTTCTGTAATTCCGCAAGGGTACAGTTTTGTTATGGGAGATAATAGAAATCATTCTGCAGATAGCCGATTTAATGAAATTGGTCTTATTCCGCATAAAAATATAGTAGGAAGAGCAAGTTTTAGAATTTTTCCATTTAATAGAATAGGTTCACTTTATTGATGTATTTTTGAATTTAGCCGCATAAATATAGTTTTGAAATAATTTATCTAATTTTAGATAGAGTTTAAGTCATGAAAAATTGAATGTGGTGAGGGGTATTAAAAATATGTGTGAATCAACTGGCAGACGTATGTGTGATATAAACAACTTGAATAAAAGGGATGACACAATAAAAAATCCAGCAGGCAAATTTTCTTCATTTTGTTTTGAGTGGCTTGAGTGTATTGTTCAAGCTGTGATTGTTGTTGTTTTTTGTATGACTTTTATGATTCGTGTTGTGACTGTGGAAGGGCAATCCATGGAAAATACTCTTCATAACAATGATAAACTTGTTGTGATGCGCTGGCATTATATTCCAAAAAATGGTGACGTTGTTGTGATAAAACACGGACAAATTATAGATAAACCAATAATAAAAAGAGTTATAGCTACAGAAGGGCAAAGCATCAGCATAGATTTTAGAAAAGGTAAAATTATGTTAGATGGCGAGATATTAAAAGAAAATTATATAAAAGAAACTATGTGGTTAGAAGGTGATTATTCTATACCTGATGTTATTCCTAAAGGATATAATTTTGTTATGGGTGATAATAGAAATCATTCTACTGATAGCAGATTTGTAGAAGTTGGTTTAATACCAAATGAAGACATAATTGGGAAAGCAGGGTTTAGAATTTTTCCATTTAATAAAATTGGGCTAATATAGAACTTGTATGAACTCCAATGCATTTAGTTATGTGTTGGAATTAATTTTTCTTAATATGAAAAGTTTTTTTCTGAAAGAAACATAAAAAGTTATTAGATAAATTACCAACAAAAGAAGAAATAAATTTGTATTTGAATGTAGAAGTAGGTGCAGAGTAATATGGATATGTATCAAAAAAGAAAGATGAGAGCCGAAAAGAAAAATAATGATTGTCAAGGAAGTTTTTCAAAAGCTGTCATTTCGTGGTTTCCGGGCCATATGGCTAAAGCAGAACGTTATCTTAAAGAAGATTTAAAAAAAGTTGATATGGTAGTGGAAGTTCTTGATTCCAGGATACCACTTAGCAGCCAAAACCCCGATTTAGATAAAATTATAAATAATAAACCTAAAATTATTGTGCTTAACAAGTCTGATTTGTCGGATGAAAAAATTACTTCTAAGTGGATTGAATATTTTAAAAATCTTGGCAATATTTGTATCCCATTTAGTATTTATAATCTCAAAAACATTGAAATTTTTAAAAACAACGTTAAAATTTTGATGAATAAAAAATTGGAAAATCAAAAATTAAAAGGCTTTTTGAATCCAAAAGTAAGGATTATGATTGTGGGGATTCCTAATGTTGGAAAATCATCACTTATAAATAAAATTTCGAAAAATAAAAAGGCGAAAGTAGAAAATAGGCCAGGAGTAACAAGGCGTAATCAGTGGTTTTCTGCCGGGGATTGTATTGAAATTTTGGATACTCCTGGTGTGCTTTGGCCAAAATTTGAAAATGAAACTGTGGCATACAATTTATCTTTTACTGGTGCAATAAAGGATAATGTACTAGATGTGGAGGATCTTGCTCAAAATTTTATAAATGAAACAAAGAGTATTTATTATGTGAATTTTTCTAAAAGGTTTAAATTGAGTGAAGATGTATTTAAAAATTTTTCGTGTGAATCAATTATTGAAGAGATAGCACGAAAAAGAGGAATGATTTTGCCAGGTGGAGATATCGACAAATTTAGAGTTTCCAAAACTATTTTAGAGGAATATCGTAGTGGAAAACTGGGTAAAATCACACTAGAGATTCCTGAAAATTTTTGTTAATAAAGGAGAAAAAATGGATTGGCTTGAGTATGAAAAAAAATATAGTGAAAATGGTAAAAAGATTGTTTGCGGCGTTGATGAAGCTGGAAGAGGGCCACTCGCGGGTCCGGTTTGTGCAGCTGCAGTAATTTTGCCCGAAGGACTGGCTATAGATGGTGTTAATGATTCAAAAAAATTAAGTGAAAAAAAGCGTGAAATTTTATATGAAATAATAAAAAATAAATCTGTAAGTTATAGTATAAATTTTGCGAGTGTAGAAGAAATTGAAGAGTTAAATATATTACAAGCTACATTTTTAGCAATGAAAAGGGCAATTAATGGATTGAGTAAAATTCCGGACGTAGCATTGATTGATGGAAATCGTGCTCCGAATCTAGAAATTAAAACTGTTACTGTTGTAAAAGGTGATTCTTTATCTCATTCTATTGCATGTGCTTCAATTTTGGCAAAAGTTACACGTGATGCACTTATGAAAGATATGGCATCTAAATATCCTGAATATTTTTTTGAAAAACATAAAGGATATGGTACTGCACTTCATGTAGAAATGATAAAAAAATATGGACCTTCACCGATACATAGATTGAGTTTTTTGAGGAAAATAAAATGAAAAGTAGTTCTGATAATACATCAAAAAAAGCAGGTCATTTTGCCGAACTTTTAACATGTAAATACATAACTAAAAATAAATATATGAAAATAATGACTACAAATTATCATAGTAGATTTGGTGAAATAGATATCATTTGCTATAATGATAAATACATAGTATTTGTGGAAGTTAAAGCGCGAAAAGAAAATGCTCTTTGCCGGGGAGTAGAAGCTATAAATTTTTCGAAAAAGAAAAAAATAATAAAAACTGCGCAAATATATCTTATGAATAATCCAACAAATCTTCAACCACGTTTTGATGTTTCAGAAATAGTTATATTTCAGGATAAATTTAAACCGTGCGGCATAAGATATATAGAAAATGCATTTGATTTGGAGGGAATAAATGAATTTTTTTGATTTGCACTGCGATACACTTTACAAAGTTGTGTGTGAGGATAAAAGTCTTATACAGAATGACTGTGATGTTTCGTTAGAAAAAGCAAAAATTTTTGATAAGTATATCCAGTGCTTTGCGGTATGGATTCCTGATGATGTAAGAAAAAGTAAAGCCATGGAATTGTTTGAAAAGTGTAGAAAAAAATTATCTCAAGAATTTGTTTCGTTTGGTGAAACTGGCAGTGTAGTAGACAACAATTTTTCCGAAAAAAAAATTCAAGCAATTTTAACTGTTGAAGGCAGTGCAGTACTGGGAGGAAAGATAGAAAATATAAAATATTTAAAAAAATGTGGAGTAAAAGTAATAACACTTACGTGGAACGGCAGTTGTGAAGTTGGTGATGGCTGTGCGGTACATAATGCACTAGGCTTGAGTGACTTTGGAAAATCTGTTGTGCAAAGTATGGATAAATACGGTATAGTAATTGATGTTTCACACGCAAGCGAAAAGCTTTTTTATAATGTCGCTTGTAATTCGTCTAAACCGTTTATTGCTACGCATTCAAATTCTTTTGAAATTTGCAATCATTATCGTAATCTTAAAGATGAACAATTTCAAATTATAAAACAGTGTGGCGGTTTGGTAGGAATAACTTTTTTTGATGAATTTTTGGGGTTGGAAAAATATCACAGTGGATTTGACAAAATTCGTGCACATGTGGAGCATTTTCTGGAACTTGGCGGAGAAAAAACTTTAAGCATCGGTAGTGATTTTGACGGAGCAAATATGATTGAAGAAATTAAAAGCATTGAAAAAATTAAATATTTATATGAATTTTTTCTTAAAAAAAATTATAAAGAAAAAGTTGTAAAAGATATATTTTTTGATAATGCCTATAATTTTTTTAAGAATAAAATCGAATTTTAAAAATTAGAGGAGAATCTATGTCTGTTTTTGCTATATCTGATTTGCATCTTTCGCTTGGTGCAAATAAATCGATGGATGTTTTTGATGGTTGGGAAAATTATATTGAAAAACTAAAATGTAATTGGTGCAACAAGGTTTCAGAAAATGATACGGTTGTAATTGCTGGTGATATTTCATGGGGATCTGATTTTGATGAATGCGTAAAAGATTTTGAATTTATAGAGAAACTTCCGGGGAAAAAAATATTTATCAAAGGTAACCACGATTATTGGTGGACTACTATATCAAAATTAAATAAATTTTTAGAAAAAAATTCGTTTAAAACGATATCATTTTTGTTCAATTGTGCATATGCCGTTGAAAAATTTTCTATTTGCGGTACGAGAGGGTGGATTTTAGATCCCAAAGAAAGCGAAGATAAAAAAGTTTTGGCACGAGAAATTGCGAGATTAAAGGCATCTCTTGACTATATAACAAGAAAAGATTTGGAGCCAATTGTATTTTTTCATTATCCTCCAATATACAAATTTGAGAAATCAGAAGAATTTATAAATATTTTGATTGAAAGAAATGTGAAAAAATGTTATTATGGACATATTCATGGAAGTGGAATGACAAAAAAAGTGGTTGAAGGTAATTACAGAGGGGTCGATTTTAAACTAATTTCGTGTGATTATTTAAATTTTTGCCCACTTGAAGTTGTGTAGCTTTTTTGATGAATATAATATAAAATTTTTAATTTAGAAATTTTGAAAGGGTTGGTAGTTGGTATGGAATTAAAGTCGTTTAATAAAATAGATGTTAATCGTTGGGAGCTTGAAATCGCTGTTTCGGCAGAAGACTTTGGTAAGGAAGTTGATAAAGTATATAATCGTCAAAAAAATAAAATAAATGTTCCCGGATTTAGAAAAGGCAAAGCTCCGCGTAAATTTATTGAAAAATATTATGGCGAAGGTGTTTTTTATGAAGATGCTGTTAATGCCATTTATCCGTATGCTATAGAAGATGCTGCTAAAGAAGCCGGATTGGAACTTGTTGATGACCATATTGATTTCGAAATGGTTAAAATGAGTAAAGAAGAAGGATTGGATTTTAAAGTAAAAGTAACTGTTATGCCTGAAGTAACAGTTGAAAATTATAAAGGCATTGAAGTTGATAAGGTAGAAAATGCTGACCTTACAGATGAAGATATCGATAAAGAAATTGAGTTTGTGAGAAATAAAAATTCGCGTTTAGTGACCGTTGAAGATGGAGTTTCAAAAATTGGCGATATCGTAAATATTGATTTTGAAGGATCAGTTGATGGAACGGCATTTGATGGTGGTAGTGCTAAAGATGTTGACCTTGAGCTTGGTTCCAATCAATTTATTCCGGGATTTGAAACACAAATTGTTGACCATAAAACAGGAGAAAAATTTGATATAAATACAACCTTCCCGAAAGATTACCATGTTCCAACTTTAGCTGGCAAAGAAGCTGTGTTTAAAATTAAATTGAATAAAATACAAAGAAAAGATCTTCCGGAATTTGATGACGAATTTGTTAAAGATATAAGTGAATTTGAAAATGTAAACGACTACAAAGAAGATTTAAAAAAGAAAGTAGCCGAGAGGAAAAAATCAGAAGCAGAGAATAAACTTAAGAATGAAACTACTGAAAAGTTTATTGAACTTGTAAAATCTGATATTCCAGATGCGCTTGTAAAGGCTAAAATTCAAGATTTGGTTAAAGATTTTGAATATAAACTAAGAATGCAAGGGCTAAATATTAAAGACTACATAAAATATACGGGAACTTCACAAGAAAAATTAGAAGAAACTTTTCGTCCACAAGCACTAAATCACGTGAAACTGGATTTAGGACTTAGAAAAGTTGCAGAGCTTGAGAATATTTCTGTAACAGATGATGAAATAACACAGGAATTTGAAGAGCTTGCAAAAGTTTATAAAATGAAGCCTGAACAAGTCAAGAGATTTGTGTCTGAGGAAGATGTAAAGAAAGATTTGTTAAAAACTAAAGCGATGAATTTGATTCAGGAAAATAGAAAAATTAAATAATTATTTATCGAATTGTATAAATTTGGTATAGATTGGCAAAATATTATTTGTATGAAATATTTCATAGTAAGAGGAGCAGTTGTAATGAGTTTAGTACCATATGTAGTGGAACAAACCAGTCGTGGGGAACGTTCTTATGATATTTTTTCAAGACTTTTAAATGACAGAATTATAATGCTCAACGAAGAAGTTAATTCGGCAAGTGCCGGACTCGTTGTAGCACAGTTACTTTATTTAGAGAGCCAGGATGCTTCAAAAGATATAAGTTTGTATATAAATAGTCCTGGTGGTTCGGTTACTGACGGTATGGCTATATACGATACTATGCAATATATAAAGTGTGATGTTTCTACAATTTGCATAGGTATGGCAGCAAGTATGGGTGCGTTTTTGTTAGCATCAGGTACTAAAGGTAAGCGATATGCTTTACCTAACAGTGATATTATGATCCATCAACCAAGTGGTGGTGCCAAAGGGCAAGCAACCGATATTAATATTCATGCTCAACATATTCTTTATACAAAAAAGAAGCTAAGCCAAATTTTGTCAGAAAAAACAGGCCAGCCTTTTGAAGTTATTGCGTCAGATACCGAAAGAGACAATTTTATGACTGCTGATGAAGCTCAAAAATACGGTATTGTTGACAAAGTAATATATAAGAGATAGAAAATTTAAATAGATTAAATAAAAATTAAGGAAATGGTGAGTAATTAATGAGCGTAAATAGGGGAACCAGAGAGCTAAGTTGTTCTTTTTGCGGTAAGATGCAGTCGGAGGCAAATAAATTAGTTGCCGGCCCGGGTGTGTGTATCTGTGATGAATGCGTAAATTTGTGTATATCTATATTGAATGAGGGTGCAAAACCTCTTACTCTTTCTAAAAGTGCTCAAAAAGCAGGTTCTAGAGACGGTAGGGTTTTGCCGAAGCCGCATGAGATAAAAAAATATTTGGATGAATATGTTATAGGTCAAGACGTAGCAAAATTAGCACTTTGTGTTGCAGTGTATAATCACTACAAACGCATATATTTTGGTGGTAAAGAGAGTGAAGTAGAGCTTAAAAAAAGCAATATCTTGTTGCTTGGGCCTACAGGAGTTGGAAAAACTCTTTTGGCACAGACATTGGCTAAGATTTTGGATGTTCCATTTGCAATTGCCGATGCTACGACACTTACTGAAGCCGGATATGTTGGTGAAGATGTAGAAAATATTCTTTTGAGGCTGATCCAATCTGCTGATTTTGATATTGAAAGAGCTCAAAGAGGAATAATTTATGTTGACGAAATAGACAAAATAGCAAGAAAGTCTGAAAATACTTCAATCACACGTGATGTAAGCGGCGAAGGGGTTCAACAAGCACTTTTGAAAATTATAGAAGGAACTATATCCAACGTTCCTCCAAAAGGTGGCAGAAAACATCCTCAACAAGAATTTATTCAAATTGATACATCTGATATATTATTTATATGTGGTGGTGCTTTTGAAGGTATTGAAAAAATAATTGAAAAGAGAGTTAGCACATCTTCTATGGGGTTTGGCGCAAATATAATGACAAAAAAAGAACTAGATTCAACTGATTGGATGAGCAAAGCTATTCCTCAGGATTTTGTAAAATATGGATTGATTCCAGAACTTGTTGGAAGGCTACCTGTAGTTGCATCGCTAAAGGGATTGGATGAAGAAGCTTTGGTAAAGATTCTTACAGAACCCAAAAACTCGTTGATTAAGCAGTATAAAAGGTTATTTGAACTTGATAAAGTTGAACTAGAGTTTGAAGAATCTGCGGTAAAAGCTATAGCCAAAAAAGCAGTTGAGAGAAATATAGGAGCTCGTGGATTGCGTTCAATAATGGAGGAAATTTTACAAAAGATAATGTTTGACGTTCCTTCTGACCATACAATTGAAAAAGTTATTATAGGCAAAAATGTAATAGACAAAAACGATAAACCTAAATTTTTGTATGATAAAAATCGCGAACCTGTGTATATTTCAATAGATTCAAAAAGTATAAACGACAATGGAAGTATTAGAAAGAAATTTGATGCTTCTTAAAAGAATGGAGTTGAAGAAAAATAGATAATATGGTTTTTTTGAAGCGTGCTATTCCTGTTTTAGCTTTGAGGGGATTTGTTATGTTTCCGGGTACGACGCTTCATTTTGACATAGGGCGAAAAAAATCTATGATGGCCGTTGAAAAAGCCATGGAATCGGATCAAATGATATTTTTAACAACTCAAAAAGATTTTAGAGATGAATCGCCCCAAAAAAATGAGATATATTCTTTTGGAGTTGTTGCAAAAGTAAAACAAATTTTAAAGCAAACCGGCGAGGGTATGCGTGTATTGATAGAAGGCATGTATCGTGCTAGTGCTGTTTTTTGTGAAGATGAAAATCAATGCTTGAGTGCGGTTGTAAAAAAAGAAGAAAGCTTTAATGGGGAAGATTCAATTGAAATGGATGCTGTTGTACGTGAACTTGAACGTTGCTTTGCAGATTATATAAATTTTATGCAACAAGTTCCGCCTGAATTGATTTTTAATATTAAATTACAGTCGAGTTCAGAAGAGATAGTGGATTATATTGCTTCCAACATATTGGTGGATTCTTCTAAGAAACAAAAAATTCTTGAAGAGTTAGATGTGTTTCACCGTGCTGAAATATTATTAAAGCTTTTGGAACGTGAAGATGAAATTTTGGCTTACCAGAACGAACTTATTTCTAGAGTGAAATTTTCGATGGAAAAAAGTCAAAAAGAGTATATGATTAGGGAACAAATTCGTATTTTAAGTGATGAAATAGGAGAAAAATCAGACCCTGTGTCTGATTCCGAAAAATATTTAAAGAAATTAGAAAAATTTGAATTACCGGAAGAAACATATTTAAAGTTAAAAGACGAGTGTGAAAGTTTATCAAAAATGATGTCCGGAACTCCGGATTCAAATATGTTAAGAAATTATTTGGATGTATGCGTTTCATTGCCGTGGAATAATTCTTCAAAAGACAATATGAATTTAAAAAAAGTTTCAAAAACTTTGAATTCAGAACACTTTGGGCTTGATGAAGTTAAAGAAAGATTGTTGGAATTTTTGGCTGTTAAAAAACTTTCGGGTGATATGGCTAAAGGGCAAATAATCTGTTTGTCGGGTCCGCCAGGAGTAGGCAAGACATCAATAGTTAAGTCACTCGCTGATGCAATGGGCAGAAAATATGTTAGAATTTCTCTTGGGGGGTTAAATGACGAATCCGAGATAAGAGGACATCGTAAAACTTACATAGGTTCAATGCCAGGGAGAATTATTGAAGCTCTTAGACGGTGCAAAACAAATAATCCAATAATTTTGCTTGATGAAATTGATAAGCTTTCTAAAGACTACCATGGGGATCCAGCGTCAGCTTTGTTAGAAGCATTGGATCCAGAACAAAATTTTGAGTTTAGAGATAGGTACCTTGAAGTTCCATTTGATTTGAGTAAAGTGATTTTTATTGCTACAGCTAATGATAGAAATAAAATACCGTTGCCGTTATATGATCGTATGGAAATAATAAATCTTTATAGTTATACTCAAGAAGAAAAATTTCATATAGCAAAAGAATATTTAATATCTAAACAATTAAAGCGCCATGGCCTTACAAAAAAAGAATTTAAGATTACTGATGAAGGTATTAAATTTTTGATAGATTTTTATACACGTGAAGCCGGTGTTAGAGAGCTCGAAAGAAAAATTTCTTCTTTAATGAGAAAAGTAGCAAAAAAAGTAGTGTCTGGTGAAAATTGCAGTTCGAAATTCGGTCCAAAAGAAATAAAAGAATTGCTTGGTTTGGAAAAATACAAAAAATTCAAAGAATTTGAAAATCAGGTTGGTGTAGTAAAAGGATTGGCATGGACTGCTGTTGGTGGAGATATTTTGCCAATAGAAACTTCTCTTATGAAAGGGAAGGGCAAAATACAGATAACAGGATTGCTTGGTAATGTTATGAAAGAATCTGCTCAGTTGGCTGTAAGCTACATACGTACAAATGCTAAAAGATTTGGGATTAGTGAAGAATTTTATAAAAATTATGATATTCACATCCATGCTCCAGAAGGAGCCATACCTAAAGACGGGCCATCAGCTGGTGTTACTATGACAACGGCTCTTATTTCGTCATTAACTCGAACACCGGTAAAGTCTGATGTTGCTATGACGGGAGAAATAACTCTAAAAGGAAAAGTTTTGCCAATAGGTGGATTGAAGGAAAAGACGATGGCAGCTTATCGTGATGGAGTTAAAACTGTTGTAATTCCTTCAAAGAATGAAAGTGATTTAGAAAAAGTAGATGAAGTTGTAAAAAAATCCGTAAAATTTGTTTTAGCGGATAAAATAGATGATGTTTTGGATGTTTCGTTTACTAAATCTATTTTTAGTAAAAAGAATTCAAAAACTTCGAGTGACGCTATATGAGGTTGTTTAATGATAAATTTTAATGACGTAAATTTTGAAAAATCAGTTGGAGATTTAAATCAAATACCAAAGGATAGTTTACCGGAAATAGTTTTTTCCGGTAAATCTAATGTTGGAAAATCTTCACTCATAAACAAACTACTCAGTAGAAAATCATTGGCTAGAATTAGTACAAAACCCGGAAAAACTATAAACATAAACTTATATAAATTAAAAAATGTAAGATTTGTAGATTTGCCTGGTTATGGTTACGCCAGAGTATCTTTTAAAGAGAAAAAACGGTGGTCACGGTTGGTGGAGGGTTATTTTAACAGTAGCAAAAATATTGCTCTTGTTGTTCAAATTATAGATTTTCGCCACGCTCCATCTGAACTAGATATGCAAATGATAAATTTTCTTGATGAGAATAAATTTCCGTTTATTGTGGTAGCATCAAAATGTGATAAACTTAATAAAACTAAAAAAGAAATTCGAAAATCTGAGATGAATTTAGAATTAGGAGATTATGCAGAAGTTCCGAAAATAATTTTTTCATCTGTTACCGGTGAGGGAATTGAAGATATTAAAAAATTGATCGTAAATTCTTGCAATAATATAAAGGAGATAAATCATGGAAACAAATTTGGATAAAGTATATAATCCACAAGAAGTAGAGGAAACCATTTATAATGAATGGGAAAAAAGTGGTTATTTTAAAGCGTGTCCGGATGAATCTAAAAAGCCTTTTACAATTGTTATGCCTCCTCCAAATATTACGGGAAAACTTCACATGGGACATGCGCTTGATCAAACGATGCAAGATATAATAATAAGATTCAAAAGGATGCAGGGATATTGTGCTCTGTGGGTTCCCGGAACAGATCATGCTTCAATTGCAACAGAAGCGAAAATAGTGGAAGAAATGAGAAAAGAAGGCATTTCAAAAGAAGATATAGGAAGAGAAAAGTTTTTAAAAAGAGCATATGAGTGGAAAGAAAAATATGGGAGTAATATTGTTAAACAACTTAGAAAGCTTGGCTCTTCATGTGATTGGTCAAGAGAACGTTTTACTATGGATGTTGGATGCAGCGAAGCTGTAAAAGAATTTTTTGTTAGATTATATGAAAAAGGTTTTATTTATCGAGGAGAAAGAATTATTAATTGGTGCACCAAATGCGGTACATCAATTTCAGATTCTGAAGTAAATTTTAAGGAATCAGAAGGAAATTTTTGGTATATAAATTATAAAGTATTAGATTCAGACGAAGTTGTTACAGTAGCGACTACACGCCCAGAAACTATGTTTGGCGATGTCGCGTTAGCTGTTAATCCTAATGATGAAAGGTATAAACATTTAATAGGGAAAAGCGCAGTAGTGCCTGTTATAGGTCGAAAGATACCGATAATTGGAGACGACTATGTAGATATTGAACTTGGTACAGGGGTGTTAAAAATTACTCCCGCACACGATCCTAACGATTTTGAAGTTGGGTTAAGGCATAATTTGCCTGTAATAAATGTGATGAATGAAAAGGGAATTATGAATGAAAGGTGTACGTTTTGTAGTGGCCTTGATAGATATGAAGCAAGAAAAAAACTTGTTGCCAGATTATCTGAAGAAAAATGTTTGCATCATGTTGAATCTATTAAACACAACGTGGGCACGTGCTATAGATGCTCGAGTGTGGTTGAACCACGTGTATCTACGCAGTGGTTTGTAAAAATGAAAGAACTTGCCAAACCTGCTGTGATGTGTGTGAAAAATAAAACTACAGAATTTATACCAGACAGATTTAGCAAAATATATTTTCATTGGATGGAAAGTATAAAAGATTGGTGTATATCAAGACAACTTTGGTGGGGGCATAGAATACCAGCGTGGTACTGTAAAGATTGTGGTAAGATAACGGTTTCTAAAAATGATGTAAAAAAATGTTCTCATTGTGGAAGTGATAATATATTTCAAGAAGAAGATACGCTAGATACATGGTTTTCTTCGGCTTTGTGGCCATTTTCAGTTTTAGGGTGGCCTAAAGTTACGCGTGATCTCAAATATTTTTATCCGACTGACGTTCTTGTTACAGGATATGATATAATATTTTTCTGGGTTGCGAAAATGATTTTTTCGTCTCTTGAAGTTATGAAAAAACCGCCATTTAAACACGTTTTAATCCATGGCCTTGTTCGCGATTCACAGGGTAGAAAAATGTCAAAATCGTTGGGTAACGGTGTAGATCCGTTGGAAATTATAGAAAAGTATGGTGCAGATGCTCTTAGATTTTCTTTAATGTTGGGAAATAGTCCAGGAAATGATATGCGATTTTTTTATGAAAAAGTTGAATCAAGCAGAAATTTTGCAAATAAGATATGGAATGCAGCAAGGTTCGTTCACATGAGCACAGATGGTAAAAATTTAGAATGCACTCTTTCGAAAAATTTGGAAACAATTGACAAATGGATAGTGAGCAGGTTTAATGTGCTTGTTAGAGACGTTACATTGAATTTAGAAAAATTCGAGTTAGGAATAGCAGCACAAAAAATTTATGATTTTATATGGGATGAATTTTGCGATTGGTATATAGAATTTTCTAAAATTTCTGGTAAAAAAGAAACGCTTCTCTGGGTTATAAATAACACTCTCAAACTTTTGCACCCTTTTATGCCATTTATTACTGAAAAAATATGGAAGTCTTTTTCGCATAATTCATCATCAGTTATGATTTCTGAATATCCGGTATGTGATGAAAAATGTATAGACGAAGTTGCTGAAAAAGATGTTAAGATATTAATATCAGTAGTTAGATCTATAAGGAACTTGAGGCGAGAGATGAATGTCTCGCATGATAAACATCCTGTTGTATATGTTGAAGAAAATTTACTGTGTGATGTTTTAAAACGATATGAAGATGTAGTATGTCGCCTTACTGGAGTTAAAGACATTAAGATTGACAAAAATATTAGAGCAGAAGGTACTGTAACCGCTGTTAATGATTACGTAAAATTATATTTACCAATCGACGAGCTTATTGATAGAGATGTTGAAATTAAGCGTTTAAAAAGCGAATTAGATACTGCGACCAAACAACTTGAGCAGGCTCGTGCAAGGTTAAATAATGAAAATTTTGTGTCTAGAGCACCTAAAAATGTTGTAGATGGTGCAAGAGAATTAGCTTTGAAATTAAGCGAAAAAGTTTCTGGATTGGAATCAGAAATTGCCAAGCTTAAATAAATTTAAAAAAATTTGTGTGCATGACTTATTTCTACAAAATAATTACTTAATATCCTTTATCATTAAATGGTAGAGGATATTTTATTTTGAAAAATAGGACAAACTTATTTAAAGCAATTTTTTATGCTGCATAACTTTTATTAATTTGCAAAGGAGGTAAAATTGAGATATGTCAGTTAAAATTTTTTCTAAGGGAGAATCCGCTACGGCACTTATTGAAGGTGATATTGATCATCATACGGCTAAAGAAATCAGAGAAAATATAGATGCTTATATTGAAAATAATATTCCAAAAATTTTGTATCTTGATTTTAGTGAAGTGAGATTTATGGATAGTTCCGGCATAGGTCTAATAATGGGAAGATTTAAATTGATCAATTCTTTAAAGGGGAAACTAATGGTAATTAATATTCCTAAAAATTTAGAAAGAATGATAATGCTTTCAGGTTTAACAAGTTTAGGAATATTTGAAAAAGGAGGAAAAAAAACAAATGTCAGAAGTAGTAAACGAAATGAATATAAATTTTTTTAGTAGATCCTCTAATGAAGGGTTTGCACGTAGTGTAGTTGCATCCTTTGTATCGCAACTGGATCCTACTATCGATGAAATAGCAGATATCAAAACAGCCGTTTCGGAGGCCGTTACAAACTGTATAGTTCATGGATATAAAACAGGGATAGGCAAAATTTACATAACTTCTAAAATATATGATAACGGTAAAGTGCTTATAAGAATAAAAGACAAAGGTTGCGGTATTGATAATGTTGAGCAAGCCATGGAACCACTTTTTACTACTGGTGGTAGTGAGCGTTCTGGACTTGGATTTGCTGTTATGCAGAGTTTTATGGATAAAATAAAAGTTACATCAAAAGTAGGGAAGGGAACTACCGTTACACTGCAAAAATTTATAATACGTAGATCGGTGTCAAATGAGAGATAAAAGTTGCTTGAATAAAAAATTAGATCCAGAAAATAAAATAAATATAGAAAATCATTTTGGACTTGTTCATCTATGTTGCCAAAGGTTTAGAAAACGTGGTGTGGAATATGAAGATTTATTTCAGTCCGGATGCATAGGGCTTGCAAAAGCAGCGAAGAATTTTGATTTTTCGAAAGGCGTTCAATTTTCTACTTATGCCATTCCTGTTATTTTAGGAGAAATAAGGTTACTTATTCGAGATAATACAACTGTGAAAGTTGGTAGGCGGCTCAAAGAGCTTAGTACGAAAATAAATTATGAACGGGAAAAATTTTTAAAACTTTATGAAAGAGAACCTTCTATTAAAGAATTATCTAATATTTTAAAAATTGATGGAGATCAAATTTTAGAAGCTATTGAAACACTAAAAGTTCCAATTTCTTTGGATGCTCCCATCAAAAATGGCGATAGTTCAGGGACTGTGTTTGAAATTCCCATACAATTTGATGATGAAAAAATATCAACTAAGATTTCTGTTATTCAAATAATAAAAGCTTTTGACGCACGCGACAAAAGCCTTATATATTTGAGATTTTTTAAAGGCATCACTCAATCAGATGTTGCTAAAACTTTGGGAATGACACAAGTACAGGTTTCTAGGAGAGAAAAAATTTTGCTAAAGATTTTAAGAGAGAAATTAGCATAGTTATAAATTTTGGGAAATCAAAATTATTTTTTTGATACGATGATTTACACCTGATTTTGTAACTGTAGTTTTGTGTAAAGATGCTAGATCTTTAAGCGATTTATATGGATGTTGTAATCTTAATTTGGCAGTTTCTTGTAGATTGTAGGGTAAGCTTTCTATGCCTACCGTGTTTTTTATTTTTTTAATAGCCTCTATTTGTGTTAAAGATGAAGTTGTTGTTTTGTTTAAATTTGCAGTTTCAAAATTTGTGGTACGATTGATATTATTTCGTACTTCTTTTAACATTTTTATTTGTATGAATTGCATAGCTGCTTGTTGTGCTCCTATGAATGTTACAAAATCAATTATTTTTTCGCTGTCTTTAAGATATATCAGATAATTATCTCTTCTTACAGTGATTTTTACAGGGAAAGTAATAGTTGTCACATTATTGAATATGTTTAAGAGTAAATCACACTGATGTTTTGAAGGGACGTTAAACTCCAAATGGTAACAACTTTTTGGATTGGATATATTTCCCGAAGCCAAAAATGCACCTCTGAGTATAGCCCCACTTAATTCTGGATCTAAATCCATTTTATCATGTGTTGTGAGTTGTTTTTTTATTTGTTTAAAAGCACCATTATTTATGATGTCATATGAATTTAGTGTTTTTATATCGAATTTTTTTGAATTATAGTCAAATAATTTTTTTAATCTTTCAATTATAAATTTATTTTCAGAAGTTACTGATAAATCATTTTTGAAAATATTTTCATTAAAAATCATAATAGAATAAAATTCTTCAAGAGAATATTTAGATATTGGTAGCTTAACAAGCTCTTTTTTTATTTCATGAGAAAACGAGTATTTCATATTTTTACTCCAATGTTATGTTTCCTAAAGTTTTTATTTCACAGTTTAATTTTACGCCTGAATTTTCAAATACACTTCTTTGTATATGATGTATCAATTTTATAACGTCTTGAGCTGTAGCATCTCCTGTATTAACTATAAATCCTGCATGTTTTTGGCTGACAGAAGCACCACCAATTGATACTCCTTTTAGTCCTGCAGATTCAATAAGTTTTCCGGCATATTGACCATCACTTGGTCGTTTGAATATACTGCCTGCATTGGGGTAATTTAGAGGTTGAGATAATTTTCTCTTTTTTATGTTTTCATACATTTTTGATTTTATTTCTTCACTTGAAGACTTTACTAATTTTAAACTCATGGATGTAATAATCACGGGTAAACTTGAATATATACTATTTCTGTATGACAAGTTCATTTGTGATTTACTTAAAGTTTCTTCGTTTCCGGTATATGTTACGTGCGTGGCTTCCAAAATTGTTTCTGACATATCGTGTCCATATGCTCCTGCATTCATAAATAAAGCGCCACCGCATGTGCCAGGTATACCACACGCAAATTCCAATCCAGACAAAGAATTTTTCATGGCGAATGTGCATACGTATGCAAGAGGTAATCCTGCATCACATGTCAAAATATCTTGGTTTTTTATTTCAGCCTTATTTTTTATTTTGGAAAGACTTATAACCACACCCCTGTAGCCATCATCAGAAACGAGCAAATTGCTTCCATTACCTATGATAAAAAACGGTACACCAAGTATATTTATTAAATTAACAATTTGCTTTAGAGATTCAATTTTGTTTACGTATATAAATAAATCTGCATTTCCGCCTATTTTAAATGAAGTGTGATTTTTCATAGGTTCATTTTTTATTACTTTGCAGCCAATTTCGTTGGCAAATCCGGCAATGTCATCACAATAACTTATAATTTTTATCACGCCTTTACTGATACTGATGTTTAGAAATTATTATTCAAAATTATATATCCCATATGCATTTTTTTATTTCTTCTTCTTCGTTTTGTGGAATTTCCATTCCTAAATTTATAAATAGTTCTCTTGCTGCATTGTATCCCATTTTTCTTTGACGGTTATTCATTGCAGCAACTTCAATTATAACTGCTATGTTCCTTCCTGGACGTACTGGTATGCTTACAAATGGTATTTTGACTCCCAAAATTTCAGTATACTGACACTCGGCACCCATTCGGTCGTATGATTTTTCGTCGTTCCAAATTTCCAAATTAACAACCATATCTATTGTTTCGGTTAATTTTACAGAACCTATACCAAAAATTCTTCTAGCATTTATTATTCCTACACCGCGAACTTCTATGAAATGACGTATATTTTCCGGTGCTGCACCCACAAGTGTGTTTTTGGGAATTTTTCTTATCTCTACCAAATCATCTGCTATTAATTTGTGACCGCGTTTAAGCAGTTCTACGGCAGTTTCACTTTTTCCCACGCCACTTTCTCCGGTCAAAAATATTCCTTCACCATGTACATTCATTAAACCACCGGAACGTGTTATTCTTGGGGCTAAATGGACGTTTAAAAAGGGAGTTAATTCGGCCATTACTTCTGCGGCACTATCGTTTGAAGTAAGAATTGGTATTTTATATCTTTTAGCAACTGCTATTATTTCTGGGAGAGGAGATATGCCATATGAAATTATTAATAGGGGAGGAGAGAGCGACAAAATAGCTTCAATCGATTTATATATTTCATCGGATGATAAAGTTGAAAGAAAGTAACTTTCACTTTCACCCATTACTATAATTCTCTGATTATCGAAATGCTCAATTGGTCCAATAAGTTCAAGCCCTAGCCTGTTTATATCTTTTGAGTATATTTTTATTTCTTTAGGGTCTACAGGCATAAATGCTACGTTGAAAGAAAGTTCTCTTATTAAATCAGAAAGTTTTATACTAAATGGATATTCCATGAAAAAATCACCGCCTAAAAATTACTTGAATAAATTATACCATATATTTGATTGTGTTAGAAGAATTAATTTTATTGTTTTTGAAATTCAAAAGACCATCTGCAATAATGCAAATGATCTTTTGAAAATGTTGCACTGAATGTCACTTAGAATGTTACTTGCCAGTTTTTGTGTCTTCTACTCTAGTGTTGTAATGTTGTTGCAATACTGTTGTGATTTGTGCAAGTATATTTTTGCTTCTTTTATTGTTTCTTGTGCCATTGCTTTTTGTTTTATTGCTCGTTTTTTTGCTGTTTCTGCCTTTTCTTTTGCTGCTTTTGCTATTTGTTCTGCTTTTGTTTTTGTCTCTGTATTTGTCGCTGCCCTTGCTGTGTTTTCTGCTTCCTTTGCCGTCCATGCTGCATTTTTTGCCTGTATTTCTAGTAATGCTGCATCCTTTTCCAGCCATACCGCTTTCTTTTCCAATACTTCTTTCATCGCTGTAGCCAGTGCTGCACACGTTATTTTCATTTCTTTCATCGCTATTTCCTTTGTTTTTGTCTCAGCATTTGCTGCTGCTATTGCTGATTCCACTGATGTTCTTGCTGTGTTTGCTACTGCAATTGTGTTGAAGAGTTCCCTCACTGCTACTGCCACTGTATCTATTGCTTTTATTTCTGCTGGAAGGCCTGGGGGGGCTATCAATTTGTCTTTTTTTATAGCAAACTCCAGCAGCTACTACAAGTGATGTTGCTATAGCTGCAACTGTTATTGCAATTTTTTGTGGTGATGTCATTATAAATTTCTCCTTTTTTTATTTACAAGCTTTTGTGATATACGTATGTTTGATATATATTATTAATTTTATCATAAATTTAATGTTAATTCAATTTAAAATAATTTTAAAAAATATTCCAATGTTTTTTATCTTTTTGGTTATATTTTAAAGAATTAATTTTATTGTTTTTGAAATCAAAAAGACCACCTGCAATAATGCAAATGGTCTTTTGAAAATTTTGAAAAAACAGCACTGAATACTATTTTTGAGCTTCTTGATTTTCGTCTATTTGTGTCCCCAGTTTTTTCTTTTTCTTCTTTTTTTTCTTGTGTTTTGCTTGATTTTCGGATTCTTGGGTTTCGGTTTCTTCACGTTTTTTCATATTATTATCGCTGTCTTTGCTGCCGTTGACTACACTAAATTTTTTGCTATCTAGTTGGTCCACTGAAGCAGCGGTGGCATCGTTTGCCAATTGTGTTTGTTCTTCTTTAACTGGTTGGCTCATTGAAGTAGTGGCGGCACCGGTTGCCGATTGTGATGTCCCTTCAGCTGGTTGGTTTACTGAAGCAACGGCGGTACCGTTTGCCGATTGTGATTGTACTTCAACTGGTTGGCTTACTGAAGCAGGGGTGGTATTTTTGCTACTCTTTTTAAGCTTACAGCAGACTCCAGCGGCTACTGCAAGTGATGCTACTACTGCTGCAACCGTTATTGCAATTTTTTGTGTTGACGTCATTATAAATTTCTCCTTTTTTTAATTAATTTACAAGTTTTTGTGATATACGTATGCTTAATATATATATTATTAATTTTATTATAAATTTAATATTAATGCAAATCTAAAAATAATACTGGCGACAAAATTAGCAATAAGAATAACTTGCTATGTTGTTTACTAGGGCAAAATAATTTATATAAATATTGGTTAAAAATAATTAATTATTTTTTATTTTTTTGATTATATTTTAAAGAATTGATTTTATTGTTTTTGAAATCAAAAAATCATTTGCAATAATACAAATGATCTTTCGAAAATCGCGAAAAAGTAGCACCAAACATTATTTGTTAGCTTTTTTGCGTTATATAACTACAAGTTTTTGATTTTTATTTTTAGGAATAAAGTTCCTATTGGGAGTATTATTTTTATTGATCCTACTTTTTTATGAACTGCTTATTTTAACACGAGCAATTTTTTAAATTGTTTCTTCTGTTTCAGGTTTTTTTTCAGGTTCTGTTTCAGGTTTTTTTTCAGGTTCTTTTTCATGTTCTTCTTCAGGTTCTTCTTCTTTTTTGGTACTAAAAAGTTTTGTTATACATTCCGGACAAACTGGTTTACCTTTGTGATGGCGAATGCCAGCTGTTACTCCAGCTGCTACTACGAGTGATGCTGCTATAGCTGTAACTGTTACTGCAATTTTTTGTGTTAATGTCATTGCGAATTTCTCCTTTTAATTAATTTAAAAATTTTTGTGGTATACATACTTTTCAGTCACATACCACACCATTAAGTTTAGCACATACTTAATAATAAATCAATAGCTTTTACATTAAAATTACATTTAACTCCACAAATAATATTACAGTGCAAAATTGCAATAAATCAGCAGTAACACAAACATATTTAGTAACAAAATATACACAAATAGAATAAATAGTTACATTTTTTGCCGTAAAAAGCAGCAGCTATTGTTATGAGTTTGTTAAAATCAATCAAAGCGCTTTAATTTAAATTATTTTATTCAATTTCATTTCTGCCTTTTAAAGCACGAGATAAAGTTATTTCATCAGCGTACTCAAGCGATGCACCTACCGGGACACCATAAGCCAAACGTGTTATTTTTATTCCAAAAGGTTTTAATAATTTTGATATATACATAGATGTAGCTTCGCCTTCTACCGTAGGATTTGTTGCCATGATAATTTCTAAAATTTTTTCAGATTTTATTCTTTCCAACAATTCTTTTATGCGTATTTGGTCTGGCCCAATTCCGGAAATAGGGGATAACGTTCCATGAAGCACGTGATACAAGCCTTTAAACTCTTGTGTTTTTTCAATTGCGCCGACATCTCTTGGATCTTCAACAACGCATATTATGGACTTGTCACGAAAATCATCTTCACATATACTGCAAATTTCTTTATCCGTAAAATTGCAACAATTTTTGCAATAATGAATATTATTTTTGGCGTCTATTATTGCGTTTGCAAAATCTAAGGCTTTTTCTTTGGGCATTTTTAAAACTGCGTAGGCGAGTCGCTTTGCTGTTTTGCTGCCTATACTTGGCAGTCTTTCAAAACTTTCTGAGAGTTTTTCAAGTGGAGTAATTAAATATTTATCCATGACTAAAACAGTCCCGGTATATTTATTTGACCAGAAATTTTTTGCATAGCTTCATCTTTTTCAGTGTTAGCCGCTTTTATTGCTTCATTTATAGCACCTTTTATTAGATCTGCTAACATTTCTGTATCTTCAGGGTCGACTATTTCTGGTTTTAAATCTATGTTAATTACTTCTAATTTTCCATTCACAGTTACTTTTGCAGCTTCTCCTCCTGCAGTGGCTGTGTATTGCTTTTCTTCTAATTCGGCAGTTATTTTTTCCATTTCTGCTTGAGCTTGTTGTGCTTTTTGCGCTATTTGTTGAATATTGTTCATCCCGTTTTTTGGTAATCTTACGTTCATAAAAAATCCTCCATTTAAATTAATTTGTTTTTATATTATTTTCTTTTGCTTTTTCAATAAGTTCATCTAGTGGATCTTGTACTTTTTGAGAAACATATGGCCCTAAATTATAGTGCCGACCTGTAACTTTTTTTATTATTTCTTTTAAAACTGTTCTGTGAGAAGAATTTCTGAGAAGTTCAAAAGCTACTGAATTTTTTGAATCTATGAGTAAGTAATTTTTGTTTTCGTATGCTTTGGAGTCCTTCAGTGAAATATAAAGCGACTTGAGTCCTTTTTCACTTTCTAAAAGATTCAATATTTCAGGCCACTGCTTAAAAGCATTTTCGTGATTATCTAGCGATAGCGCAGTGGGTGCGGCTACTTCTGGAAAAGTAGTTGAAATTTTTGAATTGCTCTTTGGAAGAAATTTTTCCGAAACTTCTTTTAATGAATTGCTTGTATTAATTGTTGTTACTGCAGTTTCAGAAACTGAATTGCACAGTTTTACCGCCGTTACTTCCATTTCGAGTTTGGGTTTTGAACCAGAAGTGATATTTTTATATGCTTTTCGCAGTGTGTCAATGTAAAAAATAATTTTTGAAATATCTATTTTGGATGCATCAAATAAATTTGAATTTTTATGTGACGTTTCATTTAATTTTTCAATCATTATATCCCTAAAACAAAACATCAGTTCTTCGCAAAATCTTACCATATTTTTTGATTGTTTATATACATCATCGATTATCTCTATGCATTTTTCTGTTTTGTTTGAAACAATTGCATCTACAAAAGGGTGAAGGTACGAAGATCCTGAAATGCCCAATATGTTCTTTACATCTTCTTCAGTTATATTGTTTTGACAAACATTTGCACACTGGTCAAGTATTGAGAGAGCATCCCTCACAGCTCCGTCTGCTGCATTTGCTATTATACTCAAAGCCGCATCTTGTGCTTCTATTTTTTCTTGATTACAGATATATCTCATTCTGTTTTGAATATCATCTGGAGATACTCTGAAAAAATCAAAACGCTGACACCGTGACAGTATTGTTAGCGGAATTTTGTGTATTTCGGTTGTTGCTAATATAAAGATTACATGTGCAGGTGGTTCTTCTAAAATTTTTAAAAATGCATTAAAAGCACCAGAAGATAGCATATGTACTTCATCCACAATGTAAACTCTGTATTTTCCTTTGGTTGGGGAGAATACAACTTCTTCACGCATAGAACGTATATTTTCAACGCTATTGTTACTGGCTGCGTCTATTTCAACTATATCCATAAGTGAGTCTGACTCGGTTTCGGTACACAACTCACACTTTCTACACGGCTCTCCATTTATCGGATGTAAGCAGTTCACAGCTTTTGCAAAAATTTTAGCGCAAGTTGTTTTTCCAGTGCCGCGACATCCCGTAAACATATATGCATGCGAAATTCTGCCAAGGCTTATTTCTTTTTTTAATGTTTCTGTTACATGAGACTGACCTATTACTTCATCAAAAGTTTTTGGGCGCCATTTTCTGTATAATGCTTGATACAAACGTTACCCCTCGCTTTAAAAATATTTCGTGTAATCTAACATACAGCCAATGAACTTACTATATCGCACGAAACATATTGCTTAATGCTGCTCGGTTCCCCGCCTGACATGGTTCACAATCATTCGCCGTATAGCGCCCACCGGGCTGCATGTTAAATTACACGCCCATTTGGTCACTCGATTTAAATTTATTATACACTATGCAGTTAAAAAAATCAATAACAAATTTAGTGCTCACAACAAAAACTAATCGCTTTTTTGCCAGCTTTGTTACCTTTTATGTTGTAGGTGGTGGGATTTTCTAATTTTGTAACATATCACTGTTAAGCCTATATTATATTTTCAAAAACAAATATTATCATTTATGTCAAAAATACTTCCGATATTTTGCAAATGTTTATTATAATAATAAATTTTTATATTGGTCAATGCTTAAATCTAAGATCATTTCATAAAATGATTCCAAATTTCCTGTAGTATGGTATTCATCTAATGTTTCATAATATTTTAATCTATTGAATTTTTTAATATTTATAGCTAAAAAATTATTTGCAAGTAATTGATAATTCATTATTAATCGAGAAGTCCTTCCGTTACCATCTTCAAATGGATGTATTTTAACAAATTCTGCATGAGTATATGCTGCTAGTTTTACACTATTATTTTTATACTTACTGTTAAGCGTTCTCCAAAATTCTTTTATCTGATTATACATCTCATTTGGAAGAGGTGGCTTATGTTTTGCACCTTTAATCCAAACCTGCACGTTTCTATAAATCCCACCTGTAAATATATTATCCATCAATATATTGTGGATAGTTTTTGTTATTGCTTCGTTTAAATTTTTCTTTTCATTGATACATTCTTTTACATAATTAAAAGCGTTGTGGTGATTTATTACTTCATATATTTCCCTGAGGGATTTTTCTCCAACTGATATTTTATCGTCTAAAATTGTTTTAACTTCCTGTAATGTTAATGTGTTTCCTTCAATAGCGGTTGATTCGTGAGTATATTCTATTTCAAAATTTTCTAAATAATTTTTGAATGCATACGAAGAATTGTACAAGTTACTTTTTAAAAATTTTTCTCTTAAATCGAGCAATATATTGTATTTATCTTTCACACACATCGCCTCCTGCAGTTATTATATCATAGTTTAATTAATATAACCATCTGCTTTTGGTTATTCGTCTTAAAAGACTTGAAAAACTATTGGGGTTGTTATCATATAGTGCGTTTTTTGTTAATTTATAATTTAGTTTACATATTTGGATGGGGTATGTTTGCATTCAGTTGATGAGTAGATTTGGCCACTTGTTTTTTATATAAAAATATTGAAATTTGTCAAAAAATATATTATAATAATATTATTAACAAAAATAAATAAAATATATTACATACTAATTAAATATTATATATTTACTAAAAATGGAGGAAAATTTTTATATGAAAAAAATTAAAGCAATGAGTTTACTACTATCTTTAAGTTTTGTGTGTGTCGGGAATCAAATGTATGCATCTGCGGTTGGCAGGTATCGGCGTCCTGTAGTTAAAGGTTCTGCACAAAATTTTAATTTCCCAACTGATGATCCAGATGTAGAAAGTGCAACAGTGCTGTTTCGAGATATTTTAATATCTAGAGTAATTTCTAAAAATACTGAAGAATTGACAAAAAAATTTATAGATTTCGTTAATTTTGTTAATGGTATGCGTGAAAATAGTAAAAAATATGTTAGTACTGTAATATTGTCAAGCCCAGTGACATCTGTTATATCTAATGCATCAATTTCTACCGATCTTAAAGTTATGATGACAGGAAGTTTTTTGTCTAGAATCTACAGCAATATAGATTCGGTTGAATGGGATGTTGACGTAAATAATTATAAAGGTACACTTAACCTTCATATGAAAAACATTCCCGCGGATGTAAAAATAATGATTGCGAGTTTGCGTACTAATGTTGTTCAGATACAAGGTAATAAAATTTCTTATTCTTTTTAATTTTAGAGAATTTATAGATGCCATCGACTGGCAGTAGTTGGTGGCTTTTTAAAATAAATGGTTAAAAAATATTAAAATCACTTTACGGTTTGAAGGAAAAATGTTATAATATATTCACAGGATATTAAATTAAGATGATGTAATGAGTAGAAAATTATTATTGTAGGTTATGAGATAAGTAGTTTTAGTAGTACTGAGTTTTTTGACATCAGAAAGGTGTTGATAACATTTAAACTATTTTGAATAACGAAAAAGGATTTCACATCGATGAGTGATTCTAAGAAAAGTAAATAGAGCTTTTGACTTAGTTAACCACAAATTGAAAGTAAAAAATTTTGTATGTGTACTATATTTTAATATGATTGGAGAAAAAATTGTGAATAAAAAATTATTAGCAGCGATTATAAGTGGAAGTATGTTGGCAGCTCCACCTTTGGCAGTTGAAGCAGAAAAAGTGAATTCAAGCAAAAAGTCTTCTAATGCCACTTCAAAAGTAAAGAAAATAGTTATTGGTGCAGGAATAGTTGGTACATCAATAGCAGGCGCCGTTTTGGTAGCGCGAGAATTGATTCAAGGACAATCTCCGGTATCTGCTTGGTTACAAAAAGAAGGAAAATCTTTTGTGCAAACACTGAAGATGTTATTATCTGAACCAGTATTAAATCAATTACCAGAGAATCCGGAAGTTGTGGCGCAAGTACTGGATAACATGCCAAACGATGCGGCGTTGGATCAATCACATAAAGGACCATTAGGTTTGAAACTAGGTTTGAAACAAAAACAAAAAATAATACCAGATGCGAAATTAGTGCCGAATCAATCACAAAAAGATTTAGATGATTTGACACAAAAATTTGAAGAAATACCAGTCGAAAAGGTAGAACAATTACAAAAAATTATACAGGCATTAGAGGGGAAAACAGAATCAGACGAAGGTTTAGAACGATTGAAAGAAATTTTACAAATTCTACAAATGCAAAAATCAGCACAACAAGTCATAAAAGAGATAGAAACATGTAGATCGAGATTACTACAACTACCACAAACACCGCAACCACAAAAAGAAGTAAATCTAAAAGAGGAGAACCCAGAATTAAAAATAAAACAAGATCCACCAGCATCAGATCTAGTGACAGGTGACAAATTTTTACAGTTGTTAGGTTCGTTACAACGAGTTACAAAAGAGTTAAAAACATGTAGATTGAAATTACCACAACCACCACAAACACCACAACAACTACAACAACTACTACTACAACTACTACCACAAACACAAAAAGAAGTAAATTTAAAAGAGGAGAACTCAGAACTAAAAATAAAACAAGACATATTAAATCCACCAGTAACAGATCTAGTGACAAATGACGAAGCAAAACAAAAATTTTCACAGCTGTTAGGTTCGTTACAACAAGTTACAAAAGAGACAGAAACATGTGTACCGAAATTACCACAACTACCACAATTACCACAACTACCGCAACTACCACAACCACAAAAAGCAGTAAATCTACCAGCATTAGATCTAGTGACAGAGGAATCAACAACGGAGCCAACGATGGAATCAATAAGGAAAAAAGTGGAATTTGATCTAATCGATGATCCAAATGATATGATTAACGCAATAGAACTGATGGAATCAAAAGGTGGAGAAAAATCAAAAGAAGAAATTGCCAAAAAAAAGAGAGAAGCAGAGAAAAAAAAGAATGAAATTTCTAAAGAAGAAGACACTAAATTAGTAGAAAAACGGATGTTGGACTTAAGAAATTCGTTATTTAAAAAAAATATTGAATGTGTACCAAAACCGAATTCGATACCTGATCTAATGTTACAGTTAAGAACATTGGATGATTTTCCCATGCGAAAAGAAATAATAGAAAATTGTATAGCATACCCACTAACGCTAATACTTGAGCAAACAAGTGATGAGGAGTGGAAATCCGTTTTGGAATTACTGAGCGAAATAAACGAACAAGTTCAAAAGCAAGCTCAAATAGTGTTACTAAAACAACCGGAAAAATCACCACAAGAATTAGCTTTAGAATTGAAAAAATTTCATGACCCAACAAAAAAATATCTTTCACTCTTATCAGGACATTTACGATTAATACGTTCGCATGCATCACTTATAATAGCAATAATAGAAAACAATAAATTTCTAGAAAGTGGAAACGCAGATGTGCTAACAAAAATCGAAGCATATTACCGTCATATGGAAGATGATTTATTGTCGGCAAAAGTAGAGGCACGAGGATTAATACGGGTAATAGCGGCAGAGAATGTACAAGTGTTGGAAGATAAATTAATCCAGGAAAGAGAAGCTGTACAAAGAGTAGAAGACACAGAACAACTGCTAGAGGAAAAATTGAATCAAGCAAAAAAAGATGTACAAATATTAAAAGTGGGAACAACCGAAGAAAAAGACGTGTTAGACCAAACAAAAACAAGTGTACTAAAATTAGGAAATGAAACTGGACAAGGAGAAAGAGTGAAAAATGTACAAGCAATAGAAAATGAACTAGTTGAAATAGAAGGTGTTAAATCTGAACTAGGAGATACATTATACCTTACGCGAGCATTAGACAATATGAAAACAGATATAATCTCGGGGAAAGAAAAAGCACAAAAATTAATGCTAACAATAGCAAGGGAGAACATATCAAGTCTGAAAGAACATATAGAAGGTATAAAAAAATTGCTGATCCAGCTGATACAAGAAATAGAAGAGCAAAAAAAACAACGAAAACGACTAGATCAAGAACAACAAGAACAACGAAAACAGCAATATCAACAACGTGTAAAAAGGTTAGAAGAAATATTGAATCAAGCAGAAGAAGATCTACAAATATTAGAAAATGGAGCAACCGAAGAGGAAGATGTGATAAATCAAGCAGAAACACGTGTACTAGAATTAGGAAGTAAAATTAGGACATATAGACAAATATCAAACGTAGGATATATGCAATATATAAAAGAAAGGATAGCTAAAGCAAAAAGTCTTAAATCTGAAATAAAAGCGGAACTACGCAACATGCAAGGATTAAAAGAAAGTGCACAGGTGATAATTCAAAAATTGGATCAAATACGTAGACCTGAGAAATTGGATCAAGCACAGAGTTCTGCGGAATTGGATCAAACACCGAAACCTGTGGATATATTAATAGATCTAGCGAAAGAAAATGACAAAAAAACAAAAGATGATGCGCAAAAATTAAAAAAAGAGTTGGAAGAAGCAAAAGAATACGTGAAAGTACGGAGGAATGCATTATCACTAAAATTAGCACTAGAACTAGCAAATAAACAAGAGACAAGAAAAGATGCAGACATATTAACGAACGTGGTTGCACTAATACTAGGCAATATAGATGCAGATGAACGAACCCAAATAATAGAAAAAGTATCAGAATATATACCAAATGAAGAAGTACAAATAGAAAAATTAAATCGAATACACGCAGAAATGCTTGATTTTGAACAAGAACGAAATTTAGCAGCAGAGTTTTACAGGCAAAAGCGTAATATACCTGAAGAAAACACCATGGCCGTGATGCAAGCAGAGATGCAGATATTCGCACAAAAATTGATGTTAGCGCATGCGCGAGTACGTACATTAGCATTGTTACGTTCATCAAATAAAAAATTAGAACAAAAAAGAATAGAGTCATTGCAACGAGTACAATCAGAAATAAACGCCTTAAAACAAGAATTGGAAATGGAATTAAAATATGTATCAGAGCAAGTGCAAGAATACGTAAGAGATCAAGTGCGAGAGCCAATAAATGCAATAGAGTACGAGTTAGCACAATTATTAGGATCACAAGAGGAATTGAAACAAGCGACAACATCAACAGCATTAATAGTAAAACATTCATTATCATTAATGCAAAGATTAAATGAAAAACTAACAAAAAATAGTAAAAAGCAACAGTTAGAAAAAAGGCTAGCAGCAGTAGAACAGAAACTAAAACAAGCACTAAATTTAATGCCGCCATTGACAGTAAAACAAATACTAGAAGAAGCACAAAAAGAAGCACAAAACTTAGAAAAACTACTAGCAGAAATTTTAAGCGAAGCAGCGAAAGATGAAAAAAAGTCATTTGAAAAAAGAAATGGATATGTGTTCTTACTACAAGCACAAGACTTAGAAAAACAATTAGCAGCGGAAATAAAACAAGCATTGGAAAAAGAATCAAATCAAGGACAAAGATCGAATCAAGAACAAAAATCGACAGAGGAATTGAACCAAGGACAAGAAACAACGGAGGAATTGAGTACAGAACGAATGTTAAAAATAAAACTAGCAATAGCACAAAAAAAAGAATCAGAACAAGAATTAAAAAACGATTTGAATTCATCCCTTGCACGTATATTAACACAAATACATGTACTAGAGCGAGAATGTAAACTGAAAGAAGCAATAAAAAATTTATTGGATAAAACGAGGAAAGGAATAAAAGGAAAGATACAAGACGAAGCGATTGATCAAGTGATTACACAACAAAAAGAACAGAAAATCACACTATCTAATTTAAAATATTCGCAATGTCAAGCGCAAGAACTAACACAAAACGTAATAGATGGACAAAGTCAAAATAAAAATCAAGTACAAAAAACAGACATTGTACAGTTAGTAGAAGAAATATCGAAAGCAAAATCACAAGAAGACATAAGGGGAATACTAAAAAAAGTAAGGCAAGGATGCAACTTGAGTAACGTATGTGAATTAATAGATAATCTAAAAAAAGAAATAGAACAAAAAAAATTAGCAGTACAAAAACTTAAACAAAAAGAAAACAGTAACACAGCAGAAGAATCCACGCGAAAATATTTACCGAATCAATATCAATTTCACACAGCTTATTGTAAACTGGATCAAAAAGTAACAAAAGAAAACCTATCAAGAGAATCGTTTGTTGCAGGAACTGTAGTGGATGCGATACAGCAAGAAATAAAAAAATTAGAAACACAGAAATCGATGGATACACTAGCACAATTACGAATAATTACATTATATGGTGATTTGCAGCGAGCGAAAGCGCAAGAGCGTGAAATAAATCGCTTAGAAGCATGGGCAACAAATGGTATGTCGAAGAAACAAACCCGATTGCTCGATGATATAATACAACGCCACGATTCACTACAGTACGATACGCTGATTTACAATTGATGTTAAGTTTATTTCAATGATAAAACTAAATGTTTTCATAGAAAAGATGATGAATATCTCTATGCTAGTCATTCTTTCTAATTAAATGCTAACTGGTGTTAATAACAATACCAGTTAGCATGGGGCGCAATACTAGAAATGTGTTTTTGCATTAACGCAAAAACACATAAATTTTTTCAAATTATTTTTTGATAACTGTTGTTAGTTGTGTAAGACTATAGACACGTAAAAAATCCTCCTATGATAGAATAAAAAACTGATATGTACCCCCAATACTGGACACCCAATATTGTGGGGTATTGCTATATGAAATACAGCTATGAGTACAAACGGA
>CAKUPP010000004.1 GCA_934675165.1 uncultured Eubacteriales bacterium
CCTTCGCTTGAGGAAAAGGCTGCAAATTTACTGTATTTGATAACTAAAAATCACTCTTTTTCTGATGGTAATAAAAGGATTGCTGCAGCGTTATTCCTTTATTTTCTTGATAAAAATGGAATGTTATTTGAAAGTAGTAAAAAAACAATAGATGATTACGCTTTAGTAGCAATCACAATAATGGTAGCCGAATCTAAGCCTTCAGAAAAAGACACAATTATAAAGCTAATAATGAATTTTATTAGCTAAAAATAAGTTTAAAAATTAATAAAACTAAAAGGTGCTTTCTTCACAGGAAATGCTTTTTTGTATATAAAATTTTAAAAAGGAGTGATTTATATGCCGAATATAAGACCAGTATCTGATTTAAGAAATAATTTCACAGAGATATCGAGTATAGTCCATGAAACTAATAGTCCAATATTTTTAACAAAAAACGGATACGGCGATATGGTTGTCATGAGTGTAGAAGCTTATGAAAATATCAAATTTCAAAATGAAGTATATTTTAAACTCAGAGAAGCTGAAATTGAAAGTAAAAATTCCGATAAAAGATATAGTCATGATGAGGTTTTTGGAGATTTAAGGAAAAATTTAAAGCAAAAGGTGAGTAGCTAAAATGCAATATGGTATTGTTTACACAAGACTTGCCAAAAGTGATATCGGTGAAATCGTAACCTACATATCTGAAACGCTTAAAGCACCAAAAGCTGCACATAATATTGGTATCAGCTTTAGAAAAATCGATAAAAGCACTTGAAAAATTTCCGTATGCTCATCAGGTTTATATTACAAACAAAATGCTTAAAAATGAGTACAGGTTTAATTGTTGTTGGTGCAGCTACGGCGGGGCTTTCAGTTGACTAGAGCTTTTCTAATTGGTAAGGTTATTTTATTACTTTAAGCAAAGGAGAAAGGTGAAATGTATACAATTTCAAAAGTTTTACTTTGGATATCAGTTGTCTTATCGTTATTGTGCGGTGTGTTTTTTAAAAGCACATTTGTTTATTTAAATATTATCATATTCTTTCTTATACTGTTTGTTACTAACAGAAAAAAGTCTATTGTCTACCACAAGTTTTCGTTTGTAATCCCCACGGTATGGTTTATAGTTTGTGATTCATTAGCCTTAGGTTCAAAATTTATAGCAAATATTAATTTGTTTAATTGTTTAGATAAAGAGTACATCCTGCATTTCATATACGGTGGATTAGTTATTATTTTTTTGTTATTTGATTACTTTTTAAAAAAATATGATCAAAAGGGAACAAAATCATATGAAAAATCTTAAAATTTTATATTACATATTTGCTTTTGTAACGCTTATATTTTCATCGTATGCTTTTTTTAAACTTTTATTAAGTCAAAATTTATCAGCATTAGAATATGTCCTATGCATTATCACTTTGCTAGTATCTTTAATGTTGAGCGTATTGTTGCAAACTATTATCCATGAGTTAGGACATCTAATTTTTGGATTGATAACTAAATATAAATTTGTAGCTTTTCAATTATTTTCAATATCACTTGTAAACAAAGATAATAAAATTCGAATAGTAAAGTCTATGATACCAGGTACATTAGGCTATAATATAATGGAACCATTACTAGGGGACTATAAAAAACAACCTTTCTTTCTTTACATATTAGGTGGTGTTATTTTAAATATAATTTTCTCTTTATTAATCTTATGTATTGTTCTACTAAATATTTTTAATTTATATGTAAACATCGCTTTACATTCATGTATTTTTGTTGGTTGGTTTTTTATGCTAAATAATGGAATCCCAAAGAAGGTTAATAGTCTTGCAAATGACGGGTACAATGCTTTATTTCAAAGAAAATCTGATATTATACGTAAATCAACATATGTACAGTTAAAAATACAAAGTTTATCAATTAAAGGCATACTACCTTCACAAATGCCAGAAGAATGGTTTGAATTGAGTGATTTAATCAAAGAAACCTTAAGCGAGCCCTTACTAATTAACAATTTAATTAATAAATGTGGCTTACTTATGGAAAAACATGATTTTAATTCTGCTTATGATATTTATAAATATATAAATGATAATATAGATAGCTCAAATTTATTTTATATAAATGAATGTAAATGTGAACTCATGTTTCTTAATATAATAAAGGACTTAAATATAAATGATATTTATACTGATGATTTAAAAAAATATATTAATCTTTCAAGTATGTCTATGAGTAAAAAGAGATTAATGTACGCATATTACTTGATATATATAAAAGATGCTGATACAGCAAATAAAATTTACAATGACGTTTCAAGACTTTGTAAAAATTATATCCCTGAATCCGAAGCTAAAATTGAAATGGAACTCATAAATTTTATTAAGAAAAATTATGAAAATAAAAGGATTGGAGTGTTATGAACATATTTAAGATTGTAAAATTTAAAACAATTGTAATATTGATAACTGCCTTTGTTTCATTTATAACAACGTGTTTTACTACAGATATCAGAAGAGTAATAGACGGTAAAAAAAATTTTGAATTTAATGGATTAAATTTAAATTATTTAGATGACAATGATACAAAGAAATCTGTAGGAGAAATTCTATATTCTAATCAACAAAGAACATATATAAAATTAAAAAATAATTCTAAAGAAATTAAACTTCTTGTTATAGATCAAAATATCACTCACAAAGGAAAGCGAAACTGTTTCCACAAAAAATAGAAAAAAACATGCCACAATTGAGGTTATAAATTATAAGGGAATACCTGCATTTATTAAAGTACATTTGTTCGAAAATATTCACTGCGAAAAAATGTTTAGTTACTGTTGTTTTACCGGCAGTTTGAGCTTAGTAAACAAGCGTGGTTCTGAAAAAATTTTTATGATGTCTAATTCAAAATTAAATTGTTTTCAAGTAGCAACATTAGTTTTAGCATATGAGCAATTAAATGAAAAACAAGAAAATATGCCAATTTAGAAATACTAATCCGATGAAGTTTGTTAATATAGTGATAATACATAATTTTGTATGAAATTTTAGTAAACACTAAAATTTACTCTAGGCTTTACAAATTCCTTTGTTTTGGGTAAATAAGAATATTTTATATCTTATTTAATCTCATATATATTTTGACATAATAGTGTAATTAGAGATGTCATATACATGTCAATATAAATATTTTTTACAAAGGAAATGAGATGTATGAAAATAGGTGCTGCATACATAAGAGTGTCTACCGAAGACCAAATAGAACTTTCTCCTGATAGTCAATTGAAAGAAATTAAAAAATATGCAAAAAATAATAATATTATTTTATCTAATGAATTTATATTTGTTGATGAGGGAATAAGCGGAAAATCTGCAAAAAAACGTCCTGAATTTATGAAAATGATAAGTATTGCAAAAACAAAGCCAAAACCTTTTGATTTAATATTAGTATGGAAATTTTCAAGGTTTGCTCGCAATAGACAAGACAGTATAGTCTATAAATCTATGCTAAGAAAAGACTTTAATATAGATGTTACATCTGTAACAGAACAGCTCTCAAATGATTCTACATCAATCTTAATTGAGGCTCTTTTAGAAGCAATGGATGAATATTATTCCATAAATTTAGCTCAAGAAGTAAAAAGGGGTATGAATGAAAAATTTTCAAGAGGAGGAGTTGTTACAGCTCCTCCATTTGGATATAAAATGGGAGAAAAGTGTTTTGAAGTCGACGAAAAAAATGCTCAAATTGTAAAAATGATCTTTAATGATTTTATAACTGGAATGGGAATAAGACAAATTGCAATCAAATTGAATAATATGGGTGTACGCTCAAAGCGTGGTAACAAATTTGAAAATAGAACTGTTGAATATATTCTTTCAAACCCTGTTTACATTGGAAAATTAAGGCGTAATCTTAGTGGCGTTGATAAGCACGATCGTTATTACAGAGGGAAAGATGTTGTATTAGTTAATGGTACACATCTTGCCATTATTGATCCTCAAATGTTTGAAACAGTTCAACAGATGTTTGTAACTATAAAAAGGAATCATTCTATAAATAATGTTAGAACTACCTATACCAATTTTATGCTTAGAGGTCTTGTACGTTGTGGTAACTGTAACTCTACTTTAACACAAGCCAGTAACGGAAAATCATTGCAATGCAATAAATATGCGAAAGGGCAATGCAACAAAAGTCACAGTATATCTTTAGCTAAAATAAACGATGCTGTTTTAAAAACACTTCAAACGGATATGGATAAGGGAGAATTAAATATTGCTATTAAAGAATTCAAAGACAATAACGTTAAAGATATTTTGGAAACACTACTAAAAAAAGAATATACAAAGTTGAAAAGAATTAGATTAGCGTATGAAAACGGGGTAGATTCTATAGAGGAATACAAAATAAATAAGATCAACATATCAAAAAGAATTAAAGAATTGGAAAAACAAATTTCAAAGCCTAAAGTCAACAAAGTTTCTATGCAAAATAAATTTAAAAAAAATCTTAAAGATACAGTTATTAAACTTAATTCAACTAATTTAAGCGAAAATGAAAAAAATGAAATCTTGAAGTCATTTATCTCTAAAATAGTATTTAACAGAAGTAACAATACAATTCAAATATATTATTATACATAATTACTTTAACTATATCTTTTAGGAATTTGGAGGACCTGATGGAGAATTGGGGGCATCTCTTAGATATTTAAGCCAAAGATTTTCTATGCCTTATCCCGAATTAAAAGCGATACTTACAGATATCGGTATAGAAGCTTCTGAAATGTTCCGTTCAGGAGCTTTCGCTTTTTTTGGATGCTTTTGCAGCTGTGTAGCTCAACTTCATAGGAAGTAAATTCAGATATACATCAACGTTATCTTTATCTATAACCACAATTTTGCTTAGAATATGCTTATAGAACTCATCTTCGTACTCGACACCGCTGACAATCTCTTTGATTGCATTTTGAATCTCCTTTAGGAGCTGCTGTTGCTTATCAGTACTGTTAATTATAGATTGAAGCTTTTTGATTTCTGCATCATAACTTGCGTGGATAATCATAAATTTGTTTTTGTTAATAAGATTGGATACGTATAAGTCAATCAAATTATCCCGTTTACTCTCAATTTTTTTAATCTGTTCTTGCAGCTTTAGGGCATCTATACTTATCGTATCCATAGAAATGATAGACTGAATAACGACAATTAGGTTATTTATGATTTTATCTCTGTTGTATTTAAAGCTTTTTGTTACGAGATACATAATGTGGATTATATCTTCATTGCGAATTGACAAGCTCGTGCAACCGACTTTGTTTCCAGCTTTGTCGATATGTGGGCTTCCGTGTTTTGTTGCTTCATTGCAGCGCCACGCCTTATAACGGCTTCCATCTTTTCTGGCTTTATACCTTGCCACATAGCTTGAGCCGCAGCGGCCACATTTGATTTTGCCAGAGAACGGATAACGATTAGAGTGCTTTGCTTTTCCCTCCTGCGAAAGTGACTTTGCATCTAAAATACGGTTTGCTTCATCGAATAATTCACGGGAAATAATCGGCTCGTGATGGTCTTTAATGGTAACAAATTCTTCTTGACCACGATTGTATTTTTTTTCGTGAGATAAGAAATCTGGGGTATAGGTCTTTTTTTGCACCAAGTCGCCGCAGTATTTCTCATTGCGTATCACTCGCAGAATAACCGTATTGCTCCACTCTTTGACCCGCATAGGATTGATGCCTTCTTCACAAAGCTCACGGGCAATAACGTGTGTTCCTTTGCCTTCACTTACAAATTTATGAAAAATAAGGCGTACAACTTTTGCTCCTTCTTTGTTGATAGCCATTTTACCGTGTTTAACATCGTAGCCCAACATACTTCTTCCGAACACAACGCCTCGCTCCATTTGACGTTTTTGCCCCCACTTTACACGCTCGGAAATCTTACGGCTTTCTTCCTGTGCAATAGAGGACATAATCGCCAAACGAAGTTCTGCATCGCTATCTAATGTGTTGATGTTGTCATTCATAAATATAACACCAATGCCGTGATTTTTTAATTCACGAGTGTAGTATATGCTATCGAGTGTATTTCTTGCAAAACGGGAAATTTCCTTAGTGATAATCAAATCAAAATCACCATTTTGGGCACACGCTATCATACGATTAAATTCTTTTCGCTTCTTTGTATTTGTACCAGAAATACCCTCATCGGCAAAAATCTCATAAAGCTCCCAATCGGGATTGCGCTCAATATACTGTCTGAAATATCGCTGCTGGCTTTCAAATGAACTCGCTTGATCTTCATTGTCCGTTGAAACGCGGCAATACGCAGCTACCTTCCTTTTTGTTTCAACCATGTTCAGATCTTGTTTTAGGCGTTCATATCTATTTATCATAGCGAAGCTCCTTTCCCAGTAAACTTTGTCACTGTATTCAATTATAGAAAAAAGTGAGTGCAGTGTTGAATATGTAAATTTGTTTTTTCACTCGGCTATATAAAAACGCCAAGCGTTATGTTCGGCGTCTGCTTTTTTGTTCTTTGCTATATTGCTTTTCAAGCTCGATCAAACAGCGTTCCCGCTGAAAATGTGTCAGCAGCTTTCTTTTCTCCAAAGAAAGGAGTATCGACTTTTGGATATTCATAAGGAACGTAGCGTGTTCCTGCTCGTTTAATTCTGGAACAGGGTCGCCAATATAAACAAATTCTCTATTCAACAGAGCAGGCACCTCCTTTGTTTCTAAATATATATGATCTATCGCTTGTACTGTATAACAAAAAAACGAATCCTTATTTTGCTTTTAAGGCAAAAAATAACGCCCACATTTTCTGTGAGCGTTATCGCCAAAATATTGATTTTAGATACAAAATGCGGCATAGAGAGGAACAGTTTTTTTGTTATCCTCAAAACCAAAGTTTTTGGCAGAAAGTTTGATAGCATAAGCAGGCTTGTAGGTATCCATATAGACTTTTAAGCTCTTGGCTCTGGTGTTGTCGGCAGACTTGACCTCAAGGGGAATAAGCTGACCGTTACGTTGAATGATAAAATCAATTTCAGCTCCACGCTCGGATTCCCAATAATAGGTGTGGTAACCGTTAATGGTAAGCTGCACATTGACATAATTCTCAGCCATACCGCCCTTAAAGTCATTAATTTCTTCGACCATATATAAAATATCATTAGCGGATAAATCTTTCTTGGCGCAAAGCAGTCCTAAGTCGGACACATAGATCTTGAAGGCATCAATATCACGATAGTTTTCAAGCGGCTTTTTGATTTGCTCTACCTTATAAATTTGTGACACAATACCAGACAGGCAAAGCCATTCAATTGCATTTTCAAATTCGGAAGCCCGTCCACCTTTCTTAATCAGCTTATATTGAAAACGGGTATTTCTCTTTGAGAGTTGAACGGTAATGTTATCGTAGACAAGTCTGGTTTTTTTGATTTCATTCAAGTTGTTATACTTGCTCATATCGTTGAGATAGCTTGCAAGTATTGTATCCTGTGTATGACGGACAAGTATATAATCCTTTGTTTCGGTGAATTGCATCACGCACTCTGGCATACCACCGACAACAAGATATTGACGGTAGAGCTGCATCGCAGCGTCATGCAAAGCAGATGGTAATGGTGTATTTGTATGAAAGCATTTTTTTATCTGCTTCACTAAATCATCCTCACCAAGTGCTAGCATAAATTCTTCTATATCCATGGGATAAAACGTTTTCATATCGACCTTTCCGACAGGAAAAGAAAATTTTGCTCTGTTGACTGCAACGCCGAGCAAGCTACCTGCGACTATAATGTGATAATCTGGAGCACTCTCACAAAAATATTTGAGCGAAGTCAATGCCCTTTCACAAAGCTGTACCTCATCAAATACTATCAACGTTTTTTCTTTAACAATGGTTTGACCTGCGATATGAGATAAAATCGGTATCAGATAATCAGGGCTAATATTTTCCTCAAAGGTTTTGTTTAGCTTTGGATTGGTTTCAAAATTGAAGTATGCCACATTTTCATAGTGGATACGCCCAAACTCCAGAATGGAATAAGTTTTTCCGACTTGCCTTGCACCTTGTAAAATAAGGGGTTTGCGGTGTTTGCTTTCTTTCCACGATTCCAAGAAATTCATAATCTTTCTATACATAATCAGTCCTCCTTAAAGGTATTGAGCATAGTATAGCAAATATTTGTGTAAAAAACAACGAGATTTGCTTAAATTTTTTCACTAATAAACGTGATTATTTTAGATAACTTCGCATAATATAGCATGAATACTATGGCCCTTACATTGTATACCTCTCTAAGTTTGGTCACTATCAGCTTATTAAACTCGATACAACTGTGTATATTCAGAAAAAGTCCACTTTATTATTTTCTCTATTGTTTTAGGCCTTTAGGCTATGTGTCCAAACGCAAAAATTTGAATTATTTAGCGTTGTGGAACATTTCCGATGCTTTTCTAGGGACTGAAGAATTAGGTCATTTAGAAATGATAGGAGCAATAGTATATCAACTTACTAAAAATTTAACTCCTGAAGAAATAGAAAAAAATGGTTTTTCTGATTATTTTGTTGATCATACTACGGGCGTGTATCCTACTTCTGCAAGCGGTCAATCGTATACTGCTGCAAGTATGCAAGTAAAAGGTGATCCAATAACAGATCTTCATGAAGATTTAGCAGCAGATGGTACGTTTGCATAAGAACAACAAATACAATAAATTTAAAACAAGTTATGTTTAAAATTACAAATTAGATCCTCTTGAAGAAAAAACACAAAGATCATGAATTAACAGCCCCACATAAAAAGAAGTTGGGAATTTCATATTAAAAAAATGAATTTTACTATGCAAACATTTAAGTGTTATCACAATTTTTTCATGAAACAGACCCTTTTTAAGGAAAAAAAGCCACTCATCAAAGTAGTGATGAATGGTTCTCAAATTAGATTTTTTATTGAAATTATCTGAGAATTATCATATAATAATAGCATTAAAATATATTTGAGGTGCTTTATATGATAATAAAATCTTCTACTACACTCAGAAATAATTATAATCTTATTTCAAATTTGGCACATGAAATAGACGACCCGATTTATATCACTAAAAATGGTGAGGGAGATCTGGTTGTTATGAGTATGGAATTTTTTGAAAAGCGTGAAAAACTACTAAAACTCAGAACTAAAATTATGGTAGCGGAAAATGAACGTTTATCTGGAGAACAAGGTGTTTCATTCGATGAAGTAAAACAAAGGTTAGAGGTAAAGTTTAATGAAAAAGTACAAAATTGAATTTTTACCATCAGCGTGGCAGGAAATTGATGAAATATCGAGTTATTATCTAAATAAAGTTGGCCCAAAATCTGCTAAAAAAATATTTGATAGAATACTTAAAGCAATTGAAAGACTTGAAATGTTTCCGCTTTCTTGCCCTTTAATCAATGATGAAGTATTAAGTAGGGAAGGTTATAGAATTCTTATTTGCGATGATTATATTTGTATTTACAGATTGATTAATATGGTTGTTTATATTTATCACATAGCGTACGGAAGAACAAATTATAAAAATTTAATTTAAAGTAACTTAAGCACTCTGAAAAAGAGTACTTTTTTATATTCTTCAAATTCCGAATTATGAGTACAAACTTTACGAATTTTTCCACCGCTATCAATAACCTATCTAACCGCTGTTTGAATTACTCCGTCAACTCATACCTCAATATTCTCTGTCTATTTATTTTCAAATATTTTACTTATCTTTTTTTTATTGTAATTCAAAATCCATAAATTAAAACGGTTATACACCATTTGTAAATTTTCAGTTGAGGGTGCCGCAACATCCAACCCCCGGTCATCATACAGGTAATAAATTACTCCAGTTTTATTGTTCAATAAATACACATTTCCTGATAGAGTGTTTGTCCCATCTAATTCGGAACGTATTATTTTTTTCAGTAATTCTGCAATTTTTACGGATTTTGTAGTAGATTTTATAACATATCTTTCTCGTACAAAATTATCTTTTGAGGAGAAAACTTCGTAGTTACATTCGCTTAATATACCTGATAAAAGGGGACGTATGACGTTTATATTATCCAAATCTTTGCAAGGAGATTCTACCACTATGTACAAAATATCGTTTGGATCAAATAATGCGCTGAAAATATCAACAGAACGTTTCAGAGATGTTTCAATATAGTTATTCAAATCATCAAAATTACCTAAATCTACGCCAATTTCAAACCTTATGCTTACAGGAAACTCAAAAAACACAGGGGCAGAAAGTTCTATATTGCCAAAATTATTTTTAAAAAAATCATTAAATTCATTTTTTAGATTCATAATTAATGCTCCTAAAAATTATTTTCGTAAAATTTTTCCATCCGCGGCAAGCGAAGCAATTCTTTGTCCTAAGTTATTAAACAATTTCCATCTACTATCTCCATGTTCAGCAGTATCTTTCAAAATATAATAACTCAATGGTCCAAGTATGCCTCGCCCACTTCCTTTTGGCCCTAATGGTCCATTTGGATTATCAAACTTCCCCAAATCTATCTTTCCATCCGGTGTTTTCAGCTTACTGGGAATACTAACTTTAATCAAATAAATATTATACGCTTTTGCTAAATTTGCAATTGCATTACAAAGTGCTTGATTGAGTTGTTTAAATTGCGCCGCTATCGCAGCACATGACTCGGTAAATGTTCGAACTGCCCAATTTATTGCTTCATCAACTATTTTTTTGAGGCCCGGATTTGTCAGCAACATGGGAATCATAGCTTACAATTTTTTCTTGCAGTAAGTTTGCAAAAGTGCTAAAAGATGAGGCAAAAGTTTGTGTTCCCATAAGTATTGCTAAACCAAATGCCAAAATTGAATATAATATACTATTTCTCAAATTGAACAAACTCCTTTTTTAAGGCAAGATACGCAAACCGTTATCTTTTTTTTACTTCAAACCTTTTAGACATTCCGAAATTGGAGACAGAACTTGAAAGCTCTGTTGAAGAATAATAATGATTAAACAAAAAATTAGTCGAGGTGGCAATTCTAGAAGACCAACTTATATATCCACATGGAAGCGTTTTTACACCCTTCTTAAAAAAATCTATAATTTAAGCAAACGTACAACATCGAAGACTAGATTGTTACACCCCACTATTATAAGTTATTTGGAATTTATTTCAAATAACTTAAACCATAATTTTATCAATTTCTCCATTTTGCCTATAAGTTATGTAATTAATAAAATTTTATTTGTTAAATGGCGCTAATGTTTTTTATATGCATATCAATATTCCCTTATATATCCCAAATTTTAAAAAGAATATATAATGTGCTATAATTGCTTTTGTATAAATAAAACTAAATATCATAATTTGATGTCTTAATTTGCGAAAGATATTTTATGTCCATATCTACTTTGTGTGCCAACTCTAACAAAAATATTAATATTTATTTTTTGGATAAAATTTCTAAAGATAATATGGTGTCTGATGTTAATAGATGTGTTATGTATGCTTGCTTTCAATTTTTTTGCATTAATTTTCATAGTCACTAAAAATATAGCCAGCCATTGTAACCACACTTTTAATGGATAAAGTAATCAACATTTCAATTAAATCAATCAGTCACAATCAATAAAAATGATCTCGCAATTTGCGATGATGTGAAATTCGTGTGCCATTTTACAATGAGCTGAGATTAAAAAATAAATAATATTGTACAGGCCAGAATTCATACTCATATAACATGAATTCTTCGAGGTGATTAAGTGGCGAAAGATAAAATTATCTGTACAAATATTTTTAAAAATTCAGAAAAACAAAAATTAAAAGAAGAGTTTAATAAAAAGTGGATCGAACTCATTAATGAATGTGAAAAAAACAAATCAGTAATCCAAAAATAATTAACACAAAAACAATATTTACGAATTAGCTCTACATACGTTATAATTAAAAAATAGGGCTAATTTGTTTTTATCACTTCGGATAAGAAGGAGGGATAAAAACATGACAAAAGTTGCAATATATTGCAGACTTTCGGAGGAGGACAGATATAAGAGATGTGAATTAGATGATAGCGAAAGCATACAAAACCAAAAATCAATGTTGTGTGAGTATGCCTTGGAACACGGTTGGAATATATATAATATTTATAGCGATGACGATTATGCAGGTGCGGACAGAAGGCGTCCGCAATTTAATAAATTACTTGAAGATGCCAAAGAAAAAAAGTTTGATATCATACTTTGTAAAACTCAATCAAGATTTACAAGAGAACTTGAGCTTGTCGAAAAATATATTCATAGCTTGTTTCCTATTTGGGGTATAAGATTCATAAGTATAGTTGATAACGCAGATACAGCTAATAAAGGTAATAAAAAATCAAGACAAATTAATGGACTTATAAATGAATGGTATCTTGAAGATATGTCTGATAATATAAAAAGTGTACTTACAAACAAAAGAAAAAATGGATTTCATATAGGTGCTTTTGCACTATATGGTTATAAAAAGGACCCCAATCAAAAAGGTCATCTTATTATTGATGAAGAGGCAGCTAATATAGTAAGAGAAGTGTTTACTTTGTTTTCAAAAGGATATGGCAAAACAGCGATTGCCAAAATGTTGAACGACAGAGGAATACCTAATCCAACTGAATATAAAAGGCTGCACGGACTAAGATACAAGCAGCCTAAGAGAAAAAACAGTACACTTTGGAAATATTTTGCTATTTCAGATATGCTTGTAAATGAAATCTATATTGGTAATATGGTTCAGGGAAAATATGGGAGTGTTTCTTACAAAACTAAACAAAATAAACCGAGGCCCAAAGAAGAATGGTTTATCGTAAAGGGAACACATGATGCCATTATAGATAGGGAACTTTGGGATAAAGTTCAAACTATGGTACAAAAGCGAGCAAAACCATTTTTAGTAGGGACAATAGGATTATTTGCCAGGAAAGTAAAATGTATGCACTGTGGATATACTATGAGGTCATCTAAGTGCCATGGTAAACATTATCTCAGATGCTCAAATAGGCATGTATCTAAAGATTCTTGTATAGGCTCTTTTATCTCAGTCGAAAGATTAGAAAAAGCAGTTATAGATGAACTTAAAAAAATGTCAGATGAATTTCTCGATAAAAAAAATTTAGAGAATAATATAGTTCTTTCTGATGCATTAAAAAATCAAAAACAAAATTTAGAAAAAGAGATTGCATTATGTAATAAAAAAACGGCTGAGTATTCAAAAGCAATAAAAGATTTATATTTTGATAAAGTTAAAGGAATAATCACAGAATCAGAGTATGTAGATTTTTCTCGTGATTTTGTAAGTGAAAAAAAACAACTTGAGACTTTACTGCACCTGCATCAAAAAAGCATGAACAAAATCAACGAAAGAATGACTGATAATAATAGTCGTCAAGAGATTATTAAAAAATATACAGATATTAATTGTTTGGACAGAGAAACCGTACAGAAATTTATTGACTATATTTGCATCGGAAAGCGTATTGAGGGTTCAAGAGATGTCCCTATTGAAATACATTGGAATTTTTAGGTCCCAATTTTTAAAATGTTGTATTTATGAGGTTGCAGCAGAACAAAAAGCTAGATCTACATATGACAACATTTTGAGATTTTGTGACGATCCCGATGTTAGAGATCCCATAAAATTTTTAAGAGAGAGAGAGATTGTTCATTATCAACGTTTCGGTGAAACAAATAGCGTAAATTGACTACATAAAAAATTACGTGAAATAGTTCACAATCACATAGATTCGAATGTAATTTATTGACAATTTTTAAAGTGTTATGGTAAAATAAAGCCGGTTATATTTTTCAAAACGGAGGTATATTTATGAAATTAAAGTTTATTAAAAAATTCATTACAACAGTGGTATATTGTGCACTTTTATTTGTATCATTATCACACATGGAAGTATTTGCAGCGCTAGAAAATATTAAAATATTAGGTGGTAGCTATCAAGAATTACTAGAAGAAAAAAATAGATATCTAGACAGTAATCCATTTGATAATACTATATATGAGTGTCATCATTTGATAGCAAAGGAAGCGTTAAATCGATGGGGAGATTGTATTTGTGAAAGAGCAAGAAAGTTTCATAGAAATGCCATAACTTGCTATAATGAATTTTTAGTTGATGATCTTTCTCAAGAGTGGGCGCCTTCCATAACTATGGAAAAAACTGACCATGAAAAAACACTGAGCTACTATAATCCAATTACTAGTTCCGCTACACAAAAAGAGCGCGCTGAAGCATACATTGATGAGCAAGCAGAACGAATTATTTGTAATGGTGATATTATTGGTGTGCTTAAATATGAAATTGCGTTTATACAGAGAACTTTTGGCCATAAATATGACCGTGCTATACGTGAAGTTTGGGAATATATAAATAGTTTGGAATGTAGACATCGGAACGGAAACACTCTCGTTATGAGAAATCCGGATAATTATCGTATGTATTTTTATTACTATTTCGGCTGCTAATTTTATATTTAATTATTGTTTATTCGTAGATTGTTTTAAAATTCTATTAATTCAAATAATTGAATACATAACAGATAACAAACTTTGTATTACCGACATGGTGTTTTTTGAATTCACTTCAAATCGGTAATTTTTTTATCCGCATTTTTCAATGGAATCTTATTTTTGAAGAAAATCATGACCACGCCTAAAAGGCATGGCCATGATTTAAATATTAAATTTTCAATTTTTTGCGTCTACCATACTTTTAAAATGCCCTTCCAATACTTCTAATATTTTGTTTGAATAATGTTCACGCAAAGTTACTATACTAAAATGCGGTTCTGTTTTCTTCCTGATTTCTATTAATTCTTCACCTGTTTTAGCATCAATTCCATTTAACTTATAAGTACCAACAAAACATCCTTGATTTTCTCTCCTACGAGTAAATGGATTCCACGCGCTAGGCCCATTATCTGTAGCTATAACTATACAGTTATTTTTTAACAACCCATCACCATATTTTAGTGTAAATATTTCTAACAAACTATTAAGTATTCTAACAACATTTCCATATTGTTTATTTAAAAGTATATCTTTATATTTGACAGTCGAATAAAAATATGAAGTCAATCCCACTACTGCACTTACACCTATAACAACGGGCGCTGCAACAGTGGCTACTGTTGTAGCAGCAGCGGCAGTAGTAGTGGCAGTAGTAGCGGCAGAAACTGTGGCAACCGTTTCCGCCGCTATAGCAGCGGCAGCAGTAGTAGTAGTAATAGCTTCTGTTGCTACAATAACAGACGGAACTACTAGGGCAACCAATCCACCAATACTCACACATACACTTACAAGAGTAACACAATCATAAAACAAAGAAAGCTCTTTAATTGTTAAGAAACTAGAGGCTAATTCATCAATTTTTTCAAATGGAATATTAACAGAATTAGATATAATCTCTCTAGCTGCAGAATTTTCCGAAAGATTATTTGTTACTATAGGGGTTGCTATCTTTAATAATTCTTGCAAATTTTGTTTGGTAATTATTTTTTCTTTTTTGTGAAATTTTACTACACGGTCTTTTAACTCATTAGCTATTGTTAACCATGTATCTAGTACGCTACAACTAGCTGCATCATTAACATTAATCACCATTCCCATAAGATAAACATTTGCCGTACGTTTATCGTCTCCCGGTAATGATATATTTTTTATGCATACAGAATTTTTAGCAATATCATCTGAGGCCTCATTTTGCATATTTTTAATTTCACTCACTACACATTTATTAACTGTTTTATAGTGGAGTGGGTTATCATATACACCTTTTATCGCTAAAACATTGTTGTATGTATATGTTGTAATTAAAATTAACACAAGCAATCTGGAAACAATTTTTTTCAACAAATTCATTATTCATCACTTCTTTTTAAAAAACTATTATTACATCTATTAATCCATTCATTTTGTGAATAAATGTTAGAACCATAGGCGTCAACAATTTCCGTTTTAAATCCTCTAGGCCTTTCAATAATTACAATACCATCTTGATAGTATCCATTGGATATGGAAAAATTCACAATATCTTCTAAACGTTTACGGTAATTGCATATGCCACTCTTAATTAATTTTGAATGTTTATGATCATCTCCAAATAGATAATCAACAAAACAACATTTTGGGCTATACTTTTTCTCTTCAAATTCTCCATATTTTTGGTGAAATAATCTGTGATTATTAATTTGTGGATAAATCCACGCTGATATAGCACTAACTATAATTAACACCTGGGTTCCTATATTTAAGTATAAATATGCATTATTTCCCGTAGCATTTGCTTTTTTTCCAAGATAATTAGAACCAAGCACAGAAAAAAAGATGGCTGCTAACGACACTCCTAATAATTTTTTTCCATCAATTGAATATTCCTTGCCTTCTAAATCTTTTTCTTTTTCACAGTATTCTTTATATATAGATTCTATTTTTTCAGTGGATATAAATATTTGCTTTGTACCATCAGGTAAATATTCTATTCCATCTCTACCACCAGCAAAAACACTAATAGAGCCTGTAATAAATGTCAAGACTCCTAAAGTAATTGATAATAATTTTTTAAAAAAATTCATTAATAACCATTTCTCCTTTCAAATATTTTTAAAGATAACACACTGTTAACATTTTAACATATAATGTTTAAATTTTCAATGCAATTTCATAATAAACAATTAACACTGAATTTTTCTTTGTGAACTTTTAATTTCTTCCTAGTTATTTAGCATTTACAACGTTACTAGAATCTTCATCAAAAACTATAAAATCGTATGAAAAAAACATTAACAACGGCACTATAGTTTTTTTTTCAGAAAAACACTTTTTTCACCAGATAATGGTTACAAAAAATCAAAATATTAATTACATGAGACCCACCTCGAATTACAAATTACCCTCAAAATCCAAAATATTTACAACTATTGTTTCTACATTTTATAACAAATGCCAAAACATGTAAATTATTATCACATAAAAATTTGCACATATTTAAGTATCATTAAATAGTCAAATCATTTGAAAAAGTTATTCAGAAATTATTAGTTATGAAAAATCATCATGATATAAAAACAAAATGGCATGTTTCCATATTTATAAAGTAATAATAAAAAACATTACAGATTGTAGTAAGCAATGATTATAAATCTGTGCAGTGTAAAAACGCGAAATACATATACCAAAATATGGGGTAAAAAAATAAAATGATATTATACAATAGTCTTGCATATAATTAAAATAATGAAATTTTATTTATATATGGAGGCGTCGGAGTGGCTTTTGATGTAAAATATGATAAATCATTTTTTAAAAGAAATTTGTCAGATAAAGAAGTTATAGTAACGAATTTAGTGCCCCGTTTAAAGACCGAGGAAAAAGAAAAAGTTTATGACGAAATAAATGACATTTTGTTTGAGGTTTTTAAAAAATATGTTTAAAAGTGTTCCGTTTTAAACCGCTTTACGATGCAATAATATTGCGAGCGGCTATTTTTATGTACATCAATAATTACCGGAGGAAAATTAAGATGTATAATGCGATTTATGCTCGCCAATCAATAGAAAAAGTGGATAGTATATCGGTGGAAAGCCAGATTGATTTTTGTCGATATGAAACAAGAGAAGAAAATTATAAAGAATATATCGATAGAGGGTTTAGCGGTAAAAACACAAACAGGCCCGCTTTTGAAGAGATGTTTTTAGATATAAAAAAAGGACTTATAAAAAAAGTAATTGTATATAAGCTTGATCGTATAAGTCGTTCTATACTGGATTTTTCTAATATGATGGAAGTATTTCAAAAATATCATGTGGAATTTATTTCTTCCACAGAAAAATTTGATACCTCTACGCCCATAGGCAGAGCCATGCTAAATATATGTATAGTGTTTGCTCAACTGGAAAGAGAAACAATTCAAAAACGTGTTGCCGACACCTATTACTCGCGAAGTAAAAAGGGCTTTTATATGGGAGGAAGAGTTCCGTACGGGTTTGCGCTGAAAGGCACGACTATAGACGGAATAAAAACTTCAAAATATGTACCCGTTGATGCAGAAATAAAGCAAATAAAACTTATGTATTCCATCTATTCACATCCAACCAAAACTTTGGGCGATATTTTAAGATATTTTAATAAACACGGAATTAAACATCTAAGGGGTAAAAATTGGTGTACAGCGAGAATAAGTGAACTTCTCAGAAATCCTATATATGTTAAAGCAGATTCAGAAATATATAACTTCTACAAAAATCAAGGCTCAAATATAATAAACGATATTTCAGATTTTGTGGGAGAAAACGCTTGTTATTTATATAAAGGGGAAACCGATAATAAAAAACAATATTCACTCGAAAATAAGTACCTTGTTTTGGCTCCACATAAAGGAATTGTTAACTCATCAGAATGGCTAAAATGTAGAATAAAAAGTATAAACAATAAACAAGTTGCAACAAACAATAAAGGTAAAAATTCATGGCTTGTGGGCAAAGTTAAATGTGGTAATTGCGGATACGCACTTGTGGTTAGAAAATCAGATAGACGAAGAAAAAACGTTGTAAGATATTTTGTTTGCAGCAATAAAAACACAAACAGATTTTGCGAAGGATGCGGAACCGTAAAAGCAGATGATTTGGAAAGTTTTATGTTCGAAAGTATCAAAAACAAGCTTATAAAATTTAATGTTTTAACCTGTGTAAAAAAACACATTTTCGACCCTAAAATTAATGAGTGTAAGATAAAAATTTCTCAAATAAACAAAAAGATAGATGATCTTATAAAAAAACTTTTGACTGCAAATGATATTCTCATGAAATATGTAAACGAACATATTGAAAAATTGGATAAAGAAAGAGAGCAACTCAATAAAGAATTGCTTTCTTTATCAAATGAAAAACTCAGCACTGATATGGATAAAATTACAAATTATATATCCCGTTGGGGTGAAATTTGTGTAGAAGATAAAATTTTAGTGGCTGATGCACTTATAAAAGTGATACACATCGCTGGCGAAAAAATTGAAATAACCTGGAAAATATAAGTTTTATATAAAAGACATTTTTCAGACAATTTTTACACTACACACTGTACTTTTCGGTGAAGGGTTAAGAATCTGCACAGACAAATTAGATAGCAAAAATTTTTATGCTTTTAATCCATCATTTGATAAAAAGTAATTAATATTTTTATATTTTGAGTAACAAACAATTACCTGTATAGTGAGTCTGCCAAGTAAAATAGTAAAAATCACAAATCGCTACCCCCCTGTTCAATATAGAATCGAACAGGGGGGTATAATCAAAAATAAGTATATTGTTTAATAAACAAGAAATTACTTTGTTTTACCACTGTATAATAAATTTTTACATGAGCATAACAATAAAAAATAAATAAAATAATTTGATTATTTATTGGTTTTTGTGTATAATGTCGTTATATAATTTCGACTTGGTGAATTTAAAAAGGAGAATTTTATGGATTTAAAATTAAGAGAAGATCTTTTCGGATATAAAGACATATTTTGTCCATCAAATGAAACTGATCGAATGTTTTTACTTTCTTTGCAAGATTCTATCTTATATCACCAATCTAAAAATGATTTTTACAGAAAATTTTTAAATTACAATAATTTTAAAATTTCAGATATAAAAAGCATCAATGATATTGTAAATATTCCAGTCATTCATGCATTCCTTTTTAAAACTCGCGATGTTTTTACAATAAAGAGAAAAAATTGCATATTAACTCGGACTTCTTCTGGTACTACAGGGCAAAAAAGCATAATGATGTTCGATAAAAAAACGTTGTTTTCAAATTATCAAATTATAACCAATTTAGTAAATTACTTCAATCTATATGATTCAGAGAAAGTAAATTACATCTTGCTTTCTCCCGAATATGACAAAGAATCGGTTTTGGGTTCGACAAATTCAGTAAACACTCTGATAAAACTCGCACCATGTAATCATATTTTTTGCGCTATACTCAAAAAAAATAATTTTGATATATTAGGTACTATACGTGCACTTAAAGCATTTAGTAAAGAAAATTTACCTGTAAGAATTTTAGGATTTCCTCAATTTTTAAACGAAGTACTTGAAAAAATGGATGAGATTTCAGAACAACCAATAAAGCTTCATCCCCATTCTATGGTTTTGAGTGGGGGAGGTTGGAAAAATTACGACGATAAAAGAATAGATAAATTCGAATTTTATAAAAAAATAAATTTAAAATTAGGAATTCCACTTGAAAGATGTCGTGACATATATTCATCAGCAGAGCATCCTCTCCCTTATATAGAGTGTAAAAACCATCACTTTCACGAACCAATCTACAGTAGAATCATTATCAGAGATGTAAAAACTTTACGTCCGTTAGAGCATGGTAAACCAGGGTTTATTAATTTTATTTCACCATATTTACTTTCGGCACCAGCTAATAGCATAATCATGCCGGATTTAGCAGTTAAGTATTCTGCAGAAAAATGCAGTTGTGGAATAAAAACTCCTTTTTTTGATATACTTGGCAGATCTGGTATAAATAAAAGTAGGAGTTGTGCCATAAGTATTTTGGAAATACTAGAAAGGATAAAAAATGTCTATAATTAATGGTAAGTCAATTCATCGGAAATTAGATCTAAATGATATAAAGAATTTGGGTGTAAATATAAAAAAAGATTTTTGTATTTCTTGTGATCTAAAAATACAAGAAATACTGGAAATGATAATTAGATTCCCTAAAAAAATCACAGACTCTGAAATAAATAATTTACTTAAATGTTTAGTGGATATGGGGTTTGATGAAAAATATTCAAAAAAAGTAATTCTATTTGCATTTAATTGTTTTTCTAAAGAATATATCTTTAAAAGATTTGAAAATGAGTTCAAAACTTATTCTCCATTTGAAGAAGAAAAAAAGAATTGCTATATTACGGAGCAATTTGTTCCACTGGGAATACTTTTTCACATTACAGCATCAACTTCTCCAATCAGTCCTCTAATATCACTTCTCGAAGGTTTGTTAACCGGAAATGTTAATGTATTAAAAATTTCTTCTAGAGGTAATATGTTTTTAGAAAAATTTATTGAACTTTTTTTAAAATATAATCCCTATTTAAAAAAATATATACACGTACTAGATATTCCGTCCTGCGAAAAAACAATGATAAAAGAAATGATTTCTATAGCAGATGGGGTAGTTGTTTGGGGAGCCGACAAAACTGTAAATGATATTAAAAAAATGACATCTCCAAATCAAAAATTAATAATTTGGGGACATAAAATAAGTTTTGCCTATATATCGCATAAGAATATTTACAATAAAAATGATCTAGAAAATATTTGCGCAGACATCTGTGTAAGTAATCAGCTCGCTTGCAATGCACCGCAAAATATCTTAGTTGAAACTAGTTGCAAAGAAGATTTGATAGAAATTACCAAACTTTTGGATCAATGTATGAAAAAAATTTCAAAGCATTATGGATACATTCAACCAGATATCCACGAACAATCTGAAATTACAACACAGGTTATGCTTGCTAAGTCTTATCAAATTTTAGGAGAAAAATTTGTAATAGAGGGAGAAAATAATGACTGGAACATAATTACTTCTTTTGAATATGGATTTAAACCTTCACCGTTATTCAGAACTATTTTGATTTTCCCCGTAAACAAAAATGAAGTAATAAAGCAGTTGTTTCCTATGCGCAATTATTTACAAACAGCCATTGTATCGTGTAAAAATGATGAACTAAACGACATAAAAAAAATTTTATTCCATGCTGGAGTAACTAAAATTTGTCGTCCAGGAAACTCGCACAATATTTATTTTGGAGAACCTCATGATGGCGTCTATTCACTGCGCTGTCTTGTAAAACGGGTGAGTGCAAATTTAGAATAAAAAATTATTTGACAAATGTAAATTTAAATCATATAATTGATATTAATTAGTATCAATTAGTATCAATTAATAGAAATAGGGGAGAATCAATATATCATGATTACTGCAAATGAATTTATGTTTGTTATAAATGATAAAAATTTTTATGATTTTAAAAAAATGAAAAATAAATATGGGGAAAAAAATTTAAATGAAACTATTCAAATTTTAAAAAAAATATCGTATAAAGATATTTCTATAAAAGACTTTCAAGGACATTTTTTAAAATATCTTCCAAATTTGATAAATGTAAATGAATCAGCATATAAAGCATTAATTTATAAAAAAAATTCCTTTCCGTACAGTGTTGAAAAAATGGAAAGTGAAATAGAAAGCACATTACAAATTGAGAACATTCACTCTGATAGAAACAGTATTCGTCATATTTTAAACGGAAATGCACCAACTACAAACGAAGAAAATAAAATATATGGCATAAAAAAAGGATTAGATTTCATATCACGTAAAGAAAATAAAATAACAGAAGAAAATCTATACAAACTATATGTAGAAACAATAGGCAAGTATCTTACTGATGAAAATAAACTTTTACCCGGCAATTATTATCGTCATGACAGCGTTTATATAGTAGGAAATAAAATAACTCATTGTGGTATATCATATAAAGACCTTCCAAATTATATGAAAAATTTCATTTGTTTCATAAATGAAAAAGACTCAATTAACACATTGATTAAATCTGCTATTATTCATTTTTACTTTGCTTATTTGCACCCATATTTTGATGGGAATGGACGTATTGCTAGGTTAATACAGCTGTGGTATCTTTTACAAAATGATTTTGATGCTGCACTTTTGGTTTCATTTTCGAATTTAATATCAGAAACAAAAAGTGAATACTACAAAGCGTTTGAAGTAGTGGAACGTAATTACAAATATTTGAATTTTTTAGATGTAACGCCTTTTATAATATATTTTAGTAATAATGTTTTGAATAAAATAAAATCAAAATTACCACAGAAAAACGTTTTAAAAGATTTTCAGTTAGCGTTAGATGAAGGGAAAATAACACCCAAAGAAAAAGAATTATTTTTGTTCGTTATGTCAAATTATGGGAATGAAGAATTTTCCACAAAACAACTTGAAAAAGATTTTCAAAATGCAGCTTATGCAACAATTCGAACATTCGTATCTAAATTTGAAAAAGCAGGTATTTTAGAATACCACAAATATAAAAATAGGCCAAGATATAACATAAAAAATTGACATGATTTTTATTCAGTCATGTCAATTACATTTTTAATAGGCTTTTCAAGCAATAACGAAAAAGTTAATGTTATTATTATCTTGGCAACATTATACGGTACAATTATCGAAAGCATTAATCCATTTAATAAATCCTTTGAAATACCAAACATGTTAATCCATAAACAATAATTAATTATAAGCTTTATTGTTAAACACAAAATTACAGAAATAACAATACCAAATATCTTGTAAAATTTATTAAATTGTTTACGCCAAAAAATCTCTAAACCAAAAATTATTACCATAGAAGTTAGACGTATTATAAATCCAATCCAACCAGCCGAACTAAAAGTTATGGCCCGTAAAGCTGAGACAACAAATAATACAACAAATCCAGATGTACTTCCAGAAATTAAAGTTGCTAAAAAAACTGGTATATCAGAAAAATCCAACGTTAAAAAAGGAAAAATCGGAAAAATTGAAATTTTTCCTATCAAACCAAGTATCAACGATATTACTATAAACACAGAATTATAAACAATTGCAAGAGCTTTTTTTTGCCGTTTCATTTTTCGTCCCCTCAATTATACAAAATATTCATTTTGTATAATTGGAACATGCTTTATTTTTCTTAATAAATCAAATCAAAATTACACAAAGATAAATATTTAAAATTTTTATTCAATTTTTTATTATATAGAAATATGTAATGCCATAGTATAAAGTTCTTCATTGAAAAATTTTTTAAAATTCAAAGCATCATCTATGCTATAATCAACAACTTTATTGCACGCCAAAGCTACCGCACGATTTTTTTGATTATCTAACAATAGTTTTACTGCATGACATCCCATTACACTAGCGGTTACTCTATCTCTAAGTGTTGGTGAGCCTCCACGCTGCACATATCCAAGAATAGTAAATCGAGAATCTATTCCTGTTTTTTCTTTTATTAATTTTACAATCTCTTCTGAATTTCCACAGCCTTCTGCAACTATAACAATAAAGTGCCGTTTTCCCATTTTTTGAGTATATTTTATTCTCTCAATAACATCTTTTTGTAAATCACATACTTTTTCAGGTACAATTATTGCAGTTGCGCCTACAGCAATGCCAGTTTGTATGGCAATGTCTCCACAATTTCGGCCCATAACTTCTACCACACTGCATTTTTCATGAGATTGTGCTGTATCTCTTATTTTATCTACCATTTCTGTAACAGTATTCATAGCAGTATCATATCCAATTGAATATTCGCTACACGCAACATCATTGTCAATTGTTGCTGGTATAAAAATACAATTGAGTCCATAATTTTTTAATTCACCAACACCGTTTAAAGTTCCATTTCCTCCAATAGCTATTAATGCATCTAATTTTGATCGCTTATAAAAATCCACAGCTTGCATTATTCCGGACTTTGTTTCAAATTCAGAATCTCTTGAACTAAAAAGAACAGTACCTCCTCTATGAAGTATTTCAGAAACGCTACGCAAATTCATCACAAAAGCATCGCCAGTTCTCAGCCCCATGTATCCTCTTCTTATTCCTACAACTTCTACATTTTTACTTATCGAAAATCTTGTTATTGCTCGTACTGCAGCATTCATCCCTGGAGCATCTCCTCCACTGGTTAAAACACCAATTTTTTTTATACTCATACTAAATCACACTCCACAAGATTCTAATTTAAAACCTAAGTATTGGAGTGCTGCGTTTGCAGCAATTCCAATGTTTCTCTGGCTATTGCCAATTCTTCGTTTGTAGGAATTACATAAACATCAATTTTAGAATCACTTGAAGAAATTTTCCCCTCTTTTCCTGAAACGGTGCATTTATTCAAAATATCATCCAATTTAATTCCCATAAACTCCAAATTATTGCAAATATTTTTTCTATGCTCCCACTGATTTTCTCCTATTCCTCCGGTAAATATTATTGAAGTGCATCCTTTAAGTACAGCGTTATAAGCACCAATATACTTAACTATTTGATATACCATAATTTCGTGAGCAAGTTTTGCACGTGAATTTCCAGATTTTTCTGCTTTTAACACTTCTCTATCATCGCTACTTACACCGGATATTCCTAAGACTCCAGATTGTCTATTAAGAATATTATTTATTTGATTATATGATAATTTTTCTTTTTCACACAAGTGAAGAATAACTGATGGATCAATAGAACCGCATCTGGTACCCATTATTACTCCACCAAGTGGAGTAAGTCCCATACTTGTTTCTACAGCCAACCCATTTTCTATAGCAGTTATAGAAGATCCGTTCCCCAAATGACAGCTTATTATTTTAGTGGTTTTAATATTTTTGTTAAAATCACAACACATTTTTTTACTAACATATTTGTGAGAAGTTCCATGAAACCCATATTTTCTAAGATGATGCTTTTTGTAATATTGATATGGAATAGGAAAAACGTAAGCTTTTGGCGGAAGATTATAATAGAAAGATGTATCAAATACTGCTACCTGAGGAATATTTTCTCCCAATAATTCCTTGCATGCCAAGATACCAGATAAATGTGCTGGGTTATGCAGTGGAGCTAATGGAATTAATTCTGTAATTTCGTCAATAACGGTTTTGTTAATAATAGATGGATTTTTAAAATACTCACCACCATGAACGACTCTATGACCAACTGCAGCTATTTCATTTAAATTTTTAATGGCTCCTGCCTCGGGATCAGTAAGCATATCTTCTATTAATTTGAAAGCTTCTTTGTGAGTATAAATATTATTTACTTTTTTAAAAAATGAAGGATTTTTTGCAGTAAATTGTTTAAATTCACTTTCAGTATTTCCTATTTTTGCACATATCCCTTTAGCAAGAACCGTCTCCGTCTCCATATTTATTAATTGATACTTTAAAGACGAACTTCCGGAATTTAATACAAGAATGTTCACTTTTGGTCACTCCCCCTCTGTAACATTATATTAAACAATTATACCCTTTTGTTCCTAATTTCAGAAGTACCTTTCTCTTTCAAATAAGTAGCCTCCAAATCTGATATATGTAACTTTACTGCCAAGGGGAATTTATCAAATGCCTGACTCATGGAAAATCCTCCACCGCGCACTGCATCGTCAAATCCTCCCATATGCCACCTTATAGCCATTGCTTCGCTTGTTTTTAAACGCATAAATCTTTCAATTAAGAATACAGATTTTTCACCATGTCCATATGGGAAAACATCATCAATAGTATAGTACGGTATCTGTTCCCATACACCCGTCAACTCATTTTTTACATTTCTGGTAGAAATTTTGTAAAAGTGCGATTTACATATATCGTGAAGCAACGTACAAATTGTGATACTTTCTAGATTGTCATTTTTTTCTTCAAAATATTTCTGTTTAAAAACATCGTATACATTTAAGCTATGCTGAACTAGCCCATACTTACACGCACAATGATATTTAGTACTTGCAGGTGCTTCAAAAAAATCCGTAGACTCTAGCCAATTTAAAAGTTCTTTTGAGCCTTCTCTTTTTATGTTGTCTTCATATATAGAAATAAATTCGTCTTTTAAATCCATAAAATAAAATCTCTCCTCAATATTGATTAATAAGCACATTATAACACTTTTAGTATGTATATGTCATTTTTATTTTCAAAATATTTATAAAAATATGATGTATTGTTGTATATAAATAAAATTTAATGACAATAATATTACTGGAGGTGTATTTTAATGGACGTATTAAACAATAAACCCACTACCGGTAAACCTGATTTTGGAGGGCAAAACGGATCTCAAAAATCAAAAAAGAAAAAATTTTATATTTCTTTAGCAGTGTTTATAGCAACATTATCTGTAGCGGGTTGGGCTACTTATGCAAGTGTTCAAAATTTTACTGTATCACCACAACAAGTAAAAAAGGAAAATTTATCTCAAAATAATTCTAAATCACAAAATAAGATTAAACCAAAAAACTCAGTCGAAAAAGAAAGCACATCTGAAGAAAAAGTTCTCGAAAAGACTCCCATCCCTATTAAAAAAGAACCGCAAAAAAAATCAAACGATGTGGAAGCACAAGACGAACAAGTACAAGCTGTTTCTGCAGAAAATATAGTTCCAGAAATAACTTACCCAACCAATAACGTTATTTTAAAAGAATTTAGTGACGGGAAACCGGTTTATTCAAAAACTATGGGAGATTGGCGTTCGCACCAAGGTGTAGATTTTAAATGTGATACCGGTAGTATCGTGAAAGCTATAACAAGTGGAATCGTTAAGGACATATATGAAGACTCAGCGCTAGGCGTTACAATAGTAATTGAACATGATACTAAATTTACTGCATATTATTCTGGATTATCTAAAGAAACCATGGTAAAAAAAGGGGAAAAGGTAAAAAGTGGGCAGGATATAGGATCAGTTGACAAAGTCCCATGTGAAATTTTAGAAGAACCACACCTTCACTTAATGATATATAAAGAAGATAAGATAATAGATCCTATATTGATACTTGAAAAAGATGTTTGATTTTTTAAAAAATTAGTAAATTTTAAAAAACATAACTATACACTTACTATTTTGGGGTGTATAGTTTATATTTTATACGTCTGAATATCAAAAAGTATTTCATTTATATTCTTTATATAAAACATAACCAAAATAATGTAACGTTGACTTTTTAATTTGGCTGTTTTATAATTTTATCAACAGATTTAAATTTAAACATCCTAAAAATTGAAAGGAGAAAATTGCATGGGACTTATCAAAGCAGGAATTGGTGCTATAAACGGAACTCTAGCAGATCAATGGAAAGAATTTTTTTATTGCGATTCAATGGATAAAAACACAATGGTTATGCGTGGTCAGAAAAAAATTGGTGGACGTTCTTCCAATACACATGGAAACAATAATATTATTTCTAACGGTTCTGGCATTGCAGTCGCTAATGGCCAGTGTATGATTATTGTGGATCAAGGAAAAGTTGTTGAAATATGTGCCGAACCAGGAGAATTTACTTATGACACATCCAGCGAACCAAGCATATTTAGTGGTGGATTAAAAAAATCTATTATTAATACTTTTAAAACCATTGGCAAACGGTTTACATACGGAGGTGATACGGGAAAGGATCAACGAGTATATTACTTCAATACAAAAGAACTTGTAGACAACAAATTTGGAACACCCAACCCTATTCCTTTTCGGATTGTAGATAAAAATATTGGACTAGACATTGATGTTTCTGTGCGATGCTCAGGAATATACTCTTATAAAATATCCGATCCTATACTTTTCTATACCAATGTATGCGGAAACATTGAAAAAGAATATACAAGGGAAGAAATTGACAGTCAACTAAAGACAGAATTTGTAAGTGCACTCCAACCTGCATTTTCTAAAATATCTGATATGGGAATTAGGCCCAACGCAATACCAGGACATGCTGAAAAATTAGCAGAAATAATGAATAACGTACTTACAAAAAAATGGAGCGATTTACGCGGATTATCTGTAGTTTCAATTGCAATGAATCCAATAACTTTAACAGAAGAAGATGCCCAAATAATAAAACAAGCACAACGCACTGCCATAATGCAAAATCCAACTATGGCTGCAGCTACCTTGACAGAAGCACAAGCTGCTGCCATGAAAAATGCAGCTTCCAATTCTGCAGGAGCAATAACAGGGTTTATGGGATTAGGAATGGCACAATCTTCTGGAGGAATAAATGTAAATAATTTATTCTCTGCAAATAAACAAAATAATAATTCCAACAATCTTTCTGAAAATAATTGGAAATGTAATTGCGGAAATATGGCAACTGGGAATTTTTGTTCGCAATGCGGAAATCCAAAACTTAAAAATCCTGTTCCAAAATTTTGTTCTGATTGTGGTTGGAAAGTACCAGAAAATACTGAAACTCCTAAATTTTGCCCGAATTGTGGAAAAATGTTTACTTGTTAAAAAGTGAAAGGAGAAAATATGGGTAATTTACTGGAATATAAGTGTCCCTCATGTGGAGGTGCACTGAATTTTGACAGTTCAATACAAAAAATGAAGTGCCCTTATTGTGATACAGAATTTAAACTTGAAACTCTAAAAAAATATGATGACGAACTAAATGATGAAAAAAATGATGATATAAATTGGGATATACAAAATACTAATTATTTGTCTGCAAAGGAAGATAATGAACTCAACACATATGTTTGTCAATCATGTGGTGGAGAAATAGTTGGTGATAAAACCACTGCGTCTACTAAATGTCCCTTTTGCGATACTCCTGTAATAATAACACAAAAATTTTCAGGAAATCTACGTCCTGATTACATAATACCGTTCAAATTAGACAAACAGGCAGCTGAAGATGGTCTAAAAAAACATTTAAAGAAAAAATTTTTTCTCCCAAAAGTATTCAAAAGTGAAAATCATATAGATGAAATTAAGGGAGTTTACGTTCCATTTTGGTTATTTGGCGCTCACGCTGATGGCCAAGCAAGGTATCGTGCGACAAGGACATCTGTATGGAGTGATTCTAATTATAACTACACTCAAACAAGTTTTTATTCCGTAGTTCGAGTTGGAAATTTAGACTTTGAAAATATTCCTGTAAATGGATGCTCAAAAATTTCTAACGATTTGATGGAGTCGTTGGAACCGTTTAATCATAAAGATGCAGTCGATTTTCAAACCGCATATTTAGCCGGATATATTTCGAATAAATACGATATTACTGCGTCTGAAAGTGTGACCCGTGCCAATGAACGTGTTAAACATACTGTTGAAGATGCCTTGAAATCAACAGTTACCGGATTTAATACCGTTTTGACACAATCAAGTAGTGTCAATCTAAACGGAGGAAGTATAAAATACGCACTATACCCAGTTTGGCTGCTAAATACTACTTGGAATAATAAAAAATATACATTTGCAATGAATGGACAAACCGGACAATTTGTGGGTAATTTACCTATGGATAAAAAAGCATATTTAAAATGGTTTGCAGCAATAGCGGGAATCAGTAGTATAATCACTTACGGATTGGCATGGCTCATTAATTTAATGCAGTAAGAAGGTAAGCATGATGATAAATAAAAAAATGATATCAATATTTTTGATTTTATTTATTTTATCTATTGGATTTATAAATATATTAGCTGATCAGGTTCACCCCTCACGATTAGAAGACAGTGCTTCAACGTTAACATCATCTGAAAAAATATTATTGATTTCAATGTTAGATGAAATTAGTACAAAGCAAAATTGCGATATAGCTATAGTTACGATAGACGATCTAGATGGTAAAACTCCTCAACAATATGCCGATGATTATTATGACTACAATAATTATGGTCTGGGAGAAAACAAAGATGGTATTTTGTTACTTATAAGCACAAATAGCAGAGACTGGTATATATCTACACATGGATTTGGAATAACAGCATTTACTGATGCTGGAATAAATTATATTGGTAAACAGATATCTACCTATCTTTCAAAAAATGATTACTGTCGTGCGTTTGAAACTTATGCCAATTTGTGTGACAGCTTTATAAACAAAGCAAAAAAAAGCAACCCCTACGATTCGCACAATCTTCCTAAAGAACCTCTTGGATGGATTTGGATACCAATATCGTTAGCAGTAGGAATTTTAATATCTTTTTTGATTACAGCAGCAATGAAAAGTCAATTAAAAAATATAAAAAACAAATATAAAGCAGTACAATATGTTAAAAAAAATAGCCTAGATATTACTGACAAACGAGAATTGTTTTTATTTAGTAAAATCGATCGTCATGCCAAAGTTCCAAAAAACTCTGCAAGCACTGTCCATACAAGTTCATCAGGCAACAAACACGGTGGTGGCGGTGGAAAATTTTAATACAATCAAAGGAGAGAGCTTTGTGAAAAAATTCGGTAATAGATGGATATCCATCATGTTTATATCATTAGTAGTCATAACTCTATTGTCAAGTTGTAGTTTAAATCAAGAAACAATGAAAAGTAAAACTGCATACGAGAAAACATCTTCAACTTTAGATAATGTCAATTTTAATACTGTGGATAAAGACTACACAAAGATGAAAACGCAAGAAGCATATGAAGATATGTATTCATTTGTATATTCACAATCGGCGAAAGAAAATCTAAACAAAATAATGAAAGTTAAAGGTTTGGTAACTCGTAAATCCGAAGAAAATATTAATTTATATGCAGTAAAAATACGAGATTACAAGAAAAATTTATTTGGACCATATTTTTACGTTATGGGATGGTCAGAAGAAAATTACGAAAACCTCAGAAATAAAACTATTGAAATTGTAGGAATAAATAAATATGTGGATCAAATTGGAACTTTTGCATTGGTTACTATTCCACAAAATGTTGAAGTGGTTGATGCAGAGTAACATAAAAAAATCCGAACATATTGCATTAACAGCCGTATGTTCGGATTTTTAAACTAAATTAAAAAATAAGTAAATCGATAAGCCGAGTTTTGTCGTGAGTAATCATCTATCTTGGCCAAGTGTCACCACACTGGCTCAACGCCACTTTTTATTACACCGAGCAAGTGTATTTTTTACCAAACAGTGTTGCTCCGATTAGGGTTTGCACGGCTGCACAATCTCTTGTACACCGGTGAGCTCTTACCTCGCCTTTTCATCCTTACCCAAATTATTGGGCGGTTTAGTTTCTGTTGCACTTTCCCTGAGGTCGCCCTCGGCGGTTGTTAACCGTTAATCTGCTCTGCGGAGCTCGGACTTTCCTCATATCAATTTAATTGACACGCGATTACTTGATTTACTTACAAAAATTATTCTATCATATCAATTTTAAGAATTCAAGCTCAAAAATTTCAATTATTTAGTATTATGACGTGATATTAAAATTTTTAAATTTAAAAATTATTCATATTTACATATAAAAAACAATGCTAACATCTTCATTATCTAAATCCATTTGTGTATATTCAATAAAATCATATTCATCAAGAACTCGTTTATCAAACTCTGTAATATTACTATTTTCAAGTGTTACTACAACCAAGTACATTTCATCAGTATTTTTTTCCTGATTTAGTACAATGTTTACTGATTTTATCCCATAACGTTCCATAATTCCCATTATTGTATCTACTTCTAAACCACTATAAAGTAACCGTTCAATAAGCATTCTTCCTATAAAGTATCTTATAAATGTTTTTTGTGATCTGATATCTGATAAGTCATTTACTACTCCCAAAATTTTTTGAGACACATTTGTATACCTTTCATACGCTTTATAAATTTCGTAAGGAACTTCGACGCCCGAATCTAACCAATCTTTTACGTCTGAAATATTTACATCCGAAACAAAATCGCCATATTTAGTTGTACAAACAGCGTCAAATTGATCTAAAATGTTTAATAATCTAGATCTGGCTCTAAAAAATTCATTATACTTTTGGCAACAAAATTTTAATACTACATATGAAATATTGATTTTTGTTGATTTTTTTAATCGTTTTGTGTTGTTTTGCGAGTTTTTAATCATTGATGTTTCAGTCTCTCTCAATGTTTTTTTGCCTGAATTAAAAATAGAGTACGTTGTTGTACAAAATACACTTGCAAAACAACACAGTATCGTTGTAATTTTCAAAATTTTTAGCTTTACAAATTTTGTCATAAATTTTTAACTCTCCTTTATTTAAATTATCATTTAATTATATCACCATTTATTACAATATCAATATTCCATTTAAGTAATAGATTAAAAAAATATGACATTAATTCGACATAATTCAACAAATTTCTTGAATCATTACAAAAAATAAAGTTACCAAAAGATGTAATAAAATCTTTGGTAACTTACCCTATATTTTATTAATTAGTTTCCAGCCAAACATTTAAAAAATGATACTAAACCACTAAGCAACATTGTAAAGAAAAATGTACCAAGCCCGATAAGGAAAATCATAGACATTGCCGTTATTTCAAGCACAATTGCTAATGCTGCAATAGAAGTTACTACCGTGCCTATTGTCCCAATTAATAAACAAGTTAAACTGCGTTTTAGACATATCACAAGTCGCATACATGTTCCGCATGAAGAAATGGGCAACATTATCATGAGTAATATTAAAGTTGCTCCTGCTATAGCAAAAGCTATCCAAATTGCTGTTACTATCAAGGGTGTACTTCCCGCTGCAAATAGCGATGCCACAATTATTCCAAAAATTATACCCAAAACAGTCCCTATAATTCCGCAACCACATGCACATTTTTTATCTGTCTTCATTTTTTATCACCCCCATTAATATACTATGCATAGTACATGAAAAGAGTTATTGATAAATTACAAACAGTATAATATAATGTTGATAAATTCCATTGCAAAGTAAAGGGTGACATTTTATGATTTTATTTTTCTCTTTATTGTTTATAGTACCGGTAGTAGACCAATTAATAAAATTTTTTATCATCTCAACTGTACCAGAAAAAAAATTGGTTAATACATTTTTACCATTTCTAAAAATTACTCATACTAAAAATTATGGAGCTGCTTTAGGGATTTTTTATAACAAAAGAGCGCTACTTATATTTGTAACACTCTCAATTTTAGTTTATTTGATTTACTTAATGGTTTCAAAAAAAATCAAAAATAAATTTATTTTGGGATCAATTTCTTTAATAATAGGCGGAGGTATTGGAAACCTTATTGACAGAATTTTAAAAGGATATGTAACAGATTACATATTACTTTCATTTTTTCCACCAGTATGTAATTTTGCCGACTACTGCATAACATTTGGAGTAATTTTGCTTTTAGTTTGTGTGATAAAGCAAAGACACTAAGTGTAATTTTTATTGATCTATTGCTTTTACCAAATTTGAAATTTCTGATCTAGTTTTATCTGTATCTAAGAATGAAGATGAATAAAGCATTATGCCTTTGTAACCCATATTTTTAATAATAGCATATTCGGTGGCAAGAATATTATCCGAACCATTCCAAGTGTTAGAATCTAAATTAGTTCCAATCTTATAAACTGCAAGCCCTGCATAAAGTTTTACACGCGATCTATTAGGAACTCGAGCCCAGATGTTTGCTGCTTTTTCAAAAGGAAGTGCAGGACATCTTAAACTCCAATAAAGTTGTGGACAAAGATAGTCTACATATCCCGAGTTACCCAACCAAGTTTCCGGATCAGCTCCTATCTCGTGACATTTATTAATGTTGCCTGCTGGAGAAATTCCAAACTGAACGTTTGGTTTAATATTCTTTATGCTTGAGTACACTTCCGATACCATTAAATTTACTGCTTGAGATTTTGAAAGATAATTATTTTCATTTGAAGGAATATTTTTTGATTCCGGATAAAAATAGTCATCAAAATGTATACCATCCACATCATACTTTGATACTATTTCCTTTACTCCATTTTTTATAAGTTCACGTACTTCGGGATATGCTGGGTTATAGTAAAGCCCATCTGATGTTTTTACTAAACAATGACGTCCTTTTATTTTGTGGCAAGGATTATTTTCACTAAGTGGCGACGGTGCATTTTTAGCTTGTATTCTTAAAGGATTAATCCAAGCGTGAATTTTTAATTTATTTTTGTGACACTGATTTACCATATATTCCAGCGGATCAAACCCTGGATCTTTTCCTTGCACTCCTGTTAATAAATGTGACCAAGGAAAAAACTCAGATCTGTAAAGTGCATCACTGTGAGATCTCACGTGAATTATCAATGTATTAGCATGTGCTTTTTTTGCAGTTTGAATTATTTTATCAAATTTTTGTTTAAATTTAAGTTCTGTATTTTGAGATGAATTAATTTTTAATTCTAAATATGAAATCCATACTCCAACCATTTTTTCGTCTACATCACTATTACCATTAAAACACGGTTCAAGCAATGAATCAGCCGGAGGATTAGCACAATAACACGGTTCTTTTTTATTGGCCCTTATAAATTGACATAAACAAATAATACTCGCTAAAAATAAACATGATATTCCTGCTTTTGCAAACATTTTTAATTTAAATTGTTCCATCACCGGTACTATCTCCTTTATTTTTTTAATTTTTGTATGGTTTCGGCTATATTCTCCGAATTAAATATACAAGTTCCTGACACACACACATCTACCGGATATTTTTTTACTATTTTTATAGTTTCAAGATTAATACCACCATCGACTTCTACCAAGATATTGGGATATTTTGATTTTATAAACAACGATTTTTCCATTTGATCTGGCATAAATTTTTGCCCACCAAAACCTGGTTCAACAGTCATTATTAACACTAAATCTACAAACTCAAGATATGGTTCAAGAAGTTTTACAGAAGTGCTAGGCTTAATAGAAATACCAACCATCTTTCCTGATTTTTTTATAGTACTGATTGTATCAAGAACGTTACTTTCAGACTCAAAATGAAAAGTTATCAAATCAGCTCCAGCATCTAAAAAACGCTCAATATACATACGTGGCTTAGTTACCATGAGATGTACATCAAAAAAAATTGAAGAATACGTGCGTAAAGATTTAACAACGTCAGGACCAAAAGATATATTCGGAACAAAATTCCCATCCATAATATCCATATGCACCCAGTCTGCACCATATTTAGAAATTTTTTTGATTTCTTTACCCATTTGAGAAAAATTACACGCAAGCATAGAAGGAGATACTTTCATAGTTTTGATCACAAGAAAAATTTTTCTTGGATATTCACATCCTTTAAATAAAATTTGTATAGCTTAATATCTAAATTATCCAAACAATCTACAACAAAGTCGCTTAAATTATTTTCCTCACCATCTTCATCTTCACCCCAAAATTTATCAAGCCCTCCTACCCGACATATCGCAGATACTTTAGCCACAACAACCCAGCGCCGTTCCCTCATCATCACCCATTCACCTGTTTTAACTAAATTAAAAATCAAGTTTTCAATAAAGTTCTTTTCTAACATAAATATGTCTTTGTACAATAAAGTATTAAGCACACAATCGTCAATCACAATGCATTCTGGGGACTCATCCTTATAAAACTCATTTCGAACAAAACGCACAGGATTAAATAAAAATACTATTGTATAAATTTTTTTATTTTCGTTGTAGTAGCGGTGCATATACATATGCGATTTGCATTCGTAAAGTAAATTTGATTTTTCAGCTTTAAAATTTAAATTCAAACAAGTGGTCGTCAATACCAGCATACATGTAAAAAATTTCAATAATTTCTTTATCATTGTCGTCTCTCTCCATCATTTTTTATATCGTGAGTTATAGTATATCACGACCAAAAAAATTCAAACTATATATAAAATAAAGTAAGATGGTGATTTTAATTATTCTTTTTTATAAATTTTGTATTTTTTAAGCAACTATATAAAATATATTTATAAACATTTTGCCAATAATTCACATTTTATTTAAATAAAAATTTAGATTACAACATATTTATAATTTATGTAATAAAGATTCAAAAAATTTTATATCTTTGAAAATATGTTCAAACTCATTTAAATTAAGTTGCTGAAAACTATCTGACAGTGCCTTACTTGGATTGCAATGGACTTCAATCATAATGCCATCTGCGCCAACAGCAACGGCAGCTCTTGATATATTTTTTAGTATGTCTTTACGCCCCAGAGAATGACTTACATCAATAATTACAGGAATTTTTGTATCGTTTTTTAGTATTGCAGCACATGAAATATCAAGAGTATTTCGTGTAGCGGTTTCAAACGTCCTTATGCCACGCTCACACATAATAATATTATTATTCCCTTCACACGCAATGTATTCTGCCGCATATTTAAATTCCTCGATTGTAGAAGACATACCTCTTTTTAATAAAACTGATTTTTTAGATCTTCCTACTTCTTTTAACAATTCAAAATTTTGCATATTTCTAGAACCTATTTGCAAAATATCTATATACTCTGACATACTTTCTACTAGTCGAGTATCTGTCACTTCACTAACAGACATCATTCCATATTTTTGGGCTGTATTTTTAAGTAATTTTAAACCATTTTCTTTTAATCCTTGAAATTCATACGGCGATGTCCTTGGTTTATATAGTCCGCCTCTTAAAAATTTTACACCTAACTTTGACAATTCTTTTGCTGTTATATCCAATAGCTTTTCATTTTCTACTGAGCATGGACCGGCAATTACATGAAACTCTTTTTTTAAAAAATTAAATTGATCTTCTATAGAATTAAAATTATATTGTGAATTTTTCTCTATTTTCTTAATATTCACTGCACTTTCCTCCAAGCTCTTATCTTTTATTAGCAATAAAATTCCTACTTATTTAAGTAAGGAACCATTAAATCCAAAATCGCAATAGCAGCAGCAGATTCAACAATTACAGGAGCGCGAACAGCAATACATGGATCGTGGCGCCCTTGTACTGAAATTTGACAATTTACTTGAGATTTTAAATTTACCGTATTTTGAACTTTTTTGATCGAAGGAGTAGGTTTAAACGCAACCTTAAATATTATTGGCATTCCGGAACTAATTCCACCCAAAACTCCCCCGTGATTATTAGTAGATGTACAAATTCCCTTATCGCCAAATAAAAAGCAATCATTGTTTATACTTCCTTCAAGTTTCGTACCTGAAAATCCACTCCCAAATTCTATTCCTTTAATTCCTGGAATTCCAAAAATAATAGAAGAAATTTTACTTTCTACGTTATCAAAAATAGGATCACCTATTCCTGCCGGAACACCAATAACAGCACATTCGATAATGCCTCCAATACTGTCTCCTTTTGATTTAAGATCCGATATTTTATTTTTCATTTCTGTCCCTTTTTCATCTTCAATTACAGGAAAAAAATCTTTTGACAATTTCTTAATAATACAATCATCTATACTGCAAGAATTAAATTTTACATCTTCAATATTTCCAACAGAATATATATGAGAAATTACATTTATTGAATTTTTAAGCAAAAATCCTCTACAAATCGTACCAGCAAAAACAAGTGCAGCAGTTAGGCGCCCTGAAGAATGTCCGCCACCTCTAAAGTCTTCAAATCCTTTATACTTTACGTAATTTGTATAATCAGCATGTCCCGGCCTTAAAAAAAATCTTTGAATATCATAATTTTGTGGTTCTATATCTTCATTTTTTATTATTGCGCATATAGGAGTACCAGTTGTGACACCATTTAAAACGCCAGATAAAATTTTGGGATCATCTTGTTCTTTGCGGCTTGTGATATCCACTCCTGGTGGCAACCTTTTTTTCATCTGAAATTTTAGATATTCAAAATTTATTTTTTGCCCATATGGAAATCCATCTATAACAACTCCCACAGCAGGTCCATGACTCTCTCCAAAAATTGAAATTTTTATATTATTCCCCCACATCGAAGACACGAGCATTACCTCCCAACATATTATAATGTTTAAAAAATTCTGGATAAGATTTATTCACACTTTGAGCATACGTTATTAAGCTATTTTCTTTCAAATTCAAAGCCATAATAGCTAAGGCCATTACTATCCTATGGTCGTTGTAACCCAAGTCACTCGTACTACAAATATTTTTTTTACCGAAAATAGTAAGTGAATCTTTTGATTTGGTAATATTTACATTTAATTTTTTTAATTGTTCATACATAATTTGTAATCTATCACATTCCTTAAATTTTAATCTTTTTGCATTAAATATTTTCGTTTGTCCATATGAATTTGCACCTAAAACAGCTAAAGCAGGGACTAGATCTGGAATTTGACTTGCGTCTACATGAACGCCATGCAAAAAAGATTTTTTCACAATTAATTTATTATTGTCCCAATGCACACTCGCACCGAAATCTGATATTAATTTTTCTATCCTTTTATCACCCTGGCAAGAATTTTTATTTAAATTTTTTAATACAATCTCTCCGCTAATTGCTGCACCAACCATAAAAAATGCCGCTTGTGACCAGTCACCTTCTATTTTTAAATTGGCACCCTGATATTTTTGACCACCTTTTATGTAAAATTTATTTTTTTCTTTAAAAATATTTACACCAAATTGTTTCATCATTTCTATTGTCATATCAACATAACCTTCAGATTCTAATACACCAACAATGTTTACTTCACTGCTACCATCAATCAATGGTAATGCCATTAACAATCCCGAAACAAATTGAGAACTTATGTTTCCAGGAATAAAAAACACACCTGATTTAAGTTGACCAGATATATAAATTAGATTATTTGAATCAATATTATATTTTACTCCAAATTTTTTCAATATTTCTAAATATAATTTGATTGGCCGTTTTAAGAGAGAATCTCCACGTTTAAAAATAGCAGATTTACCAAGTGCAGCAATTAAAGGAATTAAAAACCTCAATGTTGTTCCCGAGTCATTGCAGTCAATCATAGTTCCATCCAAAAAAGTACCTTTTTCTTTTGCAATAAGTGTGTCTCCGTCAATAAAAACATTTGCCCCTATCTTTTTTAAACCTCTAACAGTAGCTAAGACATCATCGGAAACAGACATGGAAAAAATATTGCACCGCTTTTCAGATAAAGCTGCACAAATTGCTGCTCTATGCGAAAAACTTTTTGAAGGCACCGCACTAATCTCACCGTAAAATTTTGAAGGAGTTATGTCTGCAAATTTCAAGTTATATATCTCCTTTCATAAATTTTTCAATGTGATCTTTTGGCAATTTATAAACAAAACATTCTCCGATATTTTTTATTCCAATTAAATTAAAAGTATTATTTACTACTTTTTTATCACTCATTGCTAAAGAAATTATTTTTTCAATCGATACATCACTTTTTATCGGTAAATTATATTTTTTACAAATTTCAGACAATTTAGTTGACACACCTTTATCGGTTTTTCCCAATTTTTCAAAAATTTTAGTTATCAAGTTCATGCCTATGGAAACTGCAAATCCATGTGATATTTTTTTGGTACTATCAGAAAGCTCAATTGCATGTCCAAAAGTATGGCCAAAATTTAAAAGCATACGCAAAGATTTATCAAATTTATCACTTTCCACAATATGCTTTTTTATCAAAATAGTTTGATAAATAATTTCAGTTAAATTATTAAAAAAAATTTTTTTATCAATCATTTCAAAAAGGTCTTTACTTTTTACGGCAGCACATTTTATAACTTCTGCCATTCCAGAATAAAATTCCATTTTAGGTAATGTATTTAAAGCAAACGGATCTATAAGAACAAATCTGGGATCATAAAAAGTTCCTACTAAATTTTTTCCATAAAAATTCACACCATTTTTTCCACCTATTGCTGCATCTACCATAGCAAGTAGTGACGTAGGTATAGATACAAAATTCATCCCACGGTTATATGTTGACGCAACAAAACCTGATATATCAGTTACTACACCTCCGCCAACTCCTAAAATTATATCAGATCGTGACATATTACACATCTTCAGAACATTATATATTTTTTCAACTGTTTTGAGAGATTTACTCTCTTCCCCACTTTTAATAACATAACACTTAACATCAAACTTTAATTTTTTTAGGCAATCGATGATATCTGACGAATAAATATCAAATACATTCGAATCGCTTATTAATAAAACTTTACATTTTGAAAAAAATTTTGAAAAAAAATCACCACATTGTTTTATAAATCCATTTTCCATAAAAATTTCAGATTCACCAACGCTTAAAGACAGCACATTAACATCACCTTTTTTAAACACTAAATTTTAATTCCAGAAACCACACGAATGATTCCATTTATATCGTTTAAAAATAAAATGTTTTTAAACCCATAAAATTCCATAATCTTTTTTACATCATTTTCTTGATTCATTCCTATTTCAAAAGCTAACATACCGCCGATTTTTATTTTACAAGTCCATAAATTACATATATTCCTATAAAAATCAAGTCCATCAATTCCTCCATATAATGCAGAACTTGGTTCTTTTTTTACCTCTAATTGAAGATTTTGCATATCGTCACGAGTTAAATACGGAGGATTTGAAACTATACAATCAAAATACTCGTCTTCAAATTCTTTAAAAACAGAAAATACATCTCCACAAATTGTTCTTACTTTACTACCATGTATAAGTAAATTTTTTTTTAAGTATTCAAAAGCTTCTTTATATAATTCAACAGCATAAATCACAGATTCATTCTTCAAATTTTTTTCAAGTGATATAGCAACGCAACCTGTACCGCTACATAAATCAATAATATGAGGACAATCATTTTTATTTTTCAAATAATCAATTCCGCAATTAACAAGAACTGTAGTATCTTCTCTTGGGATTAAAACTCCATCACCAACAAAAAAATACCTACCCATAAAATACGACTTTCCCAACGCATACTGAATAGGTATTCCCTCTTTACGCAATTTACACACATTATTCACGCGCTCTACACAATTTGCTTCGACTATATCCTTTGATTTTAATATCACATCGGAATAAGTCATTCCAAATAAATCTTCAAAAATAATACTAACTTCAGATTGATATTCATAAATTTCGTTTAGCTTGAGAAACTGGCTTGTGGCTTTATATAATTCCAACCATGTCATTTTGACTATTTCCACCTACTTAAAAATTATTCCGCATAAGCAATAGGGATATTAACTGTTACAGTAGTACCAAATCCCTCTTCGCTTATTATTACAAGGCTACCATTATGGAGAGCTACTATTTCATCCACTATTGCCAGTCCTATTCCTGATCCACGCTTTAAATAATTAGCTTTGTAAAATTTTTTTGTAACATTTGGTAAATGCTCAGCAGGTATACCACATCCGTTATCAGTAACGCTTACATACACATTCTTATCTTTAACGCCAACGTCTACACTTATTCCTCCACCCTCAGAAGTATATTTAAGTGCATTGTCTATTATGTTTATAAATACTTGCCTAAGTCTATTTTTATCACCCATAACAGGTGGAATGTTTTTTGGTTCATCATATATAAGTTCTTTTTTTTCGTTTACAGCCCTATCTTTAAACATATAGACTGCTTCACCCAATTCTGCTAAAATATCAATTTTTTCTTTCACCAAACTTATACGTTTTTCTTTTATACTAGAAAAGTCAAGCAATCCTTCTACTATCCAAGAAAGCCTAGCCGCCTCTTTTACAATTGTTTCGAGCCCTCTTTTTATTGTACTTTCATCTTTATCACACATTTGCATAGTCTCAGCCCACCCTTTTATGGCAGTAAGAGGTGTTCTTAATTCGTGAGATACAGAAGAGATAAACTCATTTTTTATTTTTTCTGAGTTGTCAAGTTCTTCAGCCATGTAGTTTATGGTATCACTTAACTCTCCAATTTCATCATCATATTTTTTATTTATCTTTATGTGAAAATTTCCTTGAGCAATTTGTTTCGCTTTTTCACAAATTTCACTTACAGGTCTAACAATTGACTTGATAAAATACATGCCTGACATAAACATAAACAAAACAACAATTACCTCTATACCTATGATAAGTGCTGTGCCACATACTATTCTAAAATTTGCTTCTTCCATTGACACCACATACCGTACAGCTCCAAGATATTCTCCTGCATTATCATATATGCGACGCGTAACTGCCATAAGTCTTTCACCACTAGAAATTTTTCCTTCCCATTTTCCAAGGCCATCAGAACTAACTTTGGCAATTTCATAATCTGGCATTATTTCGGACATTTCAGGCAAAAAGCCTGTTGAAGTAATAATTACTTTATTGTTTTTATCAAAAACCATCAGCTCCATAATTTTATTATCAGAAAAATTTTCTACATACACCTTTGCAACATCAATAAAATCAGAACTAATGCTTCCCGAATGTCCTTTAAGAACATTACAAAGTTCGTTTGTTCTACCACCTATAGTTTGTTGTATGCCACTATAAAAATATCCACGAACTATTAATGCAAAACTAATTACTAAGGCAGTAAAAATGGACACAGTAAACCCTAAACTGTTTACTATCCACCTTCTTTTTATACCCTTAATGTTCATGTATCTACTCTCCAAACATTTAATTTTCCCATTTATATCCCATACCCCAAACAGTAATTATATGCTTAGGGCAAGAAGCATCATCCTCTATTTTCATTCTTAAGCGTCTTATATTAACATCAACTATTTTTTCTTCTCCTTTATGTGAATCTCCCCAAACATGTTCTAAAATTTGAGTACGACTAAGCACATTACCGGGATTAGAAAAGAAATACTCCATTATTTGAAATTCCACTTGTGTAAGTTCTATCACATGACCTCTCTTTTTTAAAGCACGATTTCTTAAATTAAGTACAAATTCTCCAAATTTTATTTCTTCTTGAAACTTGTTTTCACTCCTCATTAAATTCAGTGCTACACGTCTGTATAACGCATCCACACGAGCAACAAGTTCTGATGGACTAAAAGGTTTCGTTATATAATCGTCTGCTCCAAGCATCAGACCACTTATTTTGTCCATTTCTTGAGTTTTTGCAGTTAATAAAATTATTCCAATACTATCACTTTTTTTCCTTAACTCTTTGCAAACTTTCATTCCATCTATCCCAGGTAACATAATATCGAGAACTGCTAAATCAAAATCACCGTTATATCTATCAAACATTTCAAGAGCTTTTTCTCCACTGTCTGTTTCTACAACTTCATATCCTGAGCGCTTTAAATTTATAACCTCAAATTCTCTTATTGCTTCTTCATCTTCTGCTACCAAAACACGTTTCATATTCCGTATTACCCCCAGTATTTTATCTTCAATTTTTATTTTCTGCAAAAATGACTTCCACCATTTCTGTCTTTCTGCATTTATACACATTAACTTTTTCGTCTAAGTGCCCTATATCACCGGATGTTATCAATATTTCTTGTTCGCCATCTTCATCTACATCTTGGACTGACACCCTTCTTATATCAGATGCACAGTAGATAGCGTCTTTAATAACTTTCCATACATTATCTATTTTTTTTACAAACAACGCATGAACTTTATGTGATTCTTCTGGGAATGCACAAAATGCAATATATAAAGGCTCACTATCTTCATTTAAGTTGTATTTTATAAATGAAGCAAAGCTGTCTTCAAAACGAGCATATTTCCAAATAACATCTTCACCAACACAACTGTTTATCGCCATTTGAACACCTTGCTGATCTTCAGAAAGTTTAGGAACATTCATAGCACTTTGAACATCAAAAAAATTTGCACCGCTACATCCTGATAAACTAATTAAACATAAAACAAAAAAATAAATTAAATTTTTACGTCTCAAATAACCCCTCCGAAAAATAAAATAATCTTATTTAGATTATATCACAATCGTGATCTGTTTCAAACTGAAATTTGTAAAACTACAAACACCGCTTTTTACCAGGATTTAATTTGACTTAAACACCAATACTCCCAAACTAATTTTGATAATTTTTACATTCACTTCAGTTTAATATTTGCTCCATAAAAATAAATTTACAATTATGTGTTATAATTATAATGGAAAAATAAATACAAGACAAAAAAGGAGTGTACCCAAATGGAATTTAAAATTGAGTCTAACTTCAAATTATGTGGCGATCAACAATCAGCTGTAGATATCCTTTCAAAAGGAGTATTAGCCGGAAGCAAAGAACAAACTTTACTAGGAGTAACAGGCTCTGGAAAAACATTTACAATGGCTAACATAATAAAAAATGTTCAAAAGCCTACACTGGTTTTGGCTCACAATAAAACTTTGGCTGCACAACTTTGTTCTGAATTTAAATCTTTTTTTCCAAACAATGCAGTTGAATATTTTGTATCTTATTACGATTATTATCAACCGGAATCATATATAGCTGCTACAGACACGTACATCGAAAAAGATTCTTCAATCAACGATGAAATAGACAAGCTCAGGCACTCAGCAACTTCAGCACTTTCTGAAAGGCGAGATGTCATTATAGTTTCGAGTGTTTCGTGCATTTACAGCCTTGGCAATCCAATTGATTATCAATCTATGGTTATTTCTCTGAGGCCAGAAACTGAAAAAAGTCGTGATGAATTAATACAAAAACTTACACATCTTCAATATGAGCGTAATGACATCGATCTAAAAAGAAATAAATTCAGAGTTCGTGGAGATGTAGTTGAAATTTTCCCCGCCAACTCTTCACACGCTCTGATACGAGTAGAATTTTTTGGAGATTATATTGAAAAAATAAGTGAGGTAAATCCGATTACGGGAGAAGTTATTGCAAATCTTAAACATGCTGCTATTTATCCCGCTTCACACTACATTGTTCCACCAGAAAAATTGCAATCAGCAATAAAAGAATTAAAATCAGAAGCCAATGAACAAGCAAATTATTTTTTAAAACAAAAAAAATATATAGAAGCTCAAAGAATAAAAGAAAGAGTAAATTATGACACCGAAATGTTAAGTGAAATAGGTTTTTGTAAAGGCATAGAAAACTACTCAAGAGTTTTATCAGGAAGAAAACCTGGGAGCACCCCATTTACTCTTTTTGACTACTTTCCAAATGATTTTTTAATGTTCATCGACGAATCGCACGTTACACTTCCTCAAGTTCGAGCAATGTACGCTGGAGATCGCTCAAGAAAAGAAAATTTAGTTGAATATGGATTCAGGTTGCCATCTTCTTACGATAATAGGCCAATGAATTTTGATGAATTTTATTCCAAAATAAATCAGGTCATATTTGTAAGTGCCACTCCAGGAGATTTTGAACTAAAAAAAAGTAAAACAGTTGCGCAGCAAGTAATTCGTCCTACGGGACTATTGGATCCAGAAATATCAGTTAGACCAATAGCGGGTCAAATAGACGATTTAATATCTGAAATAAATTCAAGAATTGAAAAAAAAGAACGAACTTTAATAACAACATTAACTAAAAAAATGGCAGAAGATTTAACTTCTTATTTAAAAGACGTCGGGATAAAATCAACCTACATGCACAGCGATATTGACACTATTGAACGAATGGAAATTGTAAAAAAATTACGTTTAGGGAAAATTGATGTACTAGTAGGAATCAATTTGTTAAGAGAAGGACTTGATATTCCAGAAGTTTCTCTTGTGGCAATTCTTGATGCAGATAAAGAAGGATTTTTAAGATCTTCGCGATCTCTCATTCAAACTATTGGTAGAGCAGCAAGAAATGCAAACGGAAAAGTTATTATGTACGCCGATGAAATAACGCCTTCTATGGAAACAGCAATAAAAGAAACAGAAAGAAGACGCAAAATTCAATATGAATATAATAAAAAACACAACATAGTTCCAAAAACAATCATTAAAAAAATTTCTGATACTCTTGAAATTTCTGAAAAATCTTTAAATAAAAAATCATGCCAAAATTTATCAAAACATGATAAAGAAAAATTAATCAAAGATTTGACAAAAGAAATGAAACTTGCAGCCCAAATGCTTGAATTTGAACATGCTGCATTTCTAAGAGATCAAATACAAAAACTAAAAAATGTTTAATAAAGGAAGTGTCACAAATGTCAAAATATATAACGATCAAAGGAGCAAAAGTTCACAATTTAAAAAATGTAAGCTTAAAAGTACCTAGAGACAAGCTTGTGGTTTTTACCGGTTTGTCGGGTTCAGGAAAATCTTCGCTTGCTTTCGATACAATCTATGCTGAAGGTCAACGTCGATATATGGAATCTCTTTCTTCTTATGCAAGACAATTTCTTGGGCAGATGGACAAACCTGATGTAGAAAGCATTGAAGGCCTTTCTCCTGCTATATCCATAGATCAAAAAACAACTTCAAAAAATCCTCGATCAACAGTTGGAACCGTAACAGAAATATATGACTATCTAAGACTTTTATTTGCAAGAGTCGGAACACCACATTGCCCAATTTGTGGCAAAGAAATATCTAACCAAACAATAGATCAAATAGTAGACAAAATATTTAATTTTAAAGAAAATAGCAAAATACAGATTTTGTCCCCCGTAGTAATCGGCAAAAAAGGAGAACATACCAAAGAATTGGAAGCAGCAAAAAAAGAAGGTTTTGTTCGTGTACGTATTGATGGTACTATACGAGATTTGTCGGAAAATATAAAATTATCAAAAAATCAAAAACATACCATAGAAATAATCGTGGACAGAATTGTACTAAAAAAAGATTCTCGCTCTAGAATATCTGACGCTGTTGAAATTGCCACAAATTTTTCAAATGGATTAGTAACGGTCAATTTAGACATGGAAAAAGACATCGTATTTTCTAAAAATCATGCTTGCCCTGAGCACAATATATCCATAGAAAAACTTGAGCCAAGGACGTTTTCGTTTAACAGCCCTTTTGGTGCTTGTGAAAAATGTACCGGATTGGGTGTATTTTTGAAAATAGACCCTAAGCGTATTATCCCTGATGATTCAAAATCCATAAATGAAGGAGGAATCAAAGGCGGAGGCTGGTCAATGGAAGGAAATTCAATAGCCAATATGTATTTCAAAGCATTGGCAAAAAAATACAAATTTTCTCTTGATACTCCAATACGTAAGCTTGCACCTCAAATAGTTAACATTTTACTCTACGGAACTAATGGCGAAATGTTGGATTTAATAAGAGAAACGGCATACGGTAAAACAACATACAAAAATAAATTTGAAGGAATTATACCAAATCTAGAAAGAAGATTCCGCGAAACAAAAAGCTCTTGGATAAAACAAGAAATAGAATCATTTATGAGTGAAATTCCATGTGACAAATGTAACGGAAAACGTCTTTCGCCTATTGCATTATCGGTGACTATAGGAGGAATAAACATATCTCAAGTTTGCGATAAATCTATAACTGAAGCTCTAGAATTTTTTAACAACTTAAATTTATCTGAAAAAAATTCTGTTATTGCCATGCCAATATTAAAAGAAATAAAAAACAGGCTTAATTTTTTAAAAAACGTAGGACTGGAATATCTCACTTTATCAAGAAATTCCGGTACTTTATCAGGTGGAGAAAGCCAGCGCATACGTCTTGCAACACAAATAGGCTCTGCACTTATGGGCGTTTTGTATGTACTTGATGAACCTAGCATAGGATTGCATCAAAGAGATAACGGAAAACTTATTGATGCACTTAAAAATTTGAGAGACAGCGGCAACAGTGTGATAGTTGTAGAACACGATGAAGAAACAATGTATGCTTCAGATTACATTGTGGATGTTGGCCCAGGTTCAGGTGTAAATGGCGGTGAAATAGTATGCTCTGGAACTATTGAAGATATTAAAAAATGTCCTAATTCTATCACTGGAATGTATTTGAGCCACAAAAAAACAATACCAATTCCAAGCGTGAGACGAACTGGAAACGGAAAATTTTTAGAAGTAAAAAAAGCATGTGAAAACAATTTGAAAAATATAGATGTAAAAATACCTCTTGGAACAATAACAGGAATAACTGGTGTTTCAGGCTCAGGCAAATCAACTTTGGTTAACGAAATAATATATAAAAAATTATCAGTAGAACTCAATCACTCAAAAGTGATTCCAGGAAAACACGAAAATATCCTAGGTATAGAAAATCTTGATAAAGTTATTGATATAAGCCAATCCCCCATCGGAAGAACGCCAAGATCAAATCCCGCAACATACACCGGAGTGTTTACCGATATTCGAGATTTATTTGCTTCTACGAATGACGCTAAAGCTAAAGGATTTAAAAGTGGAAGATTTTCTTTTAATGTAAAAGGTGGTCGTTGCGAAGCTTGCCAAGGTGACGGAATTATTAAGATAGAAATGCACTTTCTTTCAGATATATATGTACCGTGTGAAGTTTGCAAAGGAAAGCGTTACGGAAATGAAACATTATCAGTAAAATACAAAAATAAAAACATAAGTGACGTTTTAAATATGACCGTCGATGAAGCTTGTGAATTTTTTGAAAATATACCCAAAATAAAGAAAAAACTTGATACACTCAAAGAAGTAGGGCTTGGATATATAAAACTTGGGCAACCTGCTACAACACTTTCAGGGGGAGAAGCTCAGCGTGTAAAACTTGCTACTGAATTATCAAAACGAGCTACCGGAAAAACTTTTTATATCTTAGATGAACCCACTACAGGACTTCATGTTGCTGATGTTCACAAACTATCCGACGTTTTGCAAAAACTTGTTTCATCTGGCAATACTGTTCTTTTAATAGAACACAACTTAGATTTAATAAAAACGTGCGACTATATAATTGATCTTGGACCCGAGGGCGGAAAAAACGGTGGCAACATAATTGCTCAAGGTACACCTGAGGAAATAGCTAAAGTTAAAAAATCTTACACAGGATTCTATTTAAAATCTTTACTTAAAAATAAAAATGTTGATTTTAAGTGAATATTGTAGTACTATGACGATGTATTCTTTTTAGGAAGGAGGTTAGTATACTAATGGACAGAGTTATACTTAAGAAAAAGGCAAAAGGTTTAATCCGCAAAAATTTAAACGTTTTTGCTGTTTTTGCATTGATTTTATTTCTTTGTAATTTGATAATTGGTATTGGAAATTATGCAAATATCATTGCCAACATATATAATACATCTGGATATGGATATATTGCTAATATTAATTATTTTTCATTACCATTTTTTAAATTCTTTTCTTTTGCAATTTCTTTTTTACTAATACCTATGCTTATGTTTTCAATTCAAAATGCAAGTTTACAGGTAGCAAGAGATAAAGAAATAAAGTATTCCATGTTAAAGTATGGATTTAATCGCTTATTTGATAGCGTAATTTTAAATCTTTTGCGTACATTGTTTGTTTTTTTATGGTCACTATTATTAGTAGTACCTGGAATTTTAAAAAGTTATTCATACAGAATGGCTCCCTACTTAATGATTGACGATAAAAATTTAACTCCTCGTGAAGCGCTTAAATTGAGCACACGTATAATGGATGGCCATAGATTTGAATTGTTTGTGCTTGATATCTCTTTTATAGGATGGTACATTTTGTGGTGGATTACAGCAGGAGTATTTTCTCTTTATGTACTACCATATCGCCAAACTTCCGAAGCTTTGTTTTATCTTAACTTAAAATCGAGCGAGGAGGCTTTATAATGAAAACAAATCATTTGGCCTTATTTGCAACCATTTCTATATTCTATTTGAGCGGATGCAGTAATGAAACTTCAACTGCACCCGCTCAGGCGGTTAGTTTACAAAAAACAGATGAAAATAAATCTCACAGCTTACAAAATTCATCTAAAAACTTTGAAGATAACAGCGTTGTATCTGGGGATTTAAAGTGGCCTTCCGAAAAATTTATAAATCCCAACATAAAATATGATAGTACAAAAAAAATAGAATCCACAAAATATATTGACGGAAAAACTCAAGCTGACGGACATAGTTTGTGGACAGTTTATTATAAAGAATCAAATTTAAATGAAATAAAACTTTACGTAGAAAAATTAAAGAAAAATGGGTTCAAATACAGCAAATCACTCAATGACTCTGAGCCAAAATTTAGGTTCGAAGATGGATTTTTTAGTTGGAGAGGAACAAATGAAGATAAAACTCAAGGAGTAGTTGTATATCTTGCAAGTCAGCCAGAAATATACCAAGATGGCGCCGATAATTTTGAATACAATATGTACATACAGCTTATGGACTGCGATCCACTAGATTTATTTGTAAGCTAAAAACATATAAAAATATATTTGTTTTAAAAAATATTATATTACTTCACTCCCTCAAAAGTTAGTATTAAAATCTTAACTTTTGGGGTAATCTTATTTATAACATTAAATTTCTTGTTTAACATGCTCTTTTTTTGCTAAAGTTAATCAATAAAATTTACTTTCTTATTGCGCAAAATGAGTATAGAATATATTGTACGTGGATATTGTACAAAATATTTTTTAGAATAAATAAATAATCAAATTGACACTGTCTTAAATACAATGATATTATATAAATAAAATAAAAACATACAAGTTAGAGAAAAGGCGGTGAATGAGCAAAAATTTTATTCGCCATATTATTTGACAATAAAAATTTAAATTAGCTCAAAATTTATGGAAAAATATAAAGTTGGAATTTTAGGAGCAACCGGAACTGTTGGACAAAAATTTATTACACTTTTAGAAAATCATCCATGGTTTGAAATAAAATTATTGGCTGCGAGTTCTAAGTCTGCAAAAAAAACCTTTGAAGACGCCGTTTCTGGCAAGTGGATGATGGATTTTCCGATTCCCGAAAAATATAAAAATATTGAAGTTCTAGATGCCATCAACGATGTAGAAAAAATATCTTCTGAAGTCGATTTTGTTTTCTGTGCGCTCAGTCTTGAAAAAGAAAAAATAAAATCACTTGAAGAAAAGTATGCAAAATTCGAATGCCCAGTCATTTCAAACAATAGCGCTCATAGAATGACAAATGATGTGCCAATGATAATTCCTGAATTAAATGCCGATCACATGAATATAATTGATGCACAGAAAAAACGTCTAAAAACTAAAAATGGATTTATAGCCGTTAAATCCAACTGTTCTATTCAGTGCTATGTCCCGGCTTTACATCCTTTGCTCCCTTATAAACTAAAAAACATTTTGGTTTGTACATATCAAGCAATATCGGGTGCAGGAAAAAATTTTAGTACTTGGCCAGAAATGACAGACAATATAATACCGTTTATTCCGGGTGAAGAGGAAAAATCTGAACTTGAACCTTTAAAAATTTGGGGCAAAATTAAAAATGGATCAATAGAGCCAAACTGCGATATAAATATAACATCTCAGTGCTTTCGAGTACCTGTAACAAATGGCCATACAGCAGCGGTGTTTGCCTCCTTTGAAAATAAATTTGAAATAAGTAGTGCCCTAGAAAAAATCAAAAATTTTAAAGGTCACCCTAAAAGCAGAAATTTACCCAGTTCAACAAAGCAATTTATTCACTATTTCAGTGATCCTACTCGCCCTCAAATAAGGTTAGATAAAAATTTAGAAAATGGGATGGGTATTTCTGTGGGCAGAATGAGAAAAGATACACAATATGATATAAAATTTGTTTGCATGACTCACAATACAGTCAGAGGCGCTGCAGGTGGTGCTATCCTTCTTGCCGAAATGCTTTGTCGCGAGGGACTTATTGTTCATAAATAAAAAAATATCGGAGGATGATTATTGATGAAAAAAACAATATTCAAAGGTTCAGGAGTTGCACTTGTAACTCCAATGACTCAAGATGGAGAAATTAATTACAATGAACTTGAAAGATTAATAGAATTTCAAATTTCTAATGGAACTGATGCAATTATTTCGTGTGGAACCACAGGAGAATCTGCTACACTTTCAGAACAAGAACACAAAGATGTATTAGATTTTACCGTAAAAAAAGTAAATGGAAGAATACCTGTTATTGCAGGTACAGGAAGCAATAATACTGAAACCGCACTAAAAAAATCTTTACAAGCAGAAAAATTAGGCGTGGACGGATTGTTAATAGTAACACCTTATTATAATAAGACATCGCAAGAAGGTATTATACAGCACTATAATTACATAGCTAATAAAGTAAACACACCTATAATTTTGTATAATGTCCCATCACGAACTGGAGTAAACATTAAACCGGAAACGTATTTTGAACTTTCCAAACATCAAAATATTTGTGCTGTTAAAGAAGCCAATGGCGATATATCATCTGTGGCAAAAACAATTTCTCTTTGTGGTGACAACCTAAAAGTTTATTCAGGGAACGATGACCAAATAATACCGATTTTATCTTTGGGTGGAATAGGCGTTATATCTGTGTTTTCCAATATATGTCCAAAGGAATGTCATACTCTGATAAAAGAATTTTTCGAAGGAAATACAGAACTCAGTACTTGCATGCAATTAAAATATTTAGAACTTATGAATGTGATGTTTTGCGATGTTAATCCGATTCCAATAAAAGAAGCATTAAATTTAAAAGGATTTGACTGCGGATCTTGTCGCTTGCCATTATACAAATTAAGTGATGCAAACTACAAAAAACTTGTGGACACTCTTAAAAAATACTCAATAATATAAAATTTTGATAAACGGACGGTGAAAAAAAGCCGTTATGTTCGAAACATAACGGCCGAGATATTTATGGAAATTATTATACATGGATGTAACGGAAAAATGGGAAAAGCAGTTGCAAAAGCGGCACAAAATTATGATGGTTGTAATGTGATAGCAGGTGTTGACAAAGACATTTCGCAGGATCACCAGTTCCCTGTTTTTAAATCTTTAAATGAAATTAATAATAGACACGGAATTATTATAGATTTTTCTCACCCATCAGCGCTCGATTCTATACTAAATTACGTAACAAAAAATCATACCCCGCTCGTACTTTGTACAACTGGATATGATGATCTACAGATACAAAAAATTGAGGAATCTTCAAAATACGCACCTATTTTTTATTCTCGAAATATGTCGTTAGGAATAAATTTATTAATTGAACTCTCAAAAAAAGCCGCCAAAGTACTTGGTAAAGATTTTGATATAGAAATAGTTGAAAAACATCATAACCAAAAAATTGATGCTCCGAGTGGAACAGCATATATGATAGCCGAAGAAATATCACAAACATTAAGTGATAAACCCAAATATGTTTTTGACAGAAGTAAGTCACATCATTCAAGATGCAATAACGAAATAGGAATACATTCAATACGTGGCGGAACTATCCCCGGTGATCACGACGTCATTTTTGCTGGTAATCAAGAAGTAATTACGTTGTCTCACCGTGCAGAATCTCGTAACGTGTTTGCTCAAGGAGCTGTAAAAGCAGCTATTTTTATAGCAAATCAACCCGCAGGATTATATTCAATGAAAGACATGATTTAAAAATCAAATGACCTCACAAGCTTCATCTGGGGAATTATAAAAATACATTTTACATGAAATCCCTTTTATAGAATTAGAGACATCTGCGTTTTTATTAGCTATTAAATAAATTGGTATCTTGTTAGAATATGCCACCCCTGCCTCTATTCCAATCCCTATGCTGAGCTCTGTTGCATCAATCACAAAAATATCTGATTTTTTTATTTCTGCAAAAGCTATATCCATTACTGATTTTCCATCCATTTTACAAGGTTTATAATTTTGTATGTTTTTTGCAAACACAAAAGTTTCTATCCCTTTTCTTTTCAATGACTTTACTATGCTTTCTATTGTTTCGCGATTTTTCATATCATCGTAATATTTTATAGCCAAAAACGCTTTCATTAACTTCAACCTTCCCGATTTCAAAAATAATTTCATAAGTTAATATACATCAAAATAATTATAAATACAACTGGAGATGTTTAAGTGTATACATTAAAGAAAAAAGAATTAAAAGCAAGACTTGGAGAATTTAAAACTCCCCATGGAACAATAAAGTTGCCTGGCTTTATGAATGTTGCTACTTGTGGAGCAATTAAAGGCGCAGTGTCAGCTCTAGATTTAAAAAACATAAAATGCCAAGTCCAACTTTGCAACACATATCACCTTCATTTGCGTCCCGGAGACGAAGTAGTCAAAAGTCAAGGTGGAATAAGAAAATTTACATCTTGGAGTGGCCCCGTTTTAACAGACAGCGGTGGATTCCAAGTGTTTTCACTCGCAAAACTCAGGAATATACGGGAAGAAGGTGTAGAATTTTCATCACATATTGATGGGCACAAAATTTTTATGGGGCCAGAAGAAAGTATGCGAATTCAGTCAAATCTTGGTTCCACAATTGCAATGGCATTTGATGAATGCATTGCAAATCCTGCAATGCGCAGCTATACAAAAGATTCTTGCGCCCGAACAGTACGATGGTTAATCCGTTGTAAAAAGAAAATAAAAGAGTTAAATTCATCTGATTCAACAATAAACAAACAACAAATGCTTTTTGGAATAAATCAAGGGAGCACTTACAAAGATATCCGAATTGAACACATGAAACAAATAAGAGAATTAGATCTAAACGGATACGCAATTGGCGGACTTGCCGTAGGAGAACCTGAGGAAGAAATGTATGAGACCATAGAAGCAGTTGAACCCTATATGCCAAACAACAAACCACGTTACCTTATGGGCGTGGGTACACCTAAAAATATACTTGAATCAGTAGCAAGAGGTGTAGATTTATTAGATTGTGTAATGCCAAGCAGAAATGCACGCCACGGCAAAATTTTCACTTGGAATGGTCCAATAAATATTTTAAACGCCAAATATGAACGTGACTCTTCCCCATTTGATGAAAAATGTAGTTGCCCTACATGCACAAATCACTCAAAAGCATATATCCGGCATTTACTTAAAAGTAAAGAAATGCTAGGAATGAGACTGGCTGTACTACATAACCTATACTTTTATAATTCTCTTATGGAAAAAATAAGGGAATCTCTTGAACAAGGTAAATTTGAAATGTTTTATAATTACTATAAAAATATTTTATGACAGATCAATACCATTCTTAATTAGAAATTTCTTCAAACCTTCAGTGCTGTTAAACATAGCAAATTGACCATTTTTATATTCCAATTCTTTTATTTTACTATCAATAAAATTACAAGAATCGCTAAATTTTTGAAAACCACTTAAATATTTTTTGATACTGTGTAGAGACAGATATAATGCATAATTATCTTGAGCTATACCTAATTTAGCTCCGTTAATACCTTTTACTTTGTTTTCACAAAGTTCAATAGTATCATACTTTATGTCAAGCTCCTTCTCCTCGCCAACACTTTTAACGTCACAGAATACTTTAGGCATAAATTCGGGTGTACCTTTGCATTTAAAAGTATACTTTTTGTTTATTTTAGTGGTAAAGTCGGGGTCACATAGTTTGCATACATATGGTGATCTCGTTCCCTCTCTTGCTTTGCCTTTTTGGAATACAATAAAGTTATCAGGCTTTATATCGTAATGAATTCTTTTAAATTTAGTATGATAAAAATTGACGGAATCTATCATATTTTGCGCTAATTGTTCAATGGTTGCATTATTAGTCCACTGTTCGTCGGTCTCCAATTTTTCAAAAAAACCTACCAAATCCATTTCACCTTTTTTTGTTTCTATACCACGTCCTATTGTTTTCGGGTTAATTACTAAATTTCTGGCTAATGCAGATTCTTCTTTCTCAAGTTTTTTCTCTTTGATTTCGTTATTTAGAGCTTCAATCTTTTCATTTAGTGTTACGTCAGTATCATTGGAACGTGTTTGGTTTTGTAAAGATTTTAGTTGAGATTCTAAGTCGTTTATTTCTTCTTGTAGTGCTTTTTCTTCATTCTTCATTCTTGAATGTTGATTGTGAAGACTTTTATTAGTGTGTATGTCGCGTTCAATTCGCTCTTGGCTATTATCTTTATCATCTTTGAAAAATTTAAATACTTTTTCTTTATTCTTTTCTGACAACGTAATTGACTGAACAGCTCCAAATGAGCCTTCACCCATATTTTCACCTAACTTAAGATATCTGTTAATATTACCTTTTACATTATATACACGCATTAAAGCCGCTAAACAATTTTTAAATGATTTGTTTAATTTATCGTCGTCAGATTTTTTCATACTGGATATCGCTTCAGAATCTTTTGGATTTCCAAATGATTTGGTAATGTCTTCTATAGTAGGCCCTTTCCCAGTTAATTGTTTGTACAGTACTAAAATGGGAGCGTTGGTATTTAATTCACCCTCAAACACTTGTAAATTGTTTAAAAAATCTGTTAAACAATCCTTTATGTTGTTAATGCACTCTGATTCAGTAGCATCTAATTGCGTTGAATTAAATTTACTTATTGTATTTTTCAATGTTGTTATTTTTTTCTCACATTTGTCCATTACTTTAGAAAAAATGGTTAACTTTTTTTCATTGTTCATATCATCCATATTATTCATAGCAGATTGGATGTATTTATCAATAATATCATTTATGCCCACATTGAAGTCACTAAAATTCTGTCCCATCATCCACTTTTCTAAGTTAAACGGTTTGCCTTTTCCAGGACTTGTTTGTTCAGAAAGGTTTGTACTTTTCATTTGTTGGCCTTTAATCGATTTTTGAAGAGCAATTCGGTTAGCTTGCTCAGGGAATTTCGGTGGAGTCTTCATACTTTTCATTTGTTGAACTTTAATCGATTTTTGAGGAACAATTCGGTTAGCTTGCTCAGGGAAGTTTGGCGGAGTCTTCATATTTTTCGGTGGTTGAACTTCAATCGACTTTTGAGGAGGATTAAAGTTCAGTGGAGTCTTCATATTCTCCAGTGGTTGGACTTCAGCCGATTTTTTAGGAACAATTTTTTTAATAACCGGTATTTTATTTGGTGATAATGGTCGATTATTTGTACTTTGTAATTTTTTATCACCAACATTCTCTTCGTTTGTTTCGCTAATAACCGGTTGTTTACCTGGTGATTGATTTTTAATTTTAGGACTTTGACTTGGTGGTGATGGCCGCTTATTTGTATTTTGTGATTTTTTGTCACCAACATTCTCTTCGTTTGTTTTGCTAATAATCGGTTGTTTACCTGACGATTGATGATTTTTAATTTTAGGACTTTGACTTGGTGGTGATGGCCGCTTATTTATATTTTGTGATTTTTGGTCACCACTAGTTTCAGTTGCAGTTTTTATAGTCTTCATATTTCGCGTTTTCAAACCTTGTTTTGATGCAGAAACTGTTTCCTTATTAGGATAAATTTGTTTTAATAAATTAATTAAAAATTCTTTCAAATCATTTTTTAAAGGAATTAATTTTGCAGGAAATTTTATAGCACTAGTATTAGTTATACCAATAGTGCTGCTATCCCAATGTTCTTGTTTTACAAATTCAGAAGGTATTTTTTTGCCCATTATTTCTTGATAAATTTGAGAAAGTGGATCTTAGTCTGAACTAATATTAAATTTGCCAGGACATTTCTCTGCACACGCACCTATCAAATCTTTTATTGAATTATAAGATTTCTTAAACTCTTCGTCTGCATTATTACCAGCAGGCGTTAATTGTTTATGCAACTCATTCAATTTTGGTTTTAAAGTTAACTTATTACCATCATTGATGTTATTATTAAATTTTTTTAGTGCGCTTAACATATTACGTTCACATACACCCTGCATTACACTACCCATTAAAATCCTCTCCTTTAGAATAAATAATTATTTTTAGTAGCCTATTCAAAATTTTTATTTAGTTAAATCAACTATCAAATATACTGTATTTGATTTTTTAATTATACATAATATACAAAAATAAATCAACTTTTTTGATTTAAAAAATATTCATACCGCGCGCTATGAGCGTGAGATTAGAACTTAAATCATGATCACGTCTTTTAAGCGTAGTCACGATTCATACATTATTCGACCATTATTATTCCACCATTCATAATAACTATTTATATTTTCCCACGTAGCGCCATTTGCAACTAAAAAACCTTCTAAACTGTCAATACTACTAAACATAGAAAAGTTATTATTTTTACCCATCAATTCGTTCATTTTCTTACTAATAAAATCACGAGATTCTTGATACCTTCCAATTCCTTTTAAAATCTCATTAATGTCGAATAAAGACATATATAATTCATAATCATCCATAGCTATGCCTAATTGAGCTCCTTTAACACCGCGCGCATTGTTTACGCAAAGACCAGCTATTTCATAATTTACGTCATCCCCGTCAAAAAATATGCCAGGCATAAACGCGGGTGTACCCGCGAATGAAAAAGTATACTTGTTGTTTATTTTAGTGGTAAAGTCGGGGTCACATAGTTTGCATACATATGGTGAGCTCGTTTTCTCTCTTGCTTTGCCTTTTTGGAATACAATAAAGTTTTCAGGCTTTATATCGTAATGAATTCTTTTAAATTTGGTATGATAAAAATTGACAGCGTCTACCATGTCTTGCACTAATTGTTTAATGATTTCATCACTAATCCCCGAGTTATCCTTTAAGGCATTAACAAACGCAAGCAAATCCATTTCACCTTTTTTTGTTTCTATACCATGTCCTATTGTTTTCGGGTTAATTACTAAATTTCTGGCTAATGCAGATTCTTCTTTCTCAAGTTTTTTCTCTTTGATTTCGTTATTTAGAGCTTCTATTTCTTTATCTAGATTTGCGTCAATACTATTGGAACGTGTTTCTTGTAAAGATTCTCGTTTAGATTTTAAGTTGTTTATTTTTTCTTGTTTCTTACGTTCTTTCTCATCAATTTTTTTATTTAGATCTTCTATTTTTTTATTTAGCTTTGCGTCAATACTATTGGAACGTGTTTTTTGTAAAGATTCTCGTTTAGATTTTAAGTTGTTTATTTTTTCTTGTTTCTTACGTTCTTTCTTATCAATTTTTTTATTTAGATCTTCTATTTTTTTATTTAGCTTTGCGTCAATACTATTGGAACGTGTTTTTTGTAAAGATTCTCGTTTAGATTTTAAGTTGTTTATTTTTTCTTGTAGTGCTTTTTCTTTATTCTTCATTCTTGAATGTTGATTGTGAAGACTTTTATTCGTGTGTATGTTGCGTTCAATTTGCTTTTGACTATCATCGTTATTATTTTTGAAAGATTTAAATACTTTTTCTTTATTCTTTTTTTCTTTATTCTTTCCTGACAACGTAATTGACTGAACAACTCCAAATGAGCCTTCACCCATACTTTCACCTAAACTAAGATATCTGTTAATATTACCTTTTACATTATATACACGCATTAAAGCCGCTAAACAATTTTTAAATGATTTGTTTAATTTATCGTCGTCAGATTTTTTCATACTGGATATCGCTTCAGAATCTTTTGGATTTCCAAATGATTTGGTAATGTCTTCTATAGTAGGCCCTTTCCCAGTTAATTGTTTGTACAGTACTAAAATGGGAGCATTGGTATTTAATTCACCCTCAAACACTTGTGAATTGTTTGAAAAATTTGTTAAACAATTTTTTATGTTGTTGATGCACTCGAATTCAGGACTATTTAATTGCGTTAAATCAAATTCAATCATTACATCATCCATTGCATCATTAAACACTTCTATTGTACTCTTACATTCGCTCATCACATCAGAAAAATAGTTAACTTTTTTTCCATCGTTCATACCATTTATAACAGTTTGGATGTATTTATCAATAATACCATTTATGTCTACATTGAAGTTATTAAATTTATTTAAGATATCGTTATTTTTTGATGGCAATGCAGCACCACCCGGCTCATGATTCAATTGAACGTTTTTCGGTCCCTCTATCGACTTGTTTAGGTTAACCGGGTTGCCTTCTCCAGAATTTGTTTGTTTAGAAAGATTTGTGCTTTTCATTTGTGAAACTTTAATCGACTCTTGAGAAGAATTAAAGTTCGGTGGAGTCTCCATCTTCTCCGGTGGTTGAACTTCAGTCATTTTTTGAGGATTAGCTGAATCATGTTTGTTTGTTTTAATAACCGGTTGTTTACCTTGTGATTGATGATTTTTAATTTTAGGACTTTGACTTGGTGGTAATGGCCGCTTATTTGTATTTTGTGATTTTTGGTCACCACTAGTTTCAGTTACTGTTTTTATAGTCTTCATATTTCGCTTTTTCATACCTTGTTCTGATGCAGGAACTGTTCCCTCATTAGGATAAATTTGTTTTAATAAATTAATTAAAAAATTTTTTAACGCTTTTTTTAAGTGCGTTGATTCTGCAGGAAAGCTTATAGAACTATTCTCAGTTATGCCAATATCCTTGCTATCCCAATTTTTTTGTTTTACAGATTCAGAAGGTATTTTTTTGCCAATTATTTTTTGATACATTTGAGAAAGTGGATCTTGATCTGAACTAATATTAAAATTGTCAGGATTTTTCTTTGCACATTCACCTATTAAATTTACTACTGAATTATAAGACTCCTTGAACTTTTCACTTGCATCATTACCAACAGGATTTAATTGTTCATGCAAATCACCCAACTTTTGTTTTAAATTTAACTTGCTTTTATTAAATATTTTTAGTGCGCTTAACATATTACGTTCACATACACCCTGCATTACACTACCCATTAAAATCCTCTCCTTTACAATAAATAATTATTTTTAGTAACCTGTTTAAAATTTTTATTTAGTCAAATCAACTATCAAATATACTATATCCGATTTTTTAATTATATATAATATACAAAAATAAGTCAACTTTTTTGATTTAAAAAATATTCATCCGGTTACACTTTTACTTATTTTATAAAATTTATATAATTTAACTTTGCTTATTTTTTGTAAAATACGCCTAATAATTCACATACTAAAACAAACGCACACTATTTTATTTTTTGTGTGCGTTTGTTTTTTAGTTTTTATTCATTACTTAACTCATTTGAGTTATTTTGCATTTCGTAGTACTTTTTTAGTATTCGATCTGTGGCATCTTCATCCAATTTTTCTGAACCATTCAACTTCGCCAGCTTATTATTTAATTCATCCTCCGGAGCACCATTTTTAATTAAAAAATCTTTTAATTTTTCAATACTCTCAAACATAGAAAAGTTATTGTTCACTGTAGACCAATTTTTTAATTGTTTACAAGCATAATCATATGAAGCTTTAAATAATAATGGATCTACTTTCTTTATATATTTTTTATTTACTTTCTTCATATATTCTTCATATTCTTTCAAAATATTCTTTATTTCATTCAAAGTCTCGTACAACGCGTAGTTATCCTCTGCTACTACCAGTGCTGCTCCAGGCTCACCATTTGCACATTCAATACAAAGCCTTCGCGCAATCTTATTTTCTTTACCTACATCGATAAATAACTTAGGTTTATATTGGGGTGTACCAGAAAATTCATATTTAAATTTATCATTTATTTTAGCACTTAAATCACAATCAGCAAGTTTACATTTATAACCTAATAATGATCCTCCCTTTTTAGGGTATACAAAAAAATTTTCAGGTTTTATGTCGCGGTGTACACACTTATATGTGCCGTGAAACTGTTTTACACCATTTATCACATCATCTATTAGTCCATTCATACAGGCCGTCACATCTGCCTTTGTTAATGCTTTCTCATGCTCACCATAAACAATATTCAACATATCTTTTTCCATAAACTTAAGTAAATCGCCAGTTCCTTTTTTGGTTTCTATAATACTTCCACGCATTTTTATATTAATAACTCTGTTTCTATTCGATTTTAATGCTTTTTTTTCTGACTTTAATTTTTCAATTTCCTGTTTAAGTTCATAAATACGTTTCAGATCTTTTGTTTGCTTTAATTCTTGCCCTAATTTTTCTATTTCCCTTTTTTTCTCTTTTTCCTTTGATTCTTCCTTTAATTTCAATGTTTTGTGATAAATTTCAGTATTGGCAATTAATTCACTAGCATATTGTTCTTGCATGTTTGGATCATTAAAAGTTTTAGCTACCACTTCTTTTCTATTATTGGGTCTTTTATTGGGCAACTGATATGAATTAGCAACACCATAACTTCCTTCACCCATTTTTGTGACAAAATGAGTAAATCTTTCCACATTATTTTTAACATTATATATGCGCATTAAGGCCGCTAGACAATTTTTAAATGATTTGTTAAAATTTTTATCTTTTGATATTTCCATATTTTTTATAGCAATGGAACTAAACGGATCTCCATATGAATTTGTAATATCTTTTAATGTAGCACTACTTCCAGTTAATTTTTCAAATAGTGCCAAAATAGGAGCAGTTTTATCTATTTCCTTATCAAATATTTGTGGATTTTTCAAAAATTTATTCAAACAATCTTTTATAGCTACAATTGAATTTGATTCATTTTTTGTTAAATTGGCGGAACGATCACGATTATTTATCATATTTCGCAATTCAGTTATACGATCTATACACGATTTAATAACATAAGTATATACTTCATCACTAGGCTTATATACTCCGTTATCTTTATTTTTACTTATTATCATAATACCTTCCATTTCATTATTTATAATATCATTTATATTATAATGAAATTTATTAAAATTATTTAAGATATCATCATTTTCTGACAGCAATACAGCACCACCCGGCTTACGATTCGATTGAACGTTTTTCTGTTCCTCTATCGATTTGTTTAGGTTAAACAGTCTGTTGTTTCCAAAATCTGTTTGTTCAGAAGGGTTTATATTTTTCATTTGTGAAACTTCAATCAACTCTTGAGAAGCAATTTGTTTAGTTTGCTCAGAAATGCGCGGCGGAGTCTTCATATCCCCCAGTGGTTGGTCTTTAATCGATTTTTGAGAATTAGTTGAATCATGTTCGTTTGTTTTTTTAATATCTGGTTTTTTATCTGGTGGAGGAGGAACCTTTCTATTAATATCTGGTTTTTTACCTGGTGGAGGAGGAACCTTTCGGCTAGCTTTTTTATTAATAACCGATTGTTTACCTGATGATCGATCTTTAATTTTAGGACTTTGACTTGGTGGTAATAGCTGCTTATTTGTATTTTGTGATTTTGGGTCACTCTTAGTTTTAGTTACCGTTTTTATAGTCTTCATATTTCGCGTTTTCAAACCTTGTTTTGATGCAGGGACTGTTTCCTTATTAGGATAAATTTGTTTTAATAAATTAATTAAAAAATCTTTCAATTCATTTTTTAAGGGCGTTGATTCTGCAGGAAAACTTATAGAACTATTCTCAGTTATGCCAATATCCTCGCTACCCCAATTTTTTTGTTTTACAGATTCAGAAGGTATTTTTTTGCCAATTATTTTTTGATACATTTGAGAAAGTGGATCTTGATCTGAACTAATATTAAAATTGTCAGAATTTTTCTTTGCACATTCACCTATTAAATTTACTACTGAATTATAAAACTCCTTGAATTTTTCACTTGCATCATTACCAACAGGATTTAATTGTTCATGCAAACCACCCAACTTTTGTTTTAAATTTAACTTGCTTTTATTAAATTTTTTTAGTGCGCTTAACATATTATTTTCACATATATTTTGGTCTTTGCCCATTAAAATTCTCTCCTTTACAATAAATATTTATTTTTAGTAGTCTGTTTAAAATTTTTACTTAGTTAAACCAACTATTAAATATACTGTATCTGATTTTTTAATTATATATAATATACAAAAATAAGTCAACTTTTTTGATTTAAAAAATATTCATCCAGTTACACTTTTACTTATTTTATTTTATAAAATTTATATAATTTAGTTTTGCTGATTTTTTACAAAATACGCCTAATAACTTACATACTAAAACAAACGCACACAAAAAACAAAATAGTGTACGTTTGTTTCTTAGTTTTTATTCATTACTTAACTCACTTGAGTTATTTTGCATTTCGTAGTACTCCTTTAGTATTCGATCTGTGGCATCTTCATCCAATTTTTCTGAACCATTCAACTTCGCCAGCTTATTATTTAATTCATCCTTCGGAGCACCATTTTCAATTAAAAAATCTTTTAATTTTTCAATACTATCAAACATAGAAAAGTTATTGTTCTCTTTAAGCAAATTTTGTGATTGTTTATAAGCATAATTATATGAAGCCTCAAATAATGATTGATTTACTTTAATTACATATTCTTCCAAAATACATGTTATTTCATCCAACGTCTCGTACAACGCATAGTTATCCTCTGCTACTGCCAGTGCTGCTCCAGGCTTACCATTTGCATATTCAATACAAAGCCTTCGCGCAATCTTATTTTCTTTACCCATATTGGTAAATAACTCAGGTTTAAATTGAGGTGTACCATAAAACTTATATTTAAATTTACCATTTATTTTAGCACTTGAATCGCAATCAGCAAGTTTACATTTATAGTCTAATAATGATCCTTCCTTTTTAGTATTTTTAGGGTATACAAAAAAGTTTTCGGTTTTTATGTCGCGGTGTACACGCTTATATGTGTCGTGAAACTGTTTTACACCCTTTATCGTATCATCTATTAATCCAGTCATACAATCCGTTATTTCTTTCTCTGTTAATACTTCCTTACACTTATCATAAATATTCCACATATCTTTTTCCATAAATTTAAGTAAATCGCCAGTTCCTTTTTTGGTTTCTATAATATTTCCACGCATTTTTACATTAATAACTCTGTTTCTATTCGATTTTAATGCTTTTTTTTCTAACTTTAAATTTTCAATTTCCTGTTCAAGTTCACGAATACGTTTCGGATCTTTTGTTTGATTTAATTCTTGTTCTAATTTTTCTATTTCATTTTGTTTCTCTTTTTCTTTCTCCTTTAATTTCAATGTTTTGTGATAAATTTTAGTATTGGCAATTAATTCACTGGCATCTTGTTCTTGCTTGTTTGGATCATAAAAAGTTTTAGCTACCACTTCTTTTCCATTATTGGACAACTGGTATGAATTAGCAACACCATAACCTCCTCCGCCCATGTTTGTGACAAAATGAGCAAACCTTTCCATATTATTTCTAACATTATATATGCGCATTAAGGCCGCTAGACAATTTTTAAATGATTTGTTAAAATCTTTGTCTTCTGATATTTTCATATTTTTTATAGCAATGGAACTAGATGGATCTCCATATGAATTTGTAATATCTTTTAATGTAGCACTACTTCCAGTCAATTTTTCAAATAGTACCAAAATAGGAGCAGTTTTATCCACTTCCTTATCAAATATTTGTGGATTTTTCAAAAATTTATTCAAACAATCTTGTATAGCTGCAATTGAATTTGATTCATTTTCTGTTAGATTGGCGAAAGGGCCACGATTAGTTATCTCATTTTTCAATTCAGTTATACATTCATTACATGGTTTAATAATATAAGTATTATATGTTTCATCATTAATCTCATATACTCCTTTAAAGACATCTGTACTTAGTCCCCTAATTTTTTCCATATTATTATTTATAATATTATTTATATTATAATGAAATTTATTAAAATTATTTAAGATATCCTCATTTTTTGATGGCAATCCAACACTACTCGACTCATGATTTGATTGAACGTTTTTCGGTCCCTCTATCGACTTGTTTAGGTTAACCGGGTTGCCTTCTCCAGAATTTGTTTGTTTAGAAAGGTTTGTGCTTTTCATTTGTGAAACTTTAATCGACTCTTGAGAAGGATTAAAGTTCGGTGAAGTCTCCATCTTCTCCAGTGGTTGAACTTCAGTCAGTTTTTGAGGATTAGCTGAATCATGTTTGCTCGTTTTAATAACCGATCGTTTACCTTGTGATTGATGATTTTTAATTTTAGGACTTTGACTTGGTGATGATGGCCGCTTATTTGTATTTTGTGATTTTGGGACACTATTAGTTTTAGCTGCCGTTTTTATAGTCTTCATATTTCGCTTTTTCATACCTTGTTTTGATTCAGAAACTGTTTTCTTATTAGGATAAACTTTTTCTAATAAATTAATTAAAAATTTTTTTAACGCTTTTTTTAAGGACGTTGATTGTGCAGGAAAGTTTGTAGGACTACTATCAGTTATGCCAATACTATTGCCATCCCAATGTTTTTGTTTTACAGATTCAGAAGGTATTTTTTTGCCAACTATTTCCTGACACATTTGAGAAAGTGGATCTTGATCTGAACTAATATTAAAATTGGCAGGATTTTTCTCTGCACATTCACCTATTAAATTTACTACTGAATTATAAGACTCCTTGAACTTTTCACCTACCTTATCACCAGCAGGCTTTAATTTTTCCTGCAACTTACCCAACTCTTGTTTTAAATTTGAATTATTACCATTATTGATGTTATCATTAAATTTTTTTAGTGCGCTTAACATATTATTTTCACATATATTTTGATTTTGGTTTTGGTCTTTGCCGCCCCCCATTAAAATCCTCTCCTTTACAATAAATATTTATTTTTAGTAGCCTGTTTAAAATTTTTTATTTAGCCAAACCAACTATCAAATACACTATATTCGATTTTTTAATTATATATAATATACAAAAATAAGTCAACTTTTTTGATTTAAAAAATATTCATTCGGTTACACTTTTACTTATTTTATAAAATTTATATAATTTAACTTTGCTTATTTTTTGTAAAATACGCCTAATAATTCACATACTAAAACAAACGCACACTATTTTATTTTTTGTGTGCGTTTGTTTTTTAGTTTTTATTCATTATCCAACTTAATCCACGTAGCACCTTTTTCAATCAGGAATTTTTTCAAATTTTCAAAATTATCGAACATAGCAAAATCATCATTTTCACTTTTCAGTTTTTTCATTTTATCATCAATAAAATCATACGTTTCACTATATGCGTCGTCTTTATCTAAATTATCGCGTATTTCTTTCATAGACTTATATAGTGCATAATTGTCTTCAGCTATTCTCAAATTTGCTCCCGGCAAACCATATGCATTGTCAAAACAAAAGTTTATGACTTTTTTACCATCTATGGCCTTGTAATTCAATAACTCAGGTCTAAGTGTGCCCAAAAACTTATATTCAAATTTGTCATTTATTTTCATACTTAAATCACAATCAGCAAGTTTACATTTATAGTCTAATAACGATCCTTTATTTTTATGGTATACTAAAAAATTTTCAGGCTTTATGTCACAATGTACACGTTTATATGTGTTATGAAATTGTTTTACACCAGACACCATATCATTTACTAGCCCTTTAATGCAGTCTATTTTATCTGTTATGGTTAATTTATAGGAATTATTTTTATAAATATCTGGTAAATTTTCAAAAAAAGTCCACAAATCACCAAATGCTTTTTTAGTTTCTATAGTTTTTCCGCGCATTTTTACATCAATAACTCTATTTCTGCCTAATTTGGATTCTTTCCTATCTGACTCTAAATCCTTAATTTTCTGTCCAAGTTCACGAATACGTTCTTGATTTTGCGCTTTGTCTAATTCTTGTTTTAATCTTTCTATTTCACTTCGTTTCTCTTTTTCTTTCTTCTTTAATTTTAATGTTTTGTGATAAACTTCAGTATTGGCATTAAGTTCATGGTCAAATACTTCCTCATACCCATCACCCGATTTTAAAGTTTTAGCTACCACTTCTTTATTAGGTAATTTATACGATTCAGCAATACCAAAAGTGCCTTCACCTAATTTTTTAACAAAATTGGCAAATCTTTTAATATTATTTTTGGCATTATATATACGCATTAAAGCCGCTAAACAATTTTTAAATGATCTGTTAAAATCCTTAGATTCTGATATTTTCATATTTTTTATAGCAACAGAACTAGATGGATCGCCATATGAATTTGTAATATCTTTTAATGTAGCACTACTTCCCGTTAATTCTTTGAACAATACTAAAATAGGAGAAGAGTTATCTATTTTATTATCAAATGTTTTTGGATTTCTTAAAAAGTAAACTAAACAATTTTGTACACCTAAAATTGAATCTGCTTCAATTTCTGATAAATCGGTAAAATCCCATTTATCCATTGTATACCAAAATTTAGTCATGCATATTTTGCATTGTTCAATCATTCTAAAATATATTTCATCTTCACTATCTACTTGATCCATACTATCATCTATAGCATTATCAATCAGATAATTTATATCTCTATTAAAGCTATTAAAAAAATTTTTAAATTTTTCTTCTCTAGGTCTAACCCATATAGCGCCTTTTTTTACCAGAAACTTTTTTAAATTTTCAAAATTATCAAACATAGTAAAATTATCATTTTCACTCTTCAATTTTTTCATTTTATCATCAATAAAATCATAAATTTCACTAAACAAATTTCTGTCATTTACGTTTTCAAGAATTTCTTCCATAGTTTTATACAATCCATAATTGTCCTCTGCTACTGCCAAACTTGCTCCAGGCAAACCATATGCCTTCTCGGAACAAAAATTTACGACCCTTGTACTATCTTCAGTTTCACAGTTCAATAACCCAGGTCTATATGGGGACGTATATGCAAATTGATATTTAAATTTATCATTTATTTTCATACTTAGATCACAATCAGCTAGTTTACACTTATACTCTAATAATGATCCTTTCTTTTTATGGTATATCAAAAAATTTTCAGGCCTTACGTCATAATGTACACGTTTATATGTTTCGTGAAATTGTTTTACACCAGTCACCATATCATTTACTAATCCATTAACACAGTCTATTTGATCTTGCACAGTTAATTTGCCAGGATTCTCACTATAAAAATTTGGTAAATATTCCAAAAAAGTCCACAAATCACCAAATGCTTTTTTAGTCTCTATAACGTTTCCACGAATTTTTACATTAGCAACTCTGTTTCTACTTGATTTTAATTTTTTTATATCTGACTCTAATCCTTCAATTTTCTGTTCAAGTTCACGACTATGTTCTTGATTTTCTGTTTGGTCTAATTCTTGTTTTAATCTTCCTATTTCTTGTTGCTTTTCTTTTTCTTTCTCCTTTAGTTTTAGCGTTTTATGATAAACTTTAGTATTGGCATTTATCTCCCTGGAAACCTCTTTTTGATCATTTTTTTGATTATCTGGATCACTATCTGCTTTTAAAGCTTTAGCTATCACTTCTTTTCCTTTATTTGGTAACTTATATAAGTTGGAAGTACTAAGCCTTTTTGCACTCATTTTTTTAATAAGATGAGTAAATCTTTCAACATTATTTTTAGCATTATATATACGCATTAAAGCTGCTAAACAATTTTTAAATGATTTGTTAAAATCTTTATCTTCTGATATTTTCATGTTTTTTATAGCAATAGAGTTAAACGGATCTCCATATGAATTTGTAATATCTTTTAATGTAGCACTACTTCCCGTTAATTTTTCAAATAGTACCAAAATAGGAGCAGTTTTATCTATTTCCTTATCAAATATTTGTGGATTTTTCAAAAATTTATTCAAACAATTTTGTATAGCTAAAATTGAGTCTAATTCAGTTTCTGTTAAACTGGCAGTACCATCACAATTATTTACTTTATTTCGCAATTTAATTATACAATCTTTACACTGTTCAATCATATCAGAATACGTTTTATCCTCAATTTTCACTTGACCCATATTAGTGTTAATAACCTGATTAATAATATAATTTACAATATTATAAAAATCATTAAATATACTTTTGAATTTTTCTTTTCCAGTTTCCATATCTAATAACGGCCTAAGTTTTACATTTTTTTCCTGGCCATTTGGCTGCACTACAGAACTGTTTGGCGAAGTTTTTGTATTAGGATAAATTTGTTTTAACAAATTTATTAAAAATTTTTCCAATTCCTTTTTTAAAGATGCTAAATCTGCAGGAAATTTCACACTATTGCCAGATATATTAGAAATATCAATACTCCACAGCTTTTGATCTACAAATTCGTCAGATATCTTTTTACCCATTATTTTTTTATAAATTTGAGAAAGTGGATCTTGGTCTTTAATATTAAATTTGTCAGAACATTTATCCGCACATTTATCTATTAAATCTACCACTGAATTATAAGATTCCTTAAAATCTTCATCTACATTATCTTCAACAGGTTGTAATTTTTCATGTAATTTTTGCAATTTTGATTTTAAAGTTGATTTACCGCCATCACTAATGTGATTATTAAAGAATTTTAGTGCATCTAACATATTAGATTCACACATATTTTGCTCATTGCTACCCATTAAAAACATCCCCTTTACAATAAATATTTATTTTTAGTAATTTATTAAAGTTTTTCGCTTGATTAAATCAATAATTTAGTATATTATATACAATTTTTAATTATATGTAATATACAAAAATAAATCAATAATTTTTTTAACTAAAAAAATATCCACCGGTTATATAACTACGGCAGATATTTTCCATAAAAAATTTTAGAAAAATTTTGAATATTTATTTTTTTATTTTAATATAGGTTGAATTTGTTTTCCTACTAAAGCTTTTTCTACAGTATTGAGAATTAGATTAAAATTTGCAACTAAAGATTGTGGTTTTTTTAAAAAATCATCTTGGCTAAGTGGAGTTAAAAATATATTTTTCGTATTTAAAATTCTACCTATATTTTGTGCCGAAGCACCCAATGCATCATTACTTGCAAGAGCTATTACTACTGGTCTTTGTATCCTAAGGTGAGATTTTACAGCCATTGTTACCGGCGTATCAGTAACAGCATTACATAATTTAGCGAGTGTATTTCCTGTGCATGGTGCAACAAGCATTAAATCTACCATTTTATTTGGCCCTATTGGTTCTGCATCTTGAATTGTATGAATGATTTGTTTTTCACACATTTTTTCAATTTTATTTATAAAATCTTTAGCCTTTCCGAATTTAGTATCTAAATTATAAGCATTAAAAGACATTATTGGTTGCACGTCAAAACCATTATTCAACAAGTTTTCCATTTCTGCAATTGCTTTTGAAAATGTGCAAAATGACCCGCACATAGCAAATCCTATTTTTACAACACTCATAAATTCTCCTCCTTTATAATTTGAAAAATTGACTTTGCTACTATTTCTCCGGATTCTTTTGGGAAAAATTTTCCGGGAATACCAAGTGCATGGATATTTTTTATTCCAAGTATAGAAGCTTCTTTTTTGTCAACTCCACCAGGAGCAGATGCTAAATCTAAAATTATTACATCTTGAACACAACGTTCCAACATCGACTTATCAAATATTTGTGCCGGTACTGTATTAAAAATAATATCGTATTCCAATTTGTCATTTTCATTTGATATGTTGGTAACATTATATCCATATGTTTCAGCTAAAACTCTATCTGATTTTTTTCTAGCACTGACTGTAACTACTGATCCTAAATTTTTTAACAATTGTGAAAGAATCTTCCCTATTCTTCCGTACCCTACCACTAAACATTTGCACTTACCCAGAGTTTTTTTAAGATTAGAAATAGCAATACTCAAAGCTCCTTCTGCAGTTAAATACGCATTCCGTATGATAAATTCCTCGTTATAATAATCAAAAACTTGAAAATTTTCAGTTTTGACATACTTTTCAATAGAATGTATAATGGTTGATGTTTGACCTACAAAAACTTTTTTGTCACAAAGCAGTTGTGCAAATTGTAAATCGATATTTATTTCCCGACTGCAAAAAGGTGCATTAATACTTTTTCCACTGCGTGATACAGGAAGAGGTAGCACAATATATTCTGCACCGTCTATTGCTGATTCCAAACTTACTGATTCCAAGATGTCGTTTATTTTGTCAAATCCATATAAGTTAACTTTATTACTTTTGGATTCTAATTCCTTTGCAAGATATAGTTGCCGTAAATCTCCACCTATAACGGCAAATTTTTTTTTACAAATCATAGTAATTCTCCTTTGTGCAACATACTGTCAATAAACAAGTTTTAATGTTAATATAAATAAAATACCCCTATAAATTATAATACAGATGGTGATTAATTTTGGTGAAAAATTTTTTAAATTTTAATTTTTCGGATATTTCCGAGGAGAAAAAAAAGTTACTAAATAAATACACTCAATATCAATCTAAAAATTTAAATTTGAATATGTCTCGTGGAAAGCCCGGAAGCGATCAGTTAAATTTGTCCTCAAAAATACTAGATGTTGTATCTTCCAATACAACTTTAATAAGTGATAACGGAGCTGACTACCGAAATTACGGGATAAATGACGGTTTACCAGAAATGAAAGAATTTATTTCAAAAGCAACCGGAATTGATAAAAATAATTTTATAGTAGGCGGGAATTCAAGCTTAAGCATGATGTTTGACGTTATATCTTATTTTATGATACATGGAGTTAATGGACTTACGCCATGGCTTAAACAAGAAAAAATAAAATTTTTATGCCCCTCACCTGGCTATGATAGACACTTTGCAATTTCGGAATACTTTGGAATGGAACTTATCACTATACCTATGACAAAAGAAGGACCAGATATGGACATAGTTGAAAAATATGTTTCAACTGATGAAACGATAAAAGGTATGTGGTGCGTACCAAAGTATTCAAATCCACAAGGAATTGTATATTCAAATACCACTGTAAAAAGAATTGCAAATCTAAAACCCAAAGCGCAAGATTTTAGAGTAATGTGGGATAATGCATATTTTGTGCATGATCTTACGGATAATCCAAAAAATCTTTTGGACATATTTCAAGAATGTCAAAAAAGCAAAAACGATCAGTTGCTTATTGCATTTTTTTCCACTTCAAAAATAACTTTCCCTGGAGCCGGAGTAGCTTTTATGGCATGTACTGGAAAAAATCTTGAGAATTTTAAAAAAATGTACAGCATCAAAACTGTTGGATTTGATAAAATAAATCAAATAAGGCACATTAAATTTTTAAAAAACAAAACAACACTCCAAAACCACATGAAAAAACATCAAAAAATTTTAGTTCCCAAATTTAATATTATTTTGGAAAAATTAAAAAATGAATTCGAAAATAATCCCATTATATCGTGGGAAAAACCTCAAGGTGGATATTTTATAAGTGTAAACACTTACCCCGGATGTGCAAAAAGAACAGTAGAACTTTGCAAAAATGCTGGTGTAATTTTGACAAATGCTGGAGCAACTTTTCCGTATGGAAAAGATCCAAAAGATTCAAACATACGTCTCGCGCCTACGTTCCCTTCTGAAAAGGAATTAAAAATTGCTACTGACCTATTTTGTATTTGTGTCAAAATAGCTTTTTTGGAATTAAAAGAAAAACAAATTTTGAAAGGATGTCTATATTGATAAACAAATTTTTGAACAAATTCATTTTATTCACCACACTAAATTGTGTACTGTTTTTTACGTTTACATTTTGTAATAAAATTTTCGCTGAAGAATTTTTTCTTCAATCAAGTTATAAAGTACCTCAAGGCATGGACATGCTTTTAGCACCTTCTTCTAAAATTGATTACACACATGAATGGTTTTCACAAGATGAAAACATAGCAACCATTGACAATAAAGGAGTAGTCCATGGAAAAAAGTTAGGTATATGTGAAATAATTGCAAAAAATAAAAAAAATAATCAAATATCCAAGTGTATGTTGGAAGTCATGCCACCCAAGCCCATACGTGTTTGCTATTGCTCAGAACAATTTTCCAAAACAAATAGCACTTTTGAAGCAATAACAATAACTCAAGAACCAGTAAAAAAAATAAAATTTGAAATTAAATGCGGTGAATACAACAAAATTTATTATTGTACAAACAGCCGTCAAAACGATTCTGTACGAATTTGGAAACAAAAAATAAATATTCCAGTTGAAGGTAAAGCAACAATTACCGCATACGCCAGTGAAAATAGCTATGATTTTCTACCTGATTCATCATCATCCACCGTATTAATAAGAAATAGCTTCGATATTTATGAAATATCTGTTTTAGAAAAATCAGTAAGTCAAAAATGTATAAATTTTATAGCTTCATGCGAAAAATTTATACGTTGCATATATGTAGATTCTGCCGGATTCTTAACCATTGGCTACGGAAAAAAATTAAATTCAGCAGAAGCATTTTACAACAATATAACTCGAGAAGAAGCAGTAGCGATCTTACATAAAACCATTAATCAAAATTATTATGTACGGTGTATAAATAATTTTTTGATAACAAACAAAATAAAGTTCAATCAACATCAATTTGACGCATTAGTAAGTTTTTGTTACAATCTTGGATGTTCATGGATAATCAACGGAAGCGATCTTAAAAATATTATTGTCGATTGCGGTAATTCTGATTCTCATCCATCGTATGCTTTCGTTAATTCAGACAACGGCTTATTTGTGCGTAGCTTACCTTCCACTTCTGGAAAAAAGTATTGTGTTTTGAAAAATAAAGAACGCATTGAAATTTTAAGCTTATATCCTAAAAACGAGCACTGGTACAAAATAAAAACTTCTTCAGGTATAATTGGATATTGTTGTTCAGATTTTCTTGATATAAAATACGAGTGTTCAAGTGAAAAAAATTTAAAAAATATAAATAAAGAAAAATTTATAAAAGAATTTTCTGCCTATCACCACGCATCCCATAAATGCTTAAAAGGACTAATTTCTAGAAGATTTCAAGAACTAGATATGTTTTTTTATGGAGATTATTCTCGATTTAATTCAAAAAAAATTTATTCAAAAAGGTACAACATCCCTGATTGTGCTAAAGATTTAATTTAAAAAAACAAAAGCTGTTGCAACTCAAAAACGATGTGCTACAGCTTTTTTATTGTGATAATCAAAACTAAATATATCAATATATAGAAAGTTATCAAAAATATATTTTTACCAAATTATCTATCTGTCACGACGATAATAATTTTCTTTCATCATAAATTCTGCATCAGATAAATTTTCTACCATAAGTGATTCTCTAATTCTTGTAGAACTCACAGGACTGTCATTAAAAAGGACAGGTTTAACAACTTTAACCAAAATACCATACTGAGCACAAATTTTTTTGAGATCAGAAGCATCCGCATTACCATTATTTCCAAAATGGTAATTAAAACCACAAACTACGTACTTAGCATTTAGTGTTTTAAACAAAATATCTCGCACAAATTGTTCGGGGAACATATTTTTTACTTTTAAAAAATCGACTATGTACATAATTTCTATTCCCAAATTTTCCATTATTGATATTTTGCGCTCTACCGAAGTTATCCTCTTTTCTTGAAACCGATTAGCTATAGCTTTAGGGTTGTTTGAAAATGTAAAAACGGTTGGTATTACTCCTTTTTTTTTAAGTCGAACTGTTTGCCTAATCACTTTTTGATGCCCAATATGTACTCCATCAAAATACCCTAATGCAACAGCAGTGGGCATATTCTGTATTTCAAAATTTTTGTAAACTATCATATTTTATCACCGTATATAATAAAAATGGGTCTATATCCTCTTATATACTATTAAGTAAGTTAAATTTTTATTCTTTAAAATTTTAACGCAAAGCCTTACAAACCAACATTTCTCCACGAATTTTATCTACTTTTCCAATCCCTACAAAATTGTCTTTATGATATATCGAAAAAATTTCTTGATCCAAAAAATTTTGCTTAGAAAAAATTCTGGTTAAACTCAACGCTCCACCATTTTGAAATCTAGTTGCCTGGTTCAAAGAAACATATGCTTTTTTATTATCTAAAAATAAATAGTTTGTTGCGAGAATATAATTATTTATAATTTCACTCACATCAGTTACCTTAATTTTTTCAAGAGGGTAGCTTTGAGATAAATCAAATCCATTTGAAAAAGTTCGTCTTAAAGAAGTCATCACTGCGCCACATCCAAGCTTTTTTCCAATATCATCACAAAGCGTTCTGACATATGTCCCTTGTGAACAAAAAATTTCAATTTTAGCAGTTTGAGTTTTTTCATTAAAATCCAAAACATCTAAAGAAAATATATTTATCTTTCGATATTTTCTTTCAACTTCAATACCTTTTCTTGCCAAATCACAAAGTTTTCTTCCACCTTGTTTTACAGCTGAAAACATTGGAGGAATTTGATCTATTTCTCCAACAAATTCCCCAACCACATTTTTAAAATCTTTTTCTGATACAAAAGATGGTAATTTACTTATAACCTCTCCGGTTATATCAAGCGTACTGGTTGTTATTCCCAACTGAAGCGATGCTACATATTTTTTTGAATGAACTTTAGAAAAAACTTGAAATTTTGCTGTTTCGCCAAAAAGTACTGGCAAAACGCCTGTGGCCATAGGATCTAAAGTACCCATATGCCCTACCTTTTTTTGACCAAATTTTTTTCTTAATATCGCAATAACATCAAAAGAAGTATACCCTTCAGGTTTATCAATAACAAGTATGCCGTTCATTCTCTCCATCCCAACTCACAAGAAATTTTGGATAATATTTTTTGAATAGACTCTTCTACAGAACATTTAAGTGAAAATCCTGCTGCTCGTTGATGCCCACCTCCACCAAATAATAAACAAAAATCACCAGCATCAACATTTTTTGAAGTCCTAACAGAAACTTTGCATTCTCCACTTTGCTTTTCACGAATGGTTATTCCAATATCTACTCCCTGCACTCTTATCGGCATTGAAGCAATTCCATCAAGTTCATCATCTGTTATTCCCAAAAGACTCATATTTTCGAGTGAAACATAAGTTATGGCACATTTACCGTTAAAAAAATATTTTAAATTCTTTTGAACTAATTTTTCTACTTCTATTTTAAGTGGAGATTTTACAATAAATAAATTTTCGTTTATTAGAGAAATTGGCGCACCACACTCAATAAGTTTTGCAGAAATATAATGCGAATTTGCAGATGTATTTGAATAACAAAAGCACCCCGTGTCAGTTGAAATTCCAGTATATAAACAAGTAGCAATTTCTTTATCTATTTCGCATCCAATAAAACTTAAAATTTGATATATTATTTCGCCACACGCCGCTGCCGATGAATCTACACAAGATAGATTAGCCGGAACTTTATTCACTTTATGATGGTCTATACAAACATCTATTTTATCTCCATAAACCATTAATTCGGGTTCTATAAGCGATGGTTCTGCCAAATCGACCGATATTACACACTGATTTTTAAATTCTTGTTGACTTACAAATTTTTCTAAAAACTCAAATTTTTCAGGTATTTTTTTACTGTAAATAACTTTTGCCTTTTTCCCCGATTTTTGAAGTGCTCGGCATAAACCAAACGCACACCCTAAAGCATCTCCGTCAGGATAAGCATGAGTAATAATGTAGAAGAAATCCTTTTCCATAAGAAATGATGATATTTTAGATATCAATTTTAGCAAACGTATCCTTCTTTCTAAATTTTCATTTGGATAAAACTTCATCAATTTTTCGAGACATTGATATTCCGTATTCAACAGCGTCAGAAGGAATAAAAGTAAGAGTCGGAACATATCTCATACGAAGACGATTGCCAAGTTCAGTCCGAACATATCCTTTTGCACCATCAAGTATAGCGCAAGCATTTTCCGCGCTTTCGAGCCCTTCCAACGCACTAATAAAAATACGATAACCGGATCCATCATGCGAAGGATCTATTTTTATTACGCTCAAAAACATTTTTTTAAGTCTAGGATCTTTCAACTGACTTATTATGGCTGTAATTTCTCGTTTTACATTTTCAAACATATGCTCTGATCTGTGACTTGGCATAATTGCCTCTCCTCTCAATTTATTCTTCTCTATATTCTTCCATTACGAAAGCTTCAAAAATATCTCCCACTTTAATATCGTTAAAGTTAGTAAGTCCAATTCCGCATTCAAATCCTTGTGCAACTTCTTTTGCATCATCTTTAAATCTCTTAAGTGAAGAAATTTCGTCCTCGCATATAACTATTCCATCTCGTACTACACGCATTTTTGAATTTCTTGTAACCTTTCCGGAAAGAATATAACACCCAGCAATTGTTCCCACTCCAGAAATTTTATATACTTCACGACATTCTGCACGACCTAATTCAACTTCACGAATTTTTGGAGCAAGCATACCTTTCATTGCAGCTTCTATTTCTTCTATGCACTCGTAAATAATGCGATAAAGCCTCATATCAACACCGTAACGCTTAGCATTCTCTGAAGCATCAGATTCAGGCCTTACATTGAATCCAACAATAATCGCGTTTGAAGCATTAGCTAACATAACGTCAGATTCATTTATAGCTCCAACGCCGCTATGAATCACATTAACTCTAACTTCTGGATTTGAGATCTTTTCTAATGATTGTTTAACAGCTTCAACTGAACCTTGTACATCGCCTTTTACTATTACTTTTAATTCTTTCACGTCTCCAACTTGCATCTGATCAAACAAATTGTCTAGCGTAACTTTTGTCCTGCTGTTAAACTCAGCTTCTTTTTGAGCAGTTCTACGCTGATCAACAAGTTCCCTGGCCAATTTTTCATCAGAAACTGCATTTACCACATCACCGCCAACAGGTACTGTATCCAAACCAGTTATTTCAACAGGAACAGATGGACCTGCTTCTTTAAGCTTGATTCCTTTATCGTTAATCATAGCTCTCACGCGTCCCACTGCTGTTCCGGCTACCACAATATTACCTACCTTAAGTGTACCATTTTGAACTAAGATAGTTGCAACCGGGCCTTTACCTTTATCAAGCTTTGCTTCAATTACCGTACCTTTTGCATTTCTATTTGGGTTGGCTTTTAATTCTTTAATATCTGCCATTAAAAGAACCATCTCAAGTAATTCATCTATTCCTTGTTTTTGTTTTGCAGAAACTTTTATGCATGGAGTATCTCCGCCCCACTCTTCCGGAACGATTTCATGCTCAGTGAGTTGCTGTAATACCTTTTCAGGATTTGCTCCTTCTTTATCCATTTTATTTATTGCAACTATAATAGAAACCTTTGCAGCTTTTGCGTGATTTATAGCTTCAATTGTCTGAGGTTTAATTCCATCATCCGCAGCCACTACCAATATGGCTATATCGGTAACTTCTGCTCCACGAGCTCTCATAGTTGTAAAAGCTTCATGACCGGGAGTATCAAGGAATGTGATATCTCTACCATTTACATTAACTTTGTATGCACCAATATGTTGAGTAATTCCTCCTGCCTCTGTAGAAATAACATCTGCATGACGTATAGCATCTAGAAGAGATGTCTTACCGTGGTCAACGTGTCCCATTACAACGACCACTGGAGCCCTTGGTACTAGATCTTCTTCTTTGTCCTCACTATCATCAATTATCATTTCTTCGATAGTCACAACTTCTTCTTTTTCAACTTTTGCATGAAATTCCATAGACACCAAACTTGCAGTATCAAAATCTATTGTGTCGTTTATCGAAGCCATAACCCCCATCATCATAAGTTTTTTAATTACTTCAGATGCAGTAGCTTTTAATCTAGAAGCAAGTTCTCCCACAGTAATTTCATCAGGAATTAAAACCGTTATTGGTTTTGCTTTTCTTTCTTCTGCTATTCTACGCAATCTCTCAGATTCAGTTTCGTGTTTTGTGCGCTTAAACTTACCTTTTTGTTGAGATCTTTGAACTATTTTTTGCTTAGTTGAACTTGTATCTCCTTTAACTCTTTCAGACGCAATACGATCATATTTTTCATTATATTTGTCAATATTTACGTTTACAATTCTTGTATTTACCACTCTGTTTTCAGATACATCAACATTTGGTTGCCCAGTTCTAGTGCTACCTGTTAAAACAATTTTGCTTGCAAATTTCTTCGAAGATGGTGTGTTAGATTTTTTATTCGAAGCACGCTCAGAAACTTTTTTAATATTCTTTTTCTTTTCAGAATCCTTTTTATTCGTTTGAGCAGCAAAAACTTTTTTATTTTTATCTTTAGCTTCTTTTTCAAAATTCTTTGTGGATGCACCTGCATCCTTCGTGTTTACTTCTTCTTTTTTATCAACATCGTTTTTACTTGCAAAATATTTATCAAAGTTCTCTACCTGATTATGTTGTGTATAATATTCAAAAATAAAATTAAGTTCATCTTCATTTAGAGCTGTCATATGTTTTTTTTCTTCGCCAAGTTTTTCCTTAAGAAGTGCCAAAATTTCTTTACTGGCAACACCTAAATCTTTTGCTACTTCGTGAACTCTATACTTTATCATCATGGGCATCTATCCTTTCAAACATTAGTTTACAATGTAATTTATCTGATTAGTTGGACTCAACAAAATTTATAAGGATTTTTAATTTTTCCGCCAACTCTTTATTTTTAACTCCTATTATTGCTGCATAATTACCAGTTGCAGAAAGTATTTCATCTTTAGTCACAGGTAATCTTTTAATCTCAACACCGAGAGATGAATTTTTAAGTTTGTTTAAAGAATTTTCTGATATATCACATGCAGTTACAATTAAGCTAATTTCATTTTTCAATGATCGATATTGTACATTATCATTGCCAAAAACTGCATTACCTGATTTTGTTATAATTCCTAAAAAAGATAAAAGAGATTTTTTATTCATTCTTCATAATCACCCTTTCTAATTTTTCGTATACACTAGTGTCTATTTTGGAAGAAAAAGATTTTTCTAATTTACGAAATTTTTTTGCTTTCAAGAAACATTTTAAATTATTGCAAATATATGCACCACGTCCATCTTTTTTATCGGTTCCGTTTAATATTTTAAAATCATAAATTCCTTCCTTGTGAGGAACTCTGACTACCATAATAAAATTATTTTTGGATTTTCTTTCCCCACATCCAATACATTTACGAATAGGTATAGTATTAATTTTCAATTAGCACACACACTTTCTTAAATTTTTTACAAATCAAAATCTTCTTTCTGCGTTTTATATTGTTCACTACTAGGGTGAATATCTATTTTGTAATTTGTAAGTTTTGCAGCCAATCGTGCATTTTGGCCACGGTTACCAATAGCCAAAGAAAGTTGACCATCCGGAACAATTACTTTACAAGTCTGTGGCAAACTTTCATCAAATTCAACACTCGTCACAGTTGCAGGAGCAAGTGCCGCAGCAATAAATTTAGACGGATCATCATCGTATTCAATCAAATCAATTTTTTCTCCTCCTAATTCTTTGGTGAGTTCATTTAAACGACTTCCGTGTGGGCCTATGCATGAGCCAATAGCATCAACGTTTTTATCATGAGACACTACTGCCACTTTACTTCTTACACCAGCATCTCTAGCAACATTTTTAATTTCTACTACTCCATCGATAATCTCAGGGATTTCAGTTTCAAACAACTTTTTCACAAAATTTGAATGTGTGCGCGAAATTAAAATTTTTGGCCCTTTTTCTGTAACTTTCACATCAGAAACGTAGACTTTTAAGTGATCTCCCTCATTAACATTTTCATTTCCAATCTGTTCGCTTTTGGGGAGAGTTGATTCAGCTTTACCAATCCTCAGAGTAAAAGCACCAGTTTTTCCATCTATTCGCTCTATGACTGCACTCACAATTTGATTTTGTTTTCCTTGAAATTCTTTTGTGATTTGATTTTTTTCTCCATCTTTAATTCCTTGACGAATAATATTTCTTGCAGTTTGGGCTGCAATTCTTCCAAAATCTTTTGTATCTAGCACTATTGGCACTTTATCCCCTATTTCAGCATGTTTCCTAATTTTTCTTGCATCAGAAAGTAATATTTCTTTTCCCGGAAACTCAACATTTTCAACAACAGTTTTAAAAAGTTCAACTCTGAAAAGATTTAAACTCTCATCAATATTTACGGCAACGTCTTCATTTCCATCGTAACTATTTTTGCAAGCCGTTAGGATCGCTTTATTAATTTTTTCAAGCATATAGTCCATGGGTATACCGCGTTCTTTTTCTAATAATCTCAACGATTTAAAAATCTCAGCACTCATATCAAGATTCTCCTTTTAACATTTTAATTTTATATGTGATATATTTTTTCTGTTCAAACAAATTTCGGCACCTTCTTCTAACTTTAAGACAATTCTCTCTTCATCAAAATCTCCAAGCTCTCCACTGTATTCCCTATTGCCATATTCATCCGGACGAACCAATTTCACCTTTACAAATTTTCCACTACATTTTTCAAGGTGATAATCATTTGAAAGTTCCCTTTCAATACCAGGAGAACTAACTTCAAGGCAATACGAAAATGGTATGGGATCTATCTCGTCAAGTGGCGCATCAAGAGCTCTGCTCATATTTTCACAATCTTCGAGCGTTACACCTTTAGGGCTATCAATAAACACTCTCAAATATCTAGTCGAGCCTTCTTTGACGAATTTAATGTCCCAAATACTTAAACCTAAATTTTTAGCCAATGGTTTCGCAATCTCTTCCACTATTTCAGTAACACGTTTGCGCTTTTGTGGTCCTCTCATTTAATCCCTCCGAAATTAAACAAAAGAGCGGGAAAACCCGCCCTCTTGCAATAAGATATATCCTGCACTATGTACTATACCATAGTCAGGATATATCGTCAAGTATTAGTTTAACAAAAATTTATTTTCAGCATATTTCACATTTTTTTGTTTGATTTTTTTAAAAATTAATCGAGTCTCATCTTTAAAATTTAGCACTATATTTTTAGAAATAAATGTCCATAGTCCATGAAACCTATTTTGTGCAAATTATAACTTATGCATTACAGCAAATAACTTAATACATGATTTTCCAATATTCAATATACTATAGCACATACCAACAGGAATTAATATCATGCCGCCACTTTTTACAATTTTATTGAACATCATTCTTCCTTTGCCTTTACCTATAAAAATTTTCCCAATTCCTTTTTCAATTTTTAAAATACTGTCTCCATTGTAAAATTGAATTCCGGTTGACTCATTTTCATTAATGGACATTACAGCTATTTGTAAATTTCCTAAAGTTTTAACATTTTTCATAAAATCATCGTTTTGACAAGTAATTTGTTCAATATTCAAAAAAAATTTTTCATTAAAATTTTTTTGCATAATTCCAGTATTAGACCCATACCTGTAATTTCTCATCATAACAAAATTTGCCCCTTTTAATATTAAAAATTTACTTTCAATATTATATGACAAAATGCAATAATTTGTTAAATTACTACAGCGGATAATGCATATCTTCAGAACCAATATTTTTAATTACGTTACACATTTTACGTGCATAAAATTTTGCTTTACTCAAATTATGCTCAAGATAATTTCCACATTCCTGCTTTGTGGCTCCCGGGATATCGCCTTCAAAATCCGCAATAAAAATGCATGCTCTTTGTAACAAATCAAGCACTTGGGCGTTCGACATATTTTTCACCAAAATATAAAATCCTGTCCTGCAACCCATTGGGCCAACATAAATAATATTTTTTTCAAATTCACTATTTCTCAAAAACGAAGCCAAAAGGTGTTCCAATGTATGAATACCATCATTTTCTAAATATTCTCCAGAGTTTGGTGTAACCATTCTAAAATCATAAGTTACAATATCTCCATCCACGCGAGAAACGTATATCCCTGGAAAAATTTTAGTGTGATCAACTTCAAAACTCTTTATTTTTTTCATTTTAGTCACCTTTCTTTTCAGAAAATTTACATATCTCATTAGCTATCTTTTCTGCCACACGTTTGTCCAAAACATCCGGTACAACTATTCCATTTTTCATTTCTTCTTCAGTAACCATCTCAGCAATAGCGTGTGAAGTACAAATCATCATCTCTGTTGTGATCTTTTTTATACCAGACATTAACGCTCCCTTAAATATTCCTGGAAATACCAAAACATTATTAATTTGATTTTTAAAATCGGACCTTCCGGTTCCACAAATTACGGCACCTCCTGCATATGCTTCTTCTGGAAATATTTCAGGAACAGGATTTGCCATAGCGAAAACTATTGGAGCATTCATAGACTCAATCATTTTTTTCGTTACCAAATTTCCCTTTGATACTCCTATTAAAACATCAGCACCTTTTAATGCATCAGAAAGTTTACCCATCGCTTTTCTCTTGTTAGTAATTAAAGCCATATATTTTTGCTCACTGTTTAGTTTGTCATCTTTTACATCCAAGACTCCATTTATATCACAAAAAGTAATATCACCAAAATTCATCTTTAAAAGCAATTTACCTATAGCAATTCCCGCTGCACCCGCTCCATTAATAACAATTTTTAAATCGCCCATATTTTTTTTTGAATATTTTACAGAATTTATAAGTGCAGAAGCAACAACTATAGCGGTACCATGCTGATCATCATGAAACACAGGGATATCACAAATCTCTTGCAATCTCCTTTCTATTTCAAAACATCTCGGAGCAGATATATCTTCTAAATTTATACCACCAAAACTTTGCGAAATTAAATATATAGTTCTAACAATTTCATCCACATCATTAGAATTTATACAAATCGGAAATGCATCAACATTACCAAATTCTTTAAAAAGAGCACATTTTCCTTCCATAACCGGCATAGATGCAGCCGAACCTATATTTCCAAGTCCCAAAACAGCACTCCCATCCGTAACCACAGCAACCAAATTCCCGCGACGAGTAAGTTCAAAAGATTTTTTGTAATCTTTTTCTATTTCTTTACATGCCTGCGCAACACCCGGGGTATATATCAAAGATAAATCCTTTTTTGATTTTACACTAAAACGAGAATTTACTTCAATTTTTCCTTTGAGCTCTTTATGTAATTTTATTGACTCGGTTTCTATCATAATTTAGCACCCTTCCACAAAACATTTTATCTCAAATCATATTTTTAGGATCCAAAATCTTTTCAAGGATATCTTTGCTTAAAAATTTTTCTTTCAGTACAGCTTCTTTGATGGAAATACCTTCTTTATATGCCTTTTGCGCCACTTTTGCCGCTTTTTCATATCCTATAACAGAATTCAAAGCTGTAGCCGTCATTAGCGATTTTTCAAGATTTTTTTTCATATTTTCCTTTACAGCCTTTATACCTGATGCACAGTTAATTTCAAAAGATTTTATACTATCTGCCAATAACCTTACCGATTGAAGAAAATTATATATGCAAACAGGTAAATACACGTTAAGCTCAAAATTTCCTTGTGAAGCACAAAATCCAATAGCAACATCATTGGACATTACTTGAACTGAAACCATAGCAGCCGATTCGCACTGAGTAGGATTTACTTTGCCCGGCATTATAGAACTTCCGGGTTCATTTTGTGGAATAACAATTTCTCCAAGCCCACATCTCGGCCCACTTGCAAGCCACCTAATATCATTAACAATTTTCATATAACTAGAAGCTAGTGCTTTCAGCCCACCGTGTACGCAAACAAATGCATCTAAACTAGTTAAAGCGTGAAATTTATTTTCATCTGGTGAAAATTGTATACCCAAATTTGTTGAAAGAATCTCACATACAACCTTATCAAACCCACCTGGAGCATTTATGCCTGTTCCAACAGCAGTTCCTCCTATTGCAACTTTTTTTAAAAAGACCAAATTATTTTTAATAATATTTTCAGCCTCAGAAATACATTTTTTCCATCCGCTTATTTCTTGCCAAAATCCAATTGGTACCGCATCTTGAAGATGTGTACGCCCTATTTTTATAACCCCTTTGTTACAATTCTCCAACTTTTCAAAATTTTTTATTATGGATTTCATAGCCGGCAAAAGTTTATTTTCTATTTCCAAAGTTGCAGATATTTTCATAGCTGTAGGAAATGTATCGTTTGAACTTTGTGACATATTCACATGATCATTCGGATGAACAAAAATATCGTTGCACTTCATTTTGCATACATTTGAAATGACTTCATTAACATTCATGTTACTATGCGTGCCACTACCTGTTTGCCAAACTGAAAGAGGAAAATTATCGCTATATTTTCCATTTATTATTTCTTTGCAAACTTCTACTATTAAATCGCAGCGCTTTTTATCAAGCTTTCCAAATTTGAAATTTGCTTCAGCACACGCCATTTTTATATGTACTAATGCTGTTATTACTTCACGCGGAATTTTTTCAGTTCCTATTTTAAAATTTTCCAAACTTCTTTGAGTTTGGGCTCCCCAAAATTTATTGCATGGAACATTAACCTCACCTAAAGAATCGGTTTCTATCCTAAATTTTTCTGACATTGCGCTCCCCCTTTATATATTTGCCCTTTTTTATATGTAATACCATAAAAAACAAAACACATTACGCGTTTTGTTTTTGTCACATATTATAATCTCCTTGCTGTATTAACTGCATTACAAATTACAACTTACTATCTGCAGGTTTAGATCCTTTTTTTGCATCATGTCGTCCTTTTATAGCTTTAACAATTTTGTCCACAACATCCGGCGTCATAGAAATAATTCTGTCTAAATACCCTGTAAAAGACTCTATTTGAAGCAATTTAACATCTGACCCAGAAACCACAAGAAATGCAACCGGCGAGATTGTTACACCCACTCCATTACCGCCACCAAAAAGATCTTTTTCTTTGCACTTGGAAGAAGCAAAATCAGACCCTCCAGCAGCCAATCCATAACTAACTTTTGAAACTGGTATGATTACCGTACCATCTCCAGTTGTAATAGATTCACCAATTATAGTATCCGCACTTACTATTTCTTTGATTTTATTAACAGCTGAATCCATCATTCCTTCAATTTTATTACTCATTGCTATTAACCACCTTTTCATTAATTATATCTGTGAACAAGTTTGCCATAATTTTTTAAAATTGTAAAAAGTATAGCTATTATTTTAAATAAATTAAATGAACAATCCAAATACAGCAAAACTTTCATATTATTGTCGCCAGTAAAGTTCGGCAAAACATTCAAATCGTATTTTTTTGGTTTTGCACTTTCCAAAATAAAATTATACAAAGGGTACACAAGTGATGATACTTGTCCATATCTTATAGCTACCAGTGCAGCATCATCCGCTCCTACAATTATTTTGGATTTAATACACTTAATATTAATCTTTTTTAAAACATACGTCGAAATTTCTTTGCACTCTTTTATTATGTCACCTATAAATTTAAAAGATTTTTCCCAACCTTGTTTTTTAAAAAAATTTAGTAACTTTAAAAATTTATTTTTTTTCACTGATTTCCTGTTCGAGCTGCTATGATGATTTTTTGCATTATTGACTTCGAAAGAAAAAAGAAACACCTTAATTTTCACTTTTAGTTCTTTTGAATATTCGATATTAAGGTGTATAGGAAAAATCAAAATCATTACCAATAAAATTAATAAAACTGCAATTATTATCCAAATCATAAATACATCCTTAAACATAAGCATCTATGTTATATTTTGCAATAATTTTAAATTTATACAAAAAAATTAAAAAGCAGTAATTTTTATTATAAAATTATAAATAATCGATTGAGTAATATTTATAAACCCATTAAAAAAACCAAATATCAAAAGCATGCACAATACAAATGAAACTATATAATAATGAGCATAATACCACTTCAGCGCATTATCTGACATAAAAACTTGAAATATTGCCAATCCCTTAAACGGTTCTATTGGTAAAAAATCATACGCGGCACAGACGACATTCAAATAAATAAAAAAAGTTATAAATGAATTGAAAAATGTCGTTTGCATTATCACCGAAAAATGCCGTGAAATAGCAAACAAAAAACCTCCAATAATTCCTGCACAAATGTGAACCAGTGGAGAAGTAATACCCGTAAAAAACCAATCTCTTTTCCTTTTAGAAAAATTAACCGGATTCACTGGAACACTCTTGGGCCACCCCAATGTAAAAAACAACATACATATAGCGCCCAAAAAATCAAAATGTACAAGTGGGTTGATTGTTAACTTACCACTGGCACGCGCAGTCCAATCTCCAAGTTTATTTGCAACAAATGCACACATGTACTGTTTTAATGGAAAAATTCCAAAAACCATCACCATTACTACAAGTATCCTTGTCAATACATAATCTATAGTTATAGTTTGGTCAAATATCCACATATCTAATTCACCCCACCAGATTATATCACACAAAACAATACATATGCAACAAAAAATTTATAATGATTACACTGATTTATTTTTTTAAATCACAGTGTAAATATTCCAAAAAATTAAGAAAATACAGGGTGAAAATAATCATATATATTTTTGGCGACAGATGGTGCAATTCCCGGCACAGCAATGAGTTTGTCAACTGTACACTCAGATATAGTTTTTATTGACCCAAAATACTTTATAAGAAATTTAGCTCTTTTTTCTCCTACACCTTTTATATTTATTAAAACCGAATCTTTAATTTTTTTATTTCTCAAAGATTTATGATAATTAATTGCGTACCGATGCACCTCTTCTTGAATTTTAAATATGAAATTAAAAACTCTTGTATTTGATTTTATATCTATTTCGGCACCATCTGATGTAATTGCTCTAGTTTTATGCTTACTGTTTTTTACCATTCCAAAAACAGGTACTTCAACGTTTTCATCTTTTAAAACATTTTTTACTGCTGCGGTATGCATTTTTCCACCGTCAACTAAAATTAAGTCCGGCAGTACACTAAAAGATTTATCATTTTGGTTTTCTTTGTAATTTTTTATTCTTCTCCTAATTACTTCTCGCATTGATCCATAGTCATCTTGCCCCAGTATTTCTTTGATTTTAAATTTTCTATATGAAGATTTTAAAGGTTTACCATCTTTAAACACGACCATAACACCTACATTATCGCTTCCCCCTAAATTAGAAATGTCATAAGCTTCAATATACCGTGGAAGCGAACCAAGTGAAAGAATGTTTTTTAAATCCTCAATTGTATCTTCACTTCGTGTTTTGTACCCTTTACTTTTAATCAAATTTTCATATGCATTATTTTTACACATCTCTAAAATTTTAAACTGTTCACCTTTTTCAGGGAAAATAATATTTACTTTTTTCCCTCTTTTCGTACTTAAAAATTTATTAAGCAAATTTTGATCATTTATCTTACCATCCAACACAATATTCTCTGGTATATTTTCTTTCATCTCATAGTAACTTTTTAAAAATTCTGTCCTAGTAAAAATTAGATTTTCCTGCAAATCTATTATAAAATTTTGATTTTCGCACAAATCTCCGTTATCAAATCTAAACACTTCAACAGACGCCTGTTGCTCATCGGTTACTAAAGCTATAACATCTTGATTTTTAACTCTACAAGAAACAACTTTTTGATCAGAAGAAATAGAAACAATTGCTTTAATCTTATCCCTAAATTCAGCAGCTTTTTCAAAATTCAAATTTTCTGACGCTTCATTCATTTTTTTTGTAAAATATTTTATTGTTTCTTTACTGCCCTTTTTTATAAATTTTATAACGTCATCTATAACTTTACGATAATCATCATTTTTTATTGCACGTATGCATGGCGCACTACACCTATTGATATAAAAATTTAAACAAGGTTTTTTATAAATTTTTTCTAAATTTCTAGAGCACGTAGGTAGTTTAAATATACGATTGACTTCTCTTACTGTTTTTTTTACTGAAAATGAATTTACATAAGGCCCTATATATACATCTTTATCTGAATTTTTTTTCTTTTCATAAAGAACTTTAGGCCAATTTTCATTTGTTATTCTAATATAGCTATAGCCTTTATCATCTTTAAGTAAAATATTATACTTAGGCTGATGTTTTTTTATTAAACTACATTCCAATACCAAAGCTTCAAATTCACTATCTGTGACAATATAATCAAATTTGTAAACATTTTGAACCATTTTTTTAACTTTTTCACTGTGATCAGAATCAGAAATAAAATATGATGAAACTCTGTTTTTCAAATTTTTAGCCTTACCAATATAAATAATTTCTCCTTGCTTGTTTTTCATAATATAAACACCCGGTACATCCGGCAATTTTTTTGAACGTTCCTTTAATGAAATTACTTCAATCAAATTTTTTAACCTCACTTTTTTCAGCCTTCTTTACTAAATTATAATGGATAATAATATTATTCGCAATTATTCATTACAATATTATTTCACTTAAAAGGCATTAAGTGTAAGTTCTGAGACACATTGTCAGCAAACTAACTAAAATAAAAAATTCTCCACAAGCATGAATCTTTCAAAATTTTTACATATGCTTTGTGAAGAATACATTTTATTTATATCAAACTAAGTTTATAGTTTTTTGGAAAACGTTTTGAGATATTCATAAAAATCTGCACCTATTTCAGGATGATCCAATCCGAGTTCCACGTACGCTTTCATAATCCCTAACTTATTTCCAATATCATACCTTATGCCTTCAAAATCAACTGCAATCATACCCTCTGTTTTAGCCAAAGTTTTCATTGCATCTGTAAGTTGTATTTCATTTCCCGCACCGGGCAACGTTTTATCTAAAACATCAAAAATTTTAGGAGGAAGAACGCACCTTCCCAATATGGAATAAAGAGATAAAACTTTGTCCGGAGAAGGTTTCTCTACCATATCTGTACACATAAATAAATTTTTACGGATATTTTTTACTTTTAAAGATCCATATTTTGATATTTCTTCTCTAGGCATCTCCTTAGCACCCAAAACACCCAAACCAAATTCTTCATATGCTTCTATAAGTTGTTTGCAAACAGGTTTTTTGCTTTTTATAACATCATCACCATATAAAACAGCAAATGGTTCATTCCCAACAAATGATTTAGCACATCCAACGGCATGGCCAAGTCCTTTTGTTTCTTTTTGACGAATAAAATATATGTTAGCCATCTTGCTTATTGGTTCAATTCTATTTAAAAATTCATCTTTACCATTTTTTAATAACAAATTTTCAAGTTCTGGACTTTTATCAAAATGATCTTCTATTATCCCCTTCCCTCTGTTTGTTATAATAAGTATATCCTTTATTCCGGACAAAACTGCCTCTTCCACTATATATTGAATTGCTGGTTTATCTATAATAGGAAACATTTCTTTCGGCATAGTTTTGGTAGCCGGCAAGATTCTTGTCCCAAAACCTGCGGCCGGAATAACAGCTTTCGTAATTTTCACTTTTAAATTCCTCCCATATGTAGTATAATAAAAAATACCGTTATTTACATTTTAATAACTAATACAACATAAAGTCAAGAAAGGCAGCATAAAAAAATGATAATTAATGGGAATTTAATTGCTCAAAGAGTAAAAGAAGAAGTCAAGTGTGAAATAAAACACCTAAAAAGTTTGGGAATTACGCCCGGCCTTGCGGTTATAATCGTAGGGACAAATCCCGCTTCAGAAATTTACGTAAAAAACAAACAAAAAGCATGTGAGAGTTTGGGAATATATTCAAAAAAAATATCACTTCCAGAAAATATCAGTGAAAGTGATCTTTTGCGTATTATTGATGAGCTCAATGTCAATAAAAATATACATGGCATACTAGCTCAATTGCCATTACCTCCTCACATAAACGAACAGCATGTCGCGGAACGCATTCATCCCGACAAAGATGTAGATGCATTTAGTTACGTAAACATTGGTAAACTGATAACAGGGAATGCATGCTTAATACCTTGTACGCCTTCTGGCATCATGGAATTATTGAAACATGAAAACGTACTCATTAAAGGTAAACACTGTGTTGTTGTTGGACGAAGCAATATTGTTGGAAAACCAATTGCTGCACTTATGCTTCAAAGCAATGCCACAGTTACTGTATGTCACAGCCAGACAAAAAATTTGGTAGAGTTTTGCAAATCAGCAGATATACTCATATGTGCTGTTGGAAAGCCAAACTTTATTTGCAAGGAGATGATAAAAGAAGGTGCTGTCATTATTGATGTAGGAATAAATCGTAATGAAAATGGTACGATTTGTGGTGACGTTGATTTTGATAGTGTTCAAAATTTAGCGTCACTTATAACACCTGTTCCAGGTGGAGTTGGTCCAATGACTATTGCTATGCTTATGAAAAATACTGTCATTGCATCAAAAATTCAAAATAAATGTTTTTTAAATTAAAGGAGAGAATAACAATGAATATCTGGCACGAAATCAATCCCGAAAGAATTAAACCTGAAAAATTTACAGCAGTTATCGAAATTTCAAAAGGAAGTAAAGTAAAATATGAACTAGATAAAGAAACAGGCCTTTTAAAAATGGATCGTATACTATACACATCTACTCACTATCCTGCTAATTACGGTTTAATCCCCAAAACATACGCTGATGACGGTGACCCGCTTGATGTTTTGGTACTATGTTCACAACACATTTATCCTATGACATTGGTAGAATGTTACCCCATTGGATTAATTTCAATGATAGATGGTGGAAGCAATGATGAAAAAATAATAGCTATTCCATGTGATGATCCAAATTACAATCAATATAAAGATATTTCAGAGTTGCCTTCACATATATTTGAAGAAATGAAACATTTCTTTAGTGTTTACAAGACATTGGAAAACAAAAAGACTGAAGTGAATAGTATTCAAGGAAAAGAAGAAGCTCTCAAAATAATTTCTTCAACAATTACAGCTTACAATAAAAAATTTAAATAAATTATTATTTTTTGGGGTGAATATATGCAACTAGATGAACTTATTGTTGAAATAAACAAAATAAAACCCAAATTAAATAATTTGGAAGAAGCTTTAAAAATTGAAGATTCTCAAAATAAACTTAAAAGTTTGGAATCAAAAACCACCGAATTAGGTTTTTGGGATGATCAAGTTGAATCTCAAAAAATATTATCTGAAATCAGTTCATTAAAATCTAAAATAAAAGATTATAAATCATTAAAAGAAAATTTTGATGATATTTTTACACTTGCCGAAATGTCATCGCAAGAAAATGACGACACCTCAACCAAAGAAATCGAGTCTAGCTTTAATAAATTCAAAAAAGATTTAAAAAATCAAACATTGGCAACACTTTTAACTGGAGAATATGATAGTCAAAATGCCATATTGACATTTCACGCCGGTGCCGGTGGTACAGAAGCACAAGATTGGGTTGAAATGCTGTGCAGAATGTATACGCATTGGGCAGAAAAACATAAATATAAGGTAAAGTTACTTGATTGTTTAGACGGCGAAGAAGCTGGATTCAAAAGTGCTTCAATTTTAATAGAAGGTAAAAATGCATATGGATTTTTAAAAGGTGAAAACGGTGTTCACAGATTGGTTAGAATTTCCCCCTTTGATTCTTCTGGAAGGCGGCATACTTCTTTTGCATCTCTTGAAGTAATCCCGGAAATTAATGACGAAATAAAGATAAACATTTCTCCCGAAGACATTAAAATGGATGTTTTCAGAGCAAGTGGAGCTGGCGGCCAACACGTAAATAAAACTTCTTCTGCCGTACGTTTAACACATATACCTACTGGAATAGTTGTAGCTTGTCAAAATGAAAGAAGTCAATTTCAAAATCGTGATACTGCTATGAAAATTTTAAAATCTAAACTTATAGAAATTAAAGAACGTGAGCATTTAGAAAAAATTGAAGATATAAAAGGCATACAAAAAGAAATCGCTTGGGGATCACAAATACGTTCATATGTTTTTATGCCATATACACTTGTTAAAGACCACCGAACTTCATATGAAGTTGGCAATGTTGATTCGGTAATGGATGGAGAATTAGACGGGTTTATTCAAGAGTATTTAAAACAAAATTTGAAAGGGTTGGACACTGCAACATCATAATTTTCGCGGTGGTTTTTACTTTAATACAAAAATCCTCCCATGATAGTTTGATATGTACCCAGTTTTCTGGACACCATTATTTGAATTGAATAATTAGTTTCACGTCATGGATGCTTCCCGGAAT
>CAKUPP010000005.1 GCA_934675165.1 uncultured Eubacteriales bacterium
CTTTTATTACCATCAGAAAAAGAGTGATTTTTAGTTATCAAATACAGTAAATTTGCAGCCTTTTCCTCAAGCGAAGGATAAACCTCTTGACCTCCAAATGTTTGGTAAATGGCATTAATACTTGATTGAAAAGAATCATCTTTTTCATTTCCGAATAGATCGCTTTCATTTCCAAACTTCATGTTTGAAATCACATTTCTGCATTCATCATAAGTCAGAACATAGGTTGCAACATTTCCGTTAGGTTTTTTTATTTTTTGGTGGTCATAATCATCAAGAAGATCTAGTGCAACTGTGTATTTTTCAATTACATCTAAAATCTGTTTACTATCAAGTGTGCTTTCTGCACGTTTCATAATCCGTATTACTTCTCCCAATTCATTTATACGATTATTGTTTACCGCATAGCCTTTTAGTATGTAATCTTTTAAAACTCCGTTGGCCCATTTGCGAAATTCCACGCCCCGCTGTGACTTGACCCTGTATCCAACTGATATTATTACGTCTAAACTATAAAAGGATACAGGTTTATCTGAATTTGCAATGTGCAAAAAATGCACGTTGCTTTCTTCTTCAATTTCTCCTTCTTTGAAAATGTTCTTTATATGTTTAGTAATTACCGATCTGTCTCTTTCAAACAATTCGGACATCTGATTTTGAGTCAGCCACACGGTTTCGTTTTCGATATTCACATCAAGTTTAACATTTCCATCCTGTGTTTTAAAAATTACTAATTCTGTTTTCTGATTCATGTATCTTTTTCCTCTCAATTTTGTTTTCATATTCATATTAACTCTAATTTTTATTTTATTCAACTTTTATCTTCTTTTGCCAAAAAACTATCCCACAAATTGCAAGAATAATCTGAAGAAAATCTAGTACACTTCTGCCGTACATACCTTGCGTAAAATCAAACGTACACCAAAGGATATCGCCAATTAATCAAATATAAAAACACCATATATTTTTTCGTATATTTAGAAGAGTCCCCGATAGCGAAATCGCCGTCAGAAACCACGTTACATCCATATTTACTTCTTATTTTTTCCTCCTTTCAGTTCTTAGGGGGTTAATACCCCGTTTGAACACGATTTTTTTCGTGCGTTGCCCCACGCCCGTTGCAGTTCGCTTCATCTGCAGGGATTCGAACTCCCCCATTCATAATTAAAATCTTTACTTTATGATTTTCAAATCTTTACTTTTAACTCCGCTCAAGATATAATAAGTAAAGAAAGAGGTGCTAATATGTATTCATACAGTGAACTTGAAAAAATACTATCTTTAAAGAAAATTAATAAATCCACTCTATCAACTGCACTGGGAATATCTTCTAAAACAATAGCTAAAATATCCAAAGGTGAAAAAATTTCGAATCGAGTATTAGAAAAAATTGCAAACTATTTGTCATGTGATGCTTCAAAGCTTCGTAAAAAAGTATCTGACAACTTTATCACACAAATGCTGACAGATGAGAAAAACGCTAAAATATCGGGCGGCCTTTATCACGAATTGCAAATCCGCATGACGTACAATTCAAATCATATGGAGGGAAGTAAACTTAGTGAAGATCAAACCAGACTTATATTTGAAACACGAACTATAGACACGAATGGTGGTATACCTGTTGATGATATTATCGAAACAGTTAACCACTTTAAAGCTATCGACTACGTCATAGATGTTGCAGAGGATACTTTAACCGAATACATAATTAAAAAAATTCATTTTATACTAAAGCAAGGGACAAAAGATTCATCTTTGCCATGGTTTGCAGTTAGTAACTACAAAAAAAGAGCCAACGTTGTGGGTGGTAAGGAAACTACTAAACCTGAAGATGTACCCGAAAAAATGAGATTGCTTTTAAATGAATACAACTTAAAAAAAGATAAAACTATAGATGATATAATTGAATTTCATGCTGATTTCGAAAGTATTCATCCTTTTCAAGATGGTAACGGAAGAGTAGGTCGACTTATAGCATTCAAAGAATGTCTAAAATTCAATGTTATACCATTTATCATTGAAGATTCCAAAAAGGCTTTCTATTATCGTGGTTTGAGCGAGTGGAAACACGAAAAAGGATATTTAACAGATACTTGTTTGGATGGTCAAGATACGTTTAAAAAATTGCTTAAAATATTTGATATAAACATATGATTTTATCCTCAACGACCACCTTCTGAAGCTGTAATTTTTGAGTGACAACTTTTGCAAAGACTCATCAAATTATCTTCATTGTGCGTACCGCCTTTCGATAAATGCTATCAAAAGACAAATATGGTTTTCTATGGTTTTTAATGGTTGATGTTAAGTGCACTCATGTTGAAACAGACACATTAGGCCGCAGTCACGAAAGCCGCGATATAAGTGGTGTTAACTATAAGTTTTTTTGAGTTTGTTTAAATCTAATTTGTAATTGCGATGATAACAGTTTTTTATTTTCAGTTTTAGTATAGTACAAGTTTTTGCATTCATACATTTATTAAAAACTATATTGGAGCATGATAAAATGAAAAACAATAATGAAATAAAGACATTACCATCAAAAGTAATTTTATCTAACGGAAATATATTAACTTTTGATGAATTAAAAGAAAATGATAAGAAAAAAATACAAGATTGTATATGTAAAAATATTAGTAGCCAACTTTCGAATTATTATTCATCAAGAAAAGAAGAATGGGAAAATTTTATATCTATTATGAATTAGTCTTAGTATATCTTTTTGGAGTTTGGTCCTCCATACTGAGTTATTATCATTTTGGCAAGAGCCGGATTAGTATTTTTTATATTTATGGGATATTGCAATTTTTTTTCATAGACCCACATCAGTTATTACCTCCATCAGAATTATTCCAAGGCCATGGATCAGAAATCCATCCAAAACGATTTTCTTCCATAGCTTTAGAACTTATTGGACCATATTTTTCTTGATATTCATTTTTTAAACTTTGACTTCTTTCCTTGTAATCATTAAGTTTTAAATTTACTTCTTCATCTTCAGGATGAGTATCCATATAAAGATTTAACTCTACTATAGCAAAATCAAGTGCTGATATCCTCCTCATCATCATGTCTTGTTCATTCATCATTTTCACCTCCAGCAGCGTGCTTAAAAGGTTTATTGAGTTCAGGAAACATTGTACCAACATTTATACCCTGTTCAGCACTATAAATGTTGTCTGATATTTGATATGGTACATATGCCATTGCAACTACAGGTTCTGTCGGCAGCGGTGTAATTCCATACTGCTTCATAGCGTCCATCAGCATTTCATTCATGGTTTATATCATTCCTTTACAATATTTAATTTGTATGCTCAAGCATTAAAAAGTCAATTGCATGCAGCATATTATACAGTATGATTATAGTTTTTAAATAGTGAAAAACTATGACTATTTTTTGTTTTTTAGATATATGTTTTCCATCTTAGCAACTGTCATATACATCATGGATGCAATTACTAACAAAATAAAAATTCCGGCCATAACCAAATCAAGTTTAAACACTTGCCCACCATAAACTATTAGATACCCTACGCCTTTAGACGATACTAAAAATTCTCCGGTTATAACTCCTATCAGTGACATTCCAACGTTTATTTTTAATGTAGATATAATTGTTGTAATATTTGCAGGGATAACAAGCTTTGAAAGAATTTGAAATTTATTTGCTCCAAAAGATTTCATAAGAATTAAACTATCTTTACCTATAGATCTAAATCCTGATAATATGTTTATGGTAGACACTACAACAGAAACAAGTAACGCCATCAGTATGATGGAAGTCATTCCAGCACCAAGCCAAACTATTATAATAGGTCCAAGTGCCACTTTGGGCAAAGCATTTAAAACAACCAGGTAAGGTTCACTTATTTCATAAATTAAATCGGAATACCATATTAATATAGCAAATAACAACCCCAATATTGTCCCCAAAACAAACCCTACAACAGTTTCAGCTACGGTATAATAAACATTTATCCACAGTTGACCTGACGCGTTAAGATTTATAAGAGTTTTTATTATTCTTGAAGGGCAACTCACTATAAAAACATCAATCCATTTTAAATAGGCAAAAATTTCCCAGCATAATAAAAATAAAAAAAGTATTAACATTTGAAAAAATTTTATTTTAAATAACTTTACTTTTCTATTTTTTAAATATTCTAAATGTTCTTTAGAATATACTCTCAGTTTTTTGTTCACTAAGTTCACCCCATACAATATCAAAATAATAACCGTATTTTTTACTTTTTAGTTTTTCGCGAAAACTGTATTTTTTTTCTTCAAACTTTATGTCTACAATTTTTTTAACAGTACTTGGGCGCGAAGAAAGTATAACAATTCTGTCTGAAAGACATATAGCTTCAGAAATGTCATGACTTATTAGTACCGATGTTTTCTTTTCACTTTTAATGATATTTCTTATTTCTTCTGAAATATTTATTCTGGTTTGATAGTCTAAGGCAGAGAAAGGTTCATCTAAAAGTAAAATTTCAGGATTTACAGCTAATGTCCTAATCAAAGCAGCTTTCTGACGCATTCCTCCAGATAATTGACGTGGATAATAATTTTCAAACTTTTTAAGGCCATATTTTTCTAATAGACCCAGAGCATAATTTTTGTGTTTGATATCTGCTATCTTTTTTATTTCAAGACCTAAAAAAATATTTTGTTTTATTGTTCTCCAAGGAAATAAAAAATCATTTTGTAGCATGTATCCAACTGAATCAATACAAGATGCTTCACCAGTATTCATTTTTATTTTTCCGCTAGAAGGTTTTAATAGCCCTGATATAAGAGACAATAATGTGCTTTTTCCGCATCCGCTAGGACCTACAATTGTAATAAATTCTTCTTTATATATATCTAAATTTAAATCTTTAATAGCTAATGTTTCTCCCATTGGTGTATGATATTTTAAAAATAAATTTTTTATTTCTAAAATTTTTCCCGTATTTTCATTATTCATAACTATCCTCCTATTTGGATACTAAAAACTCCATTTTTTTATTACGTAGATTTATAATCTTCAATAACACTTTTTGAATATTCATTATTAATAATTTTTTTAGAATCAATTTTATTACTTAATTCTCCAGCATATATCATTATTTCTTGCATAAAATCAAGCCCTTTTTCATCTACTTCAGGTGTGCTATTCCATACATTTGCATTTTTGTACATTTCAATACATTTTTCGTTCATATTTATGGACGAATCCAAGAAGTATGGAGATATTAACTTTGAAATTTCTAAAGCGCTGTGATTTTTTACCCATATTTGAGCTTTATATATGCATTTAATAAATTTTTTTATTATGTGTTTTTTGTTATTTATGTACTCTGGAGAAGCGCAATAACACGTATAAACTATTTCATCACATTCTGTGCCCAAAGAAGATACATTATAGAAACTTTTTTCCTTTATAAGTGTTGAAGCAGTAGGTTCAAAGAGTGATACGTAGTCGCCAATACCACGGCTAAATGCCATTCCCATCAAATTAAATTGAATATTTGTTATTAGATTTACGTTTTCATATATGCCACGTTTTTTTAATATATATTCAAGCACCATTTCAGGGACACTTCCACGACGCCCAGCGATTATGCTATGTCCACATAATTGTTCCCAATTAAATTCAGGTGTTCTCCCTATTAAAAAGCTACCATCACGCTTTGTAAGCTGAGAAAAAATTATCGGATAATTTTCTTTTCCTTGTACACAAACACTTATAACTGATGATGACCCCAAAAGGCCTATGTCTGATTGAGATGCTAAAATCGCAGTCATGGTTTTATCTGAGCCCTCACCTGTAATAAGTTCTATATCAATATTTTCATCTTTAAAATAACCTAATGCCATTGCTACGTATTGAGGTGCATAAAAAATCGATCGCGTAACTTCATTTACTTTCACTTTTTCTCCAATGTTATCATTTTTAGTACTACATGAACTTAAAAAAACAGATAAAATTATGAATAATATAAATACGCGCATAATTTTAATTTTCACTTTAACACCTCCTGATCAAGATATTCCCCATTTCTATTATATTTTAAAGTTAAATAATGCGTGACAAAGTAAATTTCAAAAGTAAAAAAACCACTTAAATAAAAAATAATTCGTTTCCGTTAAATAAATTACGTAACAAATCAAGATTATTTCAACTCTCATTTTACGGTTATTAAATTTCCAAATTTTTTTAGTATAATTAAATTCTACATTGTAAATAATACTATCATGGAGGTGATAAAAATGAAAAATAACACAAACCAAACAAATTCTACAAACTCTAGAAATTCTACAAATGCCAAAAATTCTACTAATTCTAGAAATTCTACTAATTCTACTAATGCAAAAAATCACGCTAACCATTCTGACCACTGCAAAAACTGCAAATAGTTTTTAAATATTAACGCTTCCTCATAATTTACAAATGTAAATTCATAAGGAAGCGTGTTCTATATTATTATAGCGCCATGGTTGATAGGCTTGCAGATAAATACTTCTTTATATATTTTTTTTACATACTTTGCAAAATTTACAGCTTTGTCTTCGGATTCAAACAGTCCAAAAACACTTGATCCACTACCACTCATACAAGATCCCAAACATTCATTTTCAAGCATTAGTTTTTTTATCTCAAAAATTTTTTTAATGTCGATTACCTCTTCAAATCTATTAAATAAATTTTTTCCCAATTTGGCAAGATTGTTACATTTAATACTTGATATTATGGTACTACTTGTTTTTTCAACTTTATTTAAAATATTATCAACTTTACAATAAGCTTGGGCCGTTGATACAAATTCTGTTGGTTTAACAATCACTAAAAAATACTTCAAATCATTATGAACATTTTCAATAACAGTACCTTTATCAGATGCAATAGCTGTACCTCCAGTTATACAAAACGGTATATCAGCCCCTATTTTTTCCCCTACATCACAAAGGTCTTTTTTTGAAAGCAAATTTCCAAATAAAGCATTAAGACCTACTAAAGCAGCGGCACCATCACTACTTCCTCCAGCAAGGCCAGCACCTATCGGTATATTTTTTCTTAACTCAAATTTAAGTTCATAATGCTCACAATTAATATACTTCATAAATGCATCAGCGCATTTGTAAACTATGTTTTCCTCTTGTTTTTTACAATTTAGATTTTTATCACATATTATTCCTATGCGTTTTTTGATGGTTTGGTCACTGTATTGTATCATAAGTTCATCATAAAAATTTACAGCTTGCATGACCATATCCACGTTGTGATATCCATCGGATCGTTTATTTAAAATTTCCAAAAACAAATTTATTTTTGCCGGTGCTAGTACTCTCACATTTTTCATATAAATATTCACCGCTTATTGTCATATGTATTTGAAACAAGTACTACTTTACTTCCATTTCAAATTTTCCATTATTTATATCACATAAAACTTCTGAACCACTAAAAATTTCACCGTCAACAATCATTCTGGATATAACATCAGAAATTTTATGTCTTATTTCTCGTTCAAGGTAATGTGCACCCAAATCACTACTTATTTCTGTATTGCACAAATATTCTATCACTTTATCCGAAACAGATAACGTTATATTATTCGAACAAAGATTGTGTTTTTCTTCATCTATGATATTTTTGCAAATATGTTTATAATCTTCTTTAGTCAATTTATTAAAAATAATAATTTTGTCCATGCCTTCCACTGTGTTTTTCCCCAATTTTTCAATTAATTGCATTTCGGGAGATTTTTCTAACCCAAAAGATATACGTGCACTCAAAACTACAAAAGCATTTCTAAAATCTACTTCACTACCATCTTCATTAAGAGCGTAACCGTTATTTACAATATTTACTATATTTTGCAAAACAGACGGATGAGCTTTTTCAATATTATCAAATAAAACAACAGAACGAGGATTTTTTAAAAGTTTTTCTGCTAATTCACCTTTGTACCCAAAAATTTTAGATGAAAAAAGTTTTTTTAAAGCATTTTCTGATGTGTTCTGAGACATATCTATTCTTATTAAACTGCCTATTTCATTACCTATTACCTTTGCAAGTTCAGTCTTTCCCACTCCCGGAGTACCAGCGAATAAAAAACCTGCTTGTACTCTATCTTTAACATCAATTCCTGCTCTTGATTTTTTAACTACATCACAAAAAATGCCAACTGCTTCATCTTGTCCTTTTATTATATTTCTTACTCGTTCTGGCATAGAATTTAAAATTTCGCGTTCATGGTCTGTAATTTTTCCCAACGGAATATTTACTTGTTCAGAAATCACAGATATTATATCATCTGAATTTACCATAAGATCTTTTTCATTTTCTTTTTTGTTTCTTGCAACTTTCCTTGCAGCGCGAATAACCACATCTATTGCTTTGTCTGGATAACTTCTTCCTCTCATATACCTCCCGGTATATTCGGTTGCAACAGATAAAGCCTCGTCGCTTATTAAGACTCCATTTTCCGATTCCCAATCTTTCTTTAATGACTTTAGCATTTCTAAAGTTTGACATTTAGTGGGTTCACCAAGTACCATTTGTGTAAAACGTCTTTCCAGTGCAGGATCTCGAGCAATATAACTGTACTCAGCAGTAGTGGTAGCTGCTATGACGTGTGCTCCAGATTCTAAATAAGTTTTAAAAACTTCTGCCGCATTATATTTTACAATCTGATGGAACTCATCTATAAATAAAACTATATCTTGATGATCTTTAGCATATCCAAGAATTGAACGTATTCTAGAAACAGCACCATCAGATCCAGTATATGAATCTCCTGCTATTAAATTTACCATATTAACTTTAATAATTTTTTTATTTTTAAATTCATCTGGTACATTACCAACTGATATTCTGTATGCCAAACCTTCAACTAAAGCTGTTTTCCCTATTCCTGCGGTACCGGTAACGCATACATTTCCTTTATCTGATCTGCTAATTATGTCTATGAGTTGATTTACTTCTTTATCTCTACCGATGCAATCATGAAGTTTACCCTTTTTGGCTAAATCATTCATGTTTTCACAGTAACTATTTAAAACAAAATAGGCATCAAAATTAAAAATTCTTAATGATTTTACATATTCAATAAGTGGCCGACAAAGCGCTAAAGTAATACTCTCTGCAAAATTACCAACACACCTGGCGGCAACATCTACAAAAAATGAAGCATTTGCAGAAGGAGCTGATCCAAATAATAAGGTTGCTGCAACCGTTGTGCTTGCTATTTTAGTTAATATTTTTAAATTTCCCAATACGATACACTCTCTTTTCAAAAAATAAATATAACAACACGCATATACTAGCATGTTCTCAAATTTATTTCAAGCTTTTTAAAATGTGTTTTAAAATAAATTTAATATGTGTTACATCAGTATATAAGTGAGTAAAAAAATTTGTATCAAAACAAAATTTTTAATACCAACTTTGATCAAATTGTTTTAATATAATTTTACGATAGATGTTCCGGGATAGTACCACCGCAATATCTGTTTATAGTCAGCGCCTTGTTTAGCCATGTATTGAGCTCCATACTGGCTCATTCCTACACCATGGCCATATCCTTTTACAATGAATAAAAATTTAGCATTTTCGCAGTCATACTTTAATTCGAAATCAGATGATCTAAGATCAAATATTTTTCTGATTTCGCTCCCTTTTGCTTCATGTCCACATATTTTTATTTTTTTAATCATGCCACCTTCAGTGACTTCAAAATTCCCCACCCATTCTTTTGGGTCTCCGTTAAAATTACATTCACCCCATGCGGTAGTTAATTTTTTTTTAAAATTTTCAATCGGTACTTCTACCCTAGATTCATATCCTGATGCTAACTTATCTCCCGGGCTTTCAACATTTACAAGGTAGTTAAGATCTCCACCAAATACATCTGCAGACTTTTCTGTTTTCCCAGAAGAAATTGCATGATATGCCGCCAAGATAAGATCTCCATCTTTTTCAATCACTTCACCTAAAACACAGTCTACTGCATCACTTATTTTTTTATAATATTTTTCAAAACTGTTACCCCACTTTACATTCATTTGATCTTTTGGGACATAGTTTTTCCATTTTTCTGTATTTGCTGTAAAATCATACCCTTTCTCTTTCCTACTTTTTTTATTATTTCTTTCTCTTCCAAAATATGTATAGCAAGCTACAGCTTGTGCTTTTAATGCTTCTTTTTCAAAAGCTGCAGGCATTTCTGCAGCAACTGCACCGCATAAAAATTCTCTGTCAGACAATTTTAAAATTTTATTTACTGATTCATCAAAAACGTAAAAAAATTGCACTTCATTTTTGTTTTGATCGTTGATTTTCAAATCAAAATTTTTATCTCCTTTTTCGTGAAAAAGATAAAAGTTACTCTTGCCTACTGCTAATAATGGAATTAAAATCAAACTCATAAAAAATGAAAACAAAATGATTATATTTCTTTTTAAATCAATTTTAGAAATCACAAGCAATCTTTCCTTTCGCTATTTTTAAATAAAATAATCTCTTTAAGTTGTTGACTTTACACAATTAATTGTGTAAACTATCAAATTGAGGAGTTACATAAAATAAATATGGACGAGACTTTAATTTTATGTGTTTTAGTTGTATTATATAAGTGTGCCTAAACTTGACACAAATTAATATCAGGAGGAATTCAAATTGACAATTAAAAATCTATGGGTAAGTTTTGTAATCAGTATGCTTATATTGATTCCTATGAAAGTAATGGTGAGTTTTTCTTTATTACCATATATTTCGGAACAAATATTCACAATTTTTGGAGTAGTGTGGTTAGCAGTAGTAATAATTTTAGGAATAATATTTAAACCGAATCAAAAAAATGTGAGTGTGAAAAAAAACAACTACTTAGCACTAAGCAGTTTGGTGGTGTGTGTAGCTTTTTTTGGATGTATTGCGGCTTACTTTAACGATCAGTCGAAATATGATTTTGCATGGCAACCATTTATGATGTCGTTTTTATCTATACTTTCCTGCGTAAGCTTTGTATTATTTTCTGCAACGTTTTTTACAGGCAAAAACATATTAAACAAAGCGTCTTTTTTCTTGTATTGTCCAGTACTATGGTTTTCACTTTATATGTTGATTTTTATGTCTATTTACACCAGTGATGTAGATGTTTTTGAAGTTATTTCTGCTGCACTTTTAGCTTTGTTTTTTATATACTATACGCAAGTATTCTCTACATCTTCAAACGCGAATATATTCAAACTTGTATATTTAACAGGAATTCCAGCAATAATTTCTTGCACAATAAGTTGCATGCCATCTGTAATTAAAATTTTACAACACCAAGAAATAAGTTCTGTTGTGTCTGCTACTACGTATTTGCAGTTAGCGATTGCGCTTCACATATTAATTACTTTAATAGATTTTAATAAACAATATGAAAAAAATAATATCCCTGTTATAAAATCAATTTCTATATAATAAATTTATAACAAAACTGTTTATTAAAGGAGAGACTAAGTATGTCAATAAAAATAGGCATCAACGGATTTGGAAGAATAGGGCGAATGGTTTTGAGAGCTGCAATGCAAAGCCCTCAAAAATTTCAAGTAGTGGGGATAAATGATCCATTTATAAGTTCAGAATACATGGCTTATATGCTGAAATTTGACAGCACTCACGGTGCGTGCAAATACGATTTGAAAAGTGAGAATGGATTATTGTTTGTTGCAGATCAAACCATAAATGTGTTTTCGGAAAAAAATCCCGAAAATATACCATGGTCGACAGTAGGTGCAGACTATATTGTAGAATCAACAGGTGTATTTTGCACAACCCAAAAAGCTTCAGGGCATTTAAAATCAGGAGCAAAAAAAGTGGTTATTTCTGCGCCAGCAAAGGATTCCATAACACCGACGTTTGTATGTGGAGTAAACACTGACAAATATGATTCATCAATGAACATTGTTTCAAATGCATCTTGTACCACGAATTGTCTTGCACCACTTGCGAAAGTTATAAATGATAATTTTGAAATAATAGAAGGACTAATGACTACGGTTCATGCGATGACTAGTACGCAAAATACCGTGGACGGCATTTCATCAAAAGATTGGCGCGGTGGTAGAGCTGCAAGTATTAATATTATTCCTTCATCAACAGGTGCAGCAAAAGCGTGTGGGCTTGTAATCCCTGAACTAAAAGGGAAACTTACAGGAATGTCTTTTCGAGTTCCTGTGACAAATGTTTCTGTCGTTGATTTAACGTGTAGACTTAATCAGTCAACTTCTTACGATGAAATTTGCAGCAAAATTTTAGCTGCTTCACAAAAAGAAATGAAAGGCATTTTAGGATATACAAATGAACTAACTGTTTCTAGCGATTTTTGCGGAAATTCACACACATGTATATTTGATGAAAAAGCTGGTATAATGCTGAATGAAAACTTTGTAAAGCTTGTTGCTTGGTATGATAACGAGTGGGCTTACAGCTGCAAAGTCTTGGATTTAATTTCAATTATGAATCAAAAAGATAATTTTTAACAAAAGTGTAAGTATAAAACTTCATTAAAAAATGCTAAAAGCTCCTCTTTATCTTAAATAAAGAAGAGCTTTTTTATACCTCATATAAATTAATCAATATTCAAAAATGGTTAGTAACAGGCCAAGTTGTATCACAATTAAATTGAACTGATCAAAAAATGTTCGTTATGGATACACCAACGTAAACACTATTCAACCTACAATAAACCAACCCAATTTAAAATTGATGTGAATATAGAATAGTTTTTACGTGGCAAATTTAAATCCGATTGATTAGAAGTGATATCTACATGTGGGCAACCAGAGAATACATTTTTCCCTATCTTTACTGTTGACGAAATTTTTGCTTGGAGTTTTGGACAATTTTGAAATGATCCATCACCAATTTTTTTTAATCCATCAGGTAAACATATATTTTCTAAACAAACACAATTACAAAATGTATGATTACCTATATTTTTAAGTCCTGGAGGCAATATAACTTTTTTTAAATTATATACATCGATAAAACACCAGTTAGGTATCTCTGTTTCATCAGTTACTCGCACATTAGTAAGATCTAATGTTTCACATTCTCTGGAACATATACACAACAATCTTAAATCTTCAGAATTAAAATTTCCATTTACTACTATATTTTTGCATCTTCCATTGAAAGGACAGCCTAAATCAAATTTTCCGAATTCATTATTCTGAATTATAACTTTGTCGCCTTCTCCCTTATAACTCGCATTTCTAGCACTTACTATTATAAAACTAAAACAAAAAATAAAAATCAATAAAACAAAAAATTTGTTTTTCATAAACATCCCTCCATATATTATTTACTTTATCGTACTACAGATCTCATTTGACAATGTTCTAATGACTCTTTTAAAATTTTCTCTCATTTCTTTTATTAATCTTGCCTTACTAACACGTTTATTCTTGTATAAAATTTCTCCCACAATAATATCACCTAAATAAATATTGCCGTTCATACCGCAATACATAGATATAATAGTACCATCATTAAATGTTTTTATTATTGATTTTGTCAAATTATCTTTATACAATTTTACCCTCAAATCTTGATTTTTTTTCCCAAATATAAACGGTTTAGAAATTAATTCGTTAGAAGATACAAATACATCTTCTATACGATCTACCATAAACGAAGCAAATTTTTGTTTATCATTATTTCTTTTATTTTCATTCGAACAATCATTTCTTTTATCTTCGCTCAAATAATCATTTTTTTCACTTTTGGGTAATACAATACTCTTTTGTAAATAATCGGCAAATGTTGAAGTTGAAAAAGGTAAAATACGAATTTTACAAGAATCTGAAATATTATATAAATATATTTCATATAAACTAGCAAAGTGATCTATGTTGGGTTTTATAACATCTAATATAAATTTATAACCTTTTTGGTACATATCCTTATACTTATCATCACCCCACGCCTGGCCAGAATAAATACTTTCTTTACCTTTTTCTGTTATTTTAAAAGCAGAGGGGCTGCTTTTTTCATTTTGAAGATTTAAATGGCTAAAGGCACGTTCTATATTTGAAGATGAATAATCAAAAAAATCAACTTCAGCATCAATAATTAAAGGCCCATTTGACACAGCCATTATATTATCTTGATGTAAATCAATAATAGCCATAGCATCTGTGATAACTTTTAACATACCTTCACGAAAAAAATATTTTTTAGCTTCTTCTTGATCCATACTATCCTTTTTAATAACAAATTCCTCTATATGTTTACCTACATCAATAGTCATTGTTGCAAATGCTTTTTCACCATTAAGAATAGTTTTATCAGTATTTAATATGGTATTTAATTCAGCCAATATACCATTTTTTCCAACAACTAAATTATCTGCAGTTAAATCATGAGGCTTATAAACTTTAGCGATTTCATTAGCTTTTTTTCTAAAATCTTTTTCATATCCTTCATGATCTTGTTTATTTACTAAAAGTAATGCGTGTTGCCCCTCTTGATGCGGGTCTGAACCAGTTGAACGTATCCAATATTTTTCTCCAATTACTTGTTGATCATATTTTATTTTTGCTACTTGTTCTACGTATGATGTCATCAACTCTAGCCTTTTGATAAAATAATCAACTTGATTAAATGATTTTGTATCATTAGGTTTAACTAACATAATTCTAAATTTACTAACATTGATATCTGCACTTTGGAGAATAGATTTAACTCCTTCTACATCACAGTAATCTTTTAATCTTAAAATACATTCTTTTACTTTATTGCGTTGCTCCATCGTCATCCAATCCATAACTGTATGCAAAGTAACAGACGAACATAGATCTATAGGAAATATTTCTTCTGTGCTAAGCATATTAATTATTTGGGCAATTTGATGACAATTACCTCTTTTTTCTGATTTTGAACATGATAATTCCTCGCATAATTTCTTATATAGTTCATTTTCTTCAGGATTTTTATTTTTAATCGCATTTAAAGCCCACACGCAACACGCTTGCGGATAACTGTCGTACCAAAATTTCCACGTAAATGTAATGTACGTAAAAATTGATTCATAGTACTCCTTAGTTTTCTTTAAAATTTCATTAATTGGATGCGGAGCAATATCAAGAGCTGCCGCTTGTTGTTCTATTATTTTTTATAGTTCCTCCCTATCTAATGTTTTATACTCTTTATCCAATTCTTGAAGTTGCATATCTTTCACCTTGCTTTCAAATTATACTTACCCTATATACCATTTCAATTTCCAAAGTCTATTTTAACACAAATCAAAAAAATTTACAAATTTTGTATTAGGTTACAATTGATGTATTACAAAATAAAAAAAGAAATGACGGATAAATCAAGTTGTGTTACAGTTAAGTTGACATAATAAACACACACGCTTACAAAATGTATAATTACCTATATTTTTAAGTTCTGGAGGAAATATAATTTTATAAAAAAATACCAGCCAACTATATTGGAGATAATTACCACCAAATATCAGATTAGAAAAAAGCTACCACTAACACCGTAGATAATTGTGTAATCGTAAAATTATGAAACTACACAGCATCCATTTTTTTCTTCTTCTGATTCAACTCTAACAGGCCTATTTAATTTAATAATGCCTTCACTATATTGCCCATTCTTTTCTAAAATAGGATTGACACGATCAAAATTTTCCTTAATTACACTCTCAAACTTATTTTTCACATCATCCGGATCATTATTACTAATTACTATAAAATCGATTGATCTACTACTTTGTTTTAGCTTTTTTTTGATTAAATCTGTATTTTCATTAAACAAAAACTGATCTGAGGATTTTACCGCTAAGTCCAATCTAGTACCAACTACAGTTAATATTACATTATCCTTATTTTCATTATAATTTGTCTTTTCAAAAAAATCATTTACCCAACGTTTTAAACGATCATCTAACGATTTTTGCGATATATGTATATCTAACGGAATAAATATAAACGCAAACTGAGCATTCCTATAATATTGGGGAAGCGAATTATAAAAATCTTCATCACCAGGATAATCCTGTAAAGTAAGATTAATAGTAACATCTTTTTCATCATGTTGAACTGTATATTGTAAAGTTTTATCTATTTTTTCAGAGGGAACTCGAGCAGTGTCACCTGCCTTTCTACCATAAATCAAAGCGTCCTGAAACGAGGATTTTCCACTACCTTTATTTCCCAATAGAACCACTTTCCCCATTTTCGTATCGCGAGCAAAAATAGCGTTAATGCTCAAAAAAATTAAAAATATAAAAACAAAAAATTTTTTAAAAAGTTTCATTATTATCACCTTTTATCTAAATTATTACTAAAAAACTTTTTTAATGCACTCACATAAAGCAGGCGCTCCATAATAAATACACAAACCAGCACCAACTAAAAATAAGCTTCCAGCTATAATATATCCTTTATTTTTTTGCATAAATTGCTTACATGAGAACACAGCTTTTCCTTGTTTTTTTTTATATAATCTTCCTCCACGACTTAAAAAATTTAAGCATGCCATAAACGTACCTTGACCACTATTATGATTAAAAAGTATAAAAGTACAACATTTATCTATAAAATAATGTTCAAATTCAGGCATTTGAATTTGAAAATCTGTTTGCCCCATTTCGCAATTATCTAAAACTGGCATATCATAATGTTTAAAATCAATACTTTTAATCCTATCTATAATACCTTTTACGTTATCAATAGTAAAGAATCCTTCTTTATTTTTTAAATCAAACATTTCAAATATAGAAGAACTTTTTTTGATTTCCTCTATAAGTTCTGAATCACATAAGTCATCTATACTATTAATTTTAAATACCTTAAATGTTGTCTCATAAACAGTTAACTCTTTCCCCATATTTGAACTTTCTTCATAAAGTTTACATTCAAAGTAAAATGTATGATTATCAATTTTTTCATAAAATTCTCTATTAGGATAATTCTCCCAATTACTTACCGTATCTAATGAGATTTTCATCATTTCAAATTTTTTAGGGTGCTCGAGTGAATTATGATTTATTACACCTGTTGATTTTCCCTGCACATCTTTTTCGTAATATAGTGCATTTTTATCAAAAAAACGTTTTAAAAATTTGTTTGCATCTGTACCTGGAGTTTCTAAAACAAGCACTTGTGGAGTTATTTCATACTTTTTCACTTTATCTGAAATAAGAGGATCTGTTAAATTTTCATCATTACCATCTGCTTTTGAAATAGGAGCAATTAAAATTGTCGCTGTAAGAAAAGATAACACTAATGATACAATTTTTTTTATATATTTCACAATACCACTCCTAAATTTTATTTTTATTAAACAAATTATGGCTATTTTTGTATTGCCTAACTTTATAATAATATTATTATAACACTAAATAATCAAAATGTAAATCTTCATTTGTGAGAGTTATATGCATCGTAAGCAGCAGGTATTATTTTTGCGGCTGCCTCACCATATGCCACAATCTTTTTAGCCTTTGCTGTAGTCTCTACATAACTTGAACACGTATTGACAAAGTTTGAAGCAGGACCTGTAATAAATTCTTTTAGTGGCAGCAGTAACCGATCATCTAATTTTTCAGTAGCCTCTATAAGTTGACTTCCTACTTGTGCATATTTATTTATACACTTATCCATTGGACTCAAAATTTGTTCATTTAAATTTCGTTCAAAATTCTCAGTAACATTTTGTATTCTATAAGTTGCATTTTGCACACTATACAATGTTTCCATCATTGTATCCACTAAATCAAGCAAAGGGTTTATTAAACATCCAAATATACCTGTATTATGATGCCGACCAATCGTATCTTCTATTGATGGTTCCCGGTCAACTCCATTTATTACTTTCAAGGCATATTCTCTAGAAATATAATTCAATTTTCTAAAATCACTTTTTAAAGACCCATTTACATTACAAATACAGTACATGGTAGCCTTTATATAACTGCAAACATATAAACTGTAATCTTCTTTATTTATTCTACCACCTAAAATAGAACCATCACAGTCTTTTAAAATTTTAAGTTGTTTTTTTAATAAATCCACACATCCATAGGTAGTATCATGATCCAATTGCTTATATATAACTCTAAAATAAGCATACAATTTTGCTGCCATTATACCATCATTGCGTTTTATTTTTATAGCTTTATTATAAATCTCAAATAATTCTTCATTATAACAATTTTCTTCATCAATACATGCTATTATATTTTTTAAATTATCACACACAATTGATTCATCAGAAGCACACCAAATACTACTCTTAGACCTATTTCTCAATTTACTATCTATTCCTAGATCACTACAAAGATAATTATCAACGTCATTACAGTTAATACCATCATCACATTTAGTCTGTACTTCTAGGATCCATTCATTAACATCATCTTGAAAGCTTTTTTTACCAAATTTATTTTCTGTGTATATTTTTTTAACTTTATATCTACTCAATATTTCTTTTGCAGCGCTGTTATTATATAAATTTGCATATTCAAAAGCATTATGTCCAAGTGAATCTGCTATACTATATTGTGCACCTTTACTTATTAATAATTCCAGTATTTCCTTAGTCCAAGATTTTTCACAAATGCATGCATACATCACCGCAGTTCTTCCCTTCAGGTCACAAGCCAAATTTTCTTTATTTTCTATCAATACTTTTACATTTTTTATATCTCCTTTTTCTATAGCACATAAAAGTTCATCACTTAAAGCTAACATTTTTACACTAAACAAACAACTTAACACAAAAATCGCTATTAAAATCTCTTTGTAACTAATTTTCAATTTTACCACCTAATATCGATAATAATATTCAAATTAGGCACCATTTTTCTGACCTTTGGCATCAAATATCTACATGACTTGTGGTATATCTACTCACATTTTACATTCATGTTCAACATGATTTTTGTCGAATTTTGAATTAATTTAAAATTTAAGTAACTTTTAATTAAATCACACATAATAACGTAACTTTAATTATTTTTAGTTTTCTTTAATACAAAACTTAAACAGTTAAAAGGTGGAAAAGAAAAAATACATAAAAATTTTTGAGTACAAAAAAAGAGTTCACTGCTTAACGCAATTCACCCTTCAAAAACGAAACCTATAAAAAAATAATATCATCTTCCAAACTGGAGCGGAAGACGGGATTCGAACCCGCGACATTCAGCTTGGGAAGCTGACGCTCTACCACTGAACTACTCCCGCAACACAAAAATATGGTACCGGTGGCCGGACTCGAACCGGCACGATATCGCTATCGAGGGATTTTAAGTCCCTTGCGTCTACCTATTCCGCCACACCGGCACACTTGTGTGCACCTCACTAACAAGTGTATTATACGCCACATATTTAAAAAATTCAATACATTAATTGTTAATTTTTAATTTTATTTTATTTAAATATTTTAATATGAAAAATCTCTACACTCTAAGTAACACCAGCGTGAAGAGATTTTTTATATTTTTCTAATTTATTCAAAAAAATTTACCATATTAACTTTCGAATTTTGATTTTTAGACCAGTTTAAATCATATCCCCAACTACTTACGTTTTTTAACGTATCATCTATTCCGATTTCAGAATATCTTTCTCTTGTTTTCTTTTCTATATCCAAAGCTTTAGACTCCCCTGCAATCGCTTTTTCTTTTATTTTTGAAATAAAAAATTCAAATGATCCTTCTTCTATATTAATTTTATCACAGCTACTCAAATATTTTGTACAAGCACTCCGAATACTTCTTGCAAATGCTAAACACTCTTGCCCACCAAAATGTGATACATTATCCCCTTTTACTCTGCATTTCGATATTAACACCAAGGAAGAAATATCATTAAAAAATTTTCTCATAGCTTCCTTTACTTCAAAATCAAATTCCAAAAAATTTCTTTCTACAACTTTTGAACTCTCTTTTTTTTTCAATTCTTCAATAACTTTCTTTATTTCCTTCAAAAGTTTTTTATCCCATAAATAGTTATACTGATCAAAAAAATCGGTTTCTATAAACATACACATCAAAAATCATCCTTTAACTATTTTTTAAATCATTCCATTTTTTTATTGCATATTCAGATATTTTACTGTAACTATCTTCAGTCCAAACAGATTTATTTAAAAACTGATCTATTACATATTTCCCAAACACTTGCTCTCCCCAACCGCTTGGTGCTCCAAAATATACTGCAGGTAACACCAACTCTTCACTTAAATATTCCACCATTGAACGTGACAATGCATTCTCTATAACACTACTTTCTTTTATGTCATACGGTGTAAACCCAAATTCAGAAATAATATATTTTTGAGCAAGTTCAGAAGTTTGCATCCAAGTTAAAAAATCTTGTGCTGCTTTTTTACTTTTATCCGAAGATTTTGCATTTATACAATAATATTTTGGACAATATACAGGAATTGACCGATGAATATTTTTTGCTGTTATATCAGACGTTATAACCTCGTTTTCTGCAAAAGGCATTTTTATAGGGATAAAGATACACCTTTTTGCAACCAAAGAATTATATATTGAAAGATTTTTATAATCCTCAGTCCCACCTAATAAAAATACTGATTTTCCATTAACAAAATTTTTCATTGATTGATTTAAACTGTTTTGAGAGTTACTAATCATTTCTGCACCACGCGAAATGTTACCAAGTTGCCCCGCGACATTTGAAGAAATGCTATCTAAAAGTTGAGCGAATCTTATAAATGGACCAGAAAGCTCTGCCACTACACTTTCATTTGCAATGTGAGCTTCTGCTGCACTTTTAAACACAGCACTAAGCGCAATATTTGCAAGATAATTTCCTGAATATTTAGGTTCTCCACCAGCAAATGAAAAAACACCGGTCAGATTTTCACTTAATTCGCCTTTTGTTTTTGAAAATGAGTATTCTTTCCCGTTCAAATTAAATTGATATACTTGATTGTTGTTTATATACATTTTCAAAGCTTCTACCATAGAATTAAATTCTTCATATGTGCATTCTTGCAAATCATTTTGAACTGTTCTGTATTTTTCTCCGCCAAATAAAGAAGATATCATTTTAGGATCTACAATAAAGCCATAGCCTTCAGTTGTATATGGTATTCCAAAACTATCCGAGGTATTAGAACTTAATCTTAAAATTTCTGGTATATTATTAACAACATCTTTAAAAGTTTCTTCCGTAGCATTTCCAAAATCCCAAACTTCTGACTTAGATTTTAATTTATCAAGCTCTTCTAAATTGTTTACAGTAAAAATATCAGGTGGATGGTCAGAATCAAGATATGATTCAAAATTTTCAAAAGTATTCTTTTCTTCGGATGGTGTTACTGTACGAATAACAACTCCGGTTCTCTGGGTATATTCATCACACATAGACCTAAAGGAATTTCCTATATTTACATCTGAGTTGTATATAAATATATCATAATCCTTTTTTACATTTTCATTTTTTGCAGTTTGCTCTGAGCTGTTTGAACAACCACTGAGTAAAACAAATCCGGAACATAAAACACTTAAAATTGATATTAATTTATTTTTCAAAAAATCATCCCCAAAAATAATATATTATTTGTTATGGAATATTTTGCAACTTTTAACCAAAAAACATTCATCATTCTAAATAATATATTATTTCTAAATATATTTCAATAAGATTATAAATAAATTTATTTTAATTTTAAGTTCTAATGCTTGTTCGACTATCATAATTATTATCGAAATGGAGGACAAGTATGAAAAACAAAGATAACTTTAAAAATATTTTACGTTATTTTCCCAGCGATTATCAATTTCATTTAAAAAATTTTTCACCAGAAATTCAAAAATTTATTACAGAAATAAGAATAAGAGCTAATTGTCCACTGCAATTGTGTTGTGGATCTGAAAACTATTTTTTAACTAACCACGGATTTGAAAAAAATTTTTATTCAAGTAATAATAAGTTAAATTCTACGTTTGAAGATATTTCTAAAATTTTTAAAGCAATGTGTGAATATTCCGTATACAGTTTTGAGGATCAAATAAAAAACGGATTTATTACTATACCAGGAGGTCACAGAATAGGTATTTGTGGTCAGGGTATATATGAAAATAATCACCTCAAAAACATTAAAAATATAACCTCCTTAAATATACGAATTGCAAAAGAAGTAAAAGGGTGCTGCCAAAAAATTTTTGACGAAATAGTAAATTCACATTTCGGAACCATAATAGTAGGGCCTCCAGCATGTGGAAAAACTACGTTAATTCGAGATATCGCACAGACTATATCAACAAGTACAGATCACAATTTCCCCAAAGTAGTCATAATAGATGAACGAATGGAAATTGCATCTGCTTTTTGTGGAGTTCCACAATTGGATGTAGGATTAAGCGATGTACTTTGCAATTTTAAAAAAAGTAGTGGAATTTTGCAAGCAATACGTTGTTTAGCTCCAAATATCATAATATGTGATGAAATTGGAGATTTAGATGAAATTAAATCTATAAAAGTTGCTTTAAATTGTGGAGTAAAAATTATTTGTACCATTCACGCTTATGACGAAAACGATTTTTTTAATAAATCACAAATACCCAAACTTTTAGAAACACAAGCATTTGAAAAAATTATATTTCTAAAAAATGCAAACATACCAGGTCAAATATCAAAAATACGCAAAGTGTGTGAATTAAAATGATGAAATTGTTTGGAACTTTAATAATACTAGCTTGCGGAATATTATCAGGAATTACAGTACTGGAAAATCATAAAAACAAAATAAAATTTTTAAAGGAGTACATAGAATTTATACTTTTTATAAAATCAGAAATAAAATATTCCCAAAAAACAATATATGAAATATCAAAAAATGCCTCATCCGGAAAACTGTTTCTCCCCTATATCAAAAATTTTATAAAATTTTCTACAATTCAATCACTACCTGATGCTTGGGCACATACATTTGACAACATAAAAGAAAATTTGCGAATATCTCCTGAAGAAAAAGCTTTGATAATAAAATTTGGAGAAAATTTAGGAATTACTGATGTGCTAAGTCAAATAAACTATTGTGATCACCACGTAAAATGTATAACGTCACACCTTATTAAAGAACAAGACAAACAAAAACAATTAGGTAACTTACCATTAATACTTAGTATTGGCATTAGCGCAGTGATTATATTGATAATTATATAAACCTCATTATCAAAACAAAAGGGTGTTTTTATGAATGTTGATCTAATTTTTAAAATAGCTGCTGTTGGAATAATAGTAGCCGTACTCAATCAATTGCTAATTCGTTCAGGACGCGAAGAGCAAGCAATGATGACTACTTTAGCCGGACTTATAGTTGTGTTAATGATGATTATTCAAGAAATCGATTTACTTTTTAAAACCATAAAATCTGTATTTGGACTTTAAATAAGGAGAAAGGTTTTTAAAAATATGAACATTATTTCAGTAAGTGGCATAGCACTCCTTGCAACATCATTGTCACTTATATTAAAAAAGAAAAATCCGGAATACTCTTTTATAATTGGAGTGATTTCCTCCGTAATAATATCAATATGTATTTTATCAGAAATTTCATCCATAATTTCTAGATTAAAGATTATAATATCAAAAACAAATATATCACCGGAATATATAATTATACTTCTAAAATCACTGGGCATTTGTTTTATTACGCAATTTTCTTGTGATTCCTGTAAAGATGCTGGCGAAAACGCTTTAGCTTCAAAAATAGAGCTTGCTGGAAAAATTTCTATATTAATTACAGCACTACCTTTGTTTGAGTCAATTATACAAACAGCACTAAATCTCATAGGAGCAGAAAAATAAATGAAAAAATTTTTTATTTTTATCGTAGTACTGTTTTGTTTGCCTATTTCTGTAAAATCCCAAAATTCAAAAAAATGGGAAGATTTTTACTACGAACAAGCAAAATCAAGCGATATACAAAAAATTTACGAAGCTTTACCGCAAAGTTGCTTGACTTTATTAAATAAAATAGGTATAGACGAAATAAATCCAGCAAAAATTTACGATTTAAATTTCAAAAAAATTATAAAAGTTTTATCTGAAATTACAGGTGCAAAAGTACGTTCACCGTTAACAACTGTATCGGTATCATTAGGAATTTTAATAATTAGCGCTACCATCAAAAATTTAAAAGACTCAAAAAATTCCATTAATAACTCCTCAAGTATAATTAATTCCATAACCACGCTGTGCCTATGCGCAAATATTTTAATTCCTATAATAAGTTTTATAAATTCAGTATCAATAGTAATAAAAGCGTTAACTGATTTTTCACTATGTATAACTCCTGTTCTGGGATCAATAATGATTGTATCCGGGAAACCACTTCAGGCAGCTTCATATCAAACTTTAATTTTATTTGCAGGTCAAGTTATATCATATATTACTGGAAAATATCTTTCTCCGATTACAAACATTATTTTAGGTATAGCTCTTATTTCTTCTATTTCTTCACACGTAAATGCAGAACATTTTTGTTTTACAGTTCAAAAATTAATAAAAAATATTTTAAAATTTACAGCATCTATTTTTACAGGCATTTTAGCACTTCAAAACATAGTGAGCAGCAAAGCAGATTCTATGGCAACAAATACACTAAAATTATCAATTAGCAGTTTTGTCCCTATTGTAGGAAATGCCATAAGTGATGCCTTTACTACTATGTATGGCTGTATTGACCTATTAAAGGTTGGAGTAGGTGCTTTTGGGATCATTGCTGGCAGCATTATATTACTTCCTTCTATTATTGAATGTTTGATTTGGAATTGTTTGCTCAGTATATGCGAGTTTATTGCAGATATTTTGGAACTTAAAAAAATTAAAAATCTTTTTAAATCTATAAACAATGTAATTTCAATTTCTTTTGCAATAATTTTATACGTAGCAATGATTTTAATAGTATCAACAGCAATAATTTTAACTTGTGGAGGTTAAACAAAAAAATGAACGAAGTCAGAAACTGGGCAACACTCATGCTAGGATGTTTAATTTTATGTGTTATATCCGAATTTTTTATTCCAACAGGTAAGATTGGAAAAACAATAAATATCATATTAAGTCTTTTTGTTATGATGTCTTTTTTGAAATTGATTATTCCCAAAAATAAATTATTTTCTGAATTTCATTTTGATTCTCCAAAAATCAACCTGAAGTCCTATGAAAAATTTCAAAAAAAGATTAATGACCAAACAAATACCCTCGCTGAAAAAAATATAAAATCCATCATAAAACAACTTTTACTCGACAATAACATCTCTGCTGAAAAAATTGAAATTTTTATGGATAGAAATGAGGACAACTGCATATTAATTATTAAGTGCAAAATTTATATTTTAAATGAAGACGTCACCGTCAAAGAAAAAATTAAAAATGAAATTGAAAAAAAGCTAAATATAGAAACCGAAATAATATCAAAAAATGAAGTTTAATAAATTGTGAGGTATATTGAAAAATGAACTCAAAACCCCAAAGTTACGAATTAGTAAAAAATTATATCATAAAATGGATATCTCAAAAAAAGCGTGGCCAAACCGTTGTCATTCTTGCAGCAATAGGTTTAATTTTTATCACTTTGCCAAATTTTTTAAAAAAAGAGCCACCAACTCAAGCGTGTACTGCAAGCACTAAACCGAATTCAGATGAAAAACGTGAAAAATTGCAACAAAATTTAGAAAATATAGTTTCTGAAATAGAAGGTTCGGGTAAAGCGCGTGTTTTAATAACTTTTGCAAGTACAGCAGAAACAATTTATGCAACTGAAGAAAAAAAAAATAAAGAAGCTTCAGAAGATAAATCAGGAGGAGAGATAACAAGAAAAAAAGAAAGCAATGACTGCGAAAAAAAATACATAACAATAAAAGATTCACAAGGCACAGAGCATGCTCTCGCAGTGACCGAACTTGAGCCCAAAGTAAAGGGCGTAATTGTAATTTGTCCCGGAGGTGATAATCCTATAGTAAAAAATAGAATTACAGAAGCTGTAACAACTGCGCTATCCATAACTTCAAAACATGTATGTATAACTAAATCAATAATTTAAAATCGGAGGAATCACAATGAAATTTCATAAACGTCAAATTATTTTAGCTTCACTTGTAATAGCATTAGGAACGGCAGTGTATTTAAATTGGCAATTTTCAGATTCAAAAAGCATACCTTCAACAAACATTTTAGAATCCGCTAAAGAATTTGGAGAAGCAAAATATGTTAATAGTACAAAAATGGCTGATAAATCAGAGCCTCCCACTTCAACTGAACCAAATTCAAAAAAATATTATTTTGCGCAAGCACAATCAAATCGACAAAAAGCTAGAGAAGATGCAGAAGAAAAATTAAAATCTCTTTCATCTGAACAAAATTTATCTGATGAGATAAAAGAAGAAATAAAAAAACAAATTGAAAATTTATCAAAAAATGTTCAACAAGAGGCAAGCATTGAAAATTTAATAAAAGCCAAAGGATTTGGTGATTGCATTGTATCTATCCAAAATGGAGAGTGCAGCGTTATAGTCTCTCCGGAAAGTTTAAACGAAAGTTCTGTGATAATAATAAGAGATATAGTAACTGGTCAATCAGGAATACCTGCAGATAAAATAAAAATAATAGAAGCAAAATAATTTCACACAAAAAGTGTCAACCATCATTAAAATGGTTGGCGCTACATTTTTTTAATTAAATTTTATTTTATAACGTTTGAAATATACAGCTGGGCATCTTTTAACGATTTTTCTAATAAGCTTTTATCATGTGATTTAAACATTATATAAAATTTTATTTTAGGTTCTGTACCCGAAGGACGAACAATTATATGATTGCCATCCTTATAATATATTTTTAAAATATTCGATTTTGGAAAATCTTTTTTCAAAATAGTGTTCTCCCCTACATTTTTAATCTCACCGTTTAAATAATCTTCTATGAAATCTGGGTTCTCACTATATATTGATAATTTATTTTCTCTAATATTTTTCATAATATTTTTAATTTTTTTTGCACCTTCGCAACCTTTAAATTCAAAACTGATTGTTTTCTCTCCATAAAATCCATACTTTTGTCGTAATTTTTCCAAAACATCCAAAAGGCTCTGATTTTTATTTTTTTTATAATAAGCAGCAGCTTCACAAGTAAGTAAAGCAGCAGAAACTGCATCTTTATCACGAGCATAAGTACCACAAAGATAGCCATTACTCTCTTCAAATCCAAAAATATATCGTTCTTGCTCATTAATTTTTTCTAGTTTAAGTATTTCGGCTGCAATATTTTTGAATCCAGTTAAAACCTCTTTTACCTCCACTTTGTAATCATTTGCTATTTTATCAACCATTTCAGTAGTCACAACAGAACGTATTACAAGAGAATTTTTTGGAAGCTTATTTTGCATTTTTCGCATACTCAAAATATAGTAAAGCAGTATTACACCTAATTCATTCCCTGTTAAAAGCTTGAAAGTGTTTCCATCTCTAACCATTACCCCTAGCCTGTCCGAATCTGGGTCAGTTGCAAGAATTATTTCAGCATTTTCTTTTAAGGCAAGTTTTATCCCAAAATGAAAAACGTCTTCATTTTCAGGATTGGGATATTTACATGTCGTAAAATTTCCATCTGGATATTCCTGCCCAGGTACAATATATAATTTTTTTATACCAGCTTTCAAAAAAGATGATTTCACAAATTCTTTTCCTGCACCACAAAGAGGAGTATATACAATTTTCAAATCAGAGATATCTTCATGACTTAATAATTGCTTTGAAACTTTAGCAAGGTATTCATCGTATACTTTCTGATCTACATTTAAAATCAATCCCTGCGTGGTAGCTTTTTCAAATTCTATAAATTTTACATCTTTAAATATATCTATGTTTTTCATAAATTCATACACACTAGATGCGGATTCTTCAGTCATTTGAGCACCGTCATCTCCGTAACATTTGAATCCGTTATATTCAGCCGGATTATGGCTTGCAGTAATCATTATTCCTGCTTGTGCACCAATATTTCTTACTGCAAATGATAAAAAAGGAGTTGGAGCCAATCGCTCTGAAATAAAACATTTTATCCCATTTGCAGCTAAAACACTAACAGCTTTTTTTGCAAATACTTCAGAATTATTTCTAGAATCAAATGACACTACAACAGTAGACTCATTATATCTACTTTTTAAATAATTGGCCAAACCCTGCGCTGCCCACATTACAGTATAGGAATTCATCCGATTAGTACCAATCCCCATTATACCACGTAATCCCGCCGTACCAAATTCTAAACTTTTATAAAAACATTCATACTTTTCTGATTGATTATTTTCTATTTTTTTTAACTCATTAATGTCACTTTCATTTTTTAAATTATTCATCCAGTAGCAATAAATTTTATTTACATCCACACTCACTGCGTTATCCCCCCATAAATAATTGTTAAACCGATAAAATTTTAACACAATGTATTGGTTTATTCAATTGCTGTAACTAAATTTTTTATAATATTTTGCAAATAAAAAATATTGCCTCACAAATCTTTGCTAAATCACGATAGACATAAATAACAACTTTTCAATTTTATCATATACCATATTTAAACATTCAAGCGGTAAAGGATTTTTTCCTTTACCCAATTCTATGGTAAATCCGGGCTTGTGAATTTTTTCTATAAACCAATCTTTAAACCCACCCCCTATTGCAAGACCTTCCGGTTGTGATAATGTATATCCAGATGCAAGTGCAAAAATTTTTGCGATTTTTTCTGAATTTTGAGGAATATTTTCTCCGTATTTCCAATAAATTTCTTCTCCTTGACTATGAAATGCTATAGCATGATCGAAATTGTATTTTGAACAAATTTTTATAATGGCTTGTGTTTCTGGCTCGCTTTCAGGAAATTCGCCACCATATCGCGTCCAATTTGGAGATATTATACCATTCGCTCTTTCTAGTTCATGAAGCTCTCCCCAACCAGCATCATAATTATGATTTAAATCTACACCACGAGCATTTGCCTGCCAAATTTGAGGATGTTCCCTTTTTGTTTCATCAATCAAATTTTTATATTTCCCCGCTGTTTTGCTACCTGAAATAGATATTTCAACTCCATCGGGATTAACACAAGGAATTATCATTAATCCGCGATTTTCTAAATTGTTTTTTAAATTAATACCACAAAAATGATTTTTTTCTTCCAATAATGCACATATTTTATTTAAAAATTTAAATATCACAAGCGTTGTTAACCATTCCATACCGTGAAAAGCACATGTCCACAAAACCATTTTATTTGTATTACCTAATGTTACAAAATCTATGTCACGGCCGAGAATACTTTTTCCACACACACCGTGTTTGATATATGATGATTTTTTTGTAATGCCCGAGATAAATGATTTTCTTGAAAAATATGTTGGCTTTTCCATAATTGCATCACCCTCAAAAAAATTATATAACATTTTATTAGTATTAAAAAAACATGTTAAATAGTAACATAAAAATTAAATTTGTAAAAAAATACTATAATATATTGAAATTTTTTTGCCAATTAGTATAATAACAATAAAGTGGTTTTTTTATAGTTAATTTTAGGAGGTAGTAAATTTATGAACAAAAAAACTTTATCTGCGATATTCAAAAAAATTTTAAATTCACCAATTTCACTCATAATTGGTATCATTTTCATATTGACCGTAATTGCAGGAGCAGCTCTTGCGAAAAACAATGAATATTCGCAAGGCACATACCTTATTACAAACCCGGTACTCGTGGAAGGTGTGACTGAAATACAATGCTCCATTAGGAGATATGGAGAATCCGAATTTAAACTAGCAGGTAACTGCTTGAATTACAAAGATGGAATTTATTTAAACAAAGGTGACGAAATACGTTACTTACTTCAGTTTGAAAATGGATATAACATGATGGTTTCTGACGTCTCGATTACTGTTAAAGAAAATCCTGATTCATCAAAATTAAAACTAATGCAATATACAAGTAAGGATACTACTACAAGTTTGAGGCCAAATACAAAAATAGACAGTTCAAAAATGTATGTAACTGAACCACTCTTCGTAGATCAAAACAGTACATTAGAAATTGTTGGTGTAAAAGCAAATAAGTATACCGTCACAATTAAAGGAGATCAAAATAACAAAATTAAAGATCAAATAAAAGCGACTCTTTGCAGTTCTTGCCAAGATTCTGCCTCACATTCAACTGAATCTCCTATGAATTACGACGAATTTCATAATTGCTATACTGCAGATATACAATACAATCCAAATGAAGAATACCCCCCTGCTATTCACTTAACACGCACTGAAGCATATTCACAAACAGAATTAAAAACTTCTGATTTTTCACTTGTAGATTATACAGGAGAAAATGATATCAAAAATTCATTTCTTACCAAAAAGGATAATACAATAACGTTAAGCGAAAAAAATTTTTATCAAGATCATACTATCATTTTAAACAATCCAGCAAGTACCAAAAATACTTACACGGTTACCAATAATACAGGGGAAACATTATCACTTTATACTTCAAAAGAAAAAATCAATCCAAATGGTAACTCATTTTCTGTATCATATGGAGAAGATTGCTTTATTAAAATTGGCAGTGCTGATAACAAGCTAAAAGCAACTACTAAAAATGGAGAATATATTTTACCAACTGTAACATACAATAATGAAATTCACTATCACCTAAAAAATGTAACTGAAAATATGGCTATTAGTAAATCAAGTACAGATACCGATAATAAAATAAAAATATTTGCTCCGTCACAATATGAAGGTGTCAACTTATATTATAAAAGCGGAGACGATAAAACCGAGTTAACAGACAGCATAATAGATACTTCAAAAAGCGATTCTGTAACTATTGTTGCAACACCAACAAATGGATATGAAAATAATTTTAAAAACATTCAAATTTATGCCGTCCCAACAAATATTTTGTATACAAAAAATGATTACGATAATGCCTATGAATTAAATAAAACAATAAATGACTCCACTGATGAACTTTCAGCTACATTTGAATTTAACCCTTCCTCATATGGAAACGAGAAAACATATCAATTGCTAGTTAAAGGCGACTTAAAATTAAATGAATATGATTTAATCATTGGGAAAAAATTCGAAAATATCGAAAATATATCTGTGTCTTCCGGTGGAAAAGAGTTAACTTCTTCTACATTAAACTCTGAGAATGAAAGTTCAAATTTTTATAAAATTTTATACGGGCAAGATGTAGATATAGCTGTTACGCCAAAAGAAAATTACACCTGTGCTAAAGCAGAATTGAATGCAGCAAAAATTTCAAAAAATGAACAAGACACCTTAGAAACTTTTGAAAATGTAACATATTCTGACAATAATAATGTACGTACATTTAGCTTAAAAAATATTCGTTCCAATGTTAATACTGCACTCACAAATGTCGTGCACGATAACATTACATTATCATTTAGCAAATCTCCTGCAGAAGGTAGTTTTAAATTTAACTGTTCAAACGAAGAAATAACCAAAAAAATAAATAACAGTAACAAAGCTGAAATTGAATATGGTTCAAAATTAGTGTTCACACTAACACCGCTAGAAGGAGTAGAATTTAAAAACCATATTCAACTTACGGGAATCGTCAAAGAAAACAACGGGGAACGAAAAATCACTATACCTCGTTCGTCTGACGGATCTTATACACTAAAAAATATTGTAAAAGATGTTATTATAGATCCTCCTGCAATAAATACTAAAGTGATGGAGGGAAAATTAAAATTTTTGGGAATGGACATTGATACATCTTTTGCAATTAAATCCGACAGCATAAAACTTACCAAAGATTCAAGCGGCAAATTCTATAACTTCAATTTTGAATATGGAACAAAAAAATTAAAGTTCGAATTAAAAATTCAACGCAAAAGTGACGATACCCATACAGACATTAAGAAGTTTTTGCAACAATATGCAGGAAACGGAGAATATAAACCTACGGACAAACTTTATTATTGTATAAAAGAGCAATCTGACAATACACAAATTGCTGGTGATGGAGAATTTAGTGAAGGTAAAGGTAAAAACGGAACAGCTAACTATACTGCAACTCAAATTAATCATAATTGGAATAGTATTATAAAACCAGACGACGGAACCATAGAGCTTTCAATTGATACAAATGCAATAAAAAAACCAATTTCAATAAATATTTGGAAAAAGGACTACGATAGCATATATGATGGAGATGATGATCCTGGTGTTACACTTTGGACATTTACACCGGAATATGAAATTGCAGTACCAAATAACTGTGATTTTGATGCTTATTTTGAAACAACTCCCTCAGACAGAGAAGAACGTTTACTTCGCCCAAAAGCTAAAAAATATACTGTCGGATATGACTCATTATACGACCATGTCGATGTTAATAACTATCCATCTTGTTTGGGATATTGTGGGTGGTGGGATTCCATATTTGGGCCAAAGAAACTTAACATTAAAATAGATTATGGCACTAGGTGTAACAGAGATAATTTTAAAGGGTTTAAAGTTGATTTTATTACAAGACCTTCAAACGATGGGATAGTTACAGACTTTTATAATCAAAATTTTGAATCTGTACGTGGAACTTTTGGTCAACTTAGCATCACTAATTATTTACCAAAAAATCGATATATTGAAAATGGTGAAGAAGTGACAGATTTACTTGAAAGGACAGTAGAAGGTTCCAAAGGACCCGACGCTGGAGTCTATAATGATAATGGAGACAATAGATTTAAAAATATATTTGCAGACGTATTTAGCATTTTAAGGACGCCAGAAGAAGCCAAAAAACTATCATTTCATAACAATGTAGGAAAAGCTGTAAACTTAACAAAACGACAAGACAACGAAACAAAAACTCATACACTCAAAAATAAACCTAACAGCTTTTACTGGCCTATTGCATATTTAATATACGAAAATTTGTCTCCGTACACTGGTCACACTGGAGGCCATGAATCAAATTTAATGAATGAACTTAGAGCAAATAATAAAGACGGACGCGAAGAAGAACCAAAATACTCCTGGTACAATCGTAGTGATCCCGGTAGCCCAACATTTTTAAACAGAGAAGATCATGTACCTTTATACACAAATTTACACTTCAACAAGTGGGGTAAAGATGGCACAAAACTCAGCAATATTCCACAAAGTTCATTGCTACTGAGTCAAATGTTTGAAAACATTACAAAAGACAATTCTTCTGAAAAAGCAAACGGAAATATTAGTTTTAATGTAGAAGCAACTGCACTTCATAATCCGACAATAACAGTAAACGAAAATAATAAAAACGTAGATCACCATGAGTGGTACAACCCTATATTAGATGAAAATTTAAATAAATTAACCTACTTGGTAACAGGTGGCACAAACATAAACAATGTAACTTGGGATAAGTTTGATATGCATGGTCTTGTCGAAAATTACGTAATGACAAGAGAAGAATTTGAAAATGTAAATTGGGATAATACGCTAAAAAGATTTAGAAACGTTCAAGTTTTTCTCAGGCGTAACGCCGCTTTATCTAAAGTCACTGCAATGTACTGCGTAAAAAAGGTAAGACTTACTCCAATATTTGAATCAATGTATTTTGCAAAAAACTGTACTATAAAATTCCCACTGGCTGCACCCAGTGCACAATTTTACGATGTAAGTACAATAAATGGAAAAAATTACGTTGGACTTGAAATGTCCAATATATACAAACAATTAGCAAAACAAGATTCATATAACACTTCTCTTTCATGTAAATTTATAATTAAAGTTGCAAATGAATATATTGATACTTTTGATCCAAGTAAAATTAGCGTTTCACCAAAAAACTGGGCCGATTTGTCTTATCAAGAATTTACGGATCCTAGTGCACCAGAAGGCAAGTACTACCTCTATACAATTAATAATATTTATAAAGATAATCTAGAAATTTTTGTTCCCGAAATAGAAAGAACATCTTACAAAATTACCACTACTAATGACAGAAGTTTATTCTTTGATAATGATTCAGGAGAAAAATTTATAAACAAAAATGTATACAGTGGCTCTAATTTTACATTCAGAACTGAAGCAAATAACGGTTATGAAAACAAAGAAACTCTAACAATAACAGACGTCAAAACAAATAAAACTTACATTTTAGATGACGATAATGATTACTGCGAACTTCCTCAAGGAACTGCTATAAACCGTATGTCCAGTAGTGCAAGCACGTATAATACGTACACTGTTATGAATATGAGCGAAGACTTTAACATAAAATCTTCAAGGGAACGAAAAAAATGTCTCCTTACTTTCACGTATCACGAAGGTGCATCTTACAAAGATAACTATGGCAATATTTTAAAAAATGATAATTCAGAAAAAGAAGATACATCTGATTACGAAAAAAGTGTTGCTTTTGGAACAAATTTTTATTTTGATATCCAGTGCAATGATGGATTTGACCTTACCAAATCCGTTGTAACAGCAAACGGTACTCCTTTAGAGTATATAAACGGAAGATACGCCTTAAAAAGCATATCAGAAAATATAGTTATAGAAATCACAGAATTACCCAAAGTCAAGCACAAAGTAATTTTTACAGAACACGAGGCAGTAACTTTTAAAGACGAAAAAAACAACATACTCAAAGGAGAAAAAGAAGTAGAATATGGTGAATCTCTTATGTTTAAAGTAGAGCTTTCAGATGCTTATTCAAATTCCGATTATAAAGTAAAAGCTGAACACTCTTTGACAAATGTTTCAGACACGTTAGAAGAAATTAAAGATGCAGATAATGCAGAAAAAGTAGATAACTTCGGTAAATATAAACTTTTGGATATACGTGAAAACTTTCGTATATACCTGGAAGGGCTAGAAGCCAACCAATACTCAGTTGATCTTATTGATGTACCTGGAATAAAATATTACGATGAATATGGCAATAAAGAATTGTCAGAAACAGGAACGGATGCACAACTCGGAAATTATCATTTTGCCAAAGTAAATTATAATGACAAATTTGCTTTTAAGGTAATAGCTGAAGAAGGTTATGATTTGTCTGGATTAAAAATTTATGCAAAAAAAGTAACCAGCAGCACAAGGACACAACTGTTACCATCAAATGATACCTATACAATCGAAAATATCAAAGAAGATTATATAATTACGGCTGAAAATGTAAATAAAAAAAGCTACAATGTTGAAATTCGATTTACCGATGGTGTTAAATGTCTTAATGAATCCGGTGAAACGTTACCTAATAATATTACTGTTTCTCACGGAGAAAATTTATCTTTCAGGCTATCACTTGACACAGCGTATAATAAATCAACCCCTCTTGTGTCAATAAAAGGAACTACTAATGCACTCGAGGCAAATTCCGATGGTATTTATACATTAGAAAATGTCACAGAAAATAAAATAATTGAAATTACCGGAATTTCAAAAAACACTTACACAGCAAAATTCACGAGTACCGAAGGTGTTATATTTAAAAATATAAAAAATAAACCAATTAACGGTTCCACTGAAGTGGAATATGATTCTACTCTTAATTTTAAAATAACACTAATGGATGCATATGATAAATCAATACCATTGGTACTAGTAAATGACAGTAAGACTATTGCAGAAAGTGCTGGAATTTACACTGTGTCGGGAATAAATGATGACATTGTTATAACAGTCAAAAATGTAAATAAAAATCCAGAAGAAGTTACTATGGACGAAATAAACAATGTTCCAGAAACTGTTTCATCTGAGTTAGATATTTCAAACGTTGTTAAAGCAACACAAACATATAACAATTTATCCGACGAAGAAAAAAAAGAAATCACAAATATGTCTCAACTCGAAAAGGCACAACAAGCATCTGGAATTTTAAACCACCAAAGTGGGAATATAACTGTAAGCGGGCTTGATTGGTATATCAAAATAGTAGCCACACCACTTTCTTCAGACGAAGAAAAAATAGCATACTTTAATCAAAAGCTTGAAAGAAGAACCACAATTGCACTCTACGATATTTATTTACTAAATTTGCTTACAGATGAAAAATACGAAATTCCATATGGAAGCTCTGTATCAATTACTATGCCCGCACCAAATACTGATGGCTATAAAAATGTAGTTATGGCTCATGAAAAGTCAAGTGGTAATCTTGAATATCTTGATATAAATGTGACAGACGGTTCACTAAAATTCAGTGCAACGTCATTTAGCTTATTTGGTTTAGCAGGCAAAAAACTTGAAAATTATACAGAGAACCCCAGCAAAACTAAAATTGCAGTTTCAAATCTTGTGGAAAATGATGATGAACTGCAAAGTTTACTTGGAGAAGGATTGGTTTCTCAAATTGGAGATTTAACCGGAAAATCTTCATCAACTTCCAATAATATAGCATCAACAGAAACATCAAATACAGAAGATGATGATTCCTTAACTATCTGGCAAAAAATTGGAAAGTGGATATCAACCCATGAATTATTGTCCGTACTACTTATAATGCTTTTAGGATTTTTGCTAATTTGGATTATATTAGTGCTGGCAAGAAAAAAAGAACATAAAGAAAATCAAACTCAATAATATTTAAAAATTCGTCAGCTTATGCATCTTGCTACGCTTGACGAATTTTTATTTGAAATATTTTTCTGATAAAAATTTCATAAAATCACTGTGATAATCATTTTATTTATTATAATTAAATTTAAGAAAGTGGTGTTTAAATGGCAACAGGCAAACTGCAAATAAATACATTTAATGAAACAATTGGCATGCCTACCGAAAATGTAAAAATATCAGTCCAAAATAAAGAAAATAAAGTTATAGAAGAAGTTATCACTAATTCTTCCGGAAACTCTGATATAATAAATTTAGACACACCCCCTATCGAATATTCTCTTACACCAGGATCACCACAACCTTATAATGAGTATACAATTATTGCTACTCGAGAAGGATTTGATTCCACAACAATTGAAAATGTTCAAATATTACCAGACGTTATTGCAGAGCAAAATATATTTTTGAAAAGCACTGACAATTCACCTGATGAACCAATGGATTTTGTAATACCTGCGCATACACTGTATGGAGAATATCCTCCAAAAATCGCTGAAGAATCTGTAAAGCCATTACCACGCAGTGAAGGATTTGTAATATTAAATGAAGTGGTTGTACCAGAATTCATAGTTGTGCACGATGGTGACCCAAATGATAATAATGCTCCAAATTATTGGATACCGTATAAAGAATATATCAAAAATGTAGCAAGCTCCGAAATATATGCAACGTGGCCGGAAGAATGCATGAAAGCAAATATTCTCACCATTATATCTTTTACATTAAATCGAGTATATACAGAATGGTATAGAAGCCGTGGAAAAAATTTTACCGTAACATCTTCTACTGCATATGATCAAAAATTTGTATATCAAAGAAATATTTTTAGAGAAATTTCGAACATAGTTGATGAATTATTTACAACATTTATAACTTTGCCCAATATAGAACAACCACTTTTTACACAGTATTGCGATGGAAAAAATGTAACATGCCCCGAATGGTTATCGCAATGGGGTTCAAAAGAACTTGCAGAGAGTGGATTAAATTATATAGATATTTTAAAAAATTATTATGGTTCAGAAATTTATACTGAATCTGCCAAACAAGTAGAAGGTATTCCTGTATCATTTCCGGGAGAAGTCTTACAATTTGGTACATCAGGAGAAAACGTTAAAACAATTCAAAGACAGCTAAATGCTATAAGCAATAATTATCCCCTGATAAATAAAATTGCTGTTGACGGAATCTATGGGCAAGATACAGTAACCGCAGTCAAAACATTTCAAGGAATTTTTGGAATGCCTCAGACTGGTTCTGTAGATTATTCAACTTGGTATCAAATTTCAAAAGTTTATACTGCAGTTATGCGGTTAGCCTAATAAAAAGCAATCTATTACTGCTTTATTTCGTCGAAAAAATGTGATATAATATCCAGGAAACGAAAAAACAAGCAATGTTAACACGCTTATTGATAAAGCTAAAATTAAAACAAGAAAGGAAAACTTTATGAAACCTATAAATACAATCGAAATGCTAAAAAAAGCATACAAACATCACTATGCTGTTGGTGCATTTAATGTAAACAACATGGAAATAATACAAGGAATCGTAAGTGCAGCAGAATCTCTTAATTCACCCGTTATACTTCAAGCATCTTCTGGTGCACGAAATTACGCAGGTGCAACATATATGAGAAAACTAGTTGAAGCCGCATGTGAAGAAAGCACTATCCCCGTTGCGCTGCATTTGGATCACGGAACATCGTTTGAATTGTGTAAAAATTGTATAGATAGCGGATTCACTTCAGTTATGATAGATGGTTCTTCTTTGGAATATGACGAAAATGTAGAAATAACTAAAAAAGTAACTGACTACGCACACAAGTACAATGTGTCAGTAGAAGGAGAACTTGGCAGCCTTTACGGCATAGAAGAAAAAATTAATGTCTCTGAAAGTGAATCGTACTATACAAGACCTGATCAAGTTAAGGATTTTGTTGAAAAAACCAACGTAGATTCACTTGCCATAGCAATCGGTACAAGTCACGGTGCGTACAAATTTAAACCAGGTCAATCAGCAGAATTAAGATTTGATATATTGGAAGAAATAGCCAAGCAAATCCCTGACTTCCCCATAGTCCTTCATGGAGCTTCCAGTGTAATTTCTAAGTATGTAGAAGAAATCAATAAATATGGCGGAAAAATATCCAATGCTGTTGGGATACCTGAACCTATGCTCCAAAAAGCAGCAAAAATGGCAGTCTGTAAAATAAATATAGATTCTGACCTTAGATTAGCAATGACAGCGTCAATAAGGAAATCATTATTTGAAAATCCCGATAATTTCGATCCAAGAAAATATTTGTCATCAGCACGTGAAGCTATCAGTGAAGTTGTTAAACACAAAATTCTAAATATACTTGGTAGCAATAATAAAGCATAAAAATTTAAATTTAGCTCCTTTGGGAGCTTTTTTATATGCTAAAAATAAGCATGTCATATCTTTAATAAATTTTAACTAATAATATATTGACTAATACTAAAGCGACTGATATTATATCTATTATAGCTAAATATTTTAAAAAGAAAGCTGGTAATTTATGAAAAAAACGATGTTTAATTTATCCTCATTCGCATTGTTAATAATGAGCATTTTTACATTATCCGGTTGCGAAAAAAAATTTACTACTGTAAGCTACACAGATGAAAAAAGTAAAGTAAGCATAAGCATTGGGTACCCAGATAATCTTCCGTGCAACTTTTCTACAGATTCAAAAGATTTTAGAACCAGCGCAGAAAATGCTATATTAATATCAGATAATTTTAAAATTGCCCTAGATATAGTAAGTAGGTCTTTTAAAGGTGATTTTGAAAAAGAAGCAAAACAAGAAGGCCTAAACAGAATAGACGGAAAAGAAGTAACTTTCAATAATTTGTCCGGTGTATCATTTTATTATGCTCCATACAATAGATATAACGTTCGTTTACCAATAAATGATAAATGTTACTTGGAAATTCATATTTATTCCACGAAAACAGAGTATAAAAAAGAATTTGCAGAAGAAGTTTTCAATTCAGAAGAAGTTAAAGAAATTTTGAACACAATAGAAATTAAGTCAAATTAAATTTAAATTTAAATATAATAAGTAAATCGGGACTATTAACTTAATAGTTCCCTTTAATTTAGTACTAAAAAAATCGTAAAAAACTGTTCTAAAATAATAATCAGCTCAAAATTTTTTAAGCTGATTACCGTTAGACTTTTAAATATATAATTATTCCTTTATATCTTAATCATACAGCTTTTCTTGAGTATCTATGTCCCCTTGAGAATAACAATCCGAATAAAGCATAACACTACGAGAATCATTAGAGTCATCAGAATTTTCTTTTTTTGATTTTTCATCGGCACGTTCTGGGATATTAATTAAATTTGAAGAATTTTGAACCGCAACTTTTTCAGCGACACGTTCTGAAATATTGGTTAATTTTAAAGAATTTTGATGTGTAGTCTTTTGCGCTTTGTCTGTATAAATCCGCTTTCTAAAATTCGGCATTTCTTCAGACGAAAATTTCTTATTTACTGGTGACTGACATTTAAAACGTGATGATACTTGAAATGTATGTATTTCTGAATACTTTTGCACTAGATCACTCTGTTTAATAGAATCGACCTGATGTGAAGGTTGAGCAAATTTTTCTTGTACAACATGATCCGCCGGCAAAATTTGGGATAAATCAGAAGCAACTTGCTGTTCTTCATCATTAAATTTACAATATTCATCAACCATTGGGTTATCACTGTAAGCGAGTTTAGGCTTACCAATCAAATTAATTGATTGCGGTACAAAAATAAGTGCAGGCTTTCCTGCTGCGTTAATTACTTGCGGAATCTGAGAAATTATCGGTTCATTAGACAATATCGTTTTTTGCGGTATGTATGCCAAAGCAGCTCTAAAAGATGAGTCAGTTTTATCAAATGGATACGCAGAAATAAAACTTCCTGCTAATGTAATTTTTTGTTTAGAATAACTCAATTCCCCATCTGAATCCATTTCTTGAGGAATATAAACAATAACTTCTCCAACTGACGAATCTAAATCCTTAGGAACTAAAATAATCGTTGGCTCCCCATGCCACTGTCTGATTGATTGAATTGCATACTGACGCAATGAACGTTCTACATCTGTAAATTTACATGGCACAAATTTTTGAGAATTCACTGCGCCTAATTTGAGATTACCTATAAACATCAAAGTTCCCACCGAAAACAAACCACAAACTGAAATTTTTTTAATTTTCGAAATTAAGTCCATTTTTTTGCTCCTTACTTTTAGTTTTATTTGTATCCATATTGTAATATTTAAATAAGATAAATACAATATTAACTTTGTAGTTATTTTAATTAAATTTCTAATTTTACAAATATTACCTTTGGCTTTCGTCATAATTACCACGAATCTCGTTTACCAAAAAAATTTTAAATTTTATACAAATATGTAAAAAAATTCAATTTAATATTAATACAACCAGTAAAAACGAACAATGAAACAACAAAAATAAAAAAGCCACCCTGCTTTTATTTTTATCGTTTTGAAGAAAACATAAATATTTCATTCTCTATTTCATGTTGTAACATAAACTCAAATTAATTACAACAATTTTTAAAAGTTATAAAGACAAGGAATCGGTACATAAAAATTAAAATATAAATTTTATTGATCGGGTGATAATTATGTGGTTAAATGCAATACTTGATATTTTAGCAACTATACCTTTTACAATACTACATGTGATAACTCCGAATTCTTTTCCAAAACCGCTTACATCCAAAGAAGAAAAAAAATATATAGAACTATTAAAATCAGGAAACGTTCATGCTAAAGATAAACTAATAAAACATAATTTACGGCTTGTTGCACACATAACCAAAAAATATTATCTTAATAAAAAAAGTGATTCAGACGATCTAATATCCATTGGAACAATAGGATTAATCAAAGCTGTTAATACTTTTAAACCAGAGAAAGGGATAAAATTATCAAGTTATGCTGCAAGATGCATAGAAAATGAAATATTAATGCATTTCAGAAATTCAAAAAAGACTTCTCTTAATATTTCAATTAATGAACCAATTGAAACAGATAAAAATGGAAACATACTAACTTTAATGGATACAATAGCTACAGATGATTCAATAATAGATAAGATTGACACTAAAGTAAATATACAAAAACTTAGTAAATTTATATCAACTAAACTTTCTGCACGCGAACGAATAATTTTATTTTTAAGGTACGGATTAGGCGGAAAAGCCCCTCTCCCTCAAAGGGAAGTAGCAATAAAACTAGGAATATCACGATCATACATTTCTCGATTAGAAAAGAAAGCTTTGTGCATATTAAAAAAATGTTTTGATAAACGTTAGTCATTATTCGTAAGTATTTCCGATTCTAAAATTCCCCTTAGTATCTCTACGGCTTCCTTTATTACTGTTTTTGGAGAACATTTCTCCAAATTACTTTCATTAACAAATTCCAAAAATCCGCAACACAAAAATCCAGCTATTTTCTTGATATCATATTTTGGCTTTAATGTTCTACTTCTTTTTTGTGCATGTATTTTCAAATATTCCATAACATATTTATTAAATGAAAAATTTAAATATGGACTTTCTGAAATTGCAACATGAGAAAAGAAATCTAAATTTTTATAATATAAATTTAGAATGCACCCTAAAAAATTGCAATAACTTGTAATAGAGTTTTTTTCTGCATTATTTTCTTTTTGCAAACGTCGATAATCGTCTTGTGCTATTTTTATCATATCTTTAGAAATATCGTCAACAAGATCGTACTTATCATTATAATGAGCATAAAATGTCATCCGACTTATTTGAGATTTTTCACAAATTTCTTTAACCGTAATTTTTTCAAATGGTTTAAATCCTAAAATTTCAATCAAAGTTTTTTTTAAATACTTTTTTGTTTTTTGAATTCGTTTGTCTTCCAATTTATTTACACATCCTCGATTTTGTATAATTAAATATACACATGTATCTTGTTGATATTGGATTTTTGAATTATTTTAATTATAATTATTATCTGTATAAAGATTTAAGTTTAGTTTTAATATATAAATTTTTTGGAGGTACAATTCTTTATGAACCAATATATACTAAGCTGCTGCTCTACGTTTGACATGACAGATAATTATTTCAAAACTCGCAATATAAACTACGTTTGTTTTCACTATAACATAAATGGAAAAAATTATACAGATGATTTGTGGAAAAATATATCACCTGAAGAATTTTATAAAACCATATCTCAAAAAGATACTGAGGTAAAAACATCCCAAGTAAATGTTGATGAATTTATAAATTACTTTAAACCGTTTTTAGAAAAAGGGCTTGACATACTTCATGTTAGTCTCTCAAGTGGATTATCTGGAGTGTACAATTCCGCATTAATAGCAAAAAATGAATTGGAAAAAAATTTCCCTGATAGAAAAATTTATATTATAGATTCTCTTGGAGGTTCATCAGGTGGTGGTTTAATAATGGATAAACTGGCTGACCTAAGAGATGAAGGAAAAAATATTGATGAAATTTACACATGGTGTGAAGAAAATAAACTTAATTTGCATCACTGGTTCTTTTCTACCGATTTGATCTTTTATGTAAGAGGTGGTAGAATTTCAAAAGCAGCCGGCATGATTGGATCAATACTCAAAATATGTCCTATACTCAATGTTGACAATTACGGAAAACTGATTCCACGCCTCAAAGTAAGGACTAAAGAAAAAGCTATAAATGAACTTTTACACAAAATGCAAGAGAATGCGTTAGGTGGTAAAGATTACTGCGAAAAATGTTTTATATCCCAATCTGCCTGTCGAGATGATGCAAAAAAATTGGCGACACTTATTGAAAATAACTTCCCACACTTAAAAGGAAAAGTTGAAATATTCGATATAGGAACAACAATCGGAAGTCACACAGGTCCTGGAACAGTAGCACTATTCTTCTGGGGCAAAAAAAGAATAGATTAACAAAAAAGCAGCATCCAGTTTTATATTTTGGATGCTGTTTCTTTCACTATTTATTAACTTTACTTCTAAGACGCATTGTCTTATCCAATATTTTTTTACGTATTCTTATATTTTTTGGCGTAACCTCAAGCAATTCATCATCATCAATAAACTCAATAGACTGCTCTAAACTTAAAATACTCGGAGGAGTTAACTTAAGAGCTTCATCAGAACCTGATGCACGCATATTTGTAACGTGCTTCTTTTTACACACATTAACGGTAATATCTTCTGATTTTGGAGTAGATCCAACCACCATACCTTCGTAAACGTCAACACCCGGACCTACAAATAATCTTCCACGATCTTGTGCTGCAAAAAGTCCATAACCTGTAGTTACTCCTGTCTCGTGAGCAACTAATGATCCATGACGACGCTGAACAATTTCACCTTTATACGGTTCGTAAGATTCAAATGCTTGGCTCAAAATTCCTTTTCCATTCGTGTCGGTAAGAAATTCAGAACGATATCCTATAATCCCTCGAGAAGGCACTTTAAATTCCAACAAAGTAGTTCCGCTTTCTTTAGGAGACATATTTATCATATCTGCTTTTCTAGCTCCTACTTTTTCAATAACTGCACCAACATATTCTTCAGGCACTTCTACAGTTAAAAGCTCAATAGGTTCACACAGTACTCCATCTATCTCTTTCATTATAACCTGAGGCCTTGAAACTTGAAATTCATATCCTTCCCTACGCATAGTTTCAATTAAGATTGATAAATGCAGTTCACCTCTTCCGGAAACTTTAAAAGTATCTGCAGAATCTGTCTCTTCAACACGCATTGAAACATTAGTTTCTACTTCTTTAAAAAGTCTGTCTCTTATATTTCGAGAAGTAACAAATTTTCCTTCTCTCCCTGCAAAAGGACTATTATTAACCATAAAATTCATAGAAACTGTAGGTTCATCTATTTTTACAAACGGCAAAGGTTCAACATGCTCTGGGTCACAAAGTGTTTCACCGATATTGAGTCCTTCAATTCCTGAAACGGATATTATCTCACCTAATTCCGCTTCTTGTGCTTCCACTCTTTTTAACCCTTCAAATTTATAAAGCTTGCCTATTTTAACATTTTTTGTAGTTCCATCACTTATGCAGCGAGTAACATTTTGCCCTGCTTTAATACTTCCACGTTCAACTCTTCCAACACCTATTCTACCAATATAATCATCATAATCTATATTGGAAATTAAAACTTGAAGTGGTCCTTCCAAGTCACCAGATGGTGCAGGTACTTCGTTAACTATGGTTTCAAATAATGGTTTTAAATCTTTTTTTTCTTCTCCTTCATTTACAAATGCATAACCACTTTTTCCAGAAGCATAAACAACAGGAAATTCAATTTGTTCTTCATCTGCTCCCAACTCAATAAATAAATCAAGAACTTCATCAACAACTTCATGTGGTCTTGCACCCGGGCGATCCACCTTATTAACAACAACGATCGGTTTTTTCCCTAATTTTAGTGCTTTTTTTAAAACAAATCTTGTTTGTGGCATACATCCTTCAAAGGCATCAACCAAAAGTAAAACGCCATCAACCATTAATAATATACGCTCAACTTCTCCACCAAAATCAGCATGACCCGGCGTGTCTACTATATTTATTTTTATATCGTTATACATTACTGCTGTATTTTTAGATAAAATTGTTATTCCACGTTCCCTTTCCAAATCACCAGAGTCCATCACACGTTCAGCAACACTTTCGTTTAAGCGAAATACACCACTTTGCTTTAACATTTGATCAACCAAAGTTGTTTTTCCATGATCAACGTGTGCTATAATTGCTATATTTCTTAGCTTATTTGTTTTATTCATTTTATTACTTCCTTTTCATCTATTTTTTAATTTTACAAATTTCTTATTTAAAATTATCTATTAATTTTTTAAATTCTCCACTAATTTCTTCTTTAGAACCCACGGGTAATCTTTCATAAACTTCAAATACTTTATCTCTCATCCAAAGTCCAGGCGTTATACGCACTGAATATCCACATCCATTATTCATCATCCATTCAAATGGATTTGCACGTGGGAGTCCATACAAAGCCAGTAAAACACTAATTACACCACCATGAGTGAACATAGCTGCAGAAGTTACTCCTCTTTTCATTAAGGAATCTACTGTACTTTCAAAAAATAACGCTATTCTCTTTCCAAAATCATCCCAAGATTCACCATTTGGAGGAATGACTTTTCGCCCACTTTTTACCCATTCCAAGTATTTGGGATCACCCGATAATTCATCGGGTGTTTTCCCTTCCCAATCACCGAAATTACATTCTTTTAAACCATCTACCAATATTGGCGTTGCATTTGGATATAAAATTGAACACGTCTCAACACATCGACTTAGTGGACTTGAGTAAAATTCTTGTGGCATAGGATACTCATATTCTTTTTTTAGCTCTGCAAGCTTTTTTCTACCAATATCACAAATTGGTACATCCCAAATTCCTGCATATTGACCCTTTATATTTGCTTCAGTCATTCCGTGCCGAATAAAATGTATTATATACGATTTCATACGAATCCCTCTATTATCTATGAATATATATTTTCTTTTCTTTTCCAGATATTATACGCTCAATATTAGACTTGTGTTTAACTATTACAACCATAGATACTAAACACGAAAATATTGTTGGTACGATATAACAATACGCATTGCCTGATAGTTTATAATCCGTAAAATATGTAATTAAAAAAGTTCCAATAAAATACGACACCGCTGCTAAAACTGATGAAAGTGAAACTATTTTAAACAAACACAAAACCAATAAAAAAACACTTATCAATAAAATAAATATTCTCCAATCAACCAAAAGCATACATGCCCATGCAGTTAAAATACCTTTTCCACCTTTAAATCCAAAAAAACATGGATAAATATGGCCCATCACACACATAAAGCAAGAAAGGTAACGAATTAAAAGTAAAACCGGAGATTCATATAACCCCACACTAAATAATGAAAACAACAACTCTGATATCCCAACAGCAATCATCCCTTTTAAAAAATCAATTATAAAAGTAAAAACTGCCATTTTTAAACCTTGCGTCCTCAAAACATTGGTAAACCCTGCATTACCACTTCCAGAATTTCGAATATCGCAAGGTACTTTAAACAATCTGGTAACCACAATAGAAGCATTTATACATCCAATCAAATAGGAGATCAACGAAATCAATAAAATTGGAAACCAATAATTTAACAACATCTCAAACAACATAATTCAAAACCTTTTCCTTTCCAAATTTACAGTTCTTGCCCCAATTTTTGTTCTGATTTTTCTCTTACAATAAATCTTATTGGAGTACCATCAAATCCAAAAATTTTTCTCAAATTATTTTCAATATAGTGCTTATATGAAAAATGAAACAATTCAGACTTATTAACAAAAAATACAAAAGTAGGTGGTTTAGTGCTAACTTGAGTCATGTAATAAATTTTTAAGTGCTTACCTTTACGTGACGGAGGTGGCGTTTTGACAATTAATTTAGATAAAACATCATTGAGCGTTCCAGTTGAAATTCTCATTGTATTAAAATTAATCACTTTATTTATCATTTCAAAAATATTTTCTACTCTCTGACCTGTTTTAACAGAAGTGAATATAACCGGAGCGTAAGATATAAATAAAAGATCTTCCTTTATTTTTCTTTTATATTTATCCATAGTTTTGTCATCTTTATTTACTGCATCCCATTTATTAACAACTATTATAGAGGCTTTTCCAAATTCATGTGCCATACCTGCAATTTTTGTATCTTGCTCAGTGACACCCTCTTTTGCATCAATCATAATTATGCAAACATCTGCTCGCTCTATAGCAAGTCTTGCTCGTATAATACTATATTTTTCAATTTTGTCGACAATTCTATTTTGTTTTCTAATACCTGCTGTATCTATAAAATTATATACGCCATAACTGTTTTTTATAACACTATCAATAGTATCACGTGTTGTACCAGCTACGTCAGAAACTATACTTCTTTCTTGTCCAGAAATATAATTGATAAGGGACGATTTGCCTACATTTGGTTTCCCTATAACCGCAACCGATACTAAATCATCACTTTTTGATTCTTCGAATTTAGGAATATATTTGCATACCTCATCCAAAAGATCTCCAGTTCCGTGACCATGAACAGCAGAAACTTTAATCGGGTCTCCAAGACCAAGATTATAAAATTCATAAAAATTATAATCACTGTTGCCAACATTATCAGCTTTATTAACACATAAAACTACAGGTTTGCCAGACTTTATAAGCATAGAAGCTATTTCTTTATCGCTCGAAACCAATCCAGATTTTACATCTACAACAAAAATTATAACATTAGCAACATCAATCGCAAGTTCAGCTTGGTGACGCATTGCACTAAGCATAAAATCATTCACTTTAAATGGTTCAATTCCTCCCGTATCTATTAAAGAAATTTTAGCACCATTCCATTCGCACTTTCCATAAACTCTGTCTCTTGTTACTCCTGGTGTATCATCAACTATAGAAACACGTTTACCTATTAACTTATTAAACAATGTGGATTTTCCAACATTAGGCCTACCGACCAACGCAACAACAGGTTCTGACATTTTTTACATCCTCACTTTTCAAATCAATAAAACTTGAAGAAAATAGAGAAGGATTGCTCCTCCTCTACAAATCACCAATATAAAGCCAAATAATTATCTATATCTCTTATGCTTCTTTCGCAATAACTTCTCTGCCTTTATAACAACCACAAGATTTGCAAACTCTATGAATAAGTTTCAATGCTCCGCATTTTGAGCATTTACTCAAAGCTGGCATTTTTAATTTCCAAACATTAGAACGTCTTGTATTTCTTCTGGCTTTAGAATGTTTTCTTTTAGGTACTATTGCCATTATTAGGCACCTCCTCTTTAAACACAACAAAATCCGCATCTGATCGGTAATATAATTATATATTTACACAACTTAATTGTCAAGTAATTTTGTTGCTAGTTTGTTTATGTCTTCAAGTACATTGTTAATTTTTACGTGCTACATTCTTTATCAAAATAAGTGGTGTTAACTCATCAGACTGCCCTGCCGGATTGTCTTTTATAAGACCTGACAAAAATTCTTGTGATAGGTCGCTAAGAGCAGGAGATTTTCCCAAAATATTCACACCAAAATCATTTGCATCAACTATCATTGATTTAATTTTAAACGCATCTTCTATCTCTTTGCACACTTTATCGGGATCTTTCGGATTCAACAAAGCCAAATCATGATAAACATCAAAAGATGAATGCATGTAAAATCCATCTATTCCATCTATATCATGTCCAGCAACTTTGTAAAAAACACCTTTTTTCCCAAAAAGCTTGGTAACTGCAGAACAAAAACAAGCTAATAATATCCGCGGAAGACCTGCAATATTTATTGCTAACTGCAATTTATACGGTTCATCCATCGCTACACCACGATTATTCGATGATGCAAACTTTGATAAAAATTTAGCCCAAAATCCAACTTTCACATCTTTTTTGCTTACTGTGTTATTTTGACACATTGCAATAATCTTTTCGCTTACAGACAACACATCTCCATCTTCATAAAGTGGTGCAACATATTTTTCTATTATATTTAAATATGACTCACCCTGTTTTATAAAATGTGTCTGTATTGCGTACCTTTCAAATTCACAACTCGCCACACAAATATTGTTTCTAATATAATACGTAACACCATTTTTTTCACGTTTACACTCTTCGATATTTCTAAATCCCATGTTTTAAAAACCTTCCCTGCTAAAAATTAAATTTTCAATAACTGACGCAGAAAATAAACTCACCAAATTTTCAATTTATAATTTAAATGCTCACACTACTTTCACAGTTATTTTTACACATTTAACTGTTTTTATTACAGCCGGGTTTACCCAAAAGGGAAAACATTTTATTTTTATAGGCTTCTACTCCTGGCTGATTAAATGGATCTACACCCATAAGAAGTGCCGACATTGCACATGCTTTTTCAAAAAAATAAACCAAAAATCCAAAATTATATTCCGAAAAATCATCAACAGAAATCAAAATATTTGGAACATTTCCTTCTGCATGAGCTTCAACAGTTGCTTCGCAAATTTTACTATTTATATCGCTTAAACTTCTACCTGTCAAGTAATTAAGTGCATCCAAATTTTTCTTATCATGTGGTACACACAAAAAACTTTTACTATTTTTAAAATTCAAAACAGTTTCAAACAAAATTTTATTCCCTTGTTGGACATATTGCCCCAAAGAATGCAAATCTCGCGAATAAATCACAGATGACGGAAAAATCCCTTTTCCATCTTTTCCTTCACTTTCACCAAATAACTGTTTCCACCATTCAAAAAACACAGACAGCTTAGGCTCATATCCTGCGAGGATCTCTATTAATTTACCTTTATGATAAAGTACATTTCTCATAACAGCATACCTGTAACAATCATTGCCTTTTAGCAAACTATTTGCATATATTTTCTGTGCTTCTACTGCACCATCAATAATTTTAGAAATATCGGCACCGCTTACAGCAATTGGCAGCAACCCTACCGCTGTAAGCACAGAATATCTTCCACCTATATCTCCAGGTATATCAAAAATTTCATACCCTTCTTCTGTAGCCATTTGTAAAAGAGCACCATGCACGCCATCAGTCGTACAGTAAATTCTTTTCCGGCTATTTTCAACACCATACTTTTCTTCTAAAAATTTTTTAAAAATTCTAAATGAAACCGCAGGTTCGACCGTAGATCCAGATTTAGAAATTACATTTATGGAAACATCTTTATTTTTACATATATCCATGATTTCTTGTAAATAATCACTACTAACGTTATTTCCTACAAAAAATATATTCGGCGTACTTTTAGACAAATAATTGTAATTTTGAGAATTTAAAAAATCTATAGCTGCTGCTGCCCCAAGATATGAGCCACCAATACCAATAACAATAAAAACATCAGAATCAGATATTATATTCTCAGCAGCTTTTTTTATTTTACAAATCTCATCCATCTTAATTTTTGAGCAAAAATCAACCCATCCATTAAATTTAGGTGATTGAAGAGATTCTTCGTGCAAAAAATTATGACACTGAGTAACTTTACTTTGATAATTGTAAATTTCACCTTCTGTTACAAACTTATCAAAAAATTTAGTGCTTAATTCAAGCATAATATATAACCTCGCGATCTAATTTTTTGCTCAAAAATTTTCAAAAGCAACAGCATAACTGCAACTTGTGCAGGTACTTTTAATACCATATACAAAATTATTTTATCATTCCAGCTACTTCGCTAGCAAAATCATCTTCTTTTTTTTCAATACCTTCGCCCTTTTCAAATCTTACAAATGTATTTATTTTTATATCTGTTCCCAAATCTTTAGATATTTTAGCAGTATAATCATCTACGCTCATGCTACCATCTTTAACAAAAGCTTGCTTTGTAAGACATGCTTCTTTGTAATATTTACCAATTCTGCCCGCAACTATCTTTTCAGCTATATTTTGTGGCTTACCATCATTAACAATTTGTTCAGTAAGAATTTTTCTCTCATGCTCAATAACATCCGATGGTACATCTTCCGGAACCATGTAAAGCGGATTTGCAGCTGCTATCTGCATAGCTATATCTTTAGCATATACTTTAAATGCATCACTACTTACAACATCTCTATTCGCAACATCAAACTTTACCAATACTCCTATTTTTCCGCCTGCATGAACATACCCAGATACAACGCCATCTAAACGCTTAAATCTCCTGATTTTCAAATTTTCGCCTATCGTAAGAATTTTTTCTTGAAGTAAGCCTTCGACACTCTTTCCATCAGGAAGCATAATTTTTAAAAGTTCTTCAACATTTTCAGGATTTTTGTCCATAACAATTTCGCCACAAGTTTTGACAAACGCTTGAAATTCTGCATTCTTGGCAACGAAGTCTGTTTCAGAATTAACTTCTATAGCAACACCAGCAGTTAAATCCTCATTTGTGTACGCCATTGCTAGCCCTTCTGCCGCAACCCTGGATGATTTTTTCGTTGCAGCTGCCAAACCCTTTTCTCTAAGAAAATCTATAGCTGCCTCCATATTTCCATCAGAAGCCGTTAAAGCTTTTTTGCAATCCATCATTCCGCAACCTGTTTTTTCTCTCAAATCTTTTACATCTTTAGCTGTAAAACCCACACATATTCCTCCAATTAAAATAAATTAGCAACAGAATCTTTGTCACAAAAAAACTGACAAAAATTCTGACTTTTATCAAAATTATTTTTCTTCTGAACTTTGTTCGGCATTTTTCGTCATCTGTTCAATAAGATCGCTATCATTTTCAACAGATGTTTCTTCAGCAATATTGCCTTCTTTCCCCTCAATAATTGCCTGGCTCATAGCAGAACAAATAAGCTTAACAGCTCTAATTGCATCATCATTTCCAGGGATCACGTAATCCGCTGCGTCTGGATCACAGTTCGTGTCAACAATTGCAACAATCGGTATATCAAGTTTCTTTGCTTCTGCAACAGCAATTCTTTCCTTTTTAGGATCTACTACAAACAAAGCACCCGGAAGTTTCTTCATATCTTTAACGCCGCCAAGAAATTTCTCTAATTTTTCTATTTCTAAACGTAGTTTCACTACTTCTTTTTTTGGCAAAAGAGCAAAAGTTCCATCTTCTTCCATGGATTTCAATTGATTCAATCTGCCTACTCTTTTACGAATAGTAGAAAAATTCGTCAACATACCACCGAGCCATCTAGCATTCACATAATATGAACCAGACTTTATAGCTTCTGACTTAACTGATTCTTGGGCTTGTTTCTTTGTTCCTACGAACAAAACAGATTTACCTTGTTCGGTAATATCTTTAATAAAATTGTACGCTTCTTCAAGTTTCTTTACAGTTTTTTGTAAATCGATGATGTAGATCCCATTGCGTTCAGTAAAAATATACTCAGCCATTTTAGGATTCCACCTACGGGTTTGATGTCCAAAATGAACACCTGCTTCCAAAAGTTGTTTCATTGAAATTACTGACATTAATATTTTCCTCCTTGGTTTTTCCTCCGTTGGACATTAAAGCTTATTTAAGCCACCTGCGTATTTTTGTTTTTCCAACGTGCGTAATTTTATTCAACCAGAATACTATAGCATATTTCATGTGTAATTGCAATAGTTTTTTGCAACATATTCGTACATTTTTCAAAAGCGAATTCCTAATGCAAAATGTAACACCAACATTTTAAGTCGTGTTTACCATAAGGGAAAAACGTGGTAGAATTTAGTTCGAAAAAACACCTTCCCTTTTTTTACGGTAAATGCGTGCCTTTCACTGTCATTGTATTTATTTTGAGAATTAGTGATTTAAAACCAACATTGAAACAAATGCTACAAAATGCTATAATTACAGACATAGATCAATTTTGTAAGAGGGTGAAACTATGCATGAAGGCCATCGAGATCGGCTTAAAAATAAATTTTTAAATAACGGTATAGACGGTTTTGAGCCTCATGAAATATTAGAATTGGCTTTGTTTTACGCTATACCGAGGAAGGATACAAACGAACTCGCACATAGACTACTAAGCCATTTTGGAAATTTTACCGCCGTATTAGAAGCCCCGGTAAATTGTTTAACAAAAATAGACGGAATAGGCAAATCTGCTGCAATATTTTTAAAACTTATTCCGTGTTTATCGAGAATTTATTATGAATCAAAATGCTCATGTGGCGAAAAAATTCCTACATTAAGTGAACTAAGAAAAAGCATATGCACAAAATTTATAGGACGAACGAGTGAAGTGTTTATGCTTTTTGTAATGGATGCCAAGGGCAAACTAATTTGCGAACAAGTTATAAGCACAGGCAACGCAAACGCGGTAAATATCAATATGAAAAAAGTGATCGAAATTATTACATCGCACAATGCAGCTTCTGTAATTGTTGCACATAATCATCCAAGCGGAATCGCTCTCCCCTCGCGCTCAGATTTGATTTCAACAAAAAAACTTTCAACCATTTTTTCTAGCATGGGAATAGCATTTTTGGACCACATTATAGTTTGTGAAGACGAGTATGTTTCACTAAAAGAGTGTACCGAATTAAACATAAATTGTTTTTCTTAGTTCAAGTATTACTACACACTAAATTTTGTGAGGGATTTTATGCAAAAAGTTCAAACTAGATATTCAAAAATAACACATAAGTTTCCAAGAGAATTTGTGCTTCTTCAAGGGAAAGGATGCTTTTGGAAAAAATGTGCTTTTTGTGATTATTATCAAGATATAAGTTCTGATCCATTTTCTATAAATAAAGATGTTATAAAAAATATAACAGGTGAATTTAAAGTTTTAGATGTAATAAATTCAGGTTCAGCAATGGAACTTGATAGTAAAACTTTAAATTTTTTAAAAAATAAAATTTATGATTGTTCGATTAATGAATTGTGGTTTGAAGTCCATTGGGCTTACAGAAATGTCTTAGAAAAATTTGCAAAACAGTTTCCAGAGTGTAACGTTAATTTCAGAACAGGAGTAGAAACATTTGACCCACATCTTAGAACATTTTGGAATAAAGGAATTCCTGAAAATGTAACTCCAGAAGATATTGCAAAATATTTTAAAAGCGTTTGTTTACTAATTGGTACAGAAAATCAAAATTTTGATTCAGTAATTAGAGACATAGAAATTGCCGAAAAATATTTTGATCACTACATGATAAACGTATTCGTACCCAATAGTACAAGTCTCAAAAAAAATTCCAATTTAATAAACAGATTTATCAACGAAATTTATCCTAACATAAAAAATAACCCCAAAGCTGAAATATCACTAAATATTACTGATTTGGGGGTAGGTTAATTTTGAGTTTTTTTGAATTTAAAACTTTTTCAAGTGATAAAAATATCAGACTAGATAATTTTTTAAATACTAAGCTACCAGACATGTCCAGAACATACATACAAAAACTTATTGAAGAAAAAATGGTAAGTGTTAATGGATTTTACAAAAATAAAAACTATAAAGTAGTTCCTGGTGTAACAATTAAAATTAATGTTCCAGAACCTAAAAAGCTTGACGTTGTCCCTCAAAATATCCCTATTGAAATAATATATGAAGATAGTGATTTACTGGTAGTAAATAAACCCAAGGGAATGGTTGTTCACCCTGCACCAGGTAATTATGAAAATACATTAGTAAACGCGCTACTATTTCACTGCAACGGATCATTGTCCGGAATAAATGGAATACTTCGCCCCGGAATCGTTCACAGAATAGATAAAGATACTAGTGGGTTATTAATGGTAGCTAAAAACGATAATTCACATAATTTTTTGGCAGCACAAATTAAAGATCATTCATTTGAACGTACATATGAAACCATAGTAGTTGGAAATATAAAAGAAAATAAGCAAACCATAAATACCAATATTTCTAGACATAAAACTAATCGTAAAAAAATGGCAGTTACATCTTTTGGTGGGAAAAATGCCATAACGCATTATGAAGTTTTGAAAAGGTACGGATTATACACTCACTTAAAAGTAAAACTAGAAACAGGAAGGACTCACCAAATACGCGTGCACATGGCACACATAGGGCACAGCGTACTTGGTGACGAAGTCTACGGAAACACAAAATTAAACCCATTTAGTTTTGTTAAAGGTCAATGTCTTCACGCAAGAACAATTGGATTCATTCATCCATCAACACAAAAGTACATGGAATTTACAAGCAATCTTCCCGAATATTTTTCAAAAGTACTTTCAATACTCAATGAAAAATATTTAAGTTCATAATACGTTCCACTTCTTTGCAATAGAATAATTTTTTGAATACCATTTGCTTGCTTCGCATCCAGGGTTTAAAGCATATTTCTCTATTTCACTGTCTATAAAATTTTTAAGATTTTCATTGCCTTTCATAAAAAATATTCCTTTACCAGAGGACACATCTTTAATCTGTTTACGACTCAGTGCTATATCGTTGTTGTTTTTAAGATATACATCTTTTTTTGCGGGCGATTCTACCACTGCGTCTATTTCTTTGTTTTTAAGTGCTTTAAAATAATTTTCTTCTGAAGTATATTTTTTTATTTCAGAATTTTTATATACCGCCTTTATTGAATCAATGTATGGCTTTTGATCTCTTGTACCAAATATTGGATTAGATGGCAATGCTTCACCTTTTCTTGTAAAAATAATAAAATTATTTTTTACCCAAGAGTCATATCCAATGCTGATTGTGTATTCTTCACCCAAAGAATATGCATCTATTAAAAGACCTGAAACAACCATATCAATTTCTCCATTTTTTAAAGCTTCCATCATAGAACTCAATTTGTTAAATTCCACAAAATCACACTTTACACTCATATCCTCAGCTATTTTTTCGCACAATTGTTTTTCCCATCCAAACCATTCATCTGTATTTAATTTATCTACAGTTTTTGATTTTTTATCTTCTGGCATTTTAAACCACGACCAACGAAATGCACGCATACCAATTTTTAAAACACCACGATTTTTTACAGAATCTACTGAATGATATGTAACATTTTTAAACATATTTGTGTCTTCATTACTTTGCATCTCAGACGTTGATAGTTGATCTTGAGTACCATTTTTGGGATTTTGATCATCTATTTTATTGCAAGATGATAAACTTATTGTTATAAATATTAGCATACACGTAAAAACAAAATAGGTTCTAAAATTTTTATTTTTCATGCAATGTCCCTCTCCATACGTTATACTTGTACACTTATATGAAAATTTATTTTAATAAATTCCTTAAAGTTTGAATTCTTTTACAATCGATATTCAATTTTTGAAAAAATGGTTTGTCTGTTACATCTAAAAATTTAGTTATGTACTGTTTTCTTTTAGAAACATCTCTAAATTCTTTAACTAAAACATGATAATTAAAACCAAGAATAATTCGCTTTAACCATGCTTCAGCGCCTAAAAAAGCATTACCTGAATTATATTGCTCAAGCAAATGTTTTGAAATGTTTATGTAGCTTATAGCCTTTTTTTCAGCATTTAAATCAGAAGTGATTGAATTTTTTCTCCCTGCCCTGTAATGATAAAGAATGTTATTGTCAACTACTACTTTTTTTACTTTAGTAAACAAAATAAAATTAAACAACGTATCTTCCCCAAACAAAACATCACTTTCAAATTTGAATTTATTTTCAGTTATAATGGAACGCTTATAAAGCTTGTCCCAAACCACTCCCAACCGCAAGTCGCTGTGATTTACAGGAAAGTTTATTAGTGATTTTCCATCGCCAATAATTTTTATGCAAGATTCTCTGTACGGATTTTTTATATTTATATTTATTTTATTGTCAGAAAACGAGTGCCACTTCATTATTAAAACGTCTGCTTGAGCATTTACAATATTTTTATACGCATGCTCATAAGCTGTTTCTTCAAGATAATCATCAGAATCAACAAATGTAACATAATCACACGAAGATTCACTTAAAGCCTTGTTCCTTGCTGCACACACTCCACTATTTTCCTGGTTTATTATCTTTATTCTTGAATCACTGTGCGCATATTCTTCCAAAATTTTTTGAGAACTATCTGTAGAACCATCATTAACACAAATAATTTCCAAATCTTCAAATGTTTGATTTACAACAGAATCCAAACACTGTTTTAAATATTTTTCCGTGTTATACACAGGTATTATCACAGAAAGCTTTGGTTTATAATTTTCAGATACATAATCTTTTGCGGCTGCATTCCAAGAAAAACTTAGCACACAAAATAAAAAAATAAATACAGATACAAACTTAAATTTCAAAAATTTTTTTAATACTAATGTTTTCATAATGAATTCTCCTTTACATAATAAAATTTGGATATATACAAACAATAACCTTAAATACCCTATTAAACAAAATATTGATTTCCTAAATTTCATAAAACAATTTTACGAATAAACCAGAATGCAAAAATATTTTTTTATACACAATAGATATATTGATATATATAATACACTATTTAAAAAAAAAATAAAACTAATTTTTTAAATTTATTTTTCGCCTTCCATTTAAATCATCAAATATAGTAAATAATTTTAACTTTTTTTATTTTTCAACATAACATAGTATAAAAAATTATATTTGGAGTTGGTTTTATGAAAAAAGAGAGCACTACGCTTTCAAAATCAGTTCTTGGTACGATATATGAAATTATATCCGTAAACACAAACAAAACCATACAACAACGTATATTTGACTTGGGAATAATTCCTGGAGCAATTATAAAACCTGTGCAAAAAAGTCCACTTGGCGATCCAACAGCGTACTGCATTCAAGGATCAATAATAGCTTTGCGAAACAGTGACGCAGCAAATATTATAGTTAAAAAATATTAATTTTTGGAGTTGATTTTAATGAAACTTTTGAAAAGTCTTCCCCCAAAAATAACAACATCAAAAAAGCCAACACACCGCCCCACAATTGTAAAGACTATAGCTATTGCAGGAAACCCAAATGTAGGGAAAAGCACACTATTCAACGCTTTAACCGGTCTTAAACAGCATACAGGGAATTGGCCAGGTAAAACTGTGGAATGTGCAACCGGAACATGCTACTGTGACAACTATAAATTTAAACTTGTAGATTTACCCGGAACATATTCTCTACAAGCAAATTCTCCAGAAGAAGAAATTGCCAGAGACTTTATATGTTTTAATAAACCTGACGCAATTATAGTTATAGTTGATGCTACTTGCCTTGAACGTAATTTGAATTTAGCAATTCAAATACTTGAATTAACTAAAAATGTAATAATTTGCGTAAATTTAATAGACGAAGCAAAAAAGAAAAAAATACATATAGATCTTGATGAACTTTCAATGCAGCTTGGTGTTCCAGTAGTTGCAACAAATGCACGTTCAAAAAAAGGAATAAACGTTTTAATAAATCAAACTAAAAATTTATGTATGGGAAATATAAAAACATTTACCATACCAGTCAATTATAACACCAAAATAGAAGCCGCACTTTTTTCAATATCTCAAACACTCCCTCAAGAAATCAAATCTCAAATAAATGCCAAATGGTTAAGTCTCCAATTTTTGAAAAATTATTCTCAATTTAAACTATCTTTTGAAAATCACACAAAAATTGATATTTTTAATAATGAACAATTTAAAAAAACATTTTTTGAAGAAAAACAAAATATTGACGAAGACACATCGCTATCAATAAAAGAAGATATAGCAAAAACAATCGTTAAAAGATGCAAGCATATCTATAGCGTTTGCGTCTCAGCGGAACCCGAATACGATAAAACAGATAGAAAAATAGACAAAATACTTACATCAAAAATAGCAGGGTACCCAGCAATGGCGTTGCTATTGGCAGGTATATTTTGGATTACAATAACTGCAGCCAATTTTCCATCTCAAATAATTGCATCATTTTTATTTTCTCTCCAAGATAAAATGATGGGGTTTTTTACTTCTACAAATTTACCTCCTTGCATTTATGAAATTTTGGTTATGGGAATATTCAGAACACTTGCTTGGGTTGTATCTGTAATGCTTCCACCGATGGCAATATTTTTCCCTTTATTCACATTTTTAGAGGATGTTGGCTATTTACCAAGGGTAGCTTTTAATTTAGATAAATTATTTAAAAAATGTGGTGCACACGGGAAACAGTCTTTAACTATGTGTATGGGCTTTGGGTGCAATGCATGCGGAATAATAGGATGCAGAATAATAGACTCCCCACGTGAAAGATTGATAGCGCTATTAACCAATAACTTTATCCCTTGTAACGGCAGATTTCCTTTGTTAATATCCATAATTACTATGTTTTTCGTCAGTTATTCTTTCAGTTTTTCAAATACAATTATCTCAGCAATAATTTTAACATTAACTATTTTAGCAGGAATATTTACAAGTCTTGTAATTTCAAAAATTTTATCCTCAACAATTTTAAAAGGAGTGCCTTCTTCTTTTATCTTAGAACTACCACCTTACCGACATCCACAAACATCAAAAATTTTGATACGTTCTGTTTTAGATAGAACCATATTTGTACTTGGAAGAGCCATAGCAGTTGCAGCACCCGCAGGATTACTGATATGGTTTATGGCAAATATAAAATTTGGTAATGTTAGCATCTTAATACACTGTGCAAATTTTTTGGACCCGTTTGCTAAATTAATCGGAATGGATGGAATAATTTTAATGGCATTTATACTAGGATTTCCAGCCAATGAAATTGTTTTTCCAATAATTATAATGAGCTATATGGCAACCGGAACACTTACTGAACTTGAAAGCTGTTCTCAACTTCATTCCTTACTTGTTGCCAATGGCTGGACTTATATAACAGCAATTTGTGTAATGTTATTTTCATTAATGCACTTTCCATGTGGAACAACTTGCTTGACAATAAAAAAAGAAACCGGAAGTTGGAAATGGACTGCATTATCTTTTGTCATCCCCACAATAACCGGCATTATAGTATGTTTCATAACATCAAATGTTTTACACCTTGTAAGCAAATTTACTTAAACTAAATTTAAACTATTATAGAAATTCAGTGAATTAAAATCAGGTGAAACATGCATCTTTACATAACTTTCACAAATTTCTGAAATTTTTTTTATAGCTTTATCAGATATCTCAAAAGAAAACAATTTATCAATAGGGCTATATACAATATGTCTAAGCGCAAAAATTATACCCTCACTCAGTGCATATCCATCGTCACTATAGCCACACTTTTTAATGCATTTTTCGCAAATCATTACAGCATTTTTTACATCAAACAATACTTTGCCACTTTTATAAACTCCGCATATCTTGCAAGCAATTAAATTTGGAAGGTAACCACAAAGCGAACAACTTTTCATTTCAAAAATTGATTTTATTAATAACGGGTTTCGTTTTTTATTTGATAAATAAAAAAGTGAATTTAAAAGAAGTCTAAGGTAGTCTTTACATACATTGGACTCGGGAGACAAATTAAGTGTGAGCTCACAAAAATATCCCGCTAAAGATAACAGCATTAAATCACCACGTACATCCCAAAACATCTCCTGAATTTCGCTCTCGCACACAGTATACCCAACTTTACTTTCATAAAGTGTAAAACGGCCATAAGAAAACATTTGAAGCCCAGCATTTGCAGTGTTTTTAAGCATTCTACATCTGCGAGCTTTCACCGTAATTATTCCTCTATCATCAGTAAGCACTGTAAGTATCTTATCGTTTTCTCTGTAATTAACCTCTTTAAGTATAATTCCTTTTATTTCTAATTTCATTATTTGCTCCTTGAGGTATTTTTTCGGATAAAAGCCCTGAATTCGGACATAGCATATCGTTACACGTTTTGTACTCCAAATAATACAAAATATTTCCTGTTTTTATAAACTTGTTCCAAGCTAATTCCTTGTTCATAGCAAAATCCCCCCATAACAAAAAATTTCAAATATAGTGAAATTATACTACAAACATTGTAAAAGATCAATACTTTTTAATAATATTTTACATTTTTTAAAAACGTTCATTCCATTTTTAGTTAACTTTTGTTCTCTGCATACCCCAAATTATAAAGCCAAGATTCTCGATTTCGCCAGTTTTCCTTAACTTTTACCCAAAGCTGAAGATTGACTTTGCAGCCCAACATATTTTCCAATTCTTTCCTTGATTGTATTCCTATTTTTTTTATCATTTGGCCACCTTTTCCAATAATTATAGGTTTATGGTTTGATTTTTCACAATATATAATTGCTTCTATATCTGCTATATTTGCAGATCTATTTTTAAATTTTTCAATATATACAGCCGTTCCATGCGGCAATTCTTTATCTAAATTAACCAGCATTTTTTCTCTTATAATTTCAGCTGACAATTCTCTTTCTGTTTTATCTGTAATATCATTTTCATCAAAGAAAAATACCGATGGAAGAGCTAAATTAAAAAGTTCATGTATCAGAGCATCTCTCCCATCACCCGTAAGAGCACAAACCGGAATTATAGCACTATAGTTATATATTTTATTCCAATACGCCATTTCCTCAATTATACAAGTTTTATCCTTTAAAGTATCAATTTTATTTAGAACCAATATAACCGGTATTTTTAAATTAGAAAATTTTTCGACAAGACCTTTATCAAATTCATCAGCAGATTTCCCACATTCTACAACATGCATACATGCCTCTGCTCCAGAAATTGAACTATTAACCTCAGAAATCATATATTTACCCAGTTTTGTCCTAGGTCTATGAATACCAGGTGTGTCTGTAAAAACTAACTGAGTATTATTGCAAGTGTATATCCCTACTACTTTGTTACGTGTTGTTTGCGGTTTGGGAGAAACAATAGAAATTTTGGAATTTATTATCATATTCATAATCGATGATTTTCCAACATTAGCTTTCCCCACAATAGATACAAAAAGTGATTTCGTTTTGATGTTACTTTCCAAAATTATCTCTCCTATTTCTGCACAAATTTAATTTTTTTATCTTCATTTTTAATTTATTTTTTAATTCTGTTGGCCCTAGTACTACGTATAAATATCCTAAAATTACAAACAAAAGCACCGGAAATATAACCCAAGGATATGAAATAAAAAATTTCCACATCCTAATGTATCCATTTATATCGCCAAATATATATATACCCTCAATAACAGCTATGATCGCAGAAATCAACACTGCTCCAGCAGCCATATCTTTTGAAATTTTAGCACTAGAATTATAATCTCTAGCGCAAAAATCGACCACACTTTCAAGAGAACTGTTTATAACTTCCATAGCCATAACAAACCCTATTGTCAAAAAAATTATCATATATTTTTCTTTGTTCAAATTGAAAAAAAGAGAAAAAACGAATACACAAAGAGAAACGACCGAATGTACTCTCATATTTCGCTCGTTTCTCACAGCATAAACTATACCTTTAAGTGCATACTTAAAACTTTTTATTATTTTCATAACAATTTATTTTCTTCTTTTGTCATTTTCTTCTTCTTCGCGCACATACGAAACCGCACTTGAGAATCCTAGCAAATCTAATACTCTATCTTCTCTTTCTCTCATACGCATTTTTTCAATTCCACCATTTTCATGGTCATATCCTAAAAGGTGCAACATTCCGTGTGCCGTAAGGTAAGCAACCTCTCGCCTCAAGCTGTGCCCATAAAGTTTACTTTGCTCCATAACTTTTTCCATAGAAATTACAATATCGCCCAAAATTTGTGCATTTGTATCAGGATCAACTTCATAAACGCCATCTTTTCCCATCGGGAAAGACAAAACATCTGTTGGAACATCTTTGTTCCTATACTGCTTATTCAAACTTTGTATGTAAGCATTATCAACTATAGTAATGCTAATTTCTGCAGAACCTTTAAATTGCTCCAACTTAAGCACCGCATTGCAACATCTTCTTATAAGCATACGAATTCCTGTAGGAATTTTTATCTCTTTCTGCCTGTTTACTATTATTACTCTTGTCTTGTCAACGACCATACATTCCATCCTTCCTGAGAAACATACAAAGAAGCTTCTACCTTCTTTGGAATTCAGTAACCTCCGACCCAGTTGAACATATATTTGATAAAAACAACCAACTCTTGAATCAAATCAACTTTAACACCATAATTTATTTTCATTAAATTTTTGCTCAAATAAATTAATTATTTTAAGGTCCAGGCAAACATTTCTTAAATGTTTCACTAATGATAATTATAGAGTATTTTCACTTATATGTCAATTAGTTTATGGTATATAGCCAAAAAAATTGTTTTACAGTAAAATCAAATTTTTTATAGTTTTAGAACTAACTTTGAAACATAATTTTTTCTTTTTTGCCTATATCTTCTAAACAGGTATAGACTATTTCCACAGTATATTGTCCATTTTGTTCACGTTTTTCTGAATGTTTTTCTAAAATTTTTATATTTTTTAATTCTTCGGATTCGCGACAGGAAATATTTTTTTCTGCTTCTGCTATGGCATCTTCAGGAGATATTAAAATCTCGTCACATTGTTGTTCATACCATTTTTCTAAGCAAAACGACAAAGGTAGTTCTTTATTAAAAATTTTAAGTTTGTTATCAACTATTTCACTTCGATAGTTATCGTCAATTTTTTTCCAAAAACCTATTGGTAACTCCCAATTTAAAATTTTTATGCGACATCTTTTTATTTTCTTACCCGTATCAACTGCACAAACTTTACTTGTTTTTACTTCTTCACTTATTTTATGTACGGTTTTAGCGTAAACTTTTCCTTCTGCATCAACAAAAGAATTTTGATAATTCAAATCCTCTACTACTCCACTAATTAAAAGTTGCCCCTTTACAACAACATCTCCAGATGAAACACATGCAGTACCTTTATATGCTTCAACAAAATCAATTTTTCCATCTTCTGTTGCAATAATATTGCATGGTTCACCCGGCTTTAATATATTGGGCTCTTCTATCTTCTCTTTTACAGATATTTCAACACAGCTTCCTACAGAATTCATTGAAATCCACGCAATATTTCCTAATTTCATCATTGTTTCTTCCTCGGCTAAAGCAAAGTCGATATCCTTCTTTAATCTACCGGGATAAACTCCTATGTCTTTTGCCACATTTAGAATATCTTGCACTGGTATATTTTCGTTTCCACTTACCTTAACATCCCAAATACATAACGAAAGCAAGTAATTTATTAAAAAAAACAAAATAGCACCTACAACAAAACCCAATCTTTTTTTATATTTAGTTCTGAAAAATGGAAATCCGATTTTAGTTTTTAAACAAATTTTTGAATGAGAACTTTTAGCAAGTTTTTTTAACAATTTATAATCAGATGCCAAAATTTTTCCGCACAAAATATTTTCATACTTTTTTAAATCCCATAAATTTATTTTATTTTTTACAGCTAAATTTATAAATTTTTCCGGGTCATTTCCTATCAATTCAAATGAAATATACCCCATACTCCATCGCAATATTTGAATAAGCAATTTTTTAAAAGCACCTCTTTTCATATCTTAACTTTTATTTTTACAAATTTTTTATGTAGCAAATTCTACCGAAGTTATGAATCCATTTATTAAAAGAGAATCCACATTAAGACATTTTATTTCTAAGTTTCTTCCAAAAAACAAAATTTTCATCCCCTTAACTTTAACCTGCACCATATTTTCGTCATACTTTTCTATTCCGCGACTACCTTCCAATACAACTTCTGTATTACTTTTCATTTCTAAGTGAACACTACCAAACATACTCCCCACAGGCGATTCACCAAAACCTGCCATAAATTTTTTTACTGTAATAAACTTATCTTTTTTAGTGTTCAAATTTTAAATCACTTCCTTGCAAATTTTTTAATCTCTAAAATAATATGCAATTATACAAATAAAAATCACATACCACAAGTATATATTTTAAGAGGTGAGAAAAATTTGAAAATAAATTTTCAAAAAACAAAAAACATATTCAAAAATATATTTGTTATGCTTTTTATTGCATTCATTTCTTTTCAAATGCTTAATAAACCGTATATTGTTTCTGAAGGAATAATAGATGGTATATCATATTGTTTAGAAATATTGGTTCCTTCTTTGTTTCCATTTATGATACTTACTTCTTTTATAGTAAATTCAGGTATTTCAGAAAAAATACAATCTATATTTTCACCCATAACAAAATTTCTATTTTTTCTTCCCGGCTGTACTGCCCCTGCAATTTTTTTAAGTTTTGTAGGTGGATACCCTGTTGGAGCAAAAGGGTTAAAGTCACTTTACGAAAAAAAGGAAATAAATTTAGAACAACTTTCAAGAGCTATGTACTTTTCGGTAAATTCTGGGCCAGCATTTATTATAAGTGTTGTTGGAGATATTTTTTTAAAAAACCATTTGTTTGGAGTAACGCTATTTTTTATACAAATAACTCTATCTCTAATAATAGCATCGATTTGTGCCGTTATAGCACGATTAAACAATACACCATTTTACTATAAAGAAGAAAAAAATTTTCACAAAAAAGATTTGCTAATTTCCCAAGCACTAGTAGAATCATGTGAAGAAACTTCTGAATCTATGATAAATATGTGTGTTCTTGTAATAGTATTTTGTTGTGCTTTAAACATATTTAAAAATTTGAATATAGCGTCAATAATTTTAAACTTAATAAAAAATATGAAAATAAATACATCTGTATTCAAAAGTATATTTTGTTGCATTATGGAAATGACTTCTGGATGTAAAACAGCAGCTTCATTAAATGCACCTTTATGGGTAACAGCTTTTGCTATTGGATACGGAGGCACATGCGCACATATGCAAATTACTTCCATTTTAAAAAACACAAATTTTAGATATTCAAGATTTTGTTTGTTTAGACTAATAAATGCTTTAGGAAGCATAGTTTTATCAAATTTTATATTAAATTTTTTGGGATTTTCGAGTGAAGTTTTTTCAACATTTAATTATCCAGCCCGAGTTAAACTATCTGTAAATTACCATGGAAGTATCATTCTTTTGGCACTTTGTATGTATTTCACTGTTTGCGTAAATCATATGTTTCAAAAAAACAATCATTAATACATAAAAAAATTAACAGTAATAAAAATTTGTAATAATAAATTTTTATTACTGCTACTACTATAAATTTTTAATTTTTTAGAATTACATTACTTCCAATAAAAGCACTATTATCTATATTTGCAACTTTGTTCTGCATTCTAAATACATTCAAATTTATGCAACAGCCAAAAGCTAATTCACCTATGGCAATTCTGTTATCAACAATTTCACTATCTTTATCGTCATTTAGTATGGTCACTGATTCTAACTTCTGACATAAAAGAAAAGCACGCCGTTCTATACATGAAATACTACTTGGAAGTTCCACTGACGTCATATTTGTACAACAACGAAAGGCATCCATCGATATAGTCGTAACGCCACTAGGAATTGTTATTGACGCTAAACTCACACACCCAGCAAAAGCTCTTTGTTCGATAGTCATTTTAGCACTTTCTGGCATTTTTATTGATTTTAAATTTAAACAATTTTCAAAAGCTGACTGACTTATAACGCTAACATGATCTGGTATTATAACGGATACTAACCTTGAGCAGCCTTCAAAAGCTGATCGACTTATAACATTAACATTATTTGGTATTATAATGGATTGTGACTCTAAGCAATCTTCAAAAGTTGACTGGCCTGCAACGTCAACTTTATTAGGAATTTTTATTGAATTTAAACATTCACAGAAACTAAAAGCATGTTCTCCTATGGAATTAACGCTATCTGGAATTTCAATTGATTCCAAATACTTAAAACCACTAAAAGCGTTATTCGGAATTGCTGTTACATGTTCACTAATTATGATGTGTCTTACTATATTTTTTAAATTTTTAGCTTTTACAAAATCTGATTCATTGTTTATTTTTATTGCAGGAAATTTGTTATTGGTATCTTTTATATCGTTAGTAGTATCATCTACATAATAAAAGTCATTAAAATTATATATATCATTATTTTTATCAGCAAATTTTTTAATAACATAAGGAATTCCACCTACGCACAACGCACCTACAACTATCTTACCAACAACCTGCAATACCGTGTTTTTTGTACTTAAAACTTTTTTTGCTGTATTATCAGTAGCCTTGATGGTCATACATGGCGCAATAGCTAAAGAAATAATTGTTACTATTGATAAACACCTATTTAAAAATTTCATCAAGTATATCTCCCTACAACGCATTTTTTAGCTTTTATTAAAATATATGGTTTGAATATAATTGTTAAGTATATTTTACACTATTTTTATAAAAAAATCAACACCTTAAAAAAATTATGCGAATAAAAATTTATTTAAAAATTAAATAATTGTTCTAATTCTTCTACCTGACTAAATTTTAAATTATCTCTCCAACAATCATGTAAATAATACTGTAAAAATATCAATCGTTTCAGATATCTAAAAATATATTTTGTTTGTTAAGTTTTTAATGCCTTATTTCATTTCGATATCCATTAAATACAAAAATAAATAAAGTATATCTGTTCAAACTTATATAAACAGATATACTTCTAATTCTTGTTGATGTGATACCTTTATCCCCAATCTAAATAATGTACACATAATCTTTTATCACTAATTTATATTTAAGAAATTTTTTAATGTAACATATTAACCAAACATTGCAGCAACAGTAGCAATAAAAGAAAAACTTGTGCCAAGAAATTCACCAATCTTTTTGGCTCTATCTACTTCTCTACTCTTTTTGTCCATTTCATCTTTAATCTTGTTATATTTACTCCAACATTTTTGAAGAATCTTGAAAATATTATCGTTATTTGATGATATTTTTTGATGCAATTCTCTTATTTTTATTTCCATTTTTTCTCTATCTTTTTCATTAGGCTGTTTAACACTTTCAAATTCTACATCAAATACCTCATTGAATTTTTGTAACTTATCTGTTACATTCTTTAACATTTTTATTAAATTAGATATACTTTCATCAAATTTTTCATTTTTTGCAGTAACATAAAAATACGCGTTATTTATATCTCGTTCTACTAAATCTGGAAAACTAAATAAACTTGATACTGTTTTTTGAGGATCTGCATATTTGGCACTTTTTATATCAAAAATATAAAAAAAATCAAGCGCAAGTTCGCATGAAGTTATTTTATTTCTAAGCATTTCTAAATCAAATTTTTTTTCTTTATTTGCTTTTTTATAAGCTTCTTTTGCTACTTTCCCCAACTTGCTATTTTCGTCATGTTCTTTAAAAAAAATTAATTCTTTTTTAATTAATCCAACCATTTTTTTTGTCTCTTTAGAAAAGTCCATTACCGCATTTGCTTCTTCAATTAAGTACATATTTTTTAATTTATCATTAATTTTCAAACTTTCTAAATAAATTTTGTAAGAATCTTTTTTAAGTCGAATTAGTTTGTGCACTCTTTTATATATTTTATCCATTACATTAAAACAATCGACACACAACTTTGTATAAGATGTCACTCCATCATTTGGATATGATAAATTCGGCCATTCCGTATATTCAGGGGCTATCGTTTTCTTTTGAAGAGTAGAGTTACCCTTACTTGCACTTTCACGTTGAGATTTATTTTTAGAGGTAGAAAAAACTTCTCTTTTTTTATTAATAGCTTTTACATCGTTTGAACCACAAAAAGTTACAAGCTGTTTGCTTAAATTTTCAAGAGATTTAATAACGTTGTTATTGTCTCCGTTTTCAATACACAAATTTTTATTATTCTTTAGATTTTCTTGTATAGAAGTTTTATTTACCTTATTATCACTTTCTGTTATAAATGTTTTAGATTCATCATCATTAACATATTTTTCACAAATTTTATATCTTTTATTTATATGCTCCCATCCTGATGCATCTTTAAACAACACTTGATAATCATGAATTTTTACAACAATATCTTGTATCTCGTCATTATGATTATTAACATATTTTTCGTTATAATCACTCATCCATTCGTATTTGTATTTTTCCGAATCAAGATCATCTTTTTTATACAAGAAAAAGTTTTTTACTTTTTTTACATTCTTTTTTGCAAAAATTTTAGCATCATGACCAGTATATTTAAAAAAATAACCTGTTTTTTTAAACGCTTTCGTAATGGCATATCTATTATAATTTCTAAAGTATGTTTCCAACTTTTTTACAGATTTTTTTGTTTCTTCAAGTATATCATTAGGGACTTTAACCTCTGAATCTTTTATTTCAAAGCTAATATCTTTAGACATACACATTCACCATCCAATTTATTATTTTTGTTATATTTTGTATTATAACAACTAATAATTTGCAAGTCAATGCATATTTATGTTTATTTTAGACACACATTGCAATAATTCATCACACAACTCTTTATTCAATTCAAATTTAAATAATTTAAATTTAAAATCAGGGAAAATATCACAAAGTGGAATTAAAACAAACGGACGTTCCTTCCACCTGGGATGAGGAAGTGTTAGATGTTTATCAGATAAAATAACATCTTCGTAAAATATTAAATCTATATCAATAACCCTTGGTGCAAATCTATATGGCCTTACACGTCCTAATGCACTTTCTACGCCTAAGCAAGCTCCAAGCAACATATGTGGATTTAATTCTGTTTCAACTTTTAAACAACAGTTTATGTACTTATTTTGTTTGTCTTTTACACCAAATGGAACAGTTTCGTAAAAATTAGACACACATACAACACGAGTCTCAGGCAATAAACCAATCGATTTCATAGCCAACTTTATATTTTCTTCACGATTATTCAAATTACTTCCAAGTGACAATACAGCCTCTTTCAAATACGTTTCACCTCACAAAAATCAGAACGTGATCTTTTTACACTCACAGCTACATAATCAAATTTTTCATTTATTGGAGCTTCCGGCTTTTTTACTGTAATAATAACAGAAACAATGTCATAAAAAGATAAAAACAATTCTTTACAAATACTTTCACACGCTTTTTCTAACAAATTGAATTTATGTGACAAAAATATTTTTTTTATTGCTTTTATAATTTCCGAATAACTCACAGTATCCAATATTTCATCAGTATCATAGCCTTTTGTCTTTTCAGTAAAAATTTCTGCACTTATAAAAAAATTTTGCCCATTTAATTTTTCATTTTCGTGTACTCCATGATAAGCAAACAATTCTAAATTTTCAATAATTATTTTATTCATGTTTTAAATTTTGCCCTCCCTTTAAAATTGCATCAGTAACCATCACAGCCTGAACTGCCGGAGCAACATCATGAACTCTTATAATATCCGCCCCTTCAGAAATACACAACGTATTTGCAGCAATTGTACCAAAAAGCCTTTTGTCAGGAGGAGGATTGCCACAATTAATTCCTATAACTCGCTTTCTGGAAAGTCCAACCAAAAAAGCATTTTTTTCAATTTTAATATCCCTTATAGATTTAATTATTTCCGCATCTTGAATTTGATTTTTGTTAAATCCTACTCCAGGATCAAAACACAATTGATTTCTATCTAATCCAAAATTTTTAGATTTTATTAAACTCTTTTCGAAAAAATATTTTATGTTCATATCAGAAGTACTGTGTGTAACAATTAACCCGCATCCATAATTACATGCTAATTTATACATTTTTTCATCTTTGCACCCAGTAACGTCATTTACTATATCAATACCAATATCCAAACACTTTTTTGCAACTTCAGGATAAAAAGTGTCCACAGAAATAGGGATATCGATATCTTTCCTGATTACGGGAAGAACTTCCTGCATTCTTTCCCATTCTCTTGCAGGAGTAATTTTAGAGAAGCCAGGCCGTGTAGACTGTGCACCAATGTCCAGTATATCGGCTCCTTCATTTTGAATTTGATGTGCTCTTTCTATAATCTTTTCATACGAAGTCCATTTTCCACCATCAGAAAAAGAATCTGGAGTAACATTCAAAATACCCATAACATACGTTTTCTTGCCTAACTCAAGCATATAATTCTTTGTTTTAAAAAAATTCAATTTATTTCACACCACATCTTTTTAAGAATATATCAATTTCAAAGTAATAACATTTTGAGCATCATTTACGCTAAACTGACTTTGAGTACTATTTATTTTATGCCCAGTTATAAGTTTTTCGTTAGCGCGTGCCACACAGTTAAAATAAACCGCATTGTTCTGAAGTATAAACTTTTTTTGAATATTTTTAAAATTTTCTTTTGAATCTATCGCTACATGTATACACTCTTTTTTCTGAGAAGCAAGATTTACAAGTTTATCTATAACCCTAATTTGATCATTTTCATCAAGAGAACTAACTTTAACAGCATTCTTTTCAAAATAGTTTTGTTCCATTGAATCACATATAGGTATGCCAAGATTATATTTATTGCTTCCAGAAAAATCAGAGCTAGAATCTGCATTATCATTAATATTATGAGTTTTTTTAATTATCTCATCCGAAACATTAAAATGATCATATCTTTGAAGATCACCTGCAGCATCCCATGTTACATCCAAATGATACCATTTACCATCTATTTCAACAACATTCCACATATGAGCTTCATTTTTTCTAGAACCTGTAACAAGACCACATTTTATTCCCATTTTTCCAAGTAAAAGTTTCATTGCTTTTGAAAAGCCTTCACACACAGCTTGATTTTCAATTAAACTTCCGTAAGCCGTATATAGATTAAAATTATTTGAAAAATTTTTATAGCAACAATTTGAAATTATATAATCATGCAAGTATAGCTCAATTTCATACTGAGAGAAATTTTTAGGTACTTTACTAATAATATCAGATACTTTTAGATCTAACTTTTTTTTTGCATCCAACAAACTTGATTTCGAAAACGAAGAACAAAGTGTTATTATGGTATCTTTTCCGTTATAACTATAAGCAAAAGTATTTGAAATCCAAAAAACATCAACATTATCATATTGAAATGCATATAATGCTTTTTTTATCGCAGAAAGATTCATGTGACAATTTTGAACTACAATTGACTTGATTTTATAACTATTCGTATTCTTATATTTTTCATCTGTTATTTCTTCAACGTTTTGCTTTATAAGGTAATAACATGAACGTTCCTCAGAAGATGATAAAGCTTCATATCCCAGCATTGTTTTAGTTGCATACAATGTTTTTTCACTCTTAAAAACGATTCCATCATGAGATAGATAGTTATCCACTTTACCACTCCCACTCATATTATTAATAAAAGAAGGGCTATCGCTTAAAATATTAAAAATATATACACCGACAGCACAAACCATTATTGTAATTATTACCAAAATCGAAATAATATATCTCCTTTTCATAATTTTTCACTCCCTTTTTCGATCATCCATTACCTGACGTTCTATACTTTACAAAAGTAAATTTATTTATCATCATTGCCACAAAAACACCCAAAAGTGTATCTGAAACACGTTGAACCACATATGTTAACGTACTGCTTGTACTTGCCCCTGAACGTGAAAGTATGACTATTATCACAACACATCCAATTGAAACAGCTGGTTTTTTATCTATTAAGTTACATGCATAGACAACAATCAAAATTCCAATCGGAAGAACCAAAATTCTTATCCATTCGTATGTAGGAAAAGAACATATTGATTCCAGAGCTAAATATCCAACCGTACCACCTATAAGCGTTCCTATAATTCTGTTTATTCCGGTATCCCATGTTTGTTCACATGTTTGCTCCATACAAATAACTGACGCAATACATGCGCAAAATATGTCTTCGTGATTAAAAAAAGTTGAAATAAGTGCACATATCGCTACAGCAATAGCTGTTTTAATAGCTCTTAAACCTATTCTGTAATTTTTATTTATATTAACTCGCATAATGCTTCCTTTCTATATTTAAATTAATACCCATAACTGTTTTTCAAAGATTCATCATCTTCTACCCAATCTCTCACTTCGATACACCTAAATTTTTCTGGATCATCACGTATGACTACTTCTTTAATACCAGAGTTTATTATCAAACGCTTACACATTGAACACGATGAAGAATTTTTTACATATGAAAAATTATCCATCTCCTTCCCCACCAAATAAAGGGTTGACCCTATCATCTTTTCTCTAGAGGCATGGATAATAGCGTTTGCCTCTGCATGAACCGACCTACATAATTCATATCTCTCTCCACGTGGAATGTTAAATCTTTGCCTTATACAAAAATTGATATCTATACAATTTTGCCTTCCACGTGGAGCTCCAGTATACCCTGAAGATATTATTTGATCATTGTTTACAATTACGGCCCCAAAATTTCTTCTTATACAAGAACCTCTTTTAAGTACTGCTTCGGCAATATCTAAATAATAATTTGTTTTATCTATTCTTTCCATAAAAATTGCTTCCCCCGGAAAAATATAACGTTGCTATGATTATATCATATTTTTAATACAATTGATAGATTTTATTTATTTTTTGACAAATCTACAAACATGAAAATCAAAGTATTATGTGACAGATGTTTCAAAGATGTGACGAAAGATAAGGTCTTATATAAATTTGGAAGTGTCGTTTATTGTAAAAAATATCATGAAGAAATTGAAAAATAACTTTTTGACGAACTTCTAAAAGATTATTTAGCACCTAAAGATGAAGAACGAGAAAACGAACTGGCATACGAAATAGCTAATTATAAATCCGAGGAACTTATTAGTAGGTTAGAAAACATAGAATACACATTTAACGGAAAAGCTAACAATATAGCTTTAGTCATCGGAGAAATTAAAAAGGTTATTTATTACCGACATATTGATAAGCTTCGTCGGATTGATATTTCTAAAAAAATTGGTTACAGTGTTTCTCAGTGCCATAGATTTTATTCAATTGTTCAAAAACTTTAAATATAAAATAAATGCTTGATAACTAATAAGTATTGATATTTTGATAACTAATAAGTACACTATAATTGTTAACTTGATAAAAAGTCGGGATATAAGCAAAGTATGTAGGAGTGAATATTTTATGAAAGATAAATTTACAATGACCAGGGAACAAAATATATTTTTAGCCAAAAGAAATATAGTGGACTATATTTATAAAAGTGCAAACCTAGAAGGCATAAACGTTACATTTCCAGAAACACAAGCCATTTTTGATGGAGTAGGAGTAGAAGGAGTAAAAGTAGATGACATTATAAAAATAAATAATCTAAAAAGAGCTTGGCAGTTCATGTTCGATACACTAGATAGACTAACAGACTTTGATTATTTATGTAGATTGAATATGATTATAGGTAGTGAAGGAAGTATTTATGGAGCAAGAAAAATAAGAGCGTACGACGTAAGAATATCAGGGACTACCTGGCAACCTCAAATTCCTTTTGAATATGATGTAAGAAATGAAATAGCAGGTATGTTAAAAATGGAATCATCAACAGAAAAGGCGATTACTTTAATGCTTTGGGGTATGCGTAGGCAAATATTTATTGATGGAAATAAACGTACTTCAATGATGTTTGCCAATAAAGAAATGATTAGAAACGGCTGTGGAATTATAAGCATACCAAATGAAAAAATCAAAACATTTTATGAGTTGTTGATTACCTTTTACGAAACAAACAACATGGAAAAGATAAAAAAGTTTATATATGATAATTGCATCGATGGTTGTAAATTTTAGTAAAAAAAGCGCTAAGAAATAATTTAAATTCGGCTATAGAAACAAGTTATGTAGAATTTAAAAGAGAAATTTTTTTAAATTCTAATAAAAGTTTTTAGTTCTACTTGTAAAAACTTTAAAGGTTTTGACACTCAAGAATAAAAAAGCATAAATATGTTTTTTAAAGTTAAAAACGTAAAAAGGAATAAAAGAAAAATGCAGAAAGCACAAGAAATAATAAAAAAGTATGTGGGGAGTGATAATTTTGAAAATCTGATGAATGAATTAAAGGAAAATAATATTTATTTTTCAAGTGAAGATAACCTTGATATTAGGTATGGAAAACTTAAAACTGATATGCAAGAAAAAAATAAACTGTATGAAGAAGCACAAAAACATATAGAAAACTTGCGTAAAGGAGTGAAAAATAGTGAAGAATTAAAATTAAAACAAACTGAATATGAGCAAAGAATAAAAGATTTAGCGTCCGAAAATAAAGAAATAAAAATCAACAGTAGTTTAAAACAAGCTTTGATTAAGGAAAAAGCTGACGACATTGAGCATTTAGTATATAAAATTAAAAATGATAATGTTGACGAGACTTGTTGTGTAATACAAAAATACATTAATCTACAAAATAACTTATAAAATAATTCTTAGAAAAATTCTTAGAAAAGTGTAAAAATGGCAAAAATAAAAATCACACAGATACCTCTAAACTCCAGTATCTATGCGAATTTCACCTGTCTAATCACTCAAGTTTTAATACAAACGCACGGGTAATTTTATTTTTGAAAGCGTGTGAAAGTATAAATAAATTTTATATCACCGTGCGAAAGTATGCAGCCCACTCTTTGACATTCCTCGGGGAACTACTTTCTTTTGCTGTTTTCTACAAGAAAATAATATCACATATTAAAAATATGACACCGATTGATATTCCAAACCACTTAAAAAATTTAGCCATTTTATTTACTCCGCTATTGAAATCGAAAACTAGTTATCTGAAGGCATTGCATAGTCCCATGATACTGCATGTTTTTCTTGATTGCCTTTTGCCTTGGCTTCAAGTTTTTTAAAAACACTACTGTCTTGCTCGGAAAAATCCTCAATGCTTTTACTTTGAACAATCTCCGCAGTTTCGTAATTTAGTTTTGTATAACCTTTTTCTCCCAAAGTGTACACATATGGAGATGAAAAAGATTCTGTAAAAACTCTTACTATATCTATCTCCTTGTTTTTATCCCTATCAAATAGAATCCAATTTCCATCTTTCTTGGTACCACTTCGCCATGATTTTTACCTCCTTTCAGCTCTCAGTGGGTTAATACCTCGTTTGAACTGGGCTTTTTTCGTGCGTTGCCCCACGCCGTTGCGGTTTGCTTCATTTTTGGGGATTCGAACTCCCCCCATACTAATAAAAAACGCCTGAGAATTAGTCTCAAACGTTTTCATATTTCATTTGAAAGTTATAGTCTTTATTTCCTACCAACTGTAATATTATCTTTAGTTCTATCTTGAAGTTCTTTGAGAGGATTTTGCTTCGTTTCAAACCTATAATCTTCTCCGTTTTTGCTTATATAGTTTTTAATAACCACGTGCGAAGGTACATCGTTTGCACTTTTATTTATCTTGCTCTGGAATCTAAAAAATTCAGCATCATCAGGAAGCGAAGAGGCATTTACATAATCTTCTTGGTTTGAAGTATTCTTTGCGGTGCTTGCAAGAATATTCCTAACATACTCTAGATTTGATTCCAGTTTCAAAAGTTTTGGGAAATCTCCACCGGGAATAACTTCTTCCCAATCTTTATTTTCGTATTTACGCAATAGCTCCGCTGCCTTATGAAGGTGTGCAACTTCTTGCATGAAATGCTGTTCCCATATTTTTTTAATTTGCGGATCGGTTTCATATTCAAAGCAGGAATAATATAGATAACATTCTGTATATTCATGGCAAAGTAAATTTTCAAGCCAAGTCATTGTAGGATCAAGTAAAGATCCATACTGAGTGACATGTTCTTCTTCGACCAAACCGATCTCTTGATAAAGTTTTCTACCTATATCTGAGGTATAGAATCCCGCAATATTCATATAGTAATTCATGGTTTGCTGTTCCGCCGCCGTTATTATTGCCACATTCAGTTTAGTTATCGGACTTGCAGATACAGAGTCTATGTGTGCTTTGATATTGTCATATGGGTGTCTGTGATGCGAAATGGTAGGACGTCCGGGCATAATTTCCGTATATTTTCCTACCAAATTTTCAGCCAGAATCCCATGCTCCATTTCGAGCAAATCAGCATATCTATAAAGATGATCAAAATCTTCGAGTAACGCAAAATCAAGCGCTGATTTTACATTAACGTCAGGTTCGCTTTTAGCAAGCCCGGCTGTAAGATCGACTGCCAGTTGTTCGTAGCTTATTGTAGTCTCCAAAATAGTTTCATTAATTGGTTTTAGCGTAGAAATTTTCTTTTGCTGCTGCTTTTCGATGTACCTTGATAATGCCAATTCCCTCCGAAGTTCATTATCATTACAGTTTCTTGAAAATTGATGGGAAAACCAATTTGCTTCATACTCCGTTCCGTTCATGAGTATAATACGTGTTTTGGTATAAGGGTCAACTTCATCTTTGTTGTAAGAATAATCGTAAAGCTCTTTCCAATTTCTTACACTGTCAAAAATTTTTGTGGTTTTTTCTTTAAACGGATTCAAAAAAATCCCTCCTAAATAAATTTATTGCGATACTTATTGTGAACGTTTTTTTGATAAATATACAAATATATGCTTAAGCCGAACGCCGGCGCTCGATTGCAGTAGTATTTGAGTAACCAATTTTTGAAATCAAACATTTTCACACTTGTTAGCCACACATCAGGTTGATATTACGCATATAATATGATATAATACTAACAAGGGGGGTGAAAGTATGCCTAAAGTAAGTACAAATATCAATTTAGACCCAAATTTAAAAAAATCTGCACAGGAACTTTTTTATGATTTAGGATTAGATTTGACAACAGCAGTAACTCTATTTCTTAAACAATCGGTTCGGCAGCAAAGAATTCCATTTGAAATAAAAAGAGATAAACCTAATGCCGAAACTGTAGCTGCAATGAATGAGTTTTACGAAATGAAAAAACATCCTGAAAACTATAAAAAATATTCAAGTTTCAAAGAAGCTATGGACGAGGTATTAAAAGATGCTTGAGATTGTATTATCCAATCAATTCAAAAAAGATTTAAAATTAGCATCAAAACGAGGTTATAAACTGGAATTATTGGAGAGAATCGTAGATAAAATTGCCAATAATATAAAGCTCGAAGACAAATATAGAGATCACGCTTTAACAGGCAATTATGTCGGATTTCGAGAGTGCCATATACAACCTGATTGGCTGCTTGTTTACCGAATAGAAAACGATGAGTTAATACTGTTTCTTTCCAGAACAGGTTCACATTCGGATTTATTTAATTGATATTTGTTAATGATTTAAGGTTTGCATGAAAGTGCAAGCCTATTTTTATCCCCAACAGCCACCTTCGGTTGCGGTAATTTTTGAGTGACAACTCTTACATAAACTCATTAAATTTTCCTCGTTATGTGTTCCGCCTTTCGATAAAGGAATGATGTGGTGTACTTCTTCTACGGTCTTTAAAATATTCTTTCGTTCACAGAGTTCACACACAGGGTGCTCCTTGATGTAAAGCTGCCGTATCCTTCGCCATCTGTTACTGTATCTTTTGTAGGTGTTCGGGTCTCGCTGATATTTATTGTAGTGCTTGGTTACGAACTTGGTGTGTTTATCGCAGTACGGATTTTCTGTAAGCTCCGCACAACCACTATATCTACACGGACTTTTCGGTTTCTTTGGCATATTATCTACTCCTTATTTTTAGCATACAAAAATGCTCTCGGATTTCTCCAAGAGCATTTAAATATTCTTCGCTAGTATAAATATATCACGGGTTTATACTGTACTACGCTGTTGCCATTGTGTATATTCTTCTGGGGAAAGAATGATGCCCGATATGACCATTAGCACGATCCGCAAGCT
>CAKUPP010000006.1 GCA_934675165.1 uncultured Eubacteriales bacterium
AGAGTCGTTTCAAAGTACATAGGTGAAACTGAAAAGAATTTAAGAGAAATTTTTGAAGAAGCACGTAAAAGTAATGTAATCTTACTTTTTGATGAAGCTGATTCTTTATTTTCAAAAAGAACAGATATCAAAGATTCACACGACAGAAATGCCAATATAGAAGTTTCATTCTTACTTCAGCAACTTGAAGATCACGATGGAATAACGATTTTGACGACTAACAAAGATCAAAATATAGATGAAGCATTTAATAGGCGAATTACTTTTAAAATATCTTTTTCGAAACCTTATTTTGGTGTAAAAGGTACGGATGAATACTCAGAAAACTATGAACTAATAAAAGGTCTTTGGAAGAAATTTATTAATAACGGAAAAATACCTTTGGCAAATGATATTGATTATGACTATTTAACGACACACTTTAATGTCACAGGTTCGGATGTTCGTAAAGCTGTTACCACAGCAGCATTTTTAGCGTGTAAAGAAAAAAGTGATAAGCTTTATTTTAAACATATTTTGAAAGCTCTAAAAACAGGACTAAAAAAACGCAAAGATGATTTTGGATATGAATATCATACTTTTGTAGATGAAATATTTAAATAAAAATAGTATTTTTCACAAATTCAAAAGTTAGGCAGGTAATAATGTGAGGAAAGTTTATTGTTACGCGAAAAAGGAAGAAAAGCCTGAGGAAATAGATCACTCGGGAGACATAGTTCAAGACCTAAGTAGTTTAGATATTTCCGATATTAAAAATAGGAGTTTCTTTTTTATAGGCGGCGAAATAATTGAAAATCCATATTATGAGCCTTCTGAATATATGAAGCATGTATATGAAGCAATAGACGCGCAATATGAGCAATTTTATCGATCAGATAAAGATAAAAAAGATGCTGAAGAGGAAGCAAGTGAGCAATCGCCTAATGATGAAATGCCTGATTGGATAGCGGAAATGCCCTACAGAGAACTTATTAAAAAATTTCCAGGTGGTATATCGGAGGCATTAGAGTATGCAAAAAAAGAAAAAGGACTTTCAGTACCGGAAATACATTATAATTCATCTGAACCTAAAAAACTGGGCGTAAAGGCTTTTACTAAGAATGCAGAAGTATATCTAGCGCCAGGCGAGGGAGAAGAAACGCTTAAACATGAACTTGGTCATGTTGTTCAGCAGAAGAAAGAAAAAATACCTGCTACTACCAAAATCGGAGAGCAGCAGGTAAATCTTGATCCAAAACTTGAACAAGAAGCCGACGAATTTGCAGAGCATATTGAAGATCACATTCCAGAAATTATCTCTAATGAATCTACTAATACTGAAACTAAAGATGTAATTCAATGCGAGTTGCCAAGTGATAGAGAATTAGGAGAAACAATAAGAAATGTAGCACAGCATAATAATATACCTGCTGCTATAATGGATGATGAAAAAGTAAATGATATTTTGAAAAAAATTAAATTGCAATACGAAGACGATATGAGTCTAAGTTTAGAACTTTTTCATAGAGATGTACGCGATGATCCTGATTTCATGTTGAAAATGCAAGTACGCAAAGAATTAGAAAAAGATGCAGAATGTGGGATTTATTTAAGTTTATCAGAAGATAGACATAGAGTAGGAGATCGTGCCGATGATGATCGAAAAGAAAGTGAACGAATTACCGAAATAATGAATATGCTTCTTACAGCAAAGATATTTGCGGACAATGGAAGACCTACTTACACTTTACATACAATTATGCAATGGTTAACGCCAGAACAATGTCAAAAAGTAAAGAAATACATTTTAAAATTAAAGACATATTGTGATGCTGAAGGAATAAAATCCGTTCTTGAAGGCGCAAATACCAATGTTAATCCTGCACGAGCAATGTTGTATGAACCCGGCGGAAGGCAAATTAGTGATTTGAATGTGAAAAGCCTATCAGAATCTTTTGTGAAAAGATTAGAATTAATGACATCCTACGTCGAAGAAGTGGCAGATAAAACATACGTGGACAACGGTCAAACAAAAAAGTTTGGTGACGAATATTGTATACGTTCAACAGGTTCAGATCCCCATTATAAAGGGCAGCATGCGTTATTTTTAGTAAACAAAAGAACCGGTAATATAGAAAAGGTTTATAAGCCGCATGATTTAAGTGCTGATAATGCAGTTGTTGGAAGGGAAGGAATGTTTTCAGATTTAAATAGGTTACTACAGAAAGGTTTTAAGTCAAAATTAAGAAAATTGGGACTGGCGGTAGAAGAAGATGAAAAATTATTTGCAACTATGGATATTGATGTGGAACATCATATAGAAGAATTTGTTAAAAAAGAACGCAGTATGTCACAAGATAATGCTAAAAAATATTTTTTCCGTGCAGGTATGCTAAAAGTAATAACAGATGTTATGGCCGTTATTGATCTACATCAAGATAATATAATGTCTGTTAAAATTGATACCGATAATATGGCGCCTTTAATTATTGACGCAGAAGTTGATTTTTTTGAATACGCTTTAAATTCAGGGTTAGAAAATAGGGCACTCGTTCAAGATACGTTTGGCGGCATGTTAACTGGAGGAATTACTCGCCCGACCAATTCAACATTTCAAATAATCGGTACCAATATGCCATCAGGACAAGCTTTTACTTTATCAGACTATCAACAATTTTATAAGGACGGCTATAACTTTTTGTTGGAAATACTACAACAGAAAGATAAAGAAAAAGTATTTGAAGATCTTTACCATGAGCATTTAATAAACATACCAGATAAAGCTAAAATTCGTATTTTACCCTTTGAAACGCCAGTATTTGCCGATTATTTGCAAAATGGAATTCAATTACCCAAAAGTGAAGCATGCGATTATGTTGAAAAGGCGGTGAGGACTAAGCCTAAAGGTACTAATAGACAAGAATACGCTTCGTATATTTATGATTTAATTGCAGAAAAACTTACTTCTGATGATGAATTAATATCCAAACCATTCATATTTAGGAATGAAGATGCAGGTTTACAAGCGAATTTAGACAAGAATCAATTAACAAAAGCAATTAAAAGTACATTCGACAATGGTACAATTATTGCAATGTATTGTGACATAAATGGAAATATTTATTTGGATAATATTGAAGTTGGAAACATTCTTATTTATGACGTTCATATTAATAAAAACCAATTGATAGAGGTGATGTGCAATGCGTTTAAACAGAAAATACAAACTATTCCATATCGCTAAAAATAATTTCTTACATCATATGTTTTACACATTGTAATATTTGTGATATAATGAAGACACAGAGTTGTTTAAATAAAAGTTTATAGGTGGTAGTATTTATGGGTAAAAACTTGTTTATTTTTTTGGTTTCTATTTTTTGCTTTAGTTTTATAACTGCAAACGCTAAGAGCACTACGTACCATAAAGAGGGGAATATAGTCAGAATATACAATGAGTCATTTGGAGGTTTTGACCTAGGTTGCCCCTTCAATGAGAGCTGTAAGGATATTATAGTTACGGGGAATCTGAATTCTGAGGATTTGAGAGCGTTGTGTTTATGTTCCGTTCAATGTGAAACATTGGACCTTGCTAATGTGAAGGTGAGAGATGACACTGTGTTGCCTAGGTGGTGCTTTGTTGATGCATACAATTTGAAAACAGTTAACCTTCCTCTAGGTCTTAAGTATATAGGCGAGTGTACTTTTTGTAATTGTGTTTGTTTAGCAAGTGTGTCTTTACCTGACAATTTGCAAGAAATTGGTAATGGATCATTTCAAGGTTGCCCAAGCCTTAAAATGACAGTTCCTTCGTCGGTACGTGTGGGAGAAAACACTTTTTTGGGTAGTTTAGGAGTATGTTTTTCTAAGGTAACGCCAAGCAATAACTTCTCCAGGTATCCCCGTGTGCTGTCATCAATTTTAAGTTGGGTTGGTTTGTAAAATCAACTAAATTATATTCTATAAAAATCAAAAAACGGATTATGTCACAGTTTTGTCTGCAGTATAATCCGTTTTCTATGTTTATAAATACCAATATTACTTAAAATCCTTAAAAACTTGAGTAAAGTTTTGCAAATTTTTATCCGCAATAGTAAGTATATTTACTCTTTTTTTTGAAAATTCTTAATAAAAACCAAAATTTTTGCAATACCCGATCTATTTAAGTCTGTGCCACTGCACAGCTCTTTTATTACTTCTACTATTTCATAGTCTTGTGGTTTTACATATTTCTTTAGCATTTGCTCTTGAACGCTTAGCACATCATTATTACCCATGCACGCCAATCTGCAATACAAAACTGCTTTTTTCTTTTTTGTCACAATAGTATCCTCCGATTTAGTTTGAATTTCTAAATTTAAATTCTATATTTTCCTCCTTACGAACTACAACTTTATCTACCATGACATACCAAAGCTTTTCATCAAATTCATCTATTAGTTTGTCATTACTTTTCAAATCTTGTTTTTTGTCTTCCAATTTTGATAACTCGCTTTTTATTTTTTCATATTTCTCAGTATAAGAATCGTATTTTTTGTTGTATTCATCTTGGTTCATTACTTTTCTTGAATTCTCATATATTAGGTTCTTCATTAACTCTACTATAATTTCGCTTTCTTCCTGGAGTTTTGATATTTTACTGTCTAAATCTTCAGTATTTACGAGGCTTAAAGCAGTGTTTTCGCAGTCTTTTATGACTTCTTCCTTATTACTAACTAAGTTATTAAACGCTTTTACAAATTCTTCTTTCATTTGCTCCTCAGTCAAATGAGGAGTTTTGCATTTCTTTTTGTTTTTAAATTTGTTGTTGCACTGCCATATGACTTTTCTATACTTACCATTCGAATGCCACACCTTTGAACCATAAAAACCGCCACACTCTCCGCATACAATCTTACTTGAAAATGGGCTTACACAGCTATGATTAAACATGCCTTTTGCTCTCTTTTTAGGCTCTTCTTGAACCAAGTCATAAACTTCGGGAGAAATAATAGCTTCGTGACTGTTTTTTACATAATACTGCGGGATTTCACCTTCATTTTTCTTTCTCTTTTTTGTAAGAAAATCAATCGTATAACATTTCTGAAGCAATGCATCACCCTTGTACTTTTCATTAGTTAAAATACTTCTGATTGTACTTGTAGTCCACTTTTTCTTGCCCGATGGAGTGGGTATATTTTCGTTTGTCAAGTGTTTTGAAATTGCAGATATTGTTTTTCCCTCAAGAAACCATCTATATATAAGTCTTACGATTTTAGCTTCACTTTCTATGATTTTTAGCACGCCGTCTTCTCCTTTTTCGTAGCCTAAGAAATGTTTATACGGAAGACTTACTTTACCATCAGCAAATCTTTTTCTTTGTCCCCATGTTACAATTGATTTAAATTTAAAATTATGGTATAATTGTTATAATATTAAATGAGGAGTAATTCTTTAATGAAATTAAGAAAATGTTTTAAATTGATAGTTTTTGTTTTTTTACATCGGCTTTGTGCGATGTAAATGCGGAAGGTCTCTATGATAATTTTGGATTCAATAGCGAAGGGGTCCATGAAATTACTGGAGATCGATATAATGTTTTCGGTTTTGATAAAAATGGGAAACATAAAAATGGAACTATGCTAGATGATTCCAGGCGCGATGTAGATGGATACATAAACGGTGTTATTTATGATTACAAGGCAGCAGTAGCGCGTTGTGGTAAGGATGGTTTTAATCGTAGAGGTTTTAACGTGCTTAAAAATATACACAGAAAAACAGGGACAGCATATGATCCCGAAGGGTTCGATCGTTTTGGGTTCAATGAAGTTGGAATTAATAAATATACAGGAACAAGATATGATGCAACTGGTTACGATAAAGAAGGAATGGATCAGCGCGGATACCCGAAATATCGTCCAGGCGGTGTTGCACCGCTCCCCCCTCGTATTAAACCTTAACCTATCAAGCCAAGCATATAATTATCCTCTCGCCTATACTTCCTTAATAATTAGAATTATTAAAAAACTAAATAAGTACAATCTAAGAGCTACCCAATGGTGGCTCTTCTAAATTCAAAAAAGAGGAAATCCTTTGTAAGATAAGCAATTTTTTTCTGAGATTGGAATATGAAGTAGTATGTGCTTAACAAGAAGGAAAAGAAAAGGACATAAAAACAGTTGCATATTATTAAGTTAAATTAGAAGAATATAGCATAATAGACGTGTCAAAAGGTATGTTTAAAATGTGGTGAAATTATTTGTAAATCGTCGCATATTATTGGGAATCTCACAAAAAATTAAAATGTAAAAAAAAGTCAACATTGAGGTGATTAATATTAACGTGCAAGAAATTAACATAAAAAATTTAAAACCATATGAAAATAATCCAAGGAAAAAATGATGATGCGGTAAAATATGTAGCTAATTCTATAAAGGAATTTGGATTTAGAAATCCTATAATAATTGATAAAGATAATGTAGTTGTTTGTGGGTCATACAAGACTTAAAACCATAAAGAGTTAAAATTAAAGGCTGCTCCTTGTATACTCATAAATGATTTAAAATCTGAGCAAATAAAAGCACTTAGGTTAGCAAACAATAAAGTTTCAGAATTTTCAGATTGGAACTTTAATTTATTAAATGACGAATTTGAAATATTAAAAGATTTTGATTTAAATATATTTGAAAAAATGTTATAGAATATGAATTTAACGAAGAATTGTCAGAAGAACCTAAGTCTAAACTTGGGGAAGTTTTGAGTATTTAGATTCAATAACAGATAAGCGCCGTATATAATTGAGAAAAAGTTGGTTTTTACTGAACTCACAGAGTTACATAATAATTGGATAAAAAAGATCATGGGATTGTGCGGCAGTGAAGATTACAAAATCTTGGCGAATAGAGGGAGTTATGAAACAATATGTTTAATACCGTGTGAAAATATGCACCCCCCTTTGAGAAAATTTATAGAGAAATGAAACCTTAAACAAAAAGGTTTTATTTTTTTGAATTTAACTTCTAAACAAGTCCGATAAAATAAAAATTTGAATACCTAAATTTATGTCCAAACATAAAAAAGCCCAGTAATACTGGACTTTGAGTTATATCAAAAGATAAGTACAAATATGGTGGACACAAAGGGGCTCGAACCCTTGACCTCTCGCGTGTGAGGCGAACGCTCTAACCAGCTGAGCTATGCGTCCTTCTACAGGTTGATTCTATCATACTTTATGCATCTTATCAATATTTTTTTTATTAATTTTATATTACGAAAACACAGAAAATCAAAAATATTCCCGATTAATAATTAAAATTTATCTGCAATCGTTCATTTTCAAATAAAAAACATAAAAACCTGTTATTTTAACAACAAAAAAAGTTGCTGCAGCTTTTATACCCATTTACTAAGCTACTGCAACTTTTGTCACTACTGCAAAATGCAATAATTTATTCTCACTCATCACCCTTTATAATAGCGTACCAGTACTACCTTAAAAAGCTAAAATCCTATTTACTTTCTTCATCTAAATTAGCAATTATTTTACTTAATTCATCACGATTAATCCAACCATTTGAATTCATAATTTCTTTATTACATCCCACTCCACCTACTACACTGCTCACCTGATCTTCATCCAGGAGTTCTGCGTCATAGGAATCAACAAGATCTCCTACACCTTCAAACGGAACATATAAAAAATTATTATTCACAATAAATATCGATGGATTAAATTCTTCCTTAAGTTTATATGTTGTTCTTTTAGTACCACCAGAAGCGGCAGATAATTGATTTTCTTCCAGACATTGTTTATTATGCACCGCAGACAAATGTCCTCTTTTTGTACGATGTTTATAGGATGTTTCCAAAGCTCTTATCAAAAATTTTGCAAATTCATCCATATCCTCTTTTTCAAGAATTATTCCTTTCTTTTTAAGCGCCCATCTAACTTTTTCACCAGTATCCAACGCCAAAAGTTCATTTACAAATTTTCCATCTAACAAAATTTTTTTTAAATCATATTTTTCAAGCTTCATATCTCATTTGTTCAAGCCAATGGCTACGAACATTCACCATCCTTTACTAAAATTATTAAAAAACTTCATCTTATACTAATTATTTTACACAATATTTATGATTTGTCAATTAAATTAAACCGGTTTTTCAAATTTAATTATTTTTTATTTACCCTTAATATATTAAAAAATTTCATATTAAAACAATCGTAATCATATAAATATTTGAGCCGAATAGCTCCATATTTTCCTGGGGGTGATTTATTTGAGTGAAAATCCTATATCACTTGAAGAAATGCTAAAAAAAGCATCTCAAAAATTAGGAACCAATGCAGGAGTTTTAAAAAATGCCGCAAAAACTGGGAAAATTAATAATTTAATAAAAAATTTAAACACAAAAGATGCTCAAAAAGTTCAAAAAGTACTCTCTGACAAACAAGCAGCATCAAAATTATTATCTACACCACAAGCAAAAAAACTTCTTGAAAAATTTTTGGGGGAAAAATGATTTATGGATGACCTGGCAGAAAAAATCACCGAACTTCTCAGTGATCCGGAAATTATGAATATAGTAAAAGAAGCTTCCGGTCTGTCAGGCCCGGGTAAATCCCGTGATACCAAAAAAAGCGAAAAAGAAAGTGATGAAAAAAATGATAACTTCCCCGGATTTTCTCCGGAACTCATACAATCTGTTATGAAACTAGCACCTTTATTTTCAAGTTTTAAAAAAGAAGATAAATATACTCGATTCTTAAATGCTTTAAAGCCTCTTCTATCTGAAAAACGTCAAAAAAAGTTGGAATCTTCCTCTCAAATACTTAAACTTATAAAAATTCTCCCACTTTTGAAAAATCAGGGACTTTTTTGAGGTAACATATGAATGAAAAAACAGAATTTAATGACATAAAAAAAATTCAAACAGAAGTAGTAAAAAGAGCTATGGAAATAAAAGAAAAATCAAAAAAATTTCCACCATTTTTTGCAGAAAAAACAAACGAACCCTCCTACAATCATTCAACCATCTGCAAAAATCCACACCAAGAAAACAATTCACATAATATCAATCAAAATTCTGAATTTCTTGCTTCCAATGCACCCAATTTATTCAATATATTATTTAAAGATCCAGACAAAACATTAATCATGGCTTTAATTTTAATATTAATGGATAACGACGAAAATTTTACACTTATACTTGCACTATTTTATACTTTAATTTAATTTATTTTATTGATGCAACAAAATAATTATTGTCTAATCCTTTTCTCAAACGATACCGAGCATATTTTTCTATTTTACCATCTTCAACATCTTTCATATCTCTTTTAAATCTATCACTCGGACGAATATAACCTACTTTTAAAATTATATCTTCACCATCGTTATAATAATTTACAGTACGTGGAATATAGTTATCGGTCCCACTTATGCAATCCACTGTAAATTTGTTTTCATTACTATCAAATTCATAAAAGTCACCCTTTAAACTACTTTTCAAATCTATTTCCACACTGTTACCAAACAATTTTTGCACAGAATCCAAAACTTCCTGCGCACTTATCACAGTCCTTCCATAATCGTCACTTAAAGCAGCACAATCTTTAGTGTTCATAGCCGCATCCCATACAGCAGAATCTAATACCATCTTGGGTTTCGGCAAATTTTTTTCATCAAACGGTTCAGGATTTTGCATTACAATTGGTAAAATTATACTGTCATAATATTGATACTGTGCATACTTATTTTCATAATTTTCAATTTTGCCTGTCCCTATAACAAATGCTACTGATGATATTATTAAAAAAATGCACGCACCAATAAACCTAATAATACTTGACAACATAGATTTTGAATTTGAGTTAGAAAAAACTCTAACATAGTGACTACCATTTTCACCTCTTGGATAATTTTCATCAGAGTTCGCACATACTGAGTTTGATCCATACAATGCTTGATAATTAACAGCATATGGTTTTATTACATTATTTTTTCTTTCATATTTATACATCGTTGTTTCTCACCTTCTCATAAAAGTCTTACGAAATAAATTTATCACAAAAAATATAAAAAAATTGTCAAAAAAGCACCACTATATTTATATTTTTTTGATTTAATAAAAAGGCAAAAATCACAATTTTGTGCTTATTTTTCTCTAAGATTATTTTCCAAACTAACACTAAATTTTGCAACTGTAGTAAAAAGGTATTTTTCAAGAAAGCAACCATTTTCATAAATCTTTTTTCCAAGTCAAGCGATTTTAGTTTACTATTTGATGCCCACCATAAAGTTCATAAAAAAATTTCTAAAAATTTACAATTTTAATCCCGAATTTTTACAATTTGTTATTTACTTTTTATTTTCTGTTTGATATAATGTGAGGTGTAAAACATATTATCACGAAAGGATGAATATCTATGAACGATGCAAAACCTACAGGTTCTGCACAACAAGAGTTTAGCCCACTCAGATCGGCTCTATGGCCAATTCATGGTCATGAAATGAAAAAGTTCTTACCAATGAGCTTTTTAATGTTTTTTATTCTTTTTGTTTATACAATGGTTAGAGACTTAAAGGATGCACTAGTTCAATATTATACTATCGGCGGAGGAACAGAGTTAATTTCTCAATTGAAATTATGGTTTGTTATGCCTATGGCGTTTTTACTTGTTATAGTGTATGCAGCATTGATTAACAAGTTTGGATTTCAAAAAACATTTTACATAATGGTTTCTGCTTTTATGTTGTTTTATGTGCTGTTTGTTACAGTGCTTTTCCCCTTTCGGACTATGCTTCATCCAAGTGAAGCTACCGTAAAAGCAATGCAAGCTTCTTGGCCACCATTTTTTTACTGGATTATTCCTTGCATTACTAACTGGTCGGTAACTTTATTTTATGTTATATCCGAGCTTTGGGGTACTATGGCGATCTCATCACTGTTCTGGCAGTTTGCTTACCAAGTTACTATGAAAAATGAGGTTAAACGATTCTTTGGATTGTACGCAATTGTTGGAAACATTGGCGTTGTGTGTTCCGGAGGAGTTTTAAAGACAATACCTAAAATATTTAGTGCAAATGATTTATATATTTATATCTTGGTCGGTGGCTGCATTGGATTTGGTATTGCTACGATGGCCATGTATAGTTATATCAATAATGTAGTTCTTAAAGACCCCACACTTTATGATCCAACACAAGTTAAAGCAAAGAAAAAGAAAGAAAAAGTCGGTGTTATGGACGGCATTAAGATGATAGGCAAATCTCGTTACTTGCTTTTAATTTGTACAATTGTAATCTCTTATGGGGTAGCGATTAATTTTTGTGAAGTAATTTGGAAAAAATACATGAAAATTTACTTCCCCAATCCTATTCAGTACACTGAAATGATGGCAAATCTTTCAATGCTAACAGGAATTTTAACAATAATCGTCTCCTTAGTAGGTCAAAACATTTTAAGAAAAACGAAATGGAGAACAGCTGCTCTTATTCCAGCTTCAATACTTGTAATTTTTGGTAGTATGTTTTTTGGAATAGTTCTTTACGGTAACTACGTTTCACCAACAATCTTTGGAGTAAGCTTTATAGTTCTTGCAGTATGGTTTGGCCTTGCACAAGATTCATTGTCCAAAAGTGTTAAGTATTGCTTGTTTGATGCAACAAAAAATATGGCTTACCTTCCACTTGACGATGATACAAGGACTAAAGGGCAAGCTGCTGTTGAAGTTATTGGAGGCCGTGCCGGTAAAGCTGGAGCGTCTGCAATTCAAACTTTAATGATAAGCGTTATATCTGCTGGTTCTGTACTTACAGATCATCTCGTTGGTATTTCTGCCATTTTAGGCGTTACGGCAGCAGTGTGGGTTGGCTCAATATTTAATCTTAGCAAAAAGTATGAATCGAAAATTTCTCAGCAGAATGCTGAAAATAAGAAATAAACTTAAATGTTCGGGAGCTGTGCTATCAGCTCCTCTTTTTTAATAACATTATATTTATTATACTTATATTTATAAAATAAATTTTATTTTACAAATATAAAATTTCACCTAACTCAATTTTGTTGCAATACTTATAATCACTGCATTTTATCATACCTTGGTGTAATGCTCCTTGACATTCACATTATAGTATACATTTAGCATAGTATAACAGTGTAGGTGTATTTTTATTCCTACAAGGAGTGGTTAAAATATGAAGAATGTTTGTAAATGTAAATTAAAGAAGTTACTAAAGTGTATTCCAACAAATGTATATTGTAGAAATGAATTTCGCGGACAAATAATTTGTACACAGTTTATTAACAAAACAGGTTCAAAGTGTCCGTGCCGCAGTTAAGAAATAGTCATTTTACTTTGATTAAAAAATTCTATCAATTTTTTTAAACAGAAAACAACTACAACTCACAGTAAACACCAAAGTTGTAGTTGTTTTCTCATGTTCTTTTAAAAAACTCAAACGAAAATCTGGTGACCCGGACGAGAATCGAACTCGTGTTACCGCCGTGAAAGGGCGGTGTCTTAACCGCTTGACCACCGGGCCGTAATACTTGGTAGCGACAGATGGATTCGAACCATCGACACTTCGGGTATGAACCGAATGCTCTAGCCAACTGAGCTATGCCGCCATCTGCACTAGACTCACCACGCTTTCTTATTATATCATTAATTAAACGTTTCTGTCAATAGTTTTTTACAAATTTTAAAAAACAACATAAGCAATTCTGTTTTTGATAAATAATTGACAAAATATTTAAGATAACATACAATGTTTTATAGAAAATAATTATTAAAAGGAGGGCTATTATGTCAATTTCTAAATTTTTCAAGAACACTATCAGCACAATAAAATGTAAACCAAAAGATGCAAAAAATCTGGGGAATGCACTTGAAAAACTAGCTAATGAAATAAACACTGATAGAAAAAAGAACATTCCTATGAATAAAGATTATTGGGTGAATTTGAGCTATACTATGTCACAAGAAAATACTGTTTTAAAAAAATATATTCATAAATCATATTCCAAACCACATTCTATAGCTGGCAAATCAATATCACTATTGTATAACGCCTTGCATTATGAATCTGACGATTTAACTGAAATGAACAATAAAGTGCGTGAAGCTTTTCTATTAACCCCCAGCGATTCTCTTACAGCCAACACCATAACTAAAAGATTTAGTGACTTATCAAATGCAAAGCTTGGCCGCAATTGGCAAAAAAATAAAAAAGAACTTATGGATAATAGAAAGACAACAGTAAAAACGACAATGGAATACGATGATGTAGCAAAAGCCGCCATAAAACTTATAAAAGCGATCGAAGGAGCAGAAATATCTGATACAATAACACAACCAGAATCTATTAAAACTGAAACTAAAAAATCGAAAAATAAACTTGTAAAAACGTTGTCTTCCACAGCACAAAATGTCAAAAATTTTTTAACAGTAAAGAATGTAACAATACTAGTATTTCCATATCCTGAACATAACTTTCAAAAATTTGTAAGCCTCGTTGGGCTTAAAAATGAAGGAGATAACGTATACTCAAAAGATGCATATTACGCTAAATCGGGTAACTCTTATCACTTACGCTTTAAACTTTTAGACGAATACGAAAGCTCAGACCATGAAAATATAAAAAAGTATATAGCAAAATACCGCAGTGAAATTAAAAAAGTAGTAACTATTGTCATTCTGTACGATACAAGTAATGTAATCGTTGACACAAGAAACGAAAAACTTTTTGAAACTTCTTATCAATCAAATTCACAAAATATTGCAAATTGGTTAACAGAAATTAAAAAGGTAAATCAAGCGCCAGAAGTTTTTATTGCGTTTGATGACGCACAAAGGGTTGGCAACGTAATGAGCAATATAACAGCTCGGGGTGAAAGGAAGTATTATGACGACTTTGAAAAAAATGATCTCAAAAACGAAACACAATGTTTAGATGGATGCTTACTTGATAGAACTTTGATAGACAAGATCATGGGAACCATAGATAAACGAAAAGACACATATCTAATTGATACACAACGTATACGAGAAAAAATTAATTCATAAAACTAATAAATCCTTCAGACACAGTAATCTAAAATTACTTAATCTGAAGGATCTCATTTTCCTAAAACACGTTAAATTATTACAATATAGCACATAATTTTCGTTCTTTAAAACTCATCATCTTTTTCTCAAATGCCTCTCGATTTGAGTCCAACTTATTTATATCAATTCTACCACTCTCAAGCAAATCTTTAATTTTTTCAGAAATATCAGGCACATCAAGAACTTCGTAGTGAATTACTTCTTCAGATGATCCTCTATCACCAGTAGAAGAAGCGAGACCCAACTCGCTTAAACGCTTTCTAAGTTCATCCATCATTGCTTCTGCACTGCTTTTTGCGGAAGTTACAAAAAATGGTATATCATAATCTCCAAAAACCCAAAGTCCCTGCAAAAATATAAATTTTCTCATAGAACTACCTCCCATGGTTTATTGAATTTTTTTCCAGTAATGTGATTTTAAACCATAAGCTTACGTTTTGCAACACAAAATCATAAATTTCTACATATTTTTGCATTTCCTTTTCATATATTTTTCGTTAATATTGTTATTTAACAAAAAATAAACACCCAACACATTACTGCTGGATGTTTACCAAAAAACAACAATATTTTTTATGAATTCAACTTATATTCCCAGTGTAAAAAATTAGAACTAATATCTAATTATCCTAAGGGGCAAGATCCATGACAATCTTTTTCCACTACCCCTACAATAGGAGTAGGATCTATCCCCTTTTTTGTATAGTAATCAGCGAGAGCTGCTTTTATTGCTTGTTCAGCCAAAACTGAACAATGAACTTTTACAGGTGGAAGGCCATCTAAAGCTTCCATAACTGCCTTATTTGTAACTTTAAGCGCATCTTCTATACTTTTACCTTTAACAAGTTCAGTTGCCATAGAGCTTGTTGCAACAGCTGCACCGCAACCAAATGTTTTAAATTTAACATCAACTATAATCCCGTCTTTGATTTTCAAATACATCTTCATGATATCCCCGCATTTTGGGTTACCCACTTCTCCAATACCATCAGCATTTTCTATTTCTCCAACATTTCGAGGATTTGCAAAATGATCCATAACTTTTTCACTGTAATTCATTAAAATTCCACTCCCTTATTTTTTATCATCCTTAATTATTTTTTCCCATAATGGTGACATATCCCTTAACCTTTTTACGTCTTTTTCTACCTCTTTTAAGACGTAATCAATTTCTTCATCTGTAGTCGATTCGTCTATTGAAAGCCTAAGTGAACCATGTGCAATTTCATGAGGCAGACCAATAGCTAACAAAACGTGACTAGGATCAAGAGACCCAGATGTACACGCTGAACCAGAAGAAGCACATATTCCGGACATATCCAGAAGTAGTAAAAGTGATTCCCCTTCTATTCCTTCAAAACTGATATTTACATTACCAGGTAATCTTTTAATTCTGTCACCATTAAGACGTGACTTATTTATTTTTAACAGCCCTTCTATAAGCTTATCTCTTTTAACAATCAAATTCTTATTTTTTTGATCTAAATTTTCATACGATAATTGCAAAGCTCTTCCTAATCCTACAATACCAGCAGTATTTTCTGTACCAGCACGCTTCCCAAATTCTTGAGCCCCACCTTCCATAAAAGTTTCAATTTTCACACCTTTACGAATATACAAAGCGCCTACTCCCTTGGGGCCATGAAATTTATGAGCAGACATAGACAGCATGTCTATATTTTGAGCTTTAACATCTATTTTTAAATGTCCAACTGCCTGAACTGCATCAGTATGAAAAAGCACGTTTTTTTCTCTACAAACTAAACCTATTTCAGAAATAGGTTCAATTGTACCAATTTCATTATTTGCGTACATAATTGTGACTAATGCAGTTTTATCTGTTATTGCATTTTTTACATCTTCAGGATTTACAAGTCCATTTTTGTCAACATCAAGATAAGTAACTTTAAAACCCTCTTTTTCAAGATATTTCAAAGTATGAAGTACAGCATGATGTTCTATCTTAGAGGTAATAATATGATTTTTTCCGTTTTTACGACCTGAAAAAGCCGCACCTTTAATTGCCCAATTATCAGATTCACTTCCACAAGAAGTAAAAAATATTTCCTTTGCAGAAGCATTTAAAATTTTTGCAGTAATTTCTCTTGCATCTTCAACTGCAGCACGAGAGACCTTCCCTAATTTATAAATCGTTGACGGGTTACCAAATTTTTCTGAAAAATAAGGTAACATATCACGCAAAACAGAAGGAGCTACCGAAGTTGTTGCCGCATTATCCATGTATATAATCTTATCCATAACACAACAGGGTCTTTTATAAAAGTTGCCCCTTTTACCACCTTTCAAAATTTACATTTAAAATTTAATTTTATTTTGTATATATTCTTTAAGATTGTCAATACTAATTCTTTCCTGCATCATAGTATCACGATCTCTAACTGTAACACAATTATCGATTTCACTGTTGAAATCATAGGTAATGCAAATAGGCGTTCCTATTTCATCTTGCCTACGATAACGTTTCCCAATTGACCCAGATTCATCATAATCTACCATAAAATATTTTGAAAGTTCATCGCGAATTTTTTCTGCCTTTTCACCAAGTTTTTTAGAAAGAGGAAGTACGCACGCTTTATATGGTGCTAAAGCAGGGTGAAGTTTTAAAACTATACGACTATCATTTTCGTCTATTTTCTCTTCTGTATATGCGTCACACAAAAAAGCAAGCGTAACACGATCTGCACCAAGAGACGGTTCAATTACATACGGAACATATCTCTCATTCATTTCCGAATCAAAATAATCCAAACCTTTTCCCGAACAATTTTGATGTTGTGTAAGATCGAAGTTTGTCCTATCCGCAATTCCCCAGAGTTCACCCCAACCAAATGGAAACGCGTACTCTATGTCTGTTGTTGCAGCCGAATAATGACAAAGTTCCTCTTTTGAATGATCTCTAAGCCTTATATTTTCTTTTTTTATACCAAGATCTAATATCCACTTTTCGCAAAATTTTTTCCAATAATTAAACCAATCCAAATCTGTTCCAGGTTTACAGAAAAATTCAAGCTCCATTTGTTCAAACTCTCGAGTTCTAAAAGTAAAATTACCAGGCGTTATTTCATTTCTGAAAGATTTTCCTATTTGAGCTATCCCAAAAGGAATTTTCTTTCTAGAAGTTCTTTGAACATTAGAAAAATTTACAAAAATCCCTTGTGCTGTTTCTGGACGAAGATATATCTCATTTTTACTTTCTTCTGTTACTCCTTGAAAAGTTTTAAACATAAGATTAAACTTTCTTATACTTGTAAAATCGTGAGCACCACAATCAGGGCACGCAATGTTTTTCTCTTTTATACACATTTCCATTTCTTTAAAAGTCATTGCATTGGGATCAACTCCAGCATCTTCTAAAAGCTTATCCGCCCGATAACGTGTTTTACATTGCTTGCAATCCATAAGCGGATCAGAAAATCCACCAACATGACCTGATGCTTCCCAAACTCTGGGATTCATTAAAATAGCTGCATCAAGGCCAACATTATATTTGCATTCCTGAATAAATTTTTGTGTCCATGCTTTTTTTACATTATTTTTAAGTAACACTCCAAGTGGACCGTAATCCCATGTATTTGACAAGCCACCATAAATTTCAGAACCTGAAAAAACAAATCCACGGTTTTTACAAAGCGCCACAATAGCATCCATGTTTTTCATAAATTTTTCGCCCTTTCTGTTTTGAGGTTTATTTTTTATAATAAAAGCGAAAATCAGCTGATCTTCACCGCGTGCTGATTTTCTGAACTTAAAGTTACGCCCAAAACCACATCATACACCGATTTGGAATTAGGTATAAATCTTCCATATTTTATTATAATATTTTTGAATCCACTAAGCAAATTAATTTCATCTTTTATTTCATTCTCGTAGTATCCAGTATATACAACAAAGTCATCATCACAACCATGCTTTCTAAAATAAGATATCAATTCATAAATCTCATTAAACTGAAGCATTGGTTCCAATCCTCCAAGAACGACTGCTTGTGTTATTGGATTTAGCTTATACCTCATAAAAATATCAGATATCAAAATTTTTTTACTTGACATTTTTGATACATCCATATTTTGACAAATAGAACAATCCAAATTAAGTTCTTTCAAACATTTGAAATCACATTTCGATGTAGCTATAAACATTGAAGATTTTTTATAATCTTGAAAATTCTCATCCACAATTTCTTTTACAGTAATCTCTAACGGATTAGCAAAAAAATTAGTTTTCATTTAAATCAAACCATTTTCTATGTTCAAACTCAATTTTTCTTTCTTTACTATATGCAGAAACAGGAACCAAAAAACCTACTACTCGTGAATATGTATCAGCAACATCTTTTCCACATTTAGGACATTTTGGTGAAAAAAATGCATGTTCATTCTCACATACTGATATTTTGCAATTGTAAGCAAAATATATAACTCCGGATTTTGCTATGTGGTTAAGTAAATCCCATGCCTGTTTCTCGCTCGAAAATTTTCCTGCAAGATTTATATGAGAAATTTGACCTCCACCACATTCTTTATCCAATTTTGCTCCTAACTTAATTTTTTCATTGAGCGTACATTTTTCCATTAAAGGTATCCACTGATTTGAATATATAAAATATTGTTTTCTTTCAGGGTAAAGAACAGCATCTTTTTGGCTGAGTATAACGTTTGCACGTTCAGCCGGAATTGCTTCTACATTTATACTATAATCGAAATCATACGAATCTTTTTGATTATTTATTGCATCCAAAATCTCTGTTGCAAAGTCAAGCCCCTCTTCAGAATATGATTTATTGCCAAACTCATCTGTATTTATAAATCCAAATTCTGAAATAGCTTCATACATTGCGGTTATTCCCACGGTGTTATATTGCTTGGCTATCTCAATAAGGCCATACGAATAATTTGGTAGTAAACCTTTATCTACATCTTCCTTAATGATATCTCTCACTACATCCAAAACTTTAATACAATTATCCAAGCGTTCTTTTAATATTTCCATAAATTTGCTCTTGCTTTTGTTTGCATTAATGGCAATCCTTCTAAGATTTATAGTATTTACCTGAACACTCCCAACAGATAAAGACGTTCCACCAACTGAATTTATAAATGCATCCAACTTGGCCGTGTTAGAAATAAGCCTGCAGCAATTTGAAAGACTTGTAACATCATTTCCAACATAGAAATTACTATCGTACCAAGTCATATTATGTTTATTACACCAACGCGCAAACTCTTCATCAACAAATTTTCCATTCTGAAATAATAAAGAATACGTAAGAACTGGGAAAGTCATCATTGTTTCTTTCCTTATTTCAGATACAACCTCCATAAATACTTTTTGATGTTCAATTATTTGCTCTATGTGGTCTATAACATATTCACCATTTGGGAACTTACGTCCACCAAATAATTCAACTAAATAATTTCTATCCATAACACTTATGTTTGAAAATGCACACTCTGTAACTCTGAGGTACGGTTGATTTAAATCATATATAAATTTTTGAAAACATTGCCTACGATAATATTCCGGATCTTGAAGAAAAAAATTATTTTTTACATCGTTGTACCAAAAATAATATGAATAAAGTAAATAACTAGGGAGCCCCACTGCACCGCTACTTCTATTTGAAGCCCAACTAATAAATTCCAAAACATGATCATTAAATGTTGTAAGATGTTTTGGTGCCCCTGTTTTAAATTTATTTATAAAGAAAAGTCCTTTTTCTACAAGTTTATCAAGGTCATATGCATAACAATACGGAGTAAACGAAGACGTAGCGGAATTATGTAAATAAAACTCACCATTCCATTCTCCTTCGAGCCATTTTTGAGCAGTCTCTTCACCATATTTTGAGCAAATTTCTTTGAAAATTTTATTATATGACAAAAGCTTAGTGTGAGGCTTCACCATGTCAGATAAAAGCGTCCTAACATCTCTAGTAGTACTATTAGCGTTTGCGTCGATTGTTGTCTCTGCAACTGTTTTCGATTTTATAAAATTATCAATGAAATCTGTAAAATTAAGATTGGAGTTTGATAACCCATTCATCATTTCAAATTTTGAATCATACTTCGTTTTTAGTTTTTCTAAAAAATCAGAAAATGGTTTGTATAAATTAAGATTTATATTCATTTAAATGTCCTCCGATCTATATGCATTTACCCATTTAACAGCATCTAAAAATTCCAAATATTTATTTCCGACCTTAAGTATAGGAAGTGACATAAAACCCATAGACTTTAGCTCTTCTAAATTTTCACTTTGAGTAAATTCAACATTCTTAAGTTCTAATTTTTCCTTCAATACATTACACTTTGGACAGCCATTGCTGTAAAAAATTACATTGCTCATAAATTAACGTCTCCTTAAAATATTTTTTTCATGTATACTCCGCTATGTGAAAATATGTGCAGTATATTGATTTTTTAGCGATGCACTTCACAAAATATACTATTAATTCACACATCTTTCAAACCACTATATATAGCGTTGCTAAACTATTATATTCCCCATGTATAGGATAAGTCAAGAGATATTTACATTTAATTTTATTTAAATTTCAAAGAATAACATTCAACATATATTCCACAAACTATTTTTAACATATACATATTCCACACATAGCGCTCTAAACATTTTTTTAACATAAACTCCGAAATCGCAAAAAATTAAATACTCCCTCGACTAACTACTATATCCACTTTAATTTCTTTGTCAATTTTTTCTCCTGCTTTATAATTTTTATATCCAATAACAGTCCCTTCTTTAAATTCAGTACTAAAATCCGATGATTGAACAGGTATTAATTTCAAAGAAGTGAGGAGTTGAGAAACCTCTGATAACGTTTTGCCTGAAATTTCAGGTAAAACTACTTGTTTTGGGCCTTTACTAACTTTCACAGCTATAGGTGTACCAATTTGTATTTCTTCACCATAATTAGGATTTTGTGAAATCACACACCCTTCACTAACACTATCACTGTATTCTTCCGCCATAAGCATAACAACATAATTAGGATCTGGTTTTTCTTGAAGACTATCATACCTTTTACCAGTTAAATCAGGAGCTGCTATTTTTTGAACACTTACATCCTCAGTATTTAACTGAGTTGAATCTACTACCGCATCTGACGTAGTTTCTCCAGAATTTTTCGTATTTATTGAATTATCACGTAGCCAAAACCAGTAAACAGCCAACGCTACCAACAAAAATAATAATGCTGATATACACGAAATTACCCCTCTGTAAGAATTTTTCTTTTTTACATTGCGTTCATGCTGTTCCAACACGAATTTTTCTTCAGAAGAATCTATATCACAAACACGCAAAACAGGAGAATCTGAAAGTTCTGCTCGCATAGTTTCAAAAGATATAGTTCTACTGTTTGGAAAAATTTTCAATGCATTGGCTAAAGCACAAATCACATTTTCTGGCAAGTTTTCAACAATATCCTGTGGCATAAGAAGTTTATCGCTATTTTTTCTTTTTTGCGCACAAAGAGGATATTCACCTGTCAAAGCAAAAAACAGCGTTGCTGCAAACCCGTACACATCGGTAGTTTCTGAAGAATCATATCCTGCAACATATTGCTCCATAGCTGAACAACCTTCAAAAAGCTCCGCCTCTACAGGAGAATTTAAACTTCGCAAATACTTTGTGGCAAAACCAACCAATCTCATTTTTTTATTCGGTGTTATAATCAAATTACTTGGTGCAATTCCCAAATGTTTTACTCCAGAACTTTCCATTATACTAAGTGACGAAAGTAGAGGCATAAATAAAATCTTTGCCTCTTCCCACTTCATATATCCTCCAAGCTTACTAGTATAAACATCAAGAGGTTCACCATCTATCCACTCTGAAATCACATACGCTGTTTTATTTTCTTCAAAAATATCATATACGGAAATTATAAGAGGAATATTTCTAATGCGAGCTACAGAGCGAAAATATTTTAAAAAATCTTGAAATATAGCTCTAAAATACTTTTTTTTATCAAAATTTATAGTTACATTTTTAAAATCACTGCTCCTCTCACAGAGCGATACAGGAAAAAATTCACGTATAAAAACTTTTGAATTTTTTGTCTTATCAAACCCTACATAAGACAGACCTTCACCATCCATTTTCAAAGCATTGCCCACAATATAACGATTTGCCAAACTCGTTCCTACGGGCAAAAACGGGTAATCCTGAGGGCGATTCAATGGTTTATTGCAGTAAGGACATATGTCATTTTGATTGATTTTTTTAAAGCAATTTGTGCATAAAAATTCCATATTTAAATTCACCTTTCTTTAGATTACTTCTAATATTTTAAACTTAACTATATAAATTATTTATTTTCTTTATCATTTTTCTTTTTTGATGAAAAATAACTTTTTGAATATTAAAATTTTTCTGATCTGTACCTACAACAGAAAGCACCTCTATCTTTGAAGCCCCCAATAAATTAAGTAAACGAAAAATCTGCTTTGATATATTTTTTTCTATTTCTCTGTAATTACTGCCTAGAGTAAGTATAATTAATGCTTTTTTATTTGTAAAAAATTTATTTCCCAAAAATTTATAGGAACAATAATATCTTTGCATACGATCTATAACTGCTTTCAAAGGTGAAGGAAAAGAAAAATTATAAACCGGGGAAGCAATTACAATTGTATCACATTCACGTAAACTTTGGTCTATGTCATCCATATCATCAAATATACATGCCTCATTTATTTTACAAAACCCACAATCTATACAAGGTGAAACATTTCTATCATAAGCACTTACAAAAGTAATTTTTTTATCTGGTATTAAATCTAAGGCAGCATTTAATATCGACCTAGTGTATCCATTTTTATGAGGAGACCCAAAAAACACAAGTATATTTTTTAAATTATTCACTGTTATCATCTTCTATCGATTTTTTTAACTGACTTTTATTCAAGTAAACATTTTGAATAATTCCAATCGCAAAATATAAACATGCAGCTGATGATCCTCCTACGCTAAAAAATGGTAATGTAACACCCATAACCGGAAGTAAACTCAAACACATACCCAAATTGAAAATAGTTTGAGAACCTATCAAACCCATAAATCCAAAGCAAATAAAAGAACCTAATAAATCACTTGATTTTCCGGCTATGTATCCTATTCTTGCTAAAATTAATACTAAGAGCAAAATCAATATACAACACCCTATAAAACCTAACTCTTCACCTGCAACAGAAAATATAAAATCACTTTCCTGAATCGGTACAACATTATTTGCTACACGCTCACCTTTAAATAGACCAGCTCCAAACAAACCGCCAGCCCCAATTGACAATTTGCCTTGAATTTGCTGATATCCCATATTAAGCGGGTCTCCTTCTGGATTCATCTGTGTTAAAATTCGTTTTTTCTGGTAATCTGCAAGCACAAAATTCCATGCAATTGGCATAAAAATAGCTCCCATTACAATAAGTATCAAAAAGTATCTTATGGGTACTCCACCAAGAAAGGCCATTGTCAAAGCAATACACAAAAAAATTATTGCGGCACCATCATCTCCCTGAATATGAGTCAAAACAACTGGTACAAGCGCATGACACGCAAGGAATGATATACTTTTTAAATTTTTCAATTTACCGTGAATTTTTAACAGGGACAAATGTTTTGCAAAAGTTATTATAAATCCTATTTTGACAAGTTCTGAAGGTTGAAACGTAATACCTCCTGGCAATTTTATCCATGCTTTAGCACTTACACCAGAAGATCCCTCAATTGTAATCCCCATAAACAAAGTATAAATAATAAGGATTATGCAAAAAGCTGCTATCAACTTTGAATATTTTGATATAAATCTATAATCTACCGATTGTAAAAATACGGCACCAATCAATCCCATAAAAACAGAAATTGCCTGAACTGTAAAATAATTAAACCCTTCTCGCGAAACACTCGCAACTAATAGCAAACTGTAAGCCGCAGTAATAAATATAAACGACCATAATATTTTATCTGAATATTTTACCGAACTTCCTATAACTCTGAATATATTCATGAATATTACCTGCTTTAAGAATATTTTTAATTTAATTTACAACAACGATTTATAAAAAATGTTACAAAAAATATGCATGCTGATACAATTACAATAGTAGAACCAGCCGAAGTACCTATATAATATGAAATTATCAACCCACAAATACCAGAAAACAAAGAAATCAATACCGAAAAAACATGATATAATTTCATATTTTTAACTATATTTCTAGCTGATGCGGCAGGTAAAACCAAAAGAGAATTTATAATAAGCATTCCAACCCATTTTATAGCTACCGTAACTATAAATGCAATTAAAACAGCAAACACATTTTTATAAAACTTTACATTTATTTGCTTGCTTTTTGCCAAATCAGTATTTAAACTTGCCAGTAATAATTTATTAAATGAAATTATCCATACAACTATTACAAAAATTAATGCTATAGCAAGTGTAAAAATTTCCCTCTGGGTAATAGACAAAATATCACCAATCAAATATCCGGAATATTTAGAAAATCCTCCTCTGGCTGACAAAATCACAACTCCCAATGCTATTCCTGCAGAAGAAAAAACCCCTATTATAGTATCTGATGAAGATATTTTGGACTCTATGATAGTTGAAATCCCAAGCGCAAAAATCAAAGCAAACACAAGCATAGAAACAATGTAATTATCTATTCCAAGCATTATTCCCAAAGCTATTCCAGTCAAAGCACAATGCCCCATAGCATCAGAAAAAAATGACATTTTATTATTTACAATCATTGTTCCCACAAGTCCAAACAATGGTGCTATTAATATTATTGCCAAAAACGCATTTTTCATAAAAGTAAATTCTACCCATGAATACGGAAATACTTTTTCCAAAAAATTATAAATTATTTCCATACTTCGCCTCCTGGGTCTAAACCAAATGTTTTTCTTACATTATAACTAAGTGGCAAGTTACTCGCAAAATCCACCTCAGCTACACCATGATCTATTAATGCATAAGATGACGCATATTTTATGACATGTCCCAAATCATGTGAAACCAAAAGTACAGGCATATGGTAATCTTTTCTCATCGTATTTATTAAACTGTAAAATTGATTTATTCCCGCTCTATCAACCGCTGACACAGGTTCATCTAAAAGCAAAATATCTGGCATCGGATCAAGGGCCAACGCTAAAAGCACACGTTGAAGTTCACCACCGGAAAGCCTGCCTATCGGTTTGTTCACATGATTTTGTGCTCCTACTCTCTCTAAAATTTCTATAGCTTTTCTTTTTGATTTTTTTCTGTAACACAACCATACAGGAACACTCGTTGAATTTGCACAGAATAAATCCATCACAGTTATTGGTGTATGCCTGTCAAAACTCAATCGCTGTGGAACGTACCCAATTTTTGGATTTAAAATTTCTTGCCCTTTGGAATTAAAAAAATTTATTTCACCCTTAAAATTTATACTTCCGAGTATAGCTTTAAGCAACGTAGTTTTTCCGGCACCGTTTTTCCCAATTAAAGCTAACGTTTCTCCATGATGCGCTGTTAAATTCACATTATACAAAATTACATTATTCCCTTTTTTTACCGTTAAATTTTTAATCTTTACACTACATTTACAATCATTCATTTTTTACTTTCCCTCAAGTCAAAGCTTTTTTGAGTGTTTCTAAGTTGTGTTTCATAGCATCTATATACGAATTTTTATCGTCAGAACCGGTCACTATGGGATCTAACGTATATATTTTTGCACCCGTTTCTTGTGAAATTACTTGAGCCGCTTTACACGTGTACTGTGGTTCTACAAAAATACAACCAATATTTTTTTCTTTTATGGTAGATATCACATCTGAAATTTGCTTTGCTCCCGGTTCATTCTCTGGTTCACTAGTTATTACTGCAGCAATATGAAATCCAAATTCTTTCGCAAAGTAGGGAAACGCTTCATGAAATGTTACAATTTCTTTTCCTCCAAAATCACTCAAATTTTCAACCATTTCTTTTTTTAAAGATGTTAGTTTTTGAACATATGTATCACAATTTTTTTGATACATATCTTTATGATCGGGATCAACTACAGCAAGCCCGCGAGTAACATTTTTTACCTGAGAAATATAATTGTCCACAGAAGTCCAAATATGAGGGTTGTAACTATGACAACAATGATCGTGATCATCTTCATCACAATTATCATGTTCGTGACAGTGAGAATGTTCACTGCAATCATCCATCAAATTTATTCCTATACTTGAATCTATTATTTTTACATTTGGAATTTCGTGTACAACTTTATCCAAAAAATTTTCCATACCTGCCCCGTTTATAATAAATGCTGAAGACTTTTCTATGTTTTTAAGATCATCTGACTGCATTTGAAAATTATGCAAACACCCCCTATGACTCTGAGACATATTGGTAACTTGCACACCATCTACACCATCAACAAGGTTTAATGTAATTATGTGCACAGGATAACACGAGGTAACAAATGTGGTAGCATTTGAAGAACTTTTTTGACATCCTACTGTAAAAACAAATAAAATAATAATCGTTAAAAAAACAAATGATTTTTTCAATTTTCATACCTCAACACTTTCTAATATTCTGTATACAATTATATACGAAAGTCAGTTTGATTTGAAGAGCAATTTTAATTTAAACAGTTATATCATTTTTTATTTTTTCAAAAACCTTTTTACCTACTCCCTTTATATTCATTAACTCTTCGGGTGAAGAAAATCCACCTTTTGACTTTCGATAATCTACAATTCGTTTTGCTATTGAAGGACCTATGCCACTCAAATTTTCAGAAATCTCATCTTCAGATGCAGTATTTATATTTATTTTTCCGTTAAATTTTTTCTTTGATTTTTCACCTTTATCTACTGATTTAAGATCTGAATTCTGCGCTTCAGAAATCACTACTGGGGAAACTTCTGGAACAAAAAATGCATTATATAATATGATAACAGCAAACATCATTACCGCTGATGAAATAAGAATTTTTATAATCAAACTTTCAGATGAATTTTTTTTATTCAAATTATTATTCTCTTTCGGTTCCATTTTAAAAACCTCACACTTTTTAGCAAACTTCAAGTAAGGGCATATAAAGCAACCGCACATTCAATTTTCTTTTTTTGCATTTCACAAGCCACATCAAATGGTTTCATTATATCATTACAATAATTATAATTTTTTGATGCACACCCTCCACTACAATAAAATTTTGCCCAACAATTTTTACACTTTTCTTTATGATAAATACTAGTGTGAAGAAATTTTTTCTTTACACTTTCATTAAATGTCCTCGAATTCAAATTCCCCATCAAAAACTCTTCATTACCAATTAACTGATGGCACGCAAAAATATCACCATTTGGCGTTATAGCAACATAATCATTACCACATCCGCAGCCCTTTAAACGTTTTATTACGCAAGGGCCTTTTTCTATATCGATACCAAAATTAAAAAAATTTATATTTTCTCCTTGATTTTTCATTTTTATAAGCAAATGACATAGCTTTTCATTTTCTTCTATCACTTTAGGCAAATCTTCTTTGGTTAACGTATATTTAAAATTTTTATCACACATAACCGGTTCCATCGAAATTTCACTAAATCCCAAACTATATATGTGCATTACATCTTCTGAAAAATTTAAATTTTTTTTCGTATATGTACCACGTACATAATATTTTTTGCTGTTTCTTTTCGAAATAAGTTTTTTAAATTTAGGCAAAACAATATCATATGTGCCTTTCCCAGTACGCGTAATTCTAAATCTATCATTAACTTCCTTTCTTCCATCCAAAGAAAGAACCACGTCATAAATTTCTTTATTTATAAAATTTATTTTTTCATCATCAAGCAAAAGGCCATTCGTTGTGAGTGTAAACCTAAAATTTTTGTTGTGTATTTTTTCCAAACTTCGTGCATACTCAATGGTTTTAACTACAACGTCCCAATTTAAAAGAGGCTCTCCGCCAAAAAAATCCATTTCTAAATTTTTTATTTTCCCAGATTTTTCAATCATAAAATCTACTGCCTTTTTAGCAGTCTCTAAAGGCATTAATTCTCTGCCACACCCAAAATCTCCCTTAGAAGCGAAACAATAAGAACAAGCCAAATTACAATCATGTGCAACATTAAGGCATACCGCTTTCACAGGTGAATAAAGGCGTTCTTCAGTTACTAAGTCTTTATATGTATCTTTAGAAAAAAGTTTTTCCTCATTATAAAGTGCAAGTGCCTCTTGATAAGATTCTCTTATGGAACTTTGAGGATATTTACTTTCAAGTTTCTTAACAACATATTCTTCTGTGTAATCAAAAAAATTTCCATTTAAATAATCAAGCATATCATAAAAAACGTTATCCACTATATGAACCGCACCACTATTAGTATCCATCACAAAGTTATTATTCTCAAATTTAAATTTATGTATCATACCAACACAAGCTAAAATGCTTTTCCCCCTGTTTCATTCTTAATAAAAGTGTACACAAGTAAGTCTTTTGACATAAGTCAAAAGACCACAGTTGAAATATAAAATTAAAATCTTTTATATTATCTCTCACATTTTTGATTACTTACAGTGTTGTCCACCTTGGATGCAGTTTGACAAGAAGCCTGGCATTCCCCACATCCACCCGTTTCAGCACTTTTTTTAAGGTCAGCCTTATTGATTGTTTTAACGTGTTTCATAATGAACTCTCCTATCTATAATTTTGTATATGGTGATTATATCATAATTCTTAAATTTTTTAAACACCTAAGAAAAAATCCAATTAACTAGCACATTTATTAAGGCAACAATTCAAATTTATACTTGTGATCTTTAGCATATTGCTCAATATCAGAACTTTCATGTCCACATAAAACAATATCTGGACACCCTGTAAAGAGTTTTTCGCCAAGTATTATATTTTTAGACAAAACAACTACCTTTTTCAGATTCTCACACCCAAAAAACACTCCACTACCTAAAAATTTAACACTTTCGGAAATCACAACCTCTTTTAACAATAAACAACCACTAAATGCGTGCGATCTAATCTTTTTAACCTTCGGCCCAAACTTTATTTTTTCAAGTCCTTCACATCCACCAAATGACGCTTCATCAATAAATTCAAGCTGATCTCCGCATACAACTTCTTTGATATTCCTACAGTCAAAAAAAGCATATTCTTTAATGGTTACCACATCGTTAGGGATAATAATATTACCGATTTTATTTTCAGGACAACTAATCAACTCATCGCCTTTTTTATTATATAAAATGCCATCAACTGATTTAAACACTAAATTTTGAGAACTTACAGTTATTTCTTTAAGAGAACAACACCCCCATAAACAAAGCTCCATAAAATTATTTAATTTTTCGCCCATATAAAACTTTGTTAATGATGTACAACCTCCAAAAGCGAGTCTTCCAACGGTTGTCACTCCCTCAGGCAAAATCACTTCTCTAAGTGATACACATCCATAAAAAGCACATTCTTCAACATTTACTAAATTTTGATCAAAAATAACTTCTTCAATTTCTTCATGATCCAAAAAAACACCAAATTCTATAGATGTTACTTCATCTGGAATTACAACCTTTTTGGCATATCCATTATACTCCGTCAACTTTCCATCTTCTATATTAAAATCTTCTACTTCACTTTGCTCTGCTGGATCAGCTTTTTGGACGTCTTCAACTTCAGCATCATCAAAATCACTATTTACATCAACAGCATTTAAATATAAATTTCCAGAAAGCACAACAACCAAAACTGATACCAAAACTTTTACCATTTTTGATAAATTAAACATCATAAATCCTCCTATCATTTACTGTCCAAATTTCACCTACACATAAACATCACGTAGATTACTACTTAATTTTAAAACTATCTTTAAGCGTGACACTACGATTAAATACTAAATTTTTACCCTCTTTTTCATCCACGCAAAAATATCCTGTTCTCATAAATTGATACGAAATTCCCACTTTTGCATCTTTTAAATAATTTTCTAACTTGCAATTTTTTAAAACTTTCAAAGAATCCAAATTCAAAACTTTTGTAAAATCATCTTCAGATTCAGGTTCAGCAACCGTAAATAAATTTTCATATAAGTTAACCGTGGCATCTATTGCTGTTTTGACATCTACCCAGTGAATAGTACTTTTTATTTTTCTTCCATCAGAGGTATTCCCCCCTCTAGAATTTTCATCATATTCACAGTAAACTTCTATAACTTTTCCATTTTCATCTTTTTTGCAACCAGTACATTTTACCACATATGCTGATTTTAATCTAACTTCATTACCAGGAAATAATCTAAAATATTTTTTTGCAGGTTTCTCCATAAAATCTTCTGCCTCTATATAAACTTCTTTTGAAAAAGAAACTTTATGAGTTCCTGCCAATTTATCATTGGGGTTATTTTCCATTTCAAACACTTCATCTTTATTTTCAGGGTAGTTTGTTATTACCAATTTAATTGGATTTAAAACACCCATAACCCTGGTAGCTGTTAAATTAAGATCTTCTCTAAGGCAATGTTCAAGAAAAGCGTACTCCACAGTACTTATAACTTTAGAAACACCTATTCTTTCACAAAAATTTCTTATTGAAGCTGGAGTATAACCTCGACGACGCAATCCGCAAATAGTAGGAAGCCTAGGATCATCCCAATCATCAACAAATCCTTCTTCAACCAGTTTTCTGAGTTTTCTCTTGCTCATAACAGTATTATTTATATTAAGTCTTGCAAATTCTATCTGACGTGGTTTTTGAGGCAAATCAGAATTATTTACCACCCAATCATACAGTGGCCTATGATCTTCAAACTCCAATGAACATAGTGAATGCGTTATTCCCTCTACAGCATCTTCAATCGGATGAGCATAATCATACATGGGGTAAATACACCACTCGCCTCCAGATTGATGGTGCAAAGAATGATTAATTCGATAAATAACTGGATCTCTCATATTAAAATTCCCCGAAGCTAAGTCTATTTTTGCACGTAGCGTCATCTTTCCGTCGGGAAATTCTCCATTTTTCATTCGAATGAATAAATCTAAACTTTCACTCATAGGGCGGTCACGATATGGGCTCACAGCAGCGCTTCCAGCATCTCCACGATTTTTTTTCATCTCTTCCGGAGTAAGTTCACAAACATATGCCAATCCTTTTTTTATAAGATTACATGCATTCTCAAACATTATATCAAAATATTCAGAAGCGTAGTAAAATCTATCTTCCCAATCAAATCCTAACCACTTAACATCTTTTTTTATAGAATTCACATATTCCACATCTTCTTTGGATGGATTAGTATCATCCATTCTCAAATTACATTTACCTCCAAATTTTTGCGCCGCACCAAAATCAATGCAAATAGCTTTAGCGTGACCTATATGAAGGTATCCATTAGGTTCAGGCGGAAAACGTGTATGAACTTCTTCACCTTCAAAACGGCCACCTTTTGAAATGTCTTTTTTTATAGCTTCAAAAACAAAGTTTCCAGTTTTTTCTTCAGGTTTAGTAAACGCTTTAATGGTATTTTCCATATATTTCCCTACTTTCTAAAACTTTTTAAGAGCTTTTTCTATTCTTTTTATAGATTCTTCTCTGCCTAAAATATCCAAAATTTCCACAGCACCACCAGGAGTTACTGCCTTCCCTGACACAGCAATACGCAGTGGCCACATTGCTGTTCCATTTTTAATATCGTGTCTCTTTGCAAAATTTATCAAATAATCATGAATTTTTTCGTAATTCCACGGATTCAATTTTTCAAGATCTGGTTTCATCTCTTTGAGTATTTTTTCAGAAATACAAAGATTAGTCTTGCTCTTTTTATTTTCAAATAAACTTACATCGTATTCAGGAAGAACTTCCAAAAATTCAATACTTTCAGAAATTTCAGATAAACGAGAAATACGATTTTGCAGTATTAAAGAAATTTTTTTAAAATCACGACTTGGCGCTACTTTTTTTATATATTGTTCAGAAATAGAAGCAAATTCTTCAGCAGATTTCAATTTAATATACTCAGAATTAAACCAATCAAGCTTTTTATAATCAAAGATTGCAGGAGACTTACTTATTCTTTCAGGAGAAAATTCTTTTACAAGCTCTTCAAGAGAAAAAATTTCACGATTACTATCAGGACACCAGCCCAAAAATGCTATGTAGTTTATTATTGCATCCGGAAGGTAACCTTGATTTACCAATTCCTCAAAACTAACCGCTCCATGGCGCTTTGAGAGTTTAGAAACTGAACCATCTTCATTCTCTCCCATTATCAGAGGTAAATGAATATATGTGGGAATTTCCCATCCAAAAGCTTCATACAAAATATTATACTTAGGTGTAGAAGAGAGATATTCACATCCACGAACAACATGTGTTATTTCCATTTCATGATCATCTATTACATTTGCAAAATTATATGTAGGGAATCCATCACTTTTAATCAAAATTTGATCTTCCAGTTCTTTATTTTCAATAGAAACTTCTCCAAAAACAACATCATTAAAAACAGTTTTCCCGTCTACAGGCATCTTCTGCCGTATAACATATTTTTTTCCTTTATCTAAATTTTCTTGAATTTCTTCCAAATTTAAATTTCTACATTTATCTTTGTGCCCAGAAATTGGATTTTCGTCACCAGATTTTTCGCAAAAGCAATAATACGCTGCACCTTTTTCAACAAGTTTTTTCGCATATGTTAAATATTCGTTTTTTCGCTGACTTTGTCTATAAGGGCCATATTGTCCACCAATATCTGGGCCTTCATCGTATTTCAAACCCACTGCTGACAACGTATTATATATTACTTCCTCAGCACCTTTAACGAATCTTTCTTGATCGGTATCCTCTATTCTAAGTATGAAATCACCTTTTGCAGACTTTGCAATTAAGTATTCATATAGTGCCGTCCTCAAATTTCCTATATGCATATAGCCTGTAGGGCTTGGAGCAAAACGCGTTCTTACCTTTAAACTATTCATTACTTCCTCTCTCCTATTTTATAAAATTTTTAGCAGCATATTCTTCTAAACAAATTCCGCTTTCCTTTATTTTGGGCGCATGTTCTTTGCCTACATACCTAAAATGCCATGGTTCATATATTACACCCGTAAGATCTTTCCATTTTTTTTGATAGCGTTCAATAAAACCATATTTATGTGCATTATCCATTAACCATTTGTATTCTTTAGTTTTATAAAAATCATCTCTAACATCATTAAAATCTACTGCAAGACCCGTATTATGTTCACTTGTGCCCGGGCGAGCTACCACACTAGCTGCTAATTTTTCTGCCTCTTCTTTAGATATAATTTTTGCAGATTTTTCTTTTTCTACTTGTCTGTTAAAAAGCTTAGTTTGAAGCTGTAAATCTCTGTACCCTGAAGAAATCCAAAGATTTATACCATCTTTTTTGGCATCAGAAATCATTTCACTTAAAGCTTCACAAGCAACAGATGCGATTTCTTTTCCCCGACAATTTTTTGTTTTAATTTCAATACTCTCAGGAATAGGGTTATTAGAATTTACCACTATAAGTTCTAAAGAACATGTTTTATTCCACGTCGAAAAATCGTACTTTGCTGTATTTGATTGCTTTTTGTTATCAGGTTCTAAATTTTCGCTACTAGTATTTCCCGAATTCTTAAGCTCCATATCAAGTTCATTTTTCTTTAAAATATCCAGTCCTTGAGAATCATCGCTCACATCACTTAACGAATCAGAATTTTTTACTTGAGATGTTTGACAATTTTCAGGTTCATATTTTTTATCTACAAATTTAAAGAACGAAATTATCCCCACAACAAAAAGCAATACTACAGTAACTACTACACTCCACCAAAAAATACTTTTTCTTGCTACTTTTTTTATTTTCCTACGAATTTTTAACTTATTTTTTTCTCTCTGAGTCAAACGTCTGTAATCATTCATTTTAAACGCCTCTTCTTAACTATAATATTTGTAAAATCAACGGTATAATATTTTGCCTTCTGCACAAAAATTATTTTTAAAATTAATGTCAGTTCTTTTTCTTGAATTTACCACTGCGGAAACACCATTTACTTGACGAATTTTTCCAGAATCAAAATTTACTCTGCCAAGACTTTCAATAGGTATAATACTCTGCTTATTGTCTTTTTCACCTATTATTCCACCTAAAACAAAAATATTAGAATTAACGAACCCTTTAATACTCGTAATAAATCCTCCTTTTACAATTAAGTTACCATTAACATCAAATGTATATCGATTATTAGAAGAAAGATATTTTCCGGAATTAACAACTATTTTTGATAATGCTGAAGAAGAAAACACCATTCCGTTTAAGGAAAAATTTTGTCCAGAGCTTACAAGATACACCTTACAATTTTCACCAACTATATTTATAGAAAATTTCTTTATTCCTATACCATATCCATTGTTAATTGTTGCATTATCACTAAGAATAAGTGTAGACGTATCAAACATTTCAAAACATGAACGAGAAGCGTAAAGTGAAAATGGTTTTCTGGTATTATCCACACAAACACTATCCGCTAAAAATAAAAATGCGTTGTTTTTTAAAATAAATCTAACATGTGTAAGTTTTGCAACACCTCTTATACATAATGGCCGGTCTATAACAACTTTACTCTTTAGTGAAAATTTATTTTCAAATTTTATTTCTTCAGCAAGAGTAATTATTGTCCCTACCTTTTTATCTTTAACTGCATTTAAAAATTCTTTTTTATTTTTTACAGTAACGATTCTACTATTCGTAATTACCTTTAAGCTTTTATTATGATCATTTAAATCTAAGAGATCCGAATAATTATCTACTGTGATTTTTTCTGCATAATCAAGCTTTTTATAAAGCATAAACGCCCTTCTTAAAGCAAAACTACGATCTACCCACGGGCAATCTGGTATGTTTTTTATAATTTTTGAAACTGTTGCTCCATCTATAAAAGATTTTGAAATCTTGTTTTTAATAAGTTTAAAAGAGTCTAAATCTTTAAATTCCTTAGATTCAAAATCAAAAGAAAAAGCCTTAAAATGCAAAACACTTTCATCAGCAACAACTTCACAACAAACTTGAGAATTAATTTTAGGTGATACTTCTTTTGGAAATTGGTCATAATCATCACTTGCGTAATTTTTTACTCCTGCCGTACCAGGCGTTATAAAAATAGTACCTTCAGAAAAATCAAAAACTTTATAACAGTTTCTACAGTCTGCGTCAATAACTTTTTCTTGATCCACGATATCATCCTGCGCAAGAAATGGAGTTCTAACATACACATGATCATGACCACCAAAAACCACATCAATTTTTCCTTCGTATGCGAGTGCCTTTATTTGCTTACCTATTCCTTTTACATCTGGGTCTTTATGATGTGGCCCATTAGAATATGGAGTTTTATGAGTTAAAAGTATTTTCCAAGGTGTTGTAGCATTCTTTGCTGCAGAAAGTGCAAAATTGTACTGTGTTTTGTCAATTTCTTCATCAAATCCTGTGTTGGTATTTAAAACTATGAATGTTATATTGTTATGTACAAATGAATAATACATCCCACCTACAGAATTTTGAGCCGGCACCTTAGTGAGATTAAAATGAGACGCTATGGGATTTTTTACACCAATTTTTAACGATAAAGTATTAATTCTCGCTTCATGATTGCCTCCAAGCGGTACAATAGGGCAATTTTTCCATGCATCACTTGAAAAAAGCCACTTCCAATACTCTTCATTATTGCCATCGTCAACAAAATCTCCAAGATGTACGGAAAAATCAACGTCACCAAATTTTTTCAAAGAATTTTCAAATAAAACTAAAAATCTATCGTAGTCACTTTTTACCATTCCTTGAGAATCCGCTAAAACCATAAATTTTGTATGATCCATCGATTTACTTATGTTCAAATGATAGACCGGTGTATGTGTATCACCAAAACACAATCTATAAAATAATCTTCCCTTGGGGATACCTTGTAGCTCTACTGAATGTTCAATCACACTCACCGCTTTAAAACTCGAAACCAATCCAAAATGAATATTCGGAACTAACTTAAAGCTCTCACTAGCTTTGGACTGAATCCTTTTAAACGTTTCAAAATTTTCACTCAAAGAATATTCCAAAAAAGCTTCTTTATTATCTTTATTTGTAAACCAGCGAAAATTTCTGTCACGACAAGCGTTTTCTCCTAAACTAACCGTTATTGACCAAAAAGTATCTGAAAAGCAATCCTCTTCTTGAATTTTCATGTCATTTCTATTGATATCACTTAAAAATTTAGTTGCAATTTCTAATATAATTTCGCTTGCACCTCTAATAAAGCTAGGGCTTACATAACTTTTAGCAAAACTGTAAATAATTTTTCTTATATTTATACCGCACATACTTATCAATTTTGAAACTTGACCTTTATTAGTTTTTTTATTTAAAAACGTTCTAATTGCAAATGAATCAAAAGTAACTTTAAAATCAAAAAATATATTTTCACTAACTTTTGAAATCATCTCTGAGATGTAATCTGCAAGAAAATCAATCCATTTTTTGATGAATACACCCCTTTTTATAGTTTCAAATGCAGGTTTTATCCAATCTGGTTTATTATCAGTCGATTTATAATAATTCATTAGTATTAGCATTGCTAAATCGTAAAGAGTTTTTTCTTCAGAATTTTTGGGTTTATATATTTCTGTACCAGAAAGATTAAATATAATATCATCGAGCTTATTTATAAGGTAAGTGTCATCAAGGATATATTTTCTTTCAATCTGAGTTATTATGGAATTAAATGAATCTATGATTTGAACATCAGTAATAGTAATTCTTTTTATAAGCATCCTCAAAAGCCCTACCGGCTCTATTTGAATTCCTCCAAACCTATATTGGATAGCTATTTTCCCCATTGACTTTCCTAAATCTACAAATCGCCTTTTTGAAAGCTGGCTTCTTATTTTTTTAATTACAAATTCATTTGGATTTCCGCCAATAAAACCTTCTAGTACTTTTTTTATTCCGGAATTTTTTATTTTCTCCAAAAATGGACTTAGTGAAACTATTACAACTTCACTTAATTTTCCACCTTTATATTTTGAAAAATTTTCTTCTTCCATTTGTATACATCCTTTTAATTTTTTATTTACTAAGTGATTTTAAAACTGAGATTTCATCGGCGTAACCCGAAAGATTTTCTTGAGGAGTTTCCAAAATAAACGGAAGATTTTTTAAAAATTCGTTATTTACTATATTCTCAAAAGCTGCTATACCAATTGTTCCTTTACCTATTTTCTCATGCCTATCTTTCTTGCTTCCAATTGCATTTTTACTGTCATTTAAATGAACTGCACGAAGTTTGCTTATGCCTATCTCTTTATCAAATTCTTCCAAAACACTTTCAAGATTTGATTTAATATCATATCCAGCATCAAAAACGTGACAAGTATCCAAACATACTCCCACTTTATCTTTAATTTCAATATTATTAATTATTTTTTTTATCTCTTCAAATTTTCCCCCCACTTCACTACCTTTTCCTGACATAGTTTCTAACAAAATTGTTGTTTTTTGACCAGGAAAAATAATTTCGTTAAGAGCTTTCAAAATTTGTTCAATCCCTACGTCTATACCTTGTCCTGTATGACTACCGGGGTGAAAATTATAAAAGCTACCGGGAATAAGCTCAGTTCTTTCAATATCTTCTTTAAATACTCTCTCAGAAAAATTTCTTATATGTTCAGCCGACGAACACAGATTCAATGTATATGGTGCATGAGCAACTATTCTCGCAAAGTTTTCTTCTGAAGAAAACTTTAAAAATGCCCTTAAGTCCTCCATATCCACCTTCTTGCACGCTCCTCCTCTCGGATTACGTGTAAAATATGCAAATGTGTTTGCTCCTATGCTTTTTGCTGTTTCACCCATTGACAAATATCCTTTGCTAGAAGAAAGGTGACAACCTATATTTATCATCTCAAATCACCGCTTTTTCTTTATCTTTTATTTTACTTATATTTCTTTATATCCATTATAAACCATTAGTTACCATAATCCAATAATTTTTTTACTTTAAATCTACAAACCTACATATTCCTTCTTTCACCATAAACATATGTCATCATAACACCTAAAATGAACCAAAAAAAGCCAACCATAAACGTCATATCAAAAAGTATAGCTTTTTCAAACATACAATAGCCACAATAAGCAACCAGAGCAGAAAAAAGTCTGGTAATCACACCAAAATTAGGGATTGAAAAATTTAATAGCATATATTTACAAATATCAATTGCAACTAGAAATGAAAACAATGCAAAAATTATAAACCCAACAGCCCCATAACAAACTAAAATAGTAAGATATCCATTATGCAAGTCAGGATGAATAAGTCCTCCTGGCATATATTTTTTACTATATTTGATAAGATTTGCTCGCCCCATACCTATCACCGGATGGTGCTTAAAAATTTCAACACCCTGCTTGAAAAGATATTTTCTGCCACTACTGACATCATATGGTTCATGTCGCCCTATCGTTAAATCTGGGATCTCATCTTTTCTATCATTTTCGTCAACTACTGATTTAATCTCATTTTCTTCCTTAGATTCTAACTTAACTACAGAACCATTTAAATTCCAACCATCTGCAAAATTTTTTATCATTTCCTCTTGTTTATGTACACCCGTTATTGTGCCACCTATAAATCTTTGACACACACTCCTAAACGTAAACGAAAGTGACATTGCAATAATACAAAAAGCGATTGTAATCATAACACTCTTTACAAACTTTACACCACCGGTTGAAGGACTCCTAAAAAATAAATTGCAAAACACTCGAATTGTACTGTATAAAATCAAAAACAAAAAAGATGCATTCGAATCAGATAAAAATAAACACAAACAACATGTAATTACAGTTGCAACTATAACCCATAAACTAATGCCAGCATCTTTCAATTTATGACGCATATGATAAGAACTTAACATATCGCATGCAACAATCGCTTCAATCATAGAAAAAGCTAATATATTGGAGTTTGTATATATTCCAATAAGCCTATTCCTATATATACCAAGGTAGTATCCACAAAAACAAAATTCGTTATTCAAAAACAATGTGCACAGTGAGGCCAAACCGCCAATTAATCCAAAAAATATAAAAAATTTGAATACATATACAAGTTCCCGCTCTGCATTTTGATAAGAAGTGTCGATATACATTCCAAAAAACATAAAAAAGCAAATAGCCGTATATCCCATTATAACCATGTTTGGTATGATCCAAAGTGAAACATGTACTATAGAGGTAATAATCATAATAGCTAAAAACGAAAACAAAAGATACCCATATTTCACCTTAAAAGCCAATTTGTTAATAAAACAATTATGTATCAAAATAAAAAATCCCCACGTCAAAACCGCACATTTAAATGCAAGAAAAACTACATCTAAAAATGCTATCATTTCAAAAGATAAAGTAAGCAAAAATATTAATCTAAAACTTTCTGCATCAGTCAGTTTATCTCTAATAGTTCTCTGGGGATTATTCAAAAGTTGTCGTCTCCTTTTTATAAATTTTCTCTACATTTTTCTATCACATACTCAACATCCTCGTCAGAAAGAAGAGTGTGAAGCGGCAACGTTACTTCATTTACGAACATATCAAATGCGTTCGGATAATCCTCTACTTTAAAACCAAGATTTTTATACGCTGTAAGCATAGGTAGCGTTTTATAATGAACATTTGCTGCAATACCTTGCTTTGCTAAATTTTCAATAAATTTGTTTCTAAAATCAGAATCTTTACCTAAAAGCCTTGTGATATACAAGTGACAACTAGATGTAGCAGTCTCAGTTAAATGTGGCAAAGACCTTATACTACAATCTTTAAACCCTTCATTATATTTTTTTACAATATCACGTCTTCTTTTTAGCATACTTTCATATCTACTCAACTGAGAAATGCCCAAAGAAGCCGATATATCGGTCATATTACACTTGTAAGCAGGAGAGATTATATCATATTCCCAACAACCCGCTTTTGTTTTCGCAAGTGCATCTTTATTTTGACCATGAAGTGACAAAAGCATATACGATTTATATATTTCATGATTGTCTACGCCATCTATATCTTTCCAGGTAACTGCACCACCCTCGGCAGTAGTCAAGTTTTTAACAGCGTGAAAAGAAAAACACGTAAAATCTGCTGCACTTCCAGACATTTTCCCATTTCGGCACGCACCAAAAGAATGAGCTCCATCTGCCAAAACAACAGGTCTACCTATTTTTTCTTGTATTTCATTTTGAGGATTAAAAAGATGTTTTTTACTTTTAACTACTTCAAAAATTTTTTCGTAGTTGCACATTACTCCGCCGATATCAACAGGAATCACAACTTTAGTCTTTTCAGTTATTGCATCAGCAAGCTTTTCGTAATCCATTTCAAATGAATCCTTTGCAGTATCAACCAGCACTGGAGTCGCTCCAACATGGCAAATAACACTGCACGAAGCAGTATAAGTATATGCGCTGGTAATAACTTCATCACCAGGTCCTACTCCCAATACCCTTAAAGTCATTTCAAGACATGCCGTGGCCGAATTAAGCGCAACTGCACAATTTATATCACAATATGAAGCTATTTTTTTTTCAAAAAGTTTTGTTTTTGGACCAGTTGTAATCCATCCTGATCTCAAAGCTTCAGTAACACTTTTAATATCTTCTTCTGAAATATCCGGAGGTGAAAATTTTATGATTCTATCCAACTTTAAAAATCTCCTTACATTTTTTATTTTTTTAAAACAGCACAAATAGTTTTTAAAATTATCTTAATATCATAGGCAATACTCATTTTTTCGATGTATTCAATGTTATACTTCATTTTTTGTGGTAAAACTTCTTTAACATATACTTCATCAGGATTATTTGCATTTTCTAACATTTTCGATTCATCTTTGTAAATTATACTTGCAAGAGACGTTACCCCTGCAGGTATTAATAGTGTAGCCAGCATTTCATCAGTATACTGCAGTACATATTTTTGGACCTCTGGTCGAGGACCTACAAAAGAGAGTTCTCCTCTAATTATGTTAAAAATCTGTGGCAATTCATCAATTCGATACTTACGAAGCCATTTGCCACATCTTGTTATTCTTGGATCATCCCCAGTAGTAACTTGTGTGCCAATTTTTTCTGCATCTTCGACCATAGTCCTAAATTTGAATATGTCAAATACTTTCCCGCATTGCGTTATTCTCTTTTGCTTAAATATTACTTTCCCAGGAGAATCACATTTAATAATTATACATGTCGTGATCAAAACAGGAAATAAAATAATTGCCATAATCAAGGAAAAAATCAAATCAAAAACTCGTTTGAAAAAAAGTATATATTTTTTACGCATCAACATTTTATGATACTTAGCAACAATTTCATTTTTCATAAACATGGGAATTTCTTCATAATCAACCAAACATCATCACACCTTAACTATTATTCGTTTTAATAAGAAACTATCATAACCCTACTAATAAAATTATATATTCCTACAAGGGAATTTTCAATACTTTAAAAATTCAAGTTTTTTATTTTATTAAAGAATTTTACTCATTTTAATCGAGTTCAATTTTTAGAACATTCTGTTTTTTATCACAAAAAATAAGGCACCACACTTTTTAAATTCACAAAATACAAATTTGTAATTTAAGAGCTTTACTTTTTTAAATATTTATGGTACAATATAGACCTACTACCCCCGATTTTGGATTAATTTCTAAAATTGATGCTTGGCATTTGGGTAAATTTAGAGAGGTGTAAAATATGTTAACAAAAGAATGCAAAAATTCAATTATTCGTGAATATGCTCTTCATGAAGGTGACACTGGGTCTCCAGAAGTTCAAATCGCTCTTTTAACCAAGAGAATCAATGATCTTACTGAACATTTAAAAACACACAAGAAAGATCATCATTCCAGAAGGGGCCTTTTAATTATGGTAGGTCACAGAAGGGGTCTTTTAAATTATCTTATTAGTATCGATATCGAGAGATACAGATCGATTATTTCAAGATTGGGTATTCGTAAATAAAGTTTTTGTTTTGCAGCCGTATGGCTGCTTTTTTGTATTTTATACAGGTTTAATGTTAAAAAATGTACAAAGCCGAAGATACTTGTAGAAATATATTGTTTTTTGTAGAAAATGATATAAAAATTAATTATTTATGACGTTTAACAAAAGATGAAAATATTTTAATAGACATTTTCATCTAAAATCTAGTAATATATTTTACGCTACAAAAATAAAAAATAAATTTTGTAAGTAATTTTATACATAAATTTTTAATTAAGTATAAAATTTAACTGTATTTTAAAACGAAAAATGATAGGCTCTAGTCGAAAATAGTAGTAAAATATCGAAAAATAGTGAATTGAGTCGAAAAATTTAGGTTGAATCTTTGCCAAAATATGTCTAGGATTAAAGTATCTGAGACGTCGATTGGAGGTGCTTGATATGAGCGTAAAAGAAGTTTATGAAAAGGTTCTCTCTGTAGAAATTCCAAAAACTATTAGATACAGTATAGTAGAAAAATTAATCGATGGTTTTGTGCACTACGGAATAAAAATTTCATCAGTTGTAGGAGATTCCGACGAAAGAGAAGACACTGCCGTAGAACTCATTTCGCGCGATAAAGAAATTGTTGAAAAATTGATTGAGTATTTGTATGAAAATTCCGTAGATACCATCCATTTTAAAGACGTAGTTGAGGATTATATTTTTAAATTAAACAATAAATAATTTCTGATATTTTTAAAGAGCCGGTTGCACCAACGGTGCATCTGGCTCTTTGTGTTTGTGAAACATTAAGTTTATTCAGCAGACATGCATACAGATGTTATGTGTTGTTTTATAGCTGCATTTATTTAAATTGAAAAATACACTTAAAAATTTAATTTACAGCTTCTTCAATCGCTTGCCGTACATTCTTTGCACCTATAATTTTGATGTTATATTTACTAGTGTTAATAATAGATTTATAACTATAATACGGAATAATACATTTTTTGAATCCCAATCTTTCGGCCTCTAAAATTCTAATTTCACAGTTTGGAACTGAACGTATTTCACCCGCAAGACCTATTTCACCAAATGCTATTACGCTATCATTTACAACAATATCTTTTAAACTAGAAACAAGTGCAATTGCCACAGATAAATCTGCCGCCGGCTCTTCTAGCCTTATTCCACCTACAACATTAATATACGCATCCATAGAAGAAAAGAAATATCCAGCACGTTTTTCTAACACCGCCAATATCAATGACATACGATTGTAATCAAATCCTGTAGCCATTCTCCTTGGATTCCCAAAATTTGTAGTTGTTACCAAACCTTGAACCTCTGTTAAAATTGGTCTAGATCCTTCCATTACACATGCTACGCAAATACCAGGAACACCTTGAGGTTTACCTGCTAATAACATAACGGACGGATTTTCTACTTCTTTCAGTCCTGTATTATCCATCCGAAATACGCCTATTTCATTAGTTGAACCGTGCCTATTTTTCACCGCTCTTAAGATACGATAAGAAGTTTGACTATCACCTTCAAAATATAATACAGCATCTACCATGTGTTCAAGAACCTTCGGGCCAGCTATTGCACCATCCTTATTTACGTGACCAATAAGTATAACTGTTATGTCAAATGATTTTGAAATTTTTAAAAATGTATTTGCACATTCTTTTACTTGAGACACACTACCCGGAAATGTTGAAGATTCCGGATTACTCATAGTTTGTACAGAATCAACAATAACAATGTCGGGACGTGTTAGTTCTATTTCGGCAGATATCAAACTTACGTTAGTTTCTGTCATAATAAAAAGATTTTCATTGTGAACTCCCAGTCTTGAAGCTCTCATTTTTATTTGCCTTTTAGATTCTTCTCCAGATACATAAAGAATTTTTAAACTTTTATCAAGATAATTACAAATTTGCAGCAAAAGTGTGGATTTTCCTATTCCAGGCGTTCCACCTAACAAAGATAAAGAACCCTTTACTATGCCACCGCCAAACACTCTATCCAATTCATTAAAACCCGTGCTATAACGAGTTTCTTCATTTATATCAATACTACTCATAGGTATTTGGGAAATTTGTGAAGGATTTAGTTTTATCGTTTGCCCTTTTGATTTTTGTGATAATTCTCTAATTTCTTCAATCATCGTGTTTCCTTGCCCGCATGATGGGCAAATACCATTCCATTTTGCAGATTCAAATCCACACTCTGAACAAACAAATACATTTTTTATTTTTCTCATATGCCAATACTTCCTTTTTATAATCTATAAAAAAATTATAAAAAAGCCTGCTAATAAAAGCAACTGGTTATTTCAAAGTAAATTAAGTTTAAGCATTTAAAAAATAATTGGAGATACCACAAAAAATAGAAAATGCCATATTTTTTTGATAACTTGAATTCATAAGCTTCTGTGCTTCATCAGGATTAGAAATAAATCCACATTCTACCACTACAGCAGGAATTTGAGCATTACGAAGCAGAAAAATATTTTTATCTGCTGGCTTTGTTTCGCGTGTATTCTCTGGCTGTAAAAGATTTGTAACTGAGTTTTTGATGCTTGTTGCGAGATTTTGACTATTTGGATCATTCTTAGAATAAAATATTTGAGTTCCAAAATATTTAGGATTTGGAAATTTGTTTTGATGAATGCTTACAAATATCGTATCAGGATTGGAGTTGCTTTTTATTATTTCCATACGATTGTGAAGGTCTGAACGCTTTTTTTCACGCGTTGATTTAGCGTCACTATCGTATATTGAAATATCCTTGTCACGTGTCATAATTATGTTGTATCCAGCCGCTTCCAAAAAATCACGAAGCTTTAAAGAGATATTTAAATTTATATTTTTTTCTATTATTTTATTATCTCCAACTGCACCACCATCTTCACCACCATGACCCGGATCTAAAATAATAGTTTTTTTGTTTTGTACCTGCAAATTTTTTTCACTCTCTGCTGCTTTAAATCTCACAGCAGCGAGTCCCGATATCATTAGAATAAAAATTGATGCTGTGGCACAAACAATGAAATTATTTTGAATAAAATTTTTGGTTAACTTTAAAAAATTCAAAACTATCACTCCTTGTATAGTAAGTTTATGTTGTACAGATGATTTTAATACTTTTACATTTTCAAAATTATAAATTAAAATCAAAAAGCATTTCTCACAAAATAAGTTTATTTTAAATAAATTAATTTAACCTTTTTGTAAATCTTATATATAGGAACAAAAAATACTTTGTGATATAATTTACCCGCGGTGGCGTAAATCAATTTATGAAAGAGAGACGACTATAATGGACAGTGGTTACAACTTAAAAAAACAAAAATGTTTGAAGTGGGATCTACCTTGCTATAAAAAATCAGAAGATATTTTAAATACAATTTCGCACAGTATAGGCGTAGCTTTCGCAGTTTTAGCTTTGTGTGCATTAGCAAAAAAATATGCACATAGTATTAATCTTGTGTGGGCTATGATTTATTCTATTTCTCTTATGGTACTTTATGGAATATCATCAATTTACCACGGACTTAAACCCGGAAAAATAAAAGCGATATTCAGAAAATTAGATCATTGTTCCATTTTTTTGCTAATTGCCGGAACATATACTCCCCTGTGCGCTATTTTTATAAAAACCCAAATTTCTATGATTATTTTAAGTGGTGTATGGCTTTTTGCTGTAATAGGAATTGTACTCAACAGCATCAGCGTAAACAAGTTTTCAAAAATTTCTTTATTTTTATATATAATGATGGGATGGAGCATAGTATTTATATTTCCTTCTGCAATGAAATGTTTAACCCTATTTCAAATCAAATGGCTTTTGATTGGTGGAATTTTTTATACGGTTGGAGCAGTATTTTATGTTATTGGAAAAAAATGTAGTTATATCCATTTCGTGTGGCATTTATTTGTATTAGCAGGAAGTATTTGCCATTACATAATAATATGAAATAAAACTTTAAATAAAAGCATTTTAGAAAATTATATCTGTGCTTATTATTTCCATCCTCGAAATATAAGAGGAATCCAACTTTTCTTGCGCGGTCTACATTCACGGCAATAATTTACAAGTATTGTGTCTTCGCCAATTATTTGTATATCGTCCCATTTAATTACTATATCGTCTTCCCTACCAAAAATTCCAAAACACTTTAATCTCCCATACACAACAATTGCTACTAGTTTTGCACATTTCATATCAACTTCAACATCATTTACACATCCTATTCTGCAACCATCTTTTATGCTTATCACTTCTTTGTTTTTCATATCTACTATTCGACAAACCAAACCAATCTGCACCTCCCCAAAATAATGAATTAATTTATTTTTTAATCATTCATAATTATTTACAACTGCAAAAATGGAGGAATACTGTGAATAAAATTTTAAGATACTCTCCCGATATAAATGTTGGACTTACAAAACAAGAAGTTAAATCTCGTGTAAACGCCGGCCTTGTCAATGTGGATAAATCTATACAAAGCAAAAGTACAAAAAACATAATATATGATAATGTTTTTACACTTTTTAATTTTATAAATTTAATTTTGGCGTTGGCAATACTTGCTGTAGGTTCTTATAAAAATCTTATGTTTATATTTGTTGTAATATGCAATTCGATTATAGGAATAGTACAAGAAATAAGAGCAAAAAAAACAGTAGATAAATTAAACTTAATTTCTTCAAGCTGTGCTAAAGTCATTAGAGATAGCAAGCTAAAAAATATAAGTGTAGAAAAAGTTGTGCTCGACGATATAATTGTATTTAATGCCGGTAATCAAGTTATTACCGATTGTATAATAAAAAGTGGCAAATGTGAAGTTAACGAATCTCTCTTAACCGGAGAACCTAATCTAATAATTAAAAAACCCGGCGATACTCTCTTGTCCGGTAGCTACCTTGTTGGAGGAAATTGCATCGCTCAAGCAGATAAGGTAGGTGAAAATAATTATTCATCTATAATACTTAAAGGATCAAAATATATAAAAAAAACAAAATCAGAAATAATGATTTCTGTGAACAAAATAATAAAAATGGTTTCATTGGCAATAATCCCCATCGGTACATTGTTATTTTATAGACAGTTACTAGCTTCAAATTTTGATTATACATCTACCATCATAAAAACTTCGGCAGCTCTTATTGGCATGATACCTGAAGGATTAGTGCTTCTTACAAGTACTATACTTGCAGTAGGCGTTTTAAAGCTTTCAAAAAATCGTGTACTTGTTCAAGATATATATTCTCTCGAAACACTTGCACGAGTAGATACACTATGCCTCGATAAAACAGGTACTATAACTGAAGGCACTTTTGAAGTACATGACATAATCCCTGCCACAGGGTTTACTCGCGAAAATATTTCTGAAGCACTTTCAAATATCAGTAGTGTTTTAAGCGATAACAATGAAACATTTAATGCCATAAAAAACAAATTTTTTTCCGGAGAAAAAAAATACAAATCAGTAGAGATTATTCCGTTTTCTTCAGAAAGAAAATGGTCTGGCGCTCAATTTGAAACAGTGGGTACATTCATTATGGGAGCCGGTGAAATGATTTTTAAAGAAAATTATTACAAAATTGCAGATAATGTAAAAACATATTCCGAAAACTATAGAGTACTTACCATTGTACATTCAGATAATGGACTTGAATATGGTGAAATTCCTAAAGATATTGAACTGATGGGATTTGTTCTTATCAAGGACAAAATAAGATTTAACGCTACTAAAACGCTAGATTTTTTTAAAAATCAAGGAGTCAAATTAAAAGTCATCTCAGGGGATAATCCTTACACAATTTCAAAAATAGCCAACAGAGTAAACATTGATGATTCGAGCGATTATATTGATGTATCATCTCTAAAAAATGACAATGAAGTTAAAGATGCAGCAACCAAATATACTATTTTTGGAAGAGTAACCCCAATCAGAAAACAAATAATAGTAAAAGCCTTAAAAGATTCAGGAAAAACAGTTGCAATGGTTGGAGACGGTGTAAATGATGTTCTTGCTATGAAAGAAGCAGATTGTAGCGTAGCAATGGCAAGCGGAAGTGATATTTCCAGAAATGTAGCTCACTTAGTATTGCTCAACTCTGATTTTGCATCTATGCCTAAAGCTGTGGCCGAAGGCCGTATTGCTATTAACAATATACAAAGATCATCAACACTTTTTATTGTTAAAACTATTTATTCATTTATTTTGTCCGTCTTATTTATGATTTTACCATTTTCATATCCGTTTACACCAATACAACTAACCCTTATAAGTACTCTTACAATAGGAATACCATCGTTTATTTTGGCACTAGAACCCAATAGAGAAAAAATTAAAGGAAAATTGCTTAGTAATATATTAAGTGAATCTTTACCTGCCGCACTTACTGTTGTCCTTAGTTTATTGACGTGTGTTTTGATGTCTTCTATGTTTAATTTTTCTTATGAAAAATATTCTACACTCTGCGTTATTATAACCGGTATAATAGGAATGTTTTTAATATACAAAATTTCTTTACCGCTAAACTTGCTAAGGAAAGGCCTTTTGTGGAATATAGCAATCTTATTTTCACTATGCACACTTAGATTTAACAGCGTATTTTCTTTAGAACCATTTAGTTTGTTTAACTTTTTTGCATTAATTATACTAATTGTAACTGCCGCATTTTTTTACGAATTTATTTCTAAATTAGAAATTCAAAAATTATTTCAAAAAATAAAAAAGTAAATTTCAAAATTTTACATACATTATCGTATGACAAAAATATTTTTAAAAAAATAAGATCTTAGACACAAAAATTAAAAATATTTAGTATCTCCAAACTATGGTAAAAAATCATGATTACTTATTGCTTTTCTAAATTTACATAAATTTCATATTACCTTTTATGCATAGATATAGAAAATAATTGCATAATTTTCGACACCAGTGGTATTGACTAAAAAAATATATTAAATATAATAATTATCATGGAATACTTGAAAGGAGTAATGTGCAGTGGAAGGTAAAAATAGATACAGTTTAATTTTCTTAGTAGGAGTAATAGCATCATTTGTTACTGTAGTAACAGTCGCCGTGTCACTTATTTTAGTATTTGACAGAAGAAAAAAACGTGAAGAACAAGAGCTCGAAGATTACTTAGAATCAGGTATAAATTAAAAAAATTAATATTATAAATTTGTAATTAAATAAACCTTTCTCAACCAAAGCAACTGTTGATTGCTAAGTTGTTTGAAAGGTTATTTTTTGTTATTTTTGCAACAACTTCGAACATCGTAAATTTGCTAACACTGCACTATAGTGTTCTTGACAGATATCTCGTTTTTGTGTTTGTTTAGGACGAATTAACTTAATTGTAACACAACTTGGTTTCTATTACTTCTTTTTTTCTTTTGTAACACATCAATTGTAAACCAACAAAGCCGACAAAACCGATTTAAGTTTCAAGTTGAATTTTAAAAAAATTTATGGTATAATATAACATATTGGTGTTAAATGCATTGGATACTTAATAAAATATAATAAAAAAAGGTGGAAAATTTCATGAAAAAAGCGAGTCAAAATAAAAAATTAATGAAATTAATGTCAGGAATGTTAGCCATACTCACTATTTCATCTCCAACTTCACTCGCAACGAAACCATTTAAATTAGAAGACAAACCAGGCATATTAGAAAGACTTAAAGATTTTGCTTGGCCTGCTGCAATGATTAGTGGCGCTATAATAATTACAGGTGCAGTAATTTATGGTATATCAAAAATTAAAGAGTCAAGAAACCAAGAAGAATTTAAAAACAATTTATACTGTATTTTAAAAGATATAAAGAATAAAGATGATATAAAATATACACTGGACAAAATCGAAACAATGCTGGAATCTAGAGTTGAAAAAAATAGAATAAATGATTTAAAATCTATATTCAAGGAATTTAGAAGCAAAGTACAAAATTTGGACGATATCAGTACTGCAAAAAAGGATTTAATGCAAGGTTTAAATATAATAGTAAAAGACTTTAATATAAACTTTGACATCAATGAATTTAATCATCGCAGCTCAAATAAAGTAGAAAGTACTGTAGAAATGCAGCCAAATGTTGAAAAAGAAAGTGAATTCACACACGAAAGTAATGAACCCAAATTACTAAAAAAAGAGTTTGATATATTTAAAGTAGCAATTCTAGGTAGTGATATCGAAAATGGTAATACAATCAAATTTGATCAAATCAATGGGTGCAATCTAAATGAAGTTACTGTAAATAAATTATGTTCATACGAACCAGCTAGTAAGCTAAGTGAATACGAAGGAGTTACCATAAAAGATGGAAAAATAAAATTGCAAAAATATAAATATAACCGTCCGGAGGATGATGATAACTTACCAGAAAATTCAATTTATTTATATGACTCAGTGTTCAGCTTCTATTATGTAAACAATTGCGAGGAAGCTAAGGATATATTACCAAAGTGTCAATATGCCATTTGCCCATTTATTGCTAAGTTAGATGAAAATTTAGATGAACATCTGAATAGGCTCAAAAATTTTGTAAAGTATTATCAGCCGATGTGCGATATTAGATTTCTATACTACACGAATGAAATTGAAAATTCTGATAGACTTGATGACTATATCCAAAAAATATGTAGTTTGTGCGTGCACCTCTATACACGCAATGGAGGAAAGTGGTTACAACAAGATATAGGATCAAAGAAAATATCTAAAGCATCAGAAAAAGATGATTATAAAATATTTTTAAAACATATAGCACTTGAGTGTAGTAAGGAAAGATCTGTGGAATTTAAAGATTGGACTGGACATGATGTTTTACATGCAAGTATTCATCATTGATTTTTCGCCCGCTAAAGGAGGCTGATACGAAATATAGCACTTGCGAAAAGATTGCTACTTGCTGTCTATAGACGGTTCTGTATGCCAAATGTTAATTGTTATCCCGATTCATCTTGATTTAACTGATCTTTGATGTATCCTTTAGCAATTTCCAAACCACTAATCTGTTCTACATCAAAAGGCGTTTTTTGTCATTCAGACAAAGTTTTTGAAAATTTCAATATTATAAAATTTCTTTATATGGTTTATAAAATATCATAAAAAAATTTATTGAAATTTGCTTTTGAATAATTTAAAATATAATTAATTGTTAATACTTAATAGATGGAGAATGTAAATATGATTTTTAGATTACCAGAATCGCCAAATGCAACCACACTAACTGCACAAAAAATTTTATGTTTAGAAGAACAGCCTGTAGAAGATGAATATTTTACAGAATTTTTAGCCCAAAATCAGTGCAATTTCATAAAGTGTATATTCCGCCCAGGAAAAAGCGGATCTTTTACGCAGTATGAATGTGAAGACTTCTACGGCAGAAAAATAATCGTAAGCCTTTTTTATTTTAGCGATGACTGTGACGGCTCTGAAGAAGATTGCAAAAGCATGAAGGCGCTAATTGGCAAGTACATATACTTTAGATCAAAATTAGGGCGTAATTTTGATCTATCCCTGCTCGAAAAAAATACTATGTACAGAAGTAATTTATATAAATTTTATTTTGAAAATCCGACTCCCGGTTTCTCACTTAGTGCAACTCGATATAAAAATAATAAGCTCTACATCTTAAAAGAACTAGTTGATAACACAAACAAAGAAATTTTCGATAAAGAAAAGATAAAATATGATCAAGAAAGATCAGAGTTACAATCTCCAGATCCGCTGCCGGATAGTGATGAATTTTTTTATGATATTAAAGAACTAATTGATAATACAAACAAAAAAACTTACAATAAAAAAAAGACAAAATATGATCAAGAAAGATCAGAATTACAATCTCCGGATCCTCTGTCAGATAGTGATGAATTTTTTTATGATATCAAAGAAATAATTGATAATAAAAACAAAAAAATTTGCAATAAAGAAAAGACAAAATATGATCAAGAAAGATCAGAATCACGATCTCCGAATCCTTTGTCAGACAGTGAAGAATCTTTTTACGATTCTACCGATGAAGAATCATATAATGATAATTATGAATACTACTCTGAAAGTTATGAAGAAAGTAGTCAATCAAGCTATTATGAATAATTAATATTTCAAAAATAGTTTATCAAAAATGTGTAATTAAAAATTCGTAGTTAAATTTTTACTTACTACGAATTTTTAAATTTATACAGTAAAATTCTTACGTGATTTTTTATTAATTAAAATTACCAATATAGAAATTACCACAAGTATCAAACTAACTATCGACGATATTTTAACTGAAGTGTTTGGAATCATCAAACTATCTGTCCTAAAATGCTCAATAACTAACCTCAATGTTCCATATATCAGCAAATAACATATAAAAACAAATCCCGGAGAAAATCTTTTATGAATAGTTATAATATGCAAAACTACAAACCCCAATAAACACCCAAACGATTCATACAAAAAACAAGGGTGAACACATTCGCCATGAGTATTTTCACTTATCATTGCAAAAATTGAATTGGTAGAAGAGCCAAAAGCTTCTTGATTTACAAAATTACCCCATCGCCCTATACTTTGCCCAACTAAAAGCCCCAGGGACATAATATCTAAAGCGTTCAAAAAATCTTTATTTTTAATTTTAGAAATAATAAATAAACCAATAAATCCACCTATGATCGCTCCGTAAATTGCTATTCCACCATGAGAAATTTTTATTATTTCGGCCGGATTTTTTAAATAAAAATCACCTGGATAAAATATTATATAATAAATTCTTGCAAAAATTATAGCTAAAGCAGACGGAGCTAAAACAAAATCGGCAATATCATCACCTGAAAAGCCAAAATCTGTTTTCCTAAAATTCATATAAAAGTATGCTACTAAAAATCCCACAGCTATGATAATTCCATACCATTTTATTGAAATAGAACCAATTTCAAAAGCAACTGGTGATAAATTAAAGCTTAATTTCAAATAAGGAAAAAGTATGTGATAAATATTATTTTCCATTCTTGGAAGCAACTACTGAAAGTGCAGCATTATTACAATTCAATTTATACTTTAAGTGTTCATTTGCTTTAAAAATCGTTGCATCTTGCAATAAATTTATATATTCAAATACTTCTTTCCCGGATAAATCAAAATCAAGCTGTAAATTAGCTATACTTTTTATGTTGTCAAATATAGCAACACTTTTTCCGTAAACACACTTTTTAGCTCTTTCAAAAGCTAATTCGTCAATTCCAGTTTGATGTATTTTTTGAATATGGCTTTTTATTATTTCTGAAGCTTTTTGAGGATTTTTAGATTCCCCTGCAAAAATTACCGACGCATATCCAGGCCCTTCAAGATATTCAGTTGAAAAAGAAGAGCTATTTATGAGTTCATTTTTTAATAAATCACTATATAACTCTGAAGATTGAGAAGAAATACAATTTAAAATCAAGTCGTTATAAACCAATTTTTCTATGCTACATATTTCACCAGGATCAACATACTCTTTAAATCCAAGATTAAAAATTGAACCTTCTATGTCAAATTTTTCTATTATTTCATTTTTAGACACATGTGCGGGCTCCTCAGGAAAAAAGCGTTCTATTTTTACTGGTTTAGAATATTTTAATTTTTTATCTATTACTTCAAATACATTATCAGGATTTACATTACCAGCAACACATATACACATATTACTTAAATTATAAAAAGCATTATAACAGTCATAAAGCATTTTCGGAGTTATTTTTGATATAGATTCTGTTGACCCAGCAATATCTATTTTAACTGTATTATTATGGTAAAGAGCACCTAGCAAATTTATGAATACTTTCCAATTTGGACTGTCTTCATACATTTTTATTTCTTGTGATATTATTCCACGTTCTTTTTCAACATTTTCTTCCGTAAAATAAGGTGACTGAACAAGATTTACAAGTATTTCCAAAGATGCTTCAAAATTCTTTGCGCACGAAAACAAATAAGCTGTTTTTTCAAAAGACGTGTAAGCATTTGCAGATGCACCAGTTTTAGAAAAAAGTGAAAATGCGTCCCCTTCCGGGCTTTCAAATAGTTTATGTTCCAAATAATGAGCTATTCCATCCGGGACACATGTGTATGATGATTGATTTGAAACTTTAAATTTATTGTTTATTGATCCAAAATTTGTTCCAAATATGGCATAAGAAGATTGATAATGATATTTCGGATAAACATATATATTAAGTCCAGAAGGGTGTTTCATAAAATAATATTTTTCATTTAAAATACTATTTTTTATTATTTTAGGATTCATAAAATCACTCCTTATTTCCTGCAAGAATAAATATTGTATCTAATTTTATATTTTCTGCAAATTTTATTATCTGTTCTCGTGACACAGAATTAATTTTTTCAATAGCTTCATCAGGAGAACATATAGTTTTATCAAAAACCTGGCTTAAATACCATGAATTCAAATCCGATATATTATCTTGAATTTTTTGCATACTTTGAGATAAATACAACTTTGTTTCTTCTAGGTCAGTATCTGAAAAATTACCTAAAGTTAAATCTTTTAATTGATTTAATATTTCGTTTTTTGCCCTCTCTATATTATTTTTTTCTACTCCACTCTCAATTGTCATAATTCCTTTATATGAGTTGTATTTTGACGAACAATAATAGCACAAACTTAATTTTTCTCTGACATTTAAAAACAACTTGGATTGAGCAGTTCCGCCAAGCATTGCATTTAATACTTTTAAAATATTTACACCATCGTCAGGACGTGCTACACCAGTCCTTAACCCCATAACAAGCTTACACTGATTGACATCCATAACTTCATTTATTACTTTTGTTTGTTTTACTGTTGTTATTATTTCTGATTTCAAATCGAGGTCAGATGTACGGTTTACAGTAGAAAATTTTTTCTTAATGTTTTCAATAATTTTTTCATAAGCACAGCACCCAGTTATTACAATCTCAATAGGTGCAAATTGTAATAACTTTTTGTAAGATTCATAAACATTTTGTGGAGTTAATTCAGATGCACTCTGTACAGTACCCAATTCATTTATCCCATACTTTTCACCTTTGCACATAATTTCTTCACATTTTTCTTTTGCATAAGATTTTTTATCATTTTTTATTGCTCGAATATCTTCAATTAATTGTCTTTTCTCATCATTCAAAGATTTTTCATCAAAAGCTCCATCTTTTACATATGGGTTAAATATAGTTTCACAAAGTAAATCAATAGTCTGTTGAATATTATCGCTTCCATCAGGTATAAATATATTATTCAAAGAACATGCCGAAACGGTCAAAACTTGAAAATCCCCCACTTTTGAAATTGATGATGTTATAGAAGCTCCATACAATTCCTCAAGCTTCTTATTCATTTTTGTCACGGACGGATACACATTACACTCTCTTGACAACAAATTAGGAATAACAGCATTTTTTGAGACTTCGTTTTTATCAAGCGGAACAAAAAAAGAAAACGATATTTGTGTAGTTTTAAATTTAGTTTCTGGAATATAGGTAAAATTTACACCTTCATAAATTTTTAATCTAACAATTTTCTCCATAAAAATCATCTCCTAACTGTGATATTGCGGTTCATTTTTTATACCTTTGAGCCAAACCTTTTTTGTTTCTCTTTTTAACTTTTTTATTTCTTCCGGAACAAATTGTACAAATAATTCCAATTGCTGATGTAGCTATTAACGTTAATCCTCCATATAAAAATATGGATCCATCATATATAAATTCACAATTTTTTTCTCCAGATTTTATAAAATTAAAATTAGGTTGATTATTCGAATCATTATTTGATTGACTCGATTGAGATAAATATTTAAATGGATTATTGACCGCCTGGCAGTTATATCCGCACAAACAAGCCACTCCAAGAGTCACACTCATAGCTACAATAGAAAAAATCTTTTTAACTTTATTTTTCAAAATTAATACCTCCAAAAACTTGTATAATTTAGTTTATAAACTATCTAACTAAAATATTATATGATATTAAAATATTTTTCAAATATTGATCAACATTTTACAAAAGAAAATACTATCGATATTATAATCGATGTACCACAAAAAATAAAAAAGAAACAGCAAACATTTCAAGTTGTGCTACAGCCAGATTAAATTAATCCAATCGAACACAGAAGGAGATATATGCCATAAACACTGTAACACAAACAATAGTGCACTTTCAAGCATTAATTACTCACGTAAGTACGGCATAACAAAAACTGCTACTAAGCACAGAACAAACCAGCAATATACCTCTACCTTCAAGTAAGAAGACACAACAAAACTTTACAACTTCGTGTTGATAAATCACATCACACTCGTCATCACCTAAAGCAGCGCACTGAATGAAAATAAAACTTATCATAGATATAAAAAAATTTAATATAAATTCAGATTTGCCAAAAATTTTAGATAAACACAATAATTTATAATTCTAATTCGCTCGAAAAATCAAAATTTAATTTTTCAAAGTGTTTAATTGAAATACAGCTCTACACATGTTATAATCAATTTCATAAAAAAGAAAAAGAGATTAAATATTTGGGGGCATTAAATAATGTGTGGTATTTGTGGATTCACTGGTGAAATTATCAACAGATCGAAAGTTATAGAAACAATGTCTGATTTAATTACTCACAGAGGGCCTGACAGTGCAGGATATTTTGTGGATAAAAGTGTAGCTATGGGATTTAGACGCCTCAGCATAATTGACATCGACGGCGGAAATCAGCCAATTTATAATGAAAAAAATACACTAGTTTTAACGTTTAATGGTGAAATTTATAATTACGAAGAAATAAAAGAAGAACTGCTAAGACTTGGACATAAATTTTACACCAAAACGGACTCCGAGGTAATACTTCATGGATTCGAACAATGGGGAGAAAAAATTCTTGATAAGCTTCGTGGTATGTTTGCTTTTGCCATCTGGAACAGAGAGGAAAAAACATTATTCATGGCAAGAGATCCATTTGGAATAAAACCGCTTCACTGGGCAAAATTTGGAGAAAATTTTATATACGCTTCAGAAATAAAAAGTATTTTAGCTTTTCCTACAACTGAAAAAAAATTTAATTATCGCGCCTTAGACAATTACCTTTCTTTTCAATATGCTGTCCCTCCAGAAACATTTTTTGAAGGAATTTATTGCCTATTACCCGGACACTACTTATGGTATAAAGACGGCAAGATTTTCACAGAAAGATATTTTGAAGCAAAATTTAATATAGATGAAAATTTAGACCTTCAAACAGCTACTGCAGAAATCGAAAAAGCTTTCGAAAACTCAGTAGAAGCACACCGCATAAGTGATGTGGAAGTAGGGTGTTTTTTATCTAGTGGTGTGGATTCAAGCTATGTTTCATCATATTTTTCGGGGCAAAAAGCATTTACCGTCGGATTTGATTTTGGGCAAAAGTATAACGAAATGACTTGGGCTCAAAACCTTTCAAAAAAAATAGGTATAAACCACTACGGAAAAATAATCTCTTCTGAAGAATTTTGGAAAGCCATCCAAAAAGTTCAATATCATATGGATCAACCACTAGCAGACCCCTCTTGCATAGCGTTATATTTTGTTTCCAAGCTTGCCAGTGAACATGTTAAAGTAGTTCTCTCTGGAGAGGGTGCCGATGAACTTTTTGGTGGTTACACTATATATAACGAACCACGTGTTTTTAAATTTTATCAAAAAATTTTTCCTCAAAAAGTTAGGACATGTTTTGCTAATATTGTTAAAAAAATACCTTTCAGATTTCGTGGAAGAAGCTTTATTATACGTGGAGAAAACACAGTTGAAAATAAATTCATAGGTAACGCATTTATGTTCTCCAAAGAAGACAAGCAAAAAATTCTCAAAAATTCAAATCTTGCTACACGCCCTCAGGATCTTTGTAAAAAATTTTATAGCCGCGTAAAAGATTATGATGATGTAACCAAGATGCAGTATTTAGATATAAATATGTGGATGGTTGGAGATATACTACTCAAAGCAGATCGCATGAGCATGGCAAATTCATTAGAGCTTAGAGTACCATTTTTAGACAGAGAAGTATTCAAAATTGCTTCGAAAATTCCTACAAAACTCAAAACACCGAAAGAAAATACAAAATATGCTCTCAGGTGTGCCGCCGGAAAAAGATTACCAAAGGATACGGCAGAAAAAGAAAAATTAGGATTTCCCGTTCCGACTAGAGTCTGGCTTCGTGATAAAAAATATTATGGCATTGTTAAAGATGCTTTTCTTTCTGACACAGCGGAAACATTTTTCAACTGTGAAGAACTTATAAAAATACTTGATGATCACTATAATGGAAAATGGGACAATAGTAGAAAAATTTGGACCCTGTACACATTTATTATTTGGTATAATATTTATTTTAAATAACTAAAAATTTAACCCCATTTTAATTGTTTCCAACATCTTTTTGTTAACCATTCAGAGATAAACCGTGGGTATAATTTTAACACTTAGTTTACGTTTATCCTCAAAAAATAAATGTTGTTACCATGTTTTAAATACAAAGGACGTTTTGATTTTTACAATAATTTATGATATAATAACGATAAGAACATTTAAGGAGTAGAAAGATGCGTAATATTTCTTGCTAATTTATAAGACATAATTACTCTACAATTTATGTTTAGTAATGTTGTGTCTCTTGCAAGAAAATTACAATTCTTATTCGGTTGATTATATATAGTGCTATTTCTGTGGCTATGATTTTAGACTGTAAGAATTATTTTCTTGCAGTCTATATTTTTTATAAAAGGTGTGATTTTATGTCTATGATAAGTGTTCAAAATTTGACTTTTAGTTACGACAATAGCTACGACAACATATTTGAAAATGTATCTTTTCAGATAGACACAAACTGGAAACTAGGTTTTACAGGTAGAAATGGCAGGGGAAAAACTACTTTCTTTAAACTTTTGATGAACAAATATGAATATAAAGGGAAAATTTTAAGTAATATAAACTTTGAGTATTTTCCATTTGAAATAAACAACTATTCAGAACTTGCAATAAATATAATTCAAGAAAAATCAGAACTAGAGGACTATAATTATTGGAAAATTCAAAAAGAATTATCATTTTTAGATATTGATGAAGAAATTTTGTATCGTCCTTTTAATTCACTCAGCGGTGGTGAGCAAATTAAAATATTATTAGTTAGTTTATTTTTAAAAGAAAATGCATTTTTGCTGATCGATGAACCTACAAATCATTTAGATATAAAAACTAGAAAAATAGTTAGTAATTATTTAAAATCAAAAAAAAGATTTATTCTTATCTCGCATGACCGCCAATTTTTAGATAACTGTATTGATCATATCTTGTGTATCAATAAGACAAATATAGAAGTTCAAAAAGGTAATTTTTCGTCATGGTATGAAAATAAAAAGCGCCAAGACAATTTTGAAATGTCTCAAAATGAAAAGCTAAAAAAAAATATTTATAAACTCGAAAATTCTGCTAAACAAAGTGCTCAGTGGTCAAATAAATTGGAAAAAACTAAAAATAACACTCGTAATTCAGGTTTAAAACCAGACAGAGGATACATTGGTCATAAATCTGCTAAAATGATGAAGCGTTCTAAAAATGCCGAAACAAAAAAGCAATTTGCAATAAAAGAAAAATCTAATTTGCTAAAAAATATAGAAAGCACAAGCGATCTTAAAATTAATTTCTTAAAATACAACTCAAATAGACTACTTAACTTAAAAAATGTCTCCTTGTTTTATAGTAATAAAAAAATTTGCGAAAATATTAATTTTGAAGTAAATAAAGGAGATAGAATATCACTATATGGCAAAAACGGTTGCGGAAAATCTACTATTTTAAATTTCATAAACGGAGACTTAAAAATAAAATTTAAAGGAATTTTTGAAAAATCTAATGCTTTAAAAATCTCATATATTTCACAAGACACTTCGAATTTAAGCGGAACTCTCAAAAATTTTGCTAAACTTGAAAATGTTGATGAAAGCTTATTCAAAACAATTTTAAATAAACTTGATTTTCCAAGAACTCAGTTTGAAAAAGATATATCAAATCTTAGTGAAGGTCAAAAAAAGAAAGTACTGATTGCCAAAAGTTTGTGTCAAAAAGCACACTTATATTTGTGGGATGAACCACTTAACTTTATTGATATTTTATCTCGTATACAAATAGAAAATTTAATTTTAAAATTCAATCCAACCATAGTTTTTGTAGAACACGACGAAAATTTTGTAAAAGATATTGCTACTAAAATTATAAATTTAAATTAATTTTTTATTTTTGCAAAACTCCTTATAAGGACAGTTTTCTTGAATAAATCGTAATAAATTCAAAATTATTACTTTCATAAGTTTAGTTTATCAAATTCTTTATTTCTTCCAAAAAATATTTTTAATTCCTAATAATGTTGCAATCTCACGCGTTTGTAACTCATACATTAGTTATTTTTTATAAAATTAAAACCAACCAACTAGTTGCACTTTTTCATCAAATGTGGTATAATATGTAAAAAAGTAAATTTATTTCAACAAGGAAGAATAACATTTTGGAGGCGATTAGCCTATGAAAAATAAATCGTTTAAAATTTTATCAATATCTTTATTATTCATTGCCTTCGGCATAATTCTCCACTTCAATTCTGTAGATGCTTACTGCGAATTAAAAAATGGCACACTTACAATTCACAATGAACTTTCTGGAAAATTATCACAAGAATACAAAAAATCAGACGATGATTATAAAAATATTGTAATCAAAGGGCCAATGTCTAAAGCTGATTTCGTGGACTTGTCGTTAATATCGCACAAATGTGAATCAGTTAATATTTTCGATGTTGATGCAACTACTATTCCAGCGGGCCTTTTTCGAGGAAATCTAAAATTAAAAAGTTTTACATTCCCTAAAAAATTAAAAAGCATAGGCGCATTTTCGTTTTCAGATTGTATCAATTTAGAAAATGCAAACTTACCGAACACAATAGAGAAAATAGACAAATGCGCTTTTGAGTATTGTGAAAAATTAAATCTAACATTACCTAGTACTGTGCTATGTGGTAATTATGCTTTTAACGGTTGTCCTAATGTTAGTTTTTCAAATGCTTAAAATAACAACCACGCAGCTACAATACCACCAAAAAGTATGTTTTTATCATTTGTAAGCTATATTTCTACAATGTAAATCTGATCCAGTTGAGTGTATCCAATATTTTTCGCCAATTGTCTTCATATTGGAATCTCTTTTTTGAGCAACTTGTTCTATATACGAGGTCATTAACTTTAGCCTTTTTATAAAATACTCAACACGATACAAAAAAATTTCTTTGTTCTCTTCATTAAAATCAATCAATACATTAATATCATTTTTATTAGCACTCTTAAGAACAGACTTTATTCCATCAGCATCACAATAATTTTTTAAATTCAAAATACAATTTTTCAGTTCCAGTAGCATTGAAATTTTATTAAATTCCGGCATCATTTCGTGGAATTTTAAAATCATCTCTCGTAAAGTATGAAAATCTTCATCACTTCCCGTACAATGTTCAAACATTTTTTCTGTACTCAGCATGTCCATTATTTGAACAATTCGATCGTCTTCATTAAATATTTTATCATAATAATCGTTAAGATTCTCAAAATTGTATTCTGGATCACTATGATTTTCTAACTTATAATACAGCTCATATTCTGCAGAATTTTTATCTACATCATTCAGTTTACATTTCATCGACTCAAGTGCCCATTTTACGCACAATTCGCTATATTTAATGGCTGGATTAGTATAAAACCAAGATTTCCAATAATCTTTTGATGAATTATAATATTCTCGAGCTTTCGCTATGATCTCATCCATATAAATATAAGCTGATATTTTAAAATTCTTTGCCTCCGCTTCCTTTTTTATTATTTCTCGAATTTCTTTTTCATCGAATGACTCAGATATTTTATCTACAGCCTGTATATACATACTTTTCACCTTATTGTTAAACTTAAATTTTAAAGAGTCATTATATCAAATTACTCTTTTTTAAAAATTTTTGAAATTTTCCTTCGTCAGGTCTACACATCAGTACTATCTCACCACTTGCAGTTTTCAAGTAAAAAATTTCCTTTTAAAATTCCGTATAACATATCCAATAAAATAAAGCATACTATTCCCTTTACTATAAATTTCATATTCAAAAAACTTACGTATAATTATATCACAAATAAATCTAAATTACAAATTTTGACAATATCCTTCTACGTACAAGTGAGACCAATCACATTTTAGTTATGTTCAAAAATTGAAAATATCACTAAAATTAGCAAATAAAACTCTTTCTAAAACACGAAATAGTCCAGCAAGATTGGACTAAAAGACTGTAATACCAATAGATATGTTCGGTTATATATAATAGCTCATGTATTAATACAAACACACGCTATATTGCTTTCCGTACAAACACATGCAACCATATGTTTCATTATTTTCTTCAAATAACAGTTTTCAATATTGTGAGTTTACATTGATGTGTTACAGTATTCATGACGGATGTTTCCTTTTTGTGGTTGTTTATTGTACTTCAACTTAACTGTAATATAACTTAGTTTATCCGTCACTTTTTTTCTTTTGTAATACATTAATTGTAAACTAACAGTTTTTACCATACTATTTTTGAAATTAAGCTGGATTAATCATTTGTCTTCTCTGTAATATTTTTTGTATAAAAAAACGGACTATATAACAGTTCTTACACTGCTTTATACACCGTTTTGTATAGAGATTAAATTTCTTCAATTTTAATATGATGCTGTTTTTGCTTACTATCGTAACTAATGCCAACTGCAAGTTTCTGTCCAGTATATTCTTTAAGTGCCAAAGCATAACGTTTTTCTTTAATTTGTTTTAACGCTTCATCTGGAGTGGAATCTTTTTTT
>CAKUPP010000007.1 GCA_934675165.1 uncultured Eubacteriales bacterium
CAAGTAGCGCGAATGAAATATATGTGCGAAAGAATACTGTGTTACCTTTCGAAAATGACATTGGAGCAAATTGGATCCGGAGAAGATTACGGAAAGATCCAAAAAGTAGTAAGTATAGTAATTGCTGCAGATCATATATTAATAAAAGACAGCAAAAGTCAGCACAATAGATATGTTTTGTACGATAAAAAATCTGGATCAACGTTTACAGACAAAATGGAAGTAAACACGCTAGATTTAATGAGGAAACCAGATCCCAAGACAAGCGATCCAAACATAACAAAGTGGGTAGAGTTTTTTAATGCGAAGACAGAGGAGGAGTTAAAAATGGTTAATGAAATGCCAGATGTAGCAGTAAAGCAAGCTGCGCAGATAGTGTTAAAAGTTAATCAAGACGAAGACCTCAGAGTTAGAGCAGAACAAAGAGAAAATGCTGTTAGAGCGTATAATAGTGAGATGTTGGCCAGTAAACAAGAAGGAATGAAAATAGGTATAGCAAAAGGGATGGCAGAAGGCAGGGCAGAAGGCAGGGCAGAAGGTAGAGCAGAAGGAATGGCCGAAGGTATAAGTAAGGGCAGAGCCGAAGGCAGAGCCGAAGGCGCAGAAGCCGAAAAAATAGAACTAGCAAAAAATGCTTTAGAAAATGGCTTAGACGTTGAAATGGTTTCCAATATAACAAAGTTACCAATAGATGAAATAAATAAAATAAAAAATGTGTACATTATTCGTCCTATAAGTGAGGATTTGAAATAAATTTAAGGAAAAAGGTACGCAGATATGCTCAGAGATTATACTGGTAAAAAATTTGTTATTGGAATTTATTAAGGTGAAAAAGCCAAAGTGTTGATAATAATTGTTGAGGCTGTAACGAGATATAAATTTTCGTTACGGCCTCTTTGCAACGCTGCCTTTATTTAACCACTTAAGTTTGGCTATAATTAAAATTACATTATATATATATATATATATAGTTAATTAAGAGTTACTTAAATTTTAAGTTACCCCAAAATTCGACAAAAATCTTATTGAACATGGATGTAAAATACGAGTAGATAAATTGCAAATTATAGGAATGATTGCAATTATCTGGTGTCGAAGGTCAGACAAATGACACTTAATTTAAATGTTTTTATCGATATTTGTAGTTTTCAATTTGTTGTGAAATGAGGGAGTGCGTTGAAGAAATTTTTTACATCTGAATCTGTAACAGAAGGTCATCCAGACAAGTTATGCGATCAAATTGCAGATGCAATACTAGATGAAATACTTTTGAAAGATTCAGATGCACATGTTGCTTGTGAGGTGATGATTACCAAAGGGCTAGTACACATAATGGGAGAAATTTCTACCAGTTGCTATGTTGATATTGAGAAAATCACAAGAGATGTAATTTTAGATGTTGGATACAATGATTCTAGTACGGGATTTGATGGAAATACTTGTGGTGTTATTTTGTCAATAAATACACAATCGCCGGACATCTTTGTTGGAGTAAATGAATCTTTGGAAAGCAAGAGTGGCAATAGTGATTTGGGTGATAAGATTGGTGCTGGAGATCAGGGTATGGTTTTTGGTTTTGCGTGCGACGAAACACCTGAGTTAATGCCACTACCGATATCACTTGCACATAGGTTAGCAAAACAGCTTGCAAGTGTGCGTAAAGAAAAAATTTTGGAGTATTTACGACCTGATGGAAAAACTCAAGTTACGGTTGAATATGAAGATGACATTCCAAAAAGGGTAGATACTATTGTAGTTTCAGCTCAACACTCAGGAGATGTCAGTTTGGAAACGATTCGAGAAGACGTTATAAGAGAGGTAATAGGTCCAATAGTTCCCAAAGATATGGTGGATGATGAAACGAAGATTTTTATTAATCCAACAGGAAGATTTGTAGTTGGTGGCCCGTGTAGTGATAGTGGATTAACGGGGAGAAAGATTATCGTTGACACATATGGGGGATATTCAAGGCACGGAGGAGGAGCTTTTTCCGGAAAGGACCCAACAAAAGTTGATCGTTCTGGCGCATATGCTGCAAGATGGGTAGCTAAAAATATTATTGCCAAAGGTTTAGCCAAAAAGTGCGAAGTCCAGATTGCTTATGCAATTGGTGTTGCGCATCCAATTTCGATTATGGTTGATGTGTTTGGAACTTCGACATATTCAAATGATGAACTGGAGATAATTGTGAAGGATCATTTTGATTTACGTCCAAGTGTTATTATTGAGAGTTTAGATTTGAAGAAACCTATCTACAGAAAATTAGCAGCATACGGTCATATGGGAAGAGAAGATTTGGATGTTTTGTGGGAGGAACATTATTGTTAAATACTATAAATTTAAAAAATATTAAAGGGGGACAAAGAGTGTGATTTGTGTTTAGTGATAGGGGCATGCTACATATAAATTCAAATGATTATTGCGACATAGATTTGTGTTGTCTTGAAAATTTTTGCAATAATATGAGAAAAATTTTTGGGATGATTGAATGTATTAACATTAAAGTGTGTGAAACTCAAAAAGAATTTGAAAGTGCAGTTGGCAGAAGGTTACCGTTTTGGGTAGTTGGATTTACACATAATGGTCGTATATATTTGAAGTTACCAGAAAAGATACGACAGTTAGGGTTGGATTTTGAAACAGTTTGTAAACATGAGTTAGTTCATATTTTTGTTAACAAATTTAGTAGCAATTGTCCGTTATGGTTAAATGAGGGAATAGCTCAGTGCTTGTCTTGCAATAAATTTATTAAAGATGAGAGGTGTGATGTTAGTTTAAGGAATCCGTATTATTTAACGTATGAATCAGGGTTATATATTTATAGTAGGCTTATTGTTAAAGTATTATTTGAAAATTATGGTGTAGTAGATATAATTAATCGACTAAAGACATGTGAAAATTTTGAAGAAGATAGTATTTTGGGTTCTAAGTCAATTGAGATGTTAGTTAAAAAAAATTTAAGAAAGGGCGATGTACTGAGTGAAAAGTTCTAAGTATAATGTAATTTTAAATCACAGAGGAAAAAAGTTAGCATTTAATGGCATGACATCAAGTTTTGCTGAAGTTGATGATGATTTTATAAGAATTTTAAACAATATATCCAAAATAAATGATGAGTGTCTGTCGTCAGATGATAAAAAATTATTAGAAGATATGAAACGTGGTGGTTTTATACTCAATGATGATGAAGATGAAATGAAATTGTTGAAGTTGCGTAGCAATATGGGTAAATTTGGTCGGAAAGGATTTGGATTGACTATTGCGCCTACATTACAATGCAATTTTGCTTGTCCATATTGTTATGAGGAGCGCCAGCTTGGATTTATGGATGAAGAAATTAGAAACGCAATAATTAGTAAAATTGAGTCAGAAGCGAAGTCCAAAAATGATATTTCAGTGACGTGGTATGGTGGAGAGCCTTTGATGGCGAAGGATATCATTTCGCAAATGTCAGAAAAAATTATATCTATTATTGAAAAATATGGAGTTAAGTATTATTCGCATATTGTAACAAACGGATATTTAGTTAATGAATCTACGGTGAAAATTTTAAAGGATGCTAGGATAAGTGGTGCACAAGTAACATTAGACGGTCCACCTCGTATTCATGATTCTAGAAGAAAATTGCATAATGGTGTCGGAACATTTGATAAGGTTATTTCTGGTATAAAATTGTTAAAGGGAAGTGAGATCAATGTTCATATACGCGTGAATATCGATAAAACCAATGTTAATGCGTTGGAAGATCTTTTGAAAATTTTAGTTAAAAATGGCTTGAATGATTGTGCTATTGGACTAGGACACGTTAAAGATTATACAAAAGTTTGCAGTGGTGTAGCACATAACTGTTTGAATAACGAGGAATATGCTTATGAAACATTGAAACATCAGAAATTATTGCTAGATTATGGATTTAAAGCTGATGATTATCCATTTTATCCAGGAATTAAAGAAAATTATTGTTGCGTAGATACATTAAGTTCTTATGTTGTTGGACCTAATGGTGATTTATATAAGTGTTGGAATGATGTTGGGAATAAAAACCGTGCTGTTGGGAATATTAAAGAACCAATTAAGAGCTATAATAAGGTTTATTTAGATTATCTTATGTGGTCTCCGTTTGATCATAAGAAGTGTATTGAATGTAATTTATTGCCGCTGTGTATGGGTGGATGCCCATATAATGGGTTGACTATGGGTAAACCTGAATGTGAAAAATGGATATATAATTTGATAGATGTTTTAAAAATTAGATATGATATTTATTGTAAGAAAGATTTTTAAATTTGTTAATGGCTTATAAAATAATTAATTAAAAAATAGGTGAAGTGTTTATGAATTATATTGTAGAACCAGATAATAAAATAAAATTTTTGGAACCAGACGATAGAGCACATTGCCAATGTCGCAATTGTTCCCATTTAAATTGCTTCGATTGTGGTATGCATTGGGCACGAAATGAATTTTTAAAAGTATAAAAATTTATATAAGGAGGTGATAATTATGAAGTATATAGTAAGAGGTGGTGTGAATCAGGGGTATTGTATTTGCAATCATTTGTATGACTGCTCTGCCAATAGCGTGTCAAATTGCCCCAATTTAAGATCTTGTGGCAAACATGGTTAAAAATGAAAAATATTGTGGAGTAAGGAGGTGCTTTTTTGAACTACATTGTTAAGTATAAAGATTTTGAGGATGTTGTTCCATGTAATTGCCCTTTTTTGAGACGTTGTGAAATGTTTAGGGAACACTAAAAAGTTTTGTTTGAATACTTAATTAATTCAGAAGGAGGTGGGGTTAGTGGTGATGTTTATTGTAAATCCTTGTGAAAATTTCAGAGAAGGATTTTGTGATTGCGGTATGCAGTGCGGATCGTATAGTCACTAATTGAAAGTTGCAAAAAATTTTAGAAACTGGTTTGCTGCGTGTACGTGTGTATGCGTAGCATATCAGTCGGTATTTTTATAAATTCATATTTTTAAAGTAGGTGGTTGTTATGATTAAAAAAATATTAGTATTTTTAGTTTTAGTTCTAAATACTTTTTGTGTTGGAAATGCTATGTATAGGGGACGAAATTGTATGGCAAATACTGTTAGTGGTAATGGGAAAATTGTTTCTTATGTTAATAAAATTAATGGTAGAGATTATTTGTTAAAAATAGATGATCTTTCATTTATTTCATCCAGAGGTGTACAAATTAAATCTACATATGATGATAGCTATCAAATATCTTTAACGACAGATGAAAACATTGCAAATACTGTAGATATTAGAATAAATGAAGAAAATTACGTTATCGAGTATTCAAGCAAGGAAAGAATTTCTCCAACTATTTTTTTGATTGAGATAGCAGTGCCGTTGAGGGGATTTATAGGGTATGGAAGTTTTGACTTTGATATATTTTCCGGTGTAGAGAAATTTAGTTTAAATGTTAAAGGTGAGTCGAATGGAAAAGTTAAATTAAATTGTGTTGACAGTGCTAATATTTGTTTAAATGGAAAGTCAAATTTAAGTTTGTCAGGACATTCCAATTCTTTTTGTATGGATGTGAGTGGCAACGTAAATATAGATGCAGTAAATGTTGTTTCAAAAATTTGCAATGTTTTATGTGCAGGATGTGGATCTGTTAAAGTTTTTTCGAGTGATTTGTTGAGCTTAAACATGCGCGGCAATTGGAAATGTGGATATTCTGGAAATCCTAAAAAAATAAATAAATCTATAGAAGGATTATGTAAAATTCAAAAAATAGTTTGATTTTTATAATAAGCATTTTTTCGATTTGGAGTAATTTTATGAGTAACAGCTGTATTGATTTCATTAAATATATTTTTAAACAAATAAAGCATTTTTGGAGAAGTGAGATTGTAAGTTTGTTTCTTACAATCTGTTTTAGTATATCAGTTGTTGTTACACCGTATTGTATGCGATATTTGATAGATTTGTTTTCGAAAAACAAATCATTTTACGATGTATGGTTTGTAATGTTTGCGTTCCTACTTGCTTGTTTTTTGCAGCCTATTTTTTCTTTTTTGAACATTAAAATTACGAAAAAAATATCTGAAGAACTTATTTTGAAAATTAGATACAATGTTTTCAGTAGTATACTTAAGTCTCCTTACTCATTTTTTTGTGAAAATTCTTCAGGAACGATTATTTCACGTTTAATAAATGACAGTAATCAATTAGGGTCTTTTTTATCAAATGTTGTAATAGTTGTGTTTCAGAATGTTTTGTTTTTAATTTTAATTCTAATAGGGATGTTTATGTTGTCTGCAGAAATTACAATTTCATTATGTATTTTGTTATTACTGTATGGCATATTTAATATTTTTTGGAGTAAAAATATAGAAAAAAAATCAAGTGAAATTTTGAAAAATAGTGATCATTTTTATAAAATAATTAAAGAATGTATCGATAATATGGAAGAAATAAAAGTTACTAGGTGTGAGGAAAATACTTTAAAAATTTTTTTGAATTCGATTCAAAATTTGTATAACAGTAAAATAAAATTTTACAACTTTCGAAATATTGTGGATTGTGTTAATGGTAGTTTGGAGATTTTTTCTATTGCGTTAATTTATTTGATTGGATTTTACTTTGTATCTAAAGATAGATTAACAGTTGGCTCTGTAGTGGCTTTTGATGTGTATTTTCAAATGATCATACCATCTGTACGTCAACTCCTTGCATTTAATTCGGACTATAATGAAGTAAAACCAGCTTTGTTGAGGTTGATAGAATATTTTAACATTGGCCCGGAACAGGAAATAATTTCACACAGTGTTGTGGCAAACGTTCCGTCTATACTGTTTAATAATGTCACTTTCAAATATAGTAATGGCCTCAATAATCGAGTAATTTTAAGTAGTTTTTCTACTGAATTTAATTCGGAAGGCATTTATGGAATAATTGGTGAATCAGGTGTGGGGAAAAGTACAATTGCAAGATTGATTGTTGGTCTGTATTATCCAACAAGTGGAGATATTGCTGTTAGTTTTGGTCGAAAAAATTTGAGCGTAAGAGATAATGTAGGATATGCATCTCAAAATATGAAACTTTTTTATGGTGCAACTGTTATTTATAATATTACTCTAGGTAATAAATGTATTTCTAATGAGCAAGTGTACGCCATTTGTGAAAAATTAAATTTACACAAAAAAATATTGAAGTTAAATAACGGCTATGAAGAAGTAGTAAATGAAAAAATAAATTTCTCTGGTGGTGAAGTTCAGAGAATAATTTTGGCTAGAGTATATTTACAAAAAAAGCCTATTAATGTTCTTGATGAAATTACATCTGCACTAGATTTTGATAATGCTTTAATTGCTAAAGATGTTATTGAAGATTTGTCAAAAAATAGTTTGATTGTTTTGATAACTCATGATACGAAGCTGCTTGACAGTGCAAAGCAAGTTATAAAATTATAATTTTTGTAAAATATTGTTGTTTTACAATTGATGTGTTGCATGAAATAAAAAGAAGTGATTAACTGCCTAATTTGTATTGAAGTTAAGTTGCAAAAGTCAAAAACATAATTGTGATATATTTGTCGTGAATGTTGTATTACCAAATTTTAATTAAGTCCACAAGTATAGTAATAAGGTTTATCAAAACATTTATCATAAAAGCTTTTCTATTTGCATAGTAATTTATTGAAAACGCAGATAGGAGGGCTTGCGGGTGAAAGAAGCACTGGAGGAACGTGCACTTAAACTAGGAGAGTATATAATTAAGCACAAAACTACAGTCCGTGGAGCAGCAAAGGAGTTTGGAGTTTCAAAATCTACTGTACATAAGGATGTTAGTGAAAGGCTTAAGTATATAAATAAATCTTTGTATAGAGAAGTAAAAAAAATATTGGATATAAATAAAGCACAACGTCATATACGTGGTGGGTTTGCAACAAAAAACAAGTATGCCGTAATAAGAAATAATCACTGATTTTTTAAATACAAATTACTTGAATATAAAACTTTTGTGCAAATTTTAACAATAATACCGACCTTGTTTTCTAGGTCGGTATATTGAATTGTGTTAAAATTTGTATTATTTTTTAAATATTTTGTTAATTATTTTTTTTACTTTTTTTGATTTAAAAGCAAAATATATACAACATATTATTGCGGCTGTCGCTGCAATAATAGTAATAAATTTTACTTCGTTTTTTCTTTGATTTTCAGTTGGCTCTATTTCAAAATTTTCTTCGTTTTCAAGGCAATCATCGGTTTCATCCTCAGATGTATCTAATAATTCTTCTGATTCTTCATTATTATTGTTGCCTTTGAATTTATCGAAATTTTTTGATTTTTTCTTTAATTTTTTTATAGATTTTTTATTTTTAGATTTTTTGTAACGAGTTTTTCGACTTTTTTCTGGATTATGTGCTCGTATTACCTTAACGTGATAAACGCTTTTTTCTTTTGTTAGACAATTTCGAACCATTACAGATATATTGGTTTCTTTACCTGGGGCGCATAATTTATGTCTGTTTATAGTTATTTTTAAATTGTCTGATTCAGGGATAGCGTCGAGTTTTATATCTTTAACATTGCAAGGGACATAAATGGTGTAGTCAAAACTATTGGAATTAAAATTGGGTGACAGTGAACCTGTGGAGGGCAGTAAACTTTTTAACTTGCAGTTGTTTGAATTTTTTGAAAATTCCAAAATTACTGTTTTTGTGCTTTTTTCTACGATTCCTTTGGAATTTATATTTTTTGCTGTCCAGTTAATGTTTGACGAAGTGTTTTTCGGCTTTTGTTTTACTTTAAATTTTAGTTCAAATGAACATTCAGACATTAAAGAGGTTTCTTTTCTTTTAAAAGGGTTGTATAATATATCTATGGTACCGGGTCCTTTTTTTATTTTAAACTTTTTTCTATCAAATGAATTTTTGCATATCAATTTTTCAAAAATAAGGTCGTTGTTGTTATAGTTTATATTATATTCTAGCGGAATATTTGAATTTGAATATTCAAAATTTTCTTCTGGTATTGAAACGTAAATTTTTTCACCCGGTGAATATATTTCAGAAGCGAGAACATAAATATTATTTTCGCTTAAAAAACCTAATATTGAAAATGTAAGAATACAGCATATGATTTTAATTTTTTTAAAATTCATGATTGTTTATCCTCTTTTTAGTAAAAATGTGATTTTAGCGAGGTGTAATTAGATGGAATGGATAATAGATCAGTTTAGTGGTTACAGATCTTGGTTAGAAAAAATTGGAGTAAAGTTGTGTGAGTCTGTACTCATTTTAATTATAGGGTGGTGGCTTGTAAATGTTTTGTCAAAAGCAGTGATAGTTTTTTTTAGAAAAACATGTTCAGATAATAACATTGCTTCATTCACAGGTTCATTTTTAAAATTTTTTTTAAGAATTGTACTTTTAGTTAGTGCATTGGGGCATATTGGAATGGATATAAGGTCATTTGTTGCAGCGATAGGTGCGTCATTTGTAGCTGTTGGACTTTCACTTAAGGACAGCGTGGCAAATGTGGTTAGTGGAATAATTCTTGTAATCACCAAACCTATTCACATAGGAGATTACATAGAGTTTGATAATGTTGTTGGTACAGTTGTTAGAATTGATATGTTTTATACTACCATTCAAACTTCTGAAAAAGACAAGATAGTAATAATTCCCAACTCTAAGTTAATTTCAAACAACATAACTCGAAAAAGTGATTTTAACATTACCACAGTAGAAAGTAATTTAAAAACGGAATTTAATGATAATTACGACGAATGGAAAAAATTTTTTGAAAAAGAATTTTTGTTAAATAAAAATATTTTGCAAGTGCCCGAGCCTGTGATTTTAATTTCGGTTACAAATGAAAATTCACTTGAAATAAAAGTGACTGCATGGTGCCATACACATAAAAAAGGTGACGTTAAACGCGACATGTTACGTATTTTTGACAAATTGCGCAAAAAGTATAAGTTAACTACGCGATAGTGTGATTATAACGCTTGTTTAAAATAAAATCAATTGTGAGGAGGAGCTTTTGTGAATGATACTTTTTCTGCTGGTGTTGCTCCCGGCGGCCTTAGGGATATGCAAGAAATAAAAATTTTAATTTGTTATATTTTTGATAAAATAAATAAACCGTTAAAAAAATCTGACGTAATTGAAATATTGCAAAATTATGGTTTGGCAAATTATTTTGATATAAGTCAAGCTTTTGCACAGATGGTTCGAAATGGCAATATTTCTGTGTGTGAGGAAGATGACAATTATTATATTTCTACTTCGAGAGGTAAAATGATTTCCAATGAACTTAATTCTTCTTTACCGTTTACCGTTAAGGAAAAAGCTCTTAAGGGAATTAATTTGTATTTGCAGAGACAGAAAAATGAAAGAGAAAATGCGGTTGTTATCAAGAAAACCGATTTTGGGTACAATGTTTGTTGCAATGTTTCTGGTGGAGATTTTAATATGTTAGAAATGATTGTGTATGCTCCGGATATGAGTACAGCGTCAATTATTAAAAATAATTTTTATCGTAAAATTGATGAAGTTTATAAAACGATGTTAAGTATGCTTACTCAAGAAGAGTGACATTGAGTTTTTAAAATTTTTGGTTGTATTAAGAAATTACATGAAAATGTGTTTGCATTAAGAGAATTGATACTGAATATATAAAAGTATTTTTTGTGGTGTATTTCTTATGATTTTAGTAATAGAGAGGTGCCATAATCTTGACATTAACTGGGTTTAATGTATAATGATATGGAGGACGTTTCTTATTTGAAACGGAGGTGCCAATCCGTAAATGAACAAAAAAGATATAAAGTCTATGGATTATAGAGAAATAGTTGATGATTTTAATAAATTTTCTTTAGAAAAATATAGAGCACGGCAGGTTTACCAGTGGCTTGTTAAGGGCGTAGGTGCATTTGAAGATATGACCAACGTTTCAGCAAAAGTTCGAAAGATTTTGAGTGAAAATTATTTTATACCTAGGATAGAAATAAAAAATCGGCAAATTTCTTCAGATGGAACGGTAAAATATCTTTTTGCTTTTCATGATGGAGAGCTTGTGGAATCTGTGCTAATGAAGTACAAACATGGATATAGTGTTTGTTTGTCTACTCAGGCAGGATGCAAAATGGGATGCTTGTTTTGTGCTACGGGTAGAAATGGATTTAAGCGAAATTTATATCCTTCTGAAATAATTTCTCAGATACAAAAAATCCAAGAAGATATGAACTTAAAGGTGTCAAATATTGTTTTGATGGGCATGGGGGAACCACTTGATAATTATGAAAATGTAATAAAATTTTTAAACCTTGTTTCCTCACCCGATAATTTGAATATTGGAATGAGGCATATTTCTCTTTCTACGTGTGGTTTAGTTGATAAGATTTATGATTTAGCACAAAAAAAGTTGCAACTTACATTATCGATATCTCTTCACGCAGCGAATGATGTTTTGCGAAATAGATTAATGAAAATCAATAATAAGTGGAATGTTTCAGATTTAATTTTAGCTTGTAAATATTATACAAAGCAAACTGGACGCCGTATATCGTTTGAGTATGCAATGATTAATAATTTAAATGATACACCGCAGTGTGCTGAAGAACTTGCAAGTTTACTTAAAGGCATGCTTTGCCATGTTAATTTGATTCCTCTTAATGATTCAGGTGAACAATTTGTAAAGAGCAGTTCTAAAGTGAACATTTATAGATTTAAAAATATTTTGGAAAATAAAGGGGTCAATGTAACTGTTCGCAGAACTCTTGGAAAAGATATAGAAGCGGCATGTGGTCAGCTTAAAGGCAAGTATAAAAAGGAGAGGGTGAATGCATGAGAGTATGCAGCAAAACTGATATAGGAAGAATTAGATCAACTAATCAGGATGCAGTTAAATCTGGAATGATATCAGATGAGTTGGTATGGTCGGTTGTGTGTGATGGTATGGGTGGTGTTCATGGCGGAGACGTTGCGAGTGAAATGGCTGTGTTGACAATTTCTTCAGTTTTAAGTGAGAGTTTGAGCGAAATGAAAACAGACGAAGAGATAAAGGATGTTATGCTTAAGTCTGTTTTTGATGCTAATGGTGCCATTTATATGAAATCTAGGAAAGATAAAAATTTAAGAAATATGGGCACAACAGTAGTTGTATGTGTGCTCAGCGGGCAAGAACTTTATGTGGTTCATGTTGGTGATAGTAGAGCGTATGTTGTTAAAGAAAAAGAGATACAGCAAGTAACTACTGATCACTCTATTGTTCAAAGTATGCTTGATAATGGAGAAATATCTGAAATTGAAGCTAAAAATCATCCTCAGAAAAATATAATTACTAGAGCGTTAGGTGTAGATAGTCAAGTGGAACCTGACTATTTTCACACCAAAATTGATCAGGAAGATCTGGTACTTTTATGTACAGATGGTCTTACAAATTGTGTTGAAGATTCTGAAATATATGACGTTTGTAAAAACAATCCGTTTAAATTTATACCGGAAGCTCTTGTAAAAATTAGCAATAATCATGGTGGAAATGATAACATAACAGTATCAGTTATAGCTTGTGATTAACTTAATTTTTTGAGATGGGAGAGAAGAAATTGGATAAGTATACAGGCAAAAGATTGGATGCCAGATATGAAATTCAAGAACTCATCGGTGTGGGTGGAATGGCTGTTGTTTACCGTGCTTATGATGTAATTGAAGATAGAGTTGTAGCAATAAAAATTTTAAAAGATGAATTTTTGGGTAATAAAGAATTTATCAGAAGGTTTAAAAATGAATCAAAGGCTATAGCTGTTTTGTCGCACCCGAATATCGTAAAAGTTTATGATGTAAGTTTTGGCACTAAGATACAATATATAGTTATGGAGTATATTAGCGGTACAACTCTAAAAGAATATATTTCTCAGCAAAAAGTTGTAAATTGGCAGGATGCAGTTTATTTTGCTCGCCAGATATTATCTGCACTTGAACACGCACATAATAAAGGTGTGGTTCATAGGGATATTAAACCGCAGAATATAATGCTGCTTAAGGATGGTACAATAAAGGTTACTGACTTTGGTATTGCAAGATTTTCAAGTAACGAAACTCAAACGATGACCGATCGGGCTATAGGTTCGGTGCACTATATATCTCCTGAACAAGCTCGCGGAAGTTTGATTGATGAAAAAGCAGACTTATATTCATTGGGTGTTATGCTATATGAGATGACAACTGGAAAACTTCCATTTGAAGCTGATAATGCTGTTTCAGTTGCTATCATGCAGATGCAAGCAAAGGCTAAAGATCCAAGAAAAATAAATCCAGAAATTCCCATTGGTTTGGAACAGATTATTATCCATTCAATGGAAAAAGAGCCTATGAATAGATATAGTTCAGCAAAAGAAATGTTAGTAGATATGGAAAGACTGCAAGAAAATCCTAGCGTGACGTTTGCATACAAGCATATTGCAGATGATAATCCTACGAAATATGTGGATGGTACAGATAAGTTTTTTAAAAGTAAAAATAGCTATGGTGATGGCTATAATTCAAAAAGTGAAGGTGAGAAAGAAAAAGAAGAAAAAAACAAGTCTAAGTCAAAAGTAATTGCTGGTGGTATTGCGGCTGCCGTAGCTTTTTTTGCACTCATATTTGTTTTGGTTACTTCTTTTGGATCATGTGGCAATAGCTTTGCAAGGGATGTGGATGTTCCGCAATTCATAGGTTTGAAACTTTCTGAAGTTCAAAATAATCCTGAATATAAATTTGTTTGGAAGATAGAGTCTGTTTACGATTCAAATAAGCCAGAAGGAATAATACTTGATCAAGACCCTTTGCCAGGCTCAAAAAAAGTTAAAGAAAATTCAGTTATAATTCTTAAAGTCAATAGTTCAGGAGTATTAGTTACTGTACCATCTGTAAAAGGACTTACTGAAGAAATTGCCAAATCTAAAATTTCCAATGCTGGGCTTAGGCCAGAAGTTTTGATGATAATGGATAAAAATGTGGCTGAAGGGATTGTCTGTAATGTTGATCCTCAAGAAGGGGCCAAAGTTGCTTCAGATTCAACTGTTAAAATTTACGTAAGTAAAGGTGCTTCAGAAGAAAAAGTTACTGTTCCAGATGTTTTGAATAAATCTTTGAGTGTAGCAAAAAATGAAATAGTGGCAGCAGGATTAAAAATTTCAGATAGTATTGGTAGTGAAGATAGTGATAGACCTAAAGATACAGTTATAACCACAGATCCATTACCTGGTGTTATGGTGCAAAAAGATTCTGTGGTAAAGATAACAGTTAGTTCCGGAATTAAACGTGAGAAAAATGTGGAAATATCTGTTGATTTACCACTGCGTGTTAATCATGAAGTTACACTCACGTATTATATTAATGGTGTTTTAGAAGAAACAAAGAGAATAATTCCGGCATATAGTGGACATTATAATATAAATTTAAAGGGTACTGGTGGAAAGAAAACTGTAAATGTAAATTTGGATGGTTCCAAGTATAGGACATATGAAGTGGATTTTGATGCAACTCAAAATCAGGTAAAAAAGGTTGAATCAAGGGAATATGATGATAAAACTGTGGATGAATCAGAAAAATATTTAGATTGATAATAAGTTAAAGAAGAGGTGTGAAGCTTTGGATAAGTTAGTAATATCCGGGGGTAATAGATTAAAAGGGAGAGTAATAATAAGTGGAGCAAAAAATGCGGCGGTGGCTATATTGCCAGCCGTAATTCTTTCAGATGGAATATGCAGGATTGAAAATATTCCTAATATAAGAGACATTAACCTTATGTGTAGAGTTTTAAGTGACATGGGTGCAGTTGTTAGAATGATAAATAAAAATACTGTTGAAATTGATCCAACGAAGATAGTTTCATCTGTTGCTCCATTTGAATTAATGAGAAGCATGAGGGCATCAAGTTATTTGTTGGGAGCCCTTTTGGGCAAATTTTCTAAGGCACATGTTTGTTTGCCGGGTGGATGTGATTTTGGCGTTAGGCCGATTGATCAACATCTGAAAGGGTTTGCTGCGCTAGGCGCTACTTATAATATTGATTCTGGAATTGTTAATGTCGAGTGTGAAAAATTAATAGGTACTCACATTTATCTTGATGTTGTGTCAGTTGGTGCAACAGTTAACATAATGCTTGCTGCGGTAAAATCAGAAGGAGTTACTGTTATCGAAAATGCTGCAAAAGAACCTCATATAGTTGATCTTGCTAATTTCCTTAATCGCATGGGAGCAGACATATTTGGTGCAGGTACAGATGTAATAAAAATAAAAGGGGTAAAAAAATTAAATGGAGTTAGTTACTCAATAATACCTGATCAAATTGAGGCAGGAACGTATATGGCTGCAACAGCTGCAACAGGGGGAGATGTTATTGTTGAAAACGTTATCCCAAAACATTTGGAATCTATTACAGCAAAGCTTGAAGAAATGGGAGTTACTGTGGAAGAATCTGATGAATCTGTTAGGGTGTATTGTAATGGTCCTGTGAGAAGATGTAATGTAAAAACTATGCCACATCCTGGATTCCCTACTGACATGCAACCTCAAATAACTGCGTTACTTTCAGTTGCTAAAGGTACGAGCATGATAAATGAAGCCGTTTGGGATAACAGGTTTAGATATGTTGAAGAATTACGTAGAATGGGTGCACAAATTTCAGTAGATGGTAGACTTGCGGTTGTGGAAGGTGTAGATAAACTTACCGGTACAAATGTAAAAGCTACAGATTTACGAGCTGGTGCAGCATTGGTTATTGCCGGTCTTGCTGCAAGTGGAAAAACTGTAATAGAAGAGATACAGCATATTGAAAGAGGTTATGAAAATATTGTAGAAAAATTCTCTAGTCTTGGTGCGGATATAAAAAGAATTTCTTCTGAGGATTCTTCTATGCATGTTTCCGGAATATAAAAAATTTTAAGGTTGGGTGAAACAATAGGTGATGAACATTTATCCGTTGTTTAGTGGAAGTAGCGGAAACAGTACGTACGTGGAATTTTCTAAAGGTAGAGGCTTTTTAGTAGATGCCGGAAAAAGTGCAAAGCAAATAGAAAAACATTTAAAAATTTGTGGTGTGGAACCGCAATCAGTTGAGTCAATTTTTGTTACTCATGAACATTTAGATCATGTTTCCGGGTTGAAAGTATTTGCTTCTAGGTACAACATAAAGGTTTATGGATCTAGAGGAACGGTAGAAGCTTTAAAAGCAAAAGGTATAGTAGGAAATTTTGATTTTGAGGTAATTGATAAAGAAGTAGATACAGGTTATATTGGTGTGAATACTTTTAAAATTTCTCATGATTGTAGTGAAGGTACTGGATATGTGTTTTCAAATTCAGTTGGAGAAAAGTTTGCAGTGTGTACTGATTTGGGATATGTGTCCGATGAAGTTAAGCTAGCTATTTCGGGTTGTGAAGTTTTAATGCTTGAATCTAATCATGATGTTAAAATGGTAGAAAACGGTCCTTATCCGTATTACCTAAAAAAACGAATTCTTTCAAATAGGGGACATCTTTCCAATGAAACATGTGCACAGCTATTACCATATCTAGTTAATAAAGGGACAAAAAAGATTTTGCTGTCTCATTTAAGTTCTAACAATAATATACCGGAGCTTGCTATTCAAACTTCGATTTGTGAACTTGGTAAACACGAGATTAGGAATAATAGAGATGTTTTTCTTGATGTAGCGCCCAAGTTAAATGAAAGTGGTGTACAGGTAAACATCTAATGTTTTGTAGATTTTTTGTAAAATATTGTTCCAAAAATAAGTATAAGGTAAAACGAGATCAATCTGTATAAAATCATTATGGCCGCTATTTTTGTGCTTGGAATCAATAGAGAAAAAAATTTTAAAAAGCTGCTTTCATATGTTCCAGAAGCTCCTGGTAGGGGAGTAAATGATGAAATAGTAGTTATTACAGATTGTGTACAAAAAGATTTTAATATAGGTAAGCACTGATAGTTGAAAGATTTAAAAATGAAAAATGGAATTAGAAAAGTAAATATTATTTGTAAAAAATTTAATGCATAGATTTTTAAATTAAAAATTTTGTTTTTGGAGAAACTTTTATTTTGTGTTATAAGAGTTTCTATTTTTTCATTTATAGAACAATTTACTCGTGAATAATTTTTTATGACTTTTAATTTATTTAACATGAAAATTATAAAATTTGAAATTTTTAGTGTAAATTTTTTATTCGCTAAAGATATAAAAAGCAAACCGACCATGAAACTTTGAGATATTATGCCTACTATGAACCATACTATAAATTCAGGATAAATAACAAACAGTTCACTGTAATAGAGGGCACCTGATATCAGTGAAATGATGGTTAAGCAAATCTGGTATACCATTAATTTGCGTGTAAGTATCATAATAGAGATATGTTCCGGAATGCCGGCTTCTTTAAATTTTAAAACTTGTATTGCTTTAGAACCTATTCCCATAGGGGTCAAAGCAGTAAAATATTGCCCTAAAAAAGATATTTTAAAGAAAAAAATTTCTCTAAAATTCCTGTAGTTCATATATTTGAATAATTCTTTTAAGCATTTTCCGTCAAAATACAAAGTCAAAATAAGCGAAGCTATTGCTACTATAATCCATAAAAAATTTAAATTTGGAAAAGCTTCGCACAGTTTTGAAATATTATTATTTTTTATGCAAAAATATAAAATTATCATTAATGAGATCAACGGAAAAATGATATCTGATATCTTTTTTAATCGATCTTTATTTTTGATTATCGTTTTAAATATATTCATAGATATATTTTTGTCTATATTTTTGCATTTATTCTTTCTTTTTTATGACTGCTTTCTTTTTGCTTTTTTTATTTTAAGTCTTTTTGGAGGATCTTGTACTGGAAAAAGTACTTCTGGAAGACTATTTTTTGACGTTGGTTTGAATTTATCTCCGGCGAAATATTCAATTGATTTCGTTGCAGAAGCAATATTTTCTAAAAATTTGCTAAAATTCATAGCTTTTGCATGGAGCATTAAAATATAATAATAGCTTACGAGTTTAACTTTTTGGGAGTAGATCCATATGCGATGATTATAGTCTTTATACGCTTTTTCGTTTTCTAAGAAATTTCGTATTATTCCAAGTGAACGGATAAAATCATTAATTTTTACAGTGTTCATGGAATGTAGTATGCTAGTTTCTCTGCTTGTATAATTGTAAAGTGCTTTGCCGGAAAAAACTATTTTTTTTGCGTAATAGAACAATTTTGGAGAAGCGGCAATGTCTTCAAAATACATTTCATCAAATTTGAATTTGTTATCAAAAAATAGATTTCGTTTGCAAAGCTTGTTCCAAACAAAATAATGAGTGCCCATATCTAAAATTAATTTTCTTAACGCTTGAGTTTTGGAGTATACTCCTGGAATTGAAGTAAAAGGCATGTACATCTTTATATTTTTTTCCGGATAATATAAATTAAAATTGCAGCAGCTTATGTCTGCGCAGTTTTTTATTGCAGCTTGGTAGAGCAATTCCAAAAATTCAGGTTCAAGAAAATCATCACTGTCCATAAAGCCTATATAGTTTCCTTTACATATTTCTAGAGCTTTATTTCTTGCTGCAGCTGGGCCTTTGTTTTCTTGACACATGAGTAAAAAATTTTTATTTTTATTACAAAATTTTTTTGCAATTTCAACGCTCGAATCAGTAGAACCATCGTCCACCATTATTACTTCAAAATTTTTAAAAGTTTGATTTTCAACAGATTCCAATGCTCGTGTTAAATATTTTTCCACATTATAAATTGGGATAATTAAGCTTATTTCAGGAGTTTTTTTCATTTTCTAACGCTCTCCTCTTAATTTCGTCATTTTTTGGTAGTTGGATAAATGGTGCAAAAATTACTATATTCATAAAATAACTTATTATTCTCCATATAAGTATAGCAGATTTTATTGTTCCAGGAGTAAAATATTTTTCAAAGAACACAAAAAAACTTCCTTCTGCAGCTCCAGAACCACCTGGTAATGGCATAAATGAAGAAACCATAATAACAAATGCTTGTCCGGTTATCATGTCGAACGCGTTGGCACCTAAAAAATTAAATCCTCGATAAATCGTATAAGGTATAAAAAATATCAAAGTTAGCTGGATAACAGTTAGTAATACTACTTTTACTAAAAGTGATTTATTTTTGTAAAGTTGGGAATTGCTATCATGGAAACATTGTAGTTGATTTTCTAAATTAATTGCTTTATTATCTGGGTCTTTTATAATTTTTATTTTAGCCAGAAAATTGAATATGGAACTTATTATATTTGATGTTAATTTTTTATTAAATGAAAACATGTACATAACTATTATTACTAGTGCATGTGAAATGAATCCAAAAGCAGCAAGGGTAGCCATTACACCAGTCATTCCATCAGAAAACATATTTAAGTTCAATAGCGTCGCAATGAAACTGTATATAGTTATAGTTGTTTGGTAAACTAAAAATTTTTGTATGAGTACTGATGATGCAACCCCAGTGTTTACATTTTGTTTTTTTAAACAGTAAAGCTGCATTGGTTGCCCTCCAACGGCGCCGGGTGTTATTATGCTAAAAAATTGTCCTATAGCTGTGCATTTGAACGCTTTAGAATAATTATACGTTCCTGTATAGTTATCTGTAAATTTATGTAAAGTGTACGCGTCGATTGCTATATTTAACAATTGACACATTACTCCTGTAAAAATCCAAAACCAGTTAAATGTTGATGCATTGCCCAAAAGATCTACAAATCCATTCTCGGATGTAAGAAAATATATTATAAGTCCTACAGGAACACACATTGCAATTATGTTTAAAATTAGTTTTATAATAGATTTTTTTTTCAAAAAAGTACCTCCTCAGAAGATTTGATTTTTTGTACCTATATAAATAGAATATCTTTATTTGTTATAAAGTCAAGTATTAATATCATATATATAAAATTTAGAAATATTATCAATGTACAACTTGCTTTGAATATTATATCTTGTGTAAACAAATATTTTATGAGATATTTTTTCAGAGAGGTGAACATTAGTGCCCAAATTAATAATTGAAGGATTGCATTGTTTAAAAGGTGAAATGGTTGTGCAAGGGTCTAAAAATAGTATTTTACCAATTCTCGCTGCCACAATCATGTGTAAAGGAGAGTGTGTTATACACAACTGCCCGCGGATATCAGATGTTTTTGTAACAATAAAAATATTAGAGTATCTTGGATGTAAAGTTTGTTTTGAAAAAAATACAATAACCGTGAATTCTGAAAATGTTTCTAAAAATAATGTTCCAAATTCCTTGATGAGAGAAATGAGATCGTCTATAATATTTTTAGGAGCTTTAATTTCTGCAGTTAAAAGTGCGAGGTTATCTCTTCCTGGTGGTTGTGAATTAGGGCCGAGACCTATTGATTTACATTTGGAAGCATTAAGACAGATGGGGCTTAGAGTAAGTGAAAAGTATGGAGTTTTAGAGTGTAATGTTGTTTCTGGAATGAATGGTTGTAATATAGCTCTTTCTTTTCCAAGTGTTGGTGCAACAGAAAATATAATTTTATCGGCGGTTATGGCTAAGGGCACAACAATTATTACAAATGCCGCTAAGGAGCCTGAAATTTTAGATCTAATAAATTTTTTAAATAAATGTGGAGCCAAAATAAATTATTCGTGTGACGGGACTATATCTATCGAAGGTGTTGAGAAGTTGCACGGAACTGAACACAGCGTTATTCCTGACAGAATAGTAGCAATTACTTACATGGCGGCAGCGGCTTCTACAGGAGGAAGATTACTTATAAAAAATGTTATAGAGGATAATATAAGTTCCGTTATACCCGTTTTTGAAGAAGCCGGGTGCATCATTAAACCGATAAATAAAAACTGCTTGGAAATAATTGCACCAGAGCGCCCATATTTTAATCGTCTGATAAGAACAATGCCTTATCCGGGATTTCCAACCGATGCTCAGGCGCCTGTTATGGCAATGTCAGCAATAGCTGATGGCACTAGCGTATTTGTTGAAAATATATTCTCAGATAGATATAAGCACGTTGGAGAACTTTTACGTTTGGGTGCTAAAATAAAAGTTGAAGATAAAGTGGCGATAGTTGATGGTGTAAGGAGACTTTCAGGAGCAGAGGTTAAAGCGACAGATTTACGTGGAGCGGCAGCACTTATAGTTGCTGGGCTTGGTGCTGAAGGCATTACTAAAATATCGGGACTTAGTCACATAGATCGTGGATACGAGTTTATTGAAAAAAATCTTTCTCAAGTGGGTGCAGTTATAAAAAGAATATAAGGAAGTGTATTTAGTGATTTCAAAGCAAAATAAAAAATGTGGTCGTGATTTTGTGCGTAGCAGGCATGGTTGCTCAAAAAGAAAAAAGAAAGACAAAAAAGCATTATTGTGGTTTAAGCGTATAATTTTTTTAGTATCTTTTGTAGTGGTAATAACAGCTGTAGTAATGAGCGTGAATTTGCTTTTAAAAAATTTTTTGGGAATAAGAAATATTACGGTTAATAGTACGGCACCATATAGTGAAAATGAAATAATAGATGCCTCCAACATAAAAATTGGAGATAATATTATTTTTTTAAACAGTAACTCGGTTGCCAAAAAAATTTATGACACGTTTCCGTACGTCAATGAAATTTCTGTGATAAAAAGATATCCATCAAGTATCGAAATAAGTGTTCAAGGTTCTTTTCCGAGTTATTGTTTTAAATATGGTAATGAGTTTATATGTGTTAGTGAGAAAGATAAAATTTTGGAGAAATCATTAGAACCTTTTCCAGAGGTATTACTTATTGAAGGTGCAAATATTTCTGTTTCTGATGATGGAAAACTTATTTATGAAAATTCGGGTGAAGATAAAAAGTTGTTTACTGAAATATCTGAATCGTTTAGGAATCATGATTTAAATTTTGTAAAAAGTATAAACATATCAAAAAAAGATAACATAGAAGTAAATTACGATAATAGAATTAAAATAGTATTAGGTGATATTTCGGATTTGCAGTACAAGTTATCTACAGCGCGTGAAATAATTTCAACAAAAATAAATGCTTCAGAAAAAGGTAGTTTAAATCTTAAAAATTTAAAAAAAGAGAATCGGTCATATTTTATTCCAGATTAAATTTTAATATGTCCGGAGATTATATTTTGATTTTGTAATTTATTAAATACATATATTTTTGATAAAGGGGATAGTGCCATTTTTAGCTTTAAAAGAAAAACAATAGAATATTCAAAAAAAGCGCTTTATTTGTGCAAAGAAAAATTTGAAGAAATAGAGCACATAGAGCAGTTCAATCAACAAAAAACTTTGGAAGCTTTTATTTCTTGTGGCGTTAGTGAAAGTCATTTCAATGCTACTACTGGATATGGGTATAATGATCGTGGTAGAGATAAACTTGATGAAGTGTATTCAAAAATATTTCGAACAGAAGATGCACTCGTTAGGCATAATATAGTTAGTGGAACACATGCCATAACGGTTGCACTGTTCGGTATACTAAGACCATTTGATAAAGTGTTGTGTGTAACAGGTAAGCCTTATGATACACTTATCGATGTAATCGATTCTCAGAATTTTGATTTTGGATCTTTAAAGGATTTTAAGATTGATTTTGAATATATTGATTATAATAAAAACGAAGAATCATATTTGCAAAATATAAAAAATAAATTATCTGAAAAATTTAAAGTTGTTTATTTGCAGCGTTCACGTGGGTATAGTCTTAGAGATTCTCTTTCCATAGATCAGATAAAGAAAATAATTTTTTTAGTAAAGAATTGTTTGCCGGATGCTATAGTTATGGTTGACAATTGTTACGGAGAGTTTGTTGAAACCCTAGAACCTACAGAGGTTGGAGCAGATATCATGATAGGATCTCTTATAAAAAATCCGGGGGGAGGCATTGCCAGAACTGGTGGATATATAGCTGGTAGAAAAGATTTAGTGGAAAAATGTGCATATAGGCTTACGTGTCCCGGTGCCGGGAAAGAAATTGGTGCAACTTTAGGGGTAAATAGAGAATTATTTATGGGTATTTACAATGCGCCGCACGTTGTGTCGGAAGCACTTAAAACAGCTGTTTTTACTTCAGCGATGTTTGAACTTATGGGGTATGAAGTTTTTCCAAGCTGTAAAGATCACAGGTGTGATATAGTTCAGTCTGTTGTTTTGAAAACTCCTGAAAAATTAATTGATTTTTGTAGAGGTATACAAGAAGGATCTCCTGTTGATTCTTTTGTTGCTCCAGAGCCATGGGACATGCCTGGATACGAAGATAAGGTTATAATGGCAGCAGGTGCTTTTACACTTGGTTCATCAATAGAATTGTCTGCAGATGGCCCTATTAGGGAACCTTATTCTGTTTGGGTTCAAGGTGGCACTAATTTTTACAGCGCTAAAGTAGGGATAATGAAAGCGGCAGAAAGAATATTAAATTACTAAAAAGTACTATTTGAGTGTTTGTTTGTCATAAATATTTTAGATGAATCAATTAAGGAGTTGAATGTGTGCATGACAAACAAAGAAGGTAAAGCGTCTCATTGCTTAACACTTGACAATCGCAAAGCTTTGTCAATAACTGGAGTGGCAGAAGTTGATAGTTATGATGATAAAATTATAAATGTTTATACAGATTTGGGTGAATTAAAGATCAAAGGTGAGGATCTTAACATAAAAAAATTGGATTTGGAAGTTGGAGATTTAGAGATAGTCGGAAAAATTAATTCACTTTCATACAATGATGATACATCACGAGGCATGAGTTTTTTATCTAAAATTTGGAAGTAGGGTGATGCTCTGTGAGTGGAAAGCTTTTGGAAATTCAATTTTTAACATTTGGATACTCATGTTTGTTGGGTGTGATTTTGGGAATAATTTATGATATATTTAGAATTTTGAGGATGATTATAAATTCTAAAAGTATAACTATGTTTGTGCAAGATGTGATATATTTTGTTATAAGTGGAATAATAACATTTGTGTTTGTATTGGAGTTTAATAGCGGTGAATCGCGGTTTTATATATTGGCGGGTGAAGCGGTAGGATGGATTTTATATCATATTACAGTTGGTGAATCAGTGTATAGATGTTCGTGGAGAATATCTCAATGGGTAAAAAATAAAATTAGAAAGTTTTTTAACAAAACTCAGAAAATATTTGTCAAATTTGCAAATAAAAAGTCAAAAAATGAGTGCTGAAAATGAAAAAATCACAAAAATAATTAAACTACTTGAAATTATCCTCCTATTTGTTGCATAATTATATTGGATTATTTTATGGGAATTTTATAACTTTGGGGAAGTGATAGTATTAAGTTAATATCTCATAAAGCAAAAAAGTTTGTTGTTAAAATAGCTGTGTTTTCTTTGATAGCGTATGTGTTGTTTTTATTTATCAACCAGCAAGTTAAGATCAAAAGTAAAAAAGATGAACTCAGCAAATTAAATAGTGAAATTGTAGAAGAAAAAAAGAAGACAGACAGTATGCTTGAAGAAATAGAGAAGAAAAAATCTCAAGGCGGTTCTGATAATTCACGTGTTAGAATTTTTGAAAATGTAACGCAGTAGTGAAATATTTTTGAGGGGGAAAAAATTTTTTATGCAGCTTAAAGTAGGCTCAATAGTTGACGGTAAAGTTACAGGTGTAACTGAGTATGGAGCGTTTGTTGACTTGGGGGAAGGCAAGGTTGGACTTGTTCATATTTCTGAAGTTTCGGGTGTGTTTGTCGAAGACATAAGCGAACATGTAAAGAAAGGCCAAAAAATTAAAGTTAAAATATTAAAAATTAGAGATAACGGAAAAATAGAACTTTCTATGAAACGTGCAGATGAAAAATGGGAAAATAAAAAAACTGTTGTAAATAAAGCTAGAGCTAAAAAACAACAAAATTTTACTCCAACTAATAGCTTTGAGGACATGATAAATGAGTTTAAGAAAGCTAGTGATGAAAGGCTTTTTGATGCAAATAAAAAAGTGGAACAACGTCGTGGGAAAAGCTATCATAAGGGAAATGCTTAAAAATTTTGTTTTTTGATATGTCAAAGCCTCTTAAGTTGAGGTTTTGACTTAATTTTTGGTAATTTTTAAAATGTTTTAATTTAAGTGAAAAATACAATATAATTGTGTTTTGTAGTAACTGTGCTGGATTGTTTTGAATTATAATGTGTTTAAAAATTTTAAATTAAAAATGTTACACAAAATTTAAAGATGTTTATGGAAATTTATTTAACTTTATATTGAGTGATATGATTGTAAAATCAGTCATTTTAATGTAAAATATAAGTCTGTGGATATGTTTTTTTAGGAGGTAGAAATGGGAATAAAATTTGTAAAGATGCATGGCTGTGGAAATGATTATGTTTATATAAATTGTTTTGATCAAAATGTAATTGATCCGGAAAATTTAAGCATTTTATTATCAGACAGGCGTTATGGAATTGGCGGAGATGGAATAATTCTTATAAATCCATCTAATAAAGCGGATGCTTTTATGAGAATTTTTAATAAAGATGGAAGCGAAGGGAAAATGTGTGGCAACGGAATACGCTGTGTTGCCAAATATTTGTATGATGTTGGAATTTCAAAAGATTTAAAAAATATAAAAATAGAAACTCTTAGTGGAGTTAAGACTGTAGAAATTTTAGAAAATATAGGAAATAAAGCACTGGTTCGAGTGGACATGGGGATTGCAGAGCTTGATCCTCTCAAAGTGCCTGTAATATCATCAGAGGAAAAAGTTATAAACCAGCCTATAACGGTTAATGGAGGTGTTTATAACATTACATGTGTTTCCATGGGTAATCCGCACGCTGTTATGTTTTTTGAGGAAATTTATTCTGTAAATATTAAAGAAATTGGTTCAAAACTTTCAGCTAATAGGATGTTTCCAGACGGTGTAAATGTAGAATTTGTTAGTGTTTGTGATGAATCCAATATAGAGATGCGTGTTTGGGAAAGAGGAAGTGGAGAAACGCTTGCATGTGGAAGTGGCGCGTGCGCAGCTGTGGTTGCAGCAGTAGAAAATGGTTTATGTAAGAAAAATGAAGATATAACAGTAAATCTAAGAGGTGGAAAATTAGTTGTAGATTATTCTGAAAATGGAGTGTTTATGACGGGAAATGCAGTTAAAGTTTTTGAAGGAGAAGTGGAATTATGATAAAGTATGTTTTTGTAACTGGTGGTGTAGTATCTGGTCTTGGTAAAGGTATAACCGCAGCGTCTTTGGGAAGGTTGTTAAAATCAAGAGGCCTTAAAGTAATGGCTCAAAAGTTGGATCCATATATAAATGTTGATCCAGGCACTATGAGTCCTTATCAACATGGTGAAGTTTTTGTAACAGAAGATGGAGCAGAAACTGATTTGGATTTGGGTCATTATGAAAGATTTATTGATGAAAATTTGAATAAATATTCTAATCTTACAACTGGAAAAGTTTATTGGAATGTTCTCCAAAAAGAAAGACGGGGCGAGTACTTGGGTGAAACAATTCAAGTAATTCCACATATAACGAATGAAATAAAAAAATTTATCTATTCTGTGGGCAAAAAATCAAATGCAGATGTAGTTATTACAGAGATTGGAGGAACAACGGGGGATATTGAAAGTCAACCATTTTTAGAAGCTATTCGTCAAGTAGCTTCAGAAGTTGGAAAAGATAGTTGTGTGTTCATACACGTTACTCTGATTCCGTACATTGCAAGTTCTGGCGAATACAAATCAAAGCCTACGCAACATTCTGTAAAAGAGCTTCGTTCATTGGGGATAAATCCTGATATTATTGTGACTCGTTGTGATGTTCCAGTAGGGAAAACAATAAGGGAAAAAATTTCTCTATTTTGTAATGTAGAGCCTGATTGTGTCATAGAAAATGTTAATGTTTCATCTCTTTATCATGCGCCGACAATGCTTGAAAAAAGTAATTTTTCAGATATAGTGTGTAGAAAATTGCATTTAAATTGTTTAAAGCCAAATATGAATGGATGGAATGAAATGCTCAGCAGAATTGATAACAGAACTAAAAAGGCTAAAATTGCCCTGGTAGGTAAATATGTAAAACTTCATGATGCTTATCTTTCTGTTGCTGAAGCGTTAAATCACGGTGGGTGTGAAACAGATACTGAAGTGGAAATAAAGTGGGTAGATTCAGAAATTATCACACAGTATACGGTTGATGAGCAGTTGGGAGATTGTGATGGTGTACTTGTTCCTGGAGGCTTTGGTGGACGTGGTGTTGAGGGCAAGCTTGAGGCTGCGAAATTTGCACGTGAAAATAATATCCCGTACTTAGGGATATGTCTTGGGATGCAGTCAGCAGTCATTGAGTTTGCGCGAAATGTTTTGAAGTTTAGTGATGCAAATTCAGAAGAATTTGATAGTGCTGCCAAATATCACGTGATTCATTTAATGAATGATCAAAAAGATAAAACAGAAAAAGGTGGAACTATGCGTTTGGGTGCGTACCCGTGCAGTATAAAACCTGGGTCAGTGATGTTTAGAGCCTATAATGATACAGAAGCATTTGAACGTCACAGACATAGATATGAATTCAATAATGATTATCGAGATGAATTTGAAAAAAATGGTATGAAAATAACAGGTGTGTCCCCTAATGGTATTTTGGTTGAAGCGGTCGAAATTCCAGATCATAAATTTTTTGTAGGGGTTCAGTATCATCCTGAATTCAAGAGTAGACCAAATAGAGCTCATCCTCTTTTTAGAGAATTTGTTAAAGCTGCAAGTCATAAATAATGTTGTAGGAGGGTTCGATGTGGTTAAACTGAATAGCAATTTTAATAATCTTAAAAAAAACTACCTTTTTGTGGAAATGGATAATAGAACTAAAAAATTTAAATCAGACCATTCTGATATTAAAGTGATAAATCTTGGTATTGGTGATGTAACTTTTCCACTTTGTGAAGCGGTCACTGTGGCTATGCATGATGCTGTTGATAAAATGAGTAATGCGAAAACTTTTAAAGGGTATGGACCTTATGAAGGGTATGAATTTTTGAGGAAGGCTATATCTGATCATTATAAAAAGTTTGGAGTAAAAATCGACGCATCTGAAATTTATGTTTCAGATGGTGCCAAGAGTGATACGGCCAATATTCAGGATATATTTTCTGGCAGCGGGGATGTTTTAATTTCCAATCCAACATATCCTGCGTATGTAGATAGTAGTATAATTCGTGGTAAAAATATTTTGTATATTGACGCAAATGAAGAAAATAAATTTCTTCCAGAACCGGACTACAGTATAAACGCGGATTTAATTTATTTATGTTCTCCGAATAATCCAACAGGAGCTGTGTATAATAAAAGCGAATTAAAAAAATGGGTTGATTATGCAATTTTCAAAAATTCTTTGATTCTTTTTGATGCAGCGTATGAAGCTTTTATTGAGGATAAAGAATTGCCGCACAGCATATTTGAAGTCGATGGCGCAAAGCAGTGTGCTATAGAAATTTGTTCTTTTTCAAAAAATGCTGGATTTACGGGAGTCAGATGTGGCTATATGGTAATACCAAATGAGCTTACAATTGAAGGTAAAAAAGTAGGAGAAATGTGGATGAGACGACAAGCGATAAAGTTTAACGGTACGTCTTACATTACTCAGTGTGGAGCAGCTGCTGTATTTTCTGATGAAGGTCAATCGCAAATAAAAAAATATATAGATTTTTATAAAGAGAATGCGAAAATATTTTTGTCTGTACTTGAGGATATGAATATTTGGCATGTTGGAGGTAAAAATTCTCCATATATTTGGTTCAAGTGTCCGAGAAATATGGGCTCTTGGGACTTTTTTGATTTTCTTTTAAAAGAGGCTAATTTAGTTGGAACTCCTGGTGTAGGATTTGGAAATAACGGTGAAGGATTTTTCCGTTTATCTGCATTTGGAAGTAGAGAAGATATAAATGAGGCTGCCAAAAGGTTTAGTACATTAAAATTTTAAAGAAGAAAGAAGGAAAAATTGTGGCATTTGATAAAAATAAAGCATTGGAAACAGCTTTAGGACAAATTGAAAAACAGTTTGGAAAAGGTGCAGTAATGAGGCTCGGCGGTAGCGAGTCTATGCATGTTGATGCAATTTCAACAGGTTCTTTAACGCTTGATATAGCACTTGGAATAGGTGGATTACCGAGAGGGCGTATTATAGAAATATATGGTCCAGAATCATCTGGTAAAACCACATTGGCTCTTCAGTGTATAGCTCAAGGCCAAAAAAATGGTGGAAATGCTGCATTTATAGATGTTGAGCATGCTTTGGATCCAGTATATGCAGCAAATTTGGGTGTTGACGTAGATTCTTTACTTGTGTCTCAACCGGATACTGGTGAACAAGCATTGGAAATAACAGAATCATTAGTTCGTTCTGGAGCAATTGATGTAATAGTTGTTGACTCTGTGGCAGCACTTGTTCCTAGGGCAGAAATTGAAGGCGAGATGGGGGATTCTCACGTTGGTTTACAAGCTCGATTAATGTCTCAAGCTCTTAGAAAACTCGCTGGAGCTATTTCAAAATCTAATTGTGTTGCTATTTTTATTAATCAGCTTCGTGAAAAAGTTGGCGTTATGTTTGGTAATCCTGAAGTTACACCTGGTGGTCGTGCTCTTAAATTTTATTCTTCAGTCAGAATCGATATCAGAAGAATAGAGACTTTAAAAGCTGGTGGCGAGATGATAGGTTCTAGGACTCGCGCAAAAGTTGTAAAAAATAAAATTGCTCCTCCGTTTAGGGAAGCTGAATTTGACGTTATGTATGGTCAAGGAATTTCTAGAGAAGGAGAAATTTTGGATTTGGCTGTTAAATTGGATTTAATACAAAAGAGTGGATCGTGGTTTGCGTGTAAAGATAAAAAATTGGGGCAAGGGCGCGATAATACAAAAGAATTTTTGAGAAATAATCCTGATTTTACTGCTGATCTTGAGAAAAAAATTCGCGAATATTCCATGGCAATCTATGAAAAACCTTCTATGTCTCGAGATATAGAAGCAAAGACGTCTGTTGATGAAAAAGATAGCGGCGAAAGCGCAGAGTAAAATAATTTAGTTTGGAGGCATATATATGATAATTACCGGATTAAAACTATCAAAGCGAGAAAATGTATCTATATATGCCGATAACGAATATTTAATAAGTGTGCCTGTTGAAATTTTTTCAAAAAGTGGATTTAAAAAAGGCGATTATATTGGTGAAGAGGACGTTTGTGATCTTTTTGAGAAAAAAAATAGTCATAAAGCAAAAGAAAAAGCGTTAAGGCTTCTTTCTTATCGTGCTCATTCGAAAAAAGAGTTAGAAAATAAAGTAAAAAGAGTCTCAAATGAACATTTTGCTAAAGAAGCTGTAGATAAGATGGAAAAATTGGGGCTCATAAACGATTTTTCTTTTGCACGTTCTTATGCGAAAGATCTTTTTGAAAGAAAGTTTTATTCAATAAAACGAGTAAAATATGAACTTGGTGCTAAAGGTATTGATGGAGATATAATTGATAAAGTTATAAGTGATCTTGATCCTGATGAAGAAGCTTTTTTAAAACAAGCTTTCCAAAAGAAGTATTTTGGCAAAATAAAAAGTAGTAAAGATTTTAACCGTGCAGTTTCTTATTTTCAAAGGCTTGGATATGGGTGGAATTTGATAAAAAACGTTTTAAATTTGTTTGAAATTGAGTATGAAAATAATTAAAAATATGAAATAATACAAAAAGGAATACTTAGTTATGAAAAATACAGCTAATAAACTTACTGTTTTGAGAATACTTATGGTTTTGCCAGCGACAGCTGTTTTGTTTTTTGATTTTTTTGTTTGGAGATGGGTAATTTCATTTTTGCTTTTTTTAAGTGCATCTTATACGGATCATCTTGATGGAAAACTAGCAAGAAAGAATAATCAAATCACTAACTTTGGTAAAATAATGGATCCACTTGCAGATAAAATGTTGGTAATGTCTCTTTTTATTTGTTTTTCTGGTAAGGGAATTATATCAGCATTTCCAGTGATTTTGATGGTGTGTAGAGAATTTTTAATTACGGCTCTAAGGCTCTTGAGTATTGAAAATGGCGGTAATGTTATATCTGCCAACGTTTTAGGTAAACTAAAAACTGTGATTCAAATGTCTACCATAGGTGTTATTATGATATCCGAAGCTTACATAGAAATAACTCACTGTGATTTGGTTTTTTTTAGTCGAATTTATGAGATTTTAATTTGGTTGTGTGCTTTGGTTACTGTAGTTTCAGGAATAGAGTATGTGATAGAAAATTATAAAAATATAAATTTGAATAAATGATACAAGGAGATATATTATGAAAATTTATAATACTTTCACCGGACAGAAAGAAGAATTTATTCCTCTAGAAAAAGATAAAGTAAAAATCTATTCTTGTGGACCTACGGTGTATAATTATATACACATAGGTAATGCTAGACCTTTGTGCGTGTTTGATGTTTTGAGAAGATTTTTGGAATATACGGGGTACAAAGTAAAGTTTGTTCAGAATTTTACTGACGTTGATGATAAAATAATAAAAAAAGCAAATGAAGAAAAAACAGATTTTATTTCTGTAGCTGAAAAATATATAAAAGAATATAAAATTGATGCACGTGGTCTGAACATAAGAGAAGCAGATATTCACCCGAGGGCAACTGAAAATATTGATGAAATAATAAATATAATATCAATTTTGATTGAAAAAGGATTTGCATACGTTATTGATAATGGCGACGTTTACTTTAAAACACGTTCATTTAAAGATTATGGAAGATTATCTAATCAAACTATTGACGATTTGCAGGCGGGAGCACGTATACAAGTAGATGAATCCAAGCAAGATCCGCTTGATTTTGCTCTTTGGAAATCTGCAAAGCCTGGCGAGCCGTTTTGGCAGAGTCCCTGGGGTCAAGGCAGGCCTGGGTGGCATATAGAGTGCTCAGCCATGGCAAGTAAATATTTGGGAAAAACTATTGATATTCACTGTGGAGGTCAAGACCTTATATTTCCGCATCATGAAAATGAAATTGCGCAAAGTGAATGTTGTTTTGGAGTAAAGTTTTCAAATTATTGGGTTCATAATGGATATATAAATGTGAATAGTAAAAAAATGTCAAAATCTTTAGGCAATTTTTTTACTGTAAGAGATGTTGCTCAAAAATATGGTTATGAGGTAATAAGATACCTAATGATTTCTTCGCATTACAAGAATCCAATAAATTATAGTGAGGAAATATTGTTACAATGTGTTTCGGCTTTGGATAGACTTTATAATTTTAGAGATAACATTGATTTTGCTATTGATAATTGTAAAAATTCGGTTTCGGAAAACGCTTTGAATTTTGATGGTTACAAACAGAGATTTATTGACGCAATGAATGATGACTTAAACACTGCAGAAGCTATAGGTGTTATTTTTGAGTTGGTAAGAGATGTAAACTTAAATATTTTAAATTCAAGTGATACTACTTTATCTACTTTAAAAGATATAAAAAGTCTATTAAATGAATTTACTGGCGTTTTAGGATTACTCTATGAACGTGGTAATAATTCAAGCAGCGAAGTGGATGAAAAAGTAAAAAATTTAATAAAAATGCGTGAAGAAGCAAGGAAAGAAAAAAATTGGAAACGTGCTGATGAAATAAGAGATGAACTCAGTATGATTGGAGTTGTAATAGAAGATACTTTGCAAGGGACCAAATATACTTTCAAGTAGAAAGGTGGTATAAGGCAAGCAAGCTTGCCGCTCAAATCATGGATAATTCAATAATTACACTTGATAAGATAAGTGTTTCTTTTAATAATGAAACTGTACTTAAAAATTTGAGCTTGAGCATAAAAGAAGGAGAATTTGTGACACTTCTTGGCCCTTCTGGGTGTGGTAAAACCACAACTCTTAGAATAATTGCTGGATTTTTAACCCCAGATCGAGGCAGCGTTTTTTTTAGGAATAAAAAAATAAATAATGTTCCGGCTCACAAAAGAGCGGTAAATACAATTTTTCAAAAATATGCTTTATTTCCGCATTTGAATGTTTATGATAATGTAGCGTTTGGAATGAGAATTCAAAAGAAATCTGAGCAAGAAATAAATAAAAAAGTAATAGAAATGTTAAAAATGGTTAATTTGGATAGTTTTGCAAATAGAGATATTAACTGTCTGTCTGGAGGGCAACAACAACGTGTTGCAATTGCTCGTGCTCTTGCAAATAATCCTAAAGTGCTGTTGCTTGATGAACCTTTGGGTGCTTTGGATTTAAAACTTAGAAAAGATATGCAAACTGAATTAAAAAATATACATCAACGCACTGGGATAACATTTGTTTTAGTGACGCATGATCAAGAAGAAGCACTTTCTATGTCAGATACTGTGGTTGTAATGGATAAAGGAAGAATACAGCAAATTGGTAGCCCGCAAGATATTTATAATGAACCCAAAAATGCTTTTGTTGCAGATTTTATAGGTGAAAGTAATATTGTTGAAGGAACAATGATAGATGACTATAAAGTTGAAATTGCGTGTAAAGAGTTTAAATGTCTTGACAGTGGATTTGGGAAAATGGAACCAGTAGATGTTGTTATACGTCCAGAAGATATAAAGGTGACTGACCCAGAAAATGGAGATATTTCAGGGGAAGTAACCTCTGTTACGTTTAAAGGTGTGCATAATGAAGTAATAGTAGATGTAAATGGATTTAAATGGATGATTCAAACCACAGAAAGCCAAAATTTTGGAGATAGAATAGGAATGATTTTACGCCCTGATGACATTCATATAATGAAAAAATCTTCTTATTCAGACGAGGTTGGAGATTACAGTGCATTTAGTGATGAATTTTACGAAGAACAACATCCCCACAATAAAGATGTAAAGGAGGCTGTCTATTGAAAATAAAAATTGGTTTATATCCTTACTTGTTGTGGATTGCCTTTTTTGTTATAGTTCCCATAACGATGGTTTTATTGTTTGCTTTTTCTTCGTCAAGTGGTGTGTTTACTCTGGAAAATGTAGTGTATGCTGCTAAATATTCTGCAGTTTTTGTGAGATCAATAATTTTGGGGTTAATTTCTACAGTTGTATGTTTAATTTTGGGGTACCCTATGGCTTATTGTATATCTAAAGCAAGAGCGAAATACCAAAATGTGTTCATAATGCTCTTGATGGTTCCTATGTGGACAAGTTTTTTACTTCGTACATATGCGTGGATGACTATTTTGGAGTATAACGGCCTTTTAAATAAGTTTTTTGTATTTTTGGGATTTAACCGAGTTAATATGATAAACACTCCGGGTGCAATTGTTTTGGGTATGGTATATAATTTTTTACCATATATGATTTTACCTATTTACACGGTGATTGAAAAAATTGATAAAAAAATAATTGAAGCTGCTCAGGACTTAGGTGCAAACCGGTTAAAAGTTTTTAATAAGATTATTTTTCCACTTAGTATTCCTGGAGTAATTTCTGGTGTTACAATGGTTTTTGTACCCTCTGTGAGTACTTTTGTTATATCAAAAATGCTTGGTGGAGGATCTATCCTTGTTATAGGGGATTTAATAGAAATGCAATTTTTAGGTAATTCATATAATCCACATTTGGGTTCTGCAATTTCACTTGTTCTCATGGTCATTATATTTTTATGCATGGCAATTATGAATAAATTGGAATCTGGATCTGATAAAGAGACTATTATTATGTAAAAAAGAGATAGGAAGTGTCAGTATTGAAAATCATTCACAAGGTATATATGTTTTTAATATTTGTGTTTTTATATGCGCCGATTTTTGTTTTGATGGCCTTCTCTTTTAACGATTCTAAAAGCCGTGTTGTTTGGTCGGGATTTACTTTCAAGTGGTATCATCAACTTTTTGAAAATCAAGACATTCTTTCTGCATTTTATAATACTCTAATAATAGCTTCTGTTTCTGCATTGTTAGCAACTGTATTTGGCACAGTGGCATCAGTGGGCATTATAAAATGTAAAAAATGGCAGAGAAACACAATTATGAACATAACAAATTTACCTATGATAAATCCCGAAATAGTTACTGGTGTGTCTCTTATGATTCTATTTGTATTTATTTATAATTGGCTTGGAATTTTTAAACCAGGATTGATAACGCTTATTTGTGCACATACAACATTTTGTTTGCCTTATGTCATATTGTCTGTTATGCCAAAATATCGGCAAATGGATTCAAATATATATGAAGCGGCGCAAGACCTTGGATGCAGCCCGATACGAGCTTTTTGTAAAGTGGTTATGCCTCAAATAATGCCTGGAATAGTTACAGGTATGATAATGTCGTTTACTATGTCTATTGATGATTTTGTAATAAGTTATTTTGTTGGAGGAACTGTTCAAACATTGCCGATTGCGGTATATTCTATGACCAGGAAAATAGTAAGCCCTGAAATAAACGCACTTTCTAGTGTTTTGTTTGTTGTAGTATTTTTACTTTTGATAGTAATAAATTTGAGGAGAGGAAAAGACAAAAGTTTTCAAGTGTCAAAGAAGTAACTTTATAAAATAGATTTGTTTTAGGAGATTACAGTTGTGAAAAAAATTTTTTTAACAGTTTTTGTGTTGATGTTGCCAATAATTTTTGCAGGATGTGTTTTGAAAGAACATCCTGCGGAGAGGTCTATAAATGTTTACAGTTGGGGAGAATTTATTTCAAATGGTTCAGAAGGAAGCATGAATGTTAATAAAAAATTTACAGAGGAAACCGGAATAAAGGTAAATTATAAAACGTTCCAAAATAATGAGGAGTTGTTTGCAAAAGTTTCTGGTGGTGGTGCGGATTATGATGTCATAATTCCTTCGGATTATATGATCTCGCGGCTGATTGAAAAAGATATGCTTGCGGAAATTAATTTTGATAATGTCCCAAATTATAAATTTATAAATGAAAGATTTAAAAACATGAGTTTTGATCCCGATAATAAATATTCGGTACCATACATGTGGGGACTTGTTGGCATATTTTATAATAAAGATGAAGTAAAAGAAGAAATAAATTGGAACATACTTTGGAACGAAAAATACAAAAATAAAATTTTAATGTTTGACAATGCCAGAGATTCGTTTGCTATATCTCTTTTGAGGCTTGGATGTTCAATTAACACAAAAGACAAGGACGAATGGCGCCGTGCGGCAGATGAACTTATACGCCAAAAACCTCTTGTACAAGCATATGTTATGGATCAAATATTTGATAAAATGAGAAATGGTGAAGCACTTTTAGCGCCATATTATGCTGGAGATGCCGCTTCTATAGTAAAAAACAGTTCGAACATTGGATTTATTATACCTAAAACTGGTACAAATCAATTTGTAGATTCCATGTGTATATTAAAAAGTTCTAAAAACAAAGAAATGGCTGAATCATATATTAATTTTATGTGTCGAACTGATGTTGCACTTGCAAATGTAAAGAAAACAGGGTATTCTACACCACATTTAGGAGCATATGAGCTTCTTGATGAAGAAATTAAGCATAATGAAATTTTTTATCCTGATGAAAAAACAATTGAAAATTCTCAAATATTTACTAATGAACCAGAAGAAATAAATAAGCTGATGGACGAACTTTGGATTGAAGTAAAATCAGGAGGTACTTCAGGCAATTCGTGGATTTTGCTTGTAATTTTACTTGGCTTTGTTATAATGTACTTAGCTATTGTATGTGTAAAAAAGTTAAAGAAATAATGTTATTAGGATGCAGTGAATTAAAAATTTATATTTGGGTGAGTAATATATGATTTCTATTGCAATTGACGGACCTTCTGGTTCGGGCAAAAGTACAATTTCAAAATGTTTGTCAAAAAGGCTTGGCTTTTTAACATTGGATACAGGTGCTCTTTATAGAGCACTTGCGTATTGTTTTTTTAAAAGAAAATTTGATTACAGAAACTGCACTGATTTTGAATTGAATCAAATGTTAAAAAAAATTGTTTTAAAAGTTTCTCATAGTGATGGGTACCAAAGAACATATGTGAATAATGATGATGTAACTGATAATATAAGGGACCCTAAGATTTCAATGATTGCATCTGAGATTTCTGCTTTAGAAAAAGTTAGATCATATTTGTTAGATTTTCAACGTGAATTTGCCAAAAAACATGATGTTGTTATGGATGGGAGAGATATAGGAACAGTTGTTTTGCCAAATGCAGACGTTAAAATTTTTTTAACTGCATCGGTAGATTCACGTGTGCAGAGAAGATATGATCAAATTTTAAAGAATTCTTCTAGCATAAATATTGAAGATGTAAAAAAGTCTATTTTAAAAAGAGATTTTAATGATAGCGTGAGAAAAGCTTCTCCGTTAAAACCGGCTAAAGATGCGGTTGTAGTGGATAATTCAAATTTAAATTTAGAAGAAACTTTAAATAAAATTATGAAAATTATTGGGGAGAGTGTCAAAATTGAAACAAAACAAGGCACTGTATAAATTTGTTAATAGTTTAGCTAGACCATTTGCACGTTTTTTTTATCCTTACGAGGTCCGTGGGTTGGATAAAGTCACGAATTTAAATTCAGGTCACATAATTTGTTGTAACCATTTGTCTAATATTGACCCGGTATTTTTATCTATAACATATGATAAACCTATTTTTTTTATGGCTAAAGTAGAACTTTTCAAATGTAAGTTGTTTGGAAAATTTTTAAGTGCGTTGGGAGTGTTTCCTGTTAACCGCGGGAAAGGAGATCACAAAGCTATTGAATTAGCAGATGATATTTTGCACTCAGGGAAAGTTTTGGGAATTTTTATAGAAGGGACACGTTCAAAAACGGGGGAATTTTTGCGTCCAAAATCCGGTGTAACTGTTTTGTCTCATAAAAATTTGGCTCCTATTGTTCCGGTTTGTATAACGGGTGGTGGAAAGAATAATAAGATTAGAATGTTTAAAAAAACTGTTATAGAATATGGCGAACCTATTATGCCAGAAGAGTTGTGTATGGGAGAGATTTATACACGACTTGAGCTCAAACGTGCTACAACGACTGTTATGGATAGAATAAGAAAATTAAGAAAATAGGAGAGATTTTGTTGAAAGTTAAATTTGCTAAAACTTCTGGATTTTGTTTTGGTGTTAACAGATCCATAAAAATAGTAGAAAAACTTTTGGACGATAAAAAATATGTTTGCACTTTGGGTGAAATTATTCATAATCCGGTTGTTTTGTCATCTTTAGAAGAAAAGGGAGTCAGAGTTATATCTGAACCTTCCGATGTTTCCGGTGAAGAAGTTCTTGTTGTTAGATCTCATGGAACTTTCAAAAATTTTTTGGATTATATTAAAAAAAATGAAATTTGTTATGTTGATGCAACATGCCCTTTTGTAAAAAAAATTCACAGTATAGTTAGTAAAAGCAACAGCGAAATGGATGTTTTGCTTGCGGCCGGTAATGAAAATCATCCAGAAATGATGGGTATTGTGAGTTATTTTACAAAAAAATATTACGTTTTTAAAAATTTGGAAGATTTAGAAAATATATTGAAGATTAATCCTGATATAAAAAATAAGCGAGTTATAGTTGTTTCTCAAACTACTTTTTCACGTGAAAAATGGGTTGAATGTACTAAATTTATAAAAAAAGCATTGACAAATTTTGAAATATTCGATACAATTTGCAGTACAACATCAGTAAGACAAAACGAAGCAAAATGTTTGTCACAAAATTCTGATGCAATGGTTGTGCTAGGAGGCAAACACAGTTCAAACACTTCTAAACTGTATGCTATATGTAGCGAGAATACAGAGTCATTTCTTGTGGAAAATTGCCACGATTTAAGTAATATTGATTTTTCAAACAAAAAGTGTGTGGGTGTGATTAGCGGTGCTTCAACTCCGCAGATAATTATGGATGATGTGGCCGAATATTTTAGAAGAGTATATAATGCAGAAATTTTGATGTGAAAGTAGGTAGTAAATTATGAATATTCAAGATCATTCAAAGCAAAGTTTATCAAAATTAAAATTTGAAGATCTTTCTCAGGTAATAGGTGGAATGGAACAAAGTAAACCTTTTATAACTCAAATTGTGGGTGACAAATCTGGAGTTCTTAAAAAATCAGAAAAAGCTTCGGAAAAAAATGACAAAAAATAATTATCTTATCAAATATAACTTTTTTTGAGGGGGGCATAAAGCTACTCCTCCATTTTTTGTTACAAGTACCATTTCTTCTATGGATCCACCATTTTCTATTTGTATTCGAGGCTCTATTGTATAAATTCCATTTTCCTGAAGAAACATATCTGCTCTTTTGCGACCACGAGGTGATAAACTAGTTCCGGGACTGTGAGCGTCTTCACCGATTGGATGTCCCGTTGCGTGGTTGTAATCAGGATACCCTGCGCTTATAATTGTATTTCTTACAATACTGTCGATATCGTAACCATGATTTTTGGGGTTTGCATTTTGCATTCCTTTTTCAATGGCAAATACGAGCGTATCGAACACCTTTTGAACGTTTTTCGGTGCTGTTTTTTCTCCTGGTAATAAAGCATATCCCATGCGTTGGATATCGCTCGAATATTTTTTGCCATTTTCAAATTGTAGTTTAACACCAAAATCAAAATATATAGTGTATCCTTTTTTAAAAATAGTATTGCCGGCACATGAATGTCCGCCTTTTTGTAAATTTGGGCCAACTAAAACAACAGGACACAATTCTTTTTCCCATGAAAATTCTTCTTTTATTATTCCCCATTTTTTAAAATAAAGGGGTTTTCTTTTGAATATGTTATGAACTAAGTTTAAAATTTGTTTTTCTGACATTCCAGTTTTTATATTTTTAAAAGTTATATTTAGTATTTCAAGAGCACGATTGGCAGCCATTTTAAAGTATTTTATATCTGTTTCCGATTTTTTATCCATAAGTGAGTATATTATTTCGTCAGCAGATTTAAAATCAGGTAATGGTATTCCGGTTGCCGTATAGTGATTCAAAATATTGTCATGTAAAAATTTGTAAGTTCCGTAACCTAAAACATCTGTTTGAAAATCTTGTCTGTCAGAAAAATTAAGAAATATGTTTTGCGGATAGTTGAGTTCTTTAAGAGCGGTAAAAATACACTTTATCATGGAATTTTCACCGGAGTATAAATATATTTCTCCATCAAAATTTTTTACGTTTTCATGATCCAGACTGTGGACAATTAAAAAATTTTTGTTATTGCTTAAAATAGCTATAGCGGGTACAATTGTCTTATTGGTTACAAATTTTGTGAAGTACGGGTCACAGTTTTCTGCACTATACATAATCCAAGCAGAGTTATCACTTTTGGGAAAATTAATTCTATTCATCGTTACATTATCTCCAAATATTTTAATTTACTAATAATATGCATATTTTATCATTAAAATGTTTTAAAATCTATAGGTTAAAGAGGGTTTTTTAAATTATAAAAATACAAATAAATTGTGAAATGGCTGTAGTGATTGCACTTAGTATAATTTTAAAATTTATAACAATATTTAAACTGCCATTTGGTGGATCAGTTACTCTTGCGCATACAGCGCCTCTTATATTATTTGCTTTTGTAAGAGGCTATAGAAAAGGAGTAGTTGCCAGTTTAATATATTCTTTCATAAACGCTGTTATGTTTTTTAAAATTCTTCCCGGAAAAAGTGCTGTAGTTACTGTTTTAGTGGTATTTATAGATTATTTTTTGATTTATGCATTTGTGGGATTGGCACCGTTATATAGCTTTAAAATTAAAAATTTGAAATTAAAGATATTTGTTGGAAGTACGTGTGTTGGTGTGATTAGGTTTTGTATTGCAACTTTTTCTGGAATATTATTTTGGCAGGAGTATTTTTTGTGTGAAGAGTGGTCTGTGCTGTATTCAATGTTTTACAATGGTTCTTATATTATTCCCGAAACTATTATTACTACAGTGATTTGTTGTTTTTTTGCAGATTACTTTGTTTGTTTTGATTCATGAGTATAAGTTTTCACGTTTTCCTCTTTTTTTAATATTATGTTTAATATAAAAGGAGAGTGTTGTGTGCTATGGCTATAAAGATATTTATTGATCAAGGGCATAATCCACAAGGAGTTAACGCAGGTGCTGAAGGATTCGGACTTAGAGAGCAAGACGTAACTTATCAGGTAGGGATGTATCTTGCTGAAATTTTAAAACAAGATTCTAGGTTTGAAGTTAGGACCTCGCGTACCACTCCAGAAGAAGTATTGGGTACTAGTAATTCTACTAGTTTAGCAGCACGCGTTAATGCTGCTAATGAATGGCCGGCAAATTATTTTTTAAGTATCCATGTAAATGCTAATACCAATCCAGATGTAAATGGTACTGAAGTTTATGTTTACCAAGAATATAGTCAGTCATATTATCTTGCAGAAAATATTTTGAATTCTATTGTTTTGAAATTGGGAACGAAAAATAACGGTGTAAAAGTTAGGCCATCACTTTATGTTCTCAGAAAAACTAATATGCCGTCACTTCTTATTGAACTTGCATATATCACTAATCTATCTGATTCTCAGAAATTAAAAAATGATCAGTATCTTTTTGCTCAGGCAATTTATAGTGGGCTGCTGAATTATTTTGGTTTTTAATTTTATTAAAGTTATATAATACTAGAAATTTTTTTAAATTCTGCATTTTGCAGAGTTTTTTATTTATTTTATATGTAATTATTGACTTATTTTATTATAAATAATATAATATTCATATAATGTTTTTTACAAAAGGAGGAAGTTTTATGGGCAAAACAGTAGAAGTGAACGCACCATTGGAGTCAAATGAGAGCTTGGCTAGTAAGTTATCTGGAATGATAAATGATAGTAATAAAGGAAACAGTGTTCTTGCAGGAGACATTATCGATTTAGGTGTGGAAATTTCAGAAGATAAACGTAATGCTAAAGTGTCACGCTTTAGGCGTATTGTTAAAAATTGGAAAAGTAAATGGAAAAAATTATCTGGTGCCTCCGGTGAAGATGACGAAAAAAAAGCTTTTATTGCATCAATGGTAGAAGATGCAAAGTCTTATCAAAAAACAATAAAAAAACAAGAAAATGGGCAGGCAAGCTTAAGTGGGCAGTCTGTGGATGAAGTTGTTACAAAAGATATGTTAAAGATAGAAAAAGAAAAAGACAACTGTACTAAATTTAAAGAAAAGTGGATAAAAAATATAAAAAATAAGCTGAAAGAACAAAAGGAAAAAGTAAATGACGCATATGACTGTTATGAAAAGATAAGTAAGCAAGAAGAAAAAGATATGATTGATTTTATTGCAGAAAATATAGGATCTAAAGAGTCTAAAAATGTTTCAAATTGGTACCCTTTTTATTTAAAAAAGTGTAAGGGTAATTCAGATCTTGCAAAAATAACTCATCGTGATAATAAAGTGGAGTTTTTGAAAAAATTAAGTGGTGAAGTAAAAGCAAGCAATTATAGCAAATATATTCCAATGAATGGAGAAATTTTAGTTTCGGATACGACCGATGTTAGCGCAGAAGACATTGAAAATATTAAAGATTTGATTGATGAAGGTTATAAATTGTCCAAGAGCAGTTCTAACCGTTCCAGTTATTTTTCTAAATTTAAATCTGCTATGACAAAATATCATAAAGAAATTAAAAAGATATCTGATCTTAAAAATGAAAATGAAAAAATAAAAAAATTTGGTAATTTGATCGCGTCTATTACAAAATTTGTGGATTCTAGGGAACTGACGTACAGTGCCGAGGACGAGCAAGGACAAAATTCGGCTAAAGTGGAAATAGATGATGATATTGTAAAAGTAATACAGCAATATATTAAGATTAGAAAATTTTTGCCTGAAAATAAATTTGAAAATTGGTTAAAGGAGGAAAATGACCTTTTAAGTAAGGATTTGAATAACGATCAAGGATCATTTAAACAATATATGGATCATGTGCCTGGGATTTTTTCCGATGATGATATTGCTATATCTAATAGTGCATCTATTAATGAAGATGAAAAAAAGATACTTAAGAAGTTTGAGATGTTTTGCATAAAAAATGAAGTTTATGTGGCTCTTATAGAGATGCTAAAATTTTTGGATACTTTTAATAAATCTACATTTGACATAGGCTTGACAATTTTGATGTTTTCTCCTTTTTATTGCTTTTTGAATGTTAAAACAATTCGAAATTATTTGTTTAAAAGTTTGCTATTTCTTTCGCCGGAAACTCGAAAAAAGATAGATCAAGAAATTCGTTTATCAAAAAATGAAAATATACAATGCAGTAATTTTTTTGATGCATATGTAAATGAATTGGACTTGGAACTAAGTAAACTGAAAGTATCTTTGACGCGTGAGAGAAAACGTGAAATAAATAAACTTAAAGCTAGTTATATGGACTATGTTGCTGGTAAAAAGAATATATGTTCAGGTAATGTTGAGCTTAAAGAAATGAGTGAGAATGGTAAGCAAAAATAAATTTTAGAATGTGTTTATGCATATTGTTCACTAAACCGGATCTCATAAAAATTGGGATCCGGTAATTTTTATTTTAAAAAAAGATGTAAATAAATTTAAGATATGATAAACATTGTCAAATGTTTTCAAATGTGCTAGACTAATATAGAAAAAATTTTGAATAAAAAATTTTTAAAAGTAAATTATTTGGAGGTTATAAATTAAATGAAAACAATAGTGGTGGCTTCTGGTAACGAAGGTAAAGTGAAACAAATTAAATCATTTTTAGCATCTTACGATGTAAAAAGTATGAAAGATTTCAAAATAAATGATCCTGTAGAAAACGGTATTACATATGCTCAAAACGCTCTTATAAAAGCAAGAAATGTATTTGAAAAATGTAAAATTCCAACGCTCGCAGACGATTCTGGGTTTGAAATTGAAGCACTCAATGGTTTTCCGGGGCTTGTTTCTGGAAGATTTGCAGATGCGTGTGGAGGTTACGAAAAAACTTTTTCAATACTAAATGAATGTTTAACAGAAAACAAAAATGCAAGGTTTTGCACTGTGGTAGCGTTTGTTTTTGAAAAAGATGGTAAAATGCATGAAAAAGTTTTTGAAGGCTCTATAAATGGGAAATTTGTTTATCCTCCAAAGGGGGACAATGGTTTTGGGTATTGTCCATGTTTTATGCCAGATGGATATAATGAAACTTTTGCTCAAATACCAGATCAAGTAAGAGAGGAAATAAATCACAGATCAATAGCTTTGAGAAAGTTTGCTGATTTTATGAGAGATTTTAGCTTTTAATAAGAGGGTATTTTGATGGGTTTAATAGAAGTAATAAATATTTCTCATTCATTTGGAGATAAAGTTTTGTATAAAAATGCTTCGTTTGAACTTTTTAAAGGTGAGCACATGGGTATAGTTGGTGAAAACGGAGCAGGGAAGACAACGCTTTTAAATTCTTTGGCTGGAGAAATTATTCCTGATTTTGGCGAAATAAGAATTCAAAAAGGAATCAAACTAGGATATTTAGATCAGCACGCTAAAATAAATGGAAATGTAGTAGTTTTTGATTATTTAAAAAGTGCTTTCAATGACTTATATAAAATAAATTCGGAACTTGAAAAAATTTATGAAGAGATGTCATTTGTTAGTGACGAAGAAATAATGAATAAAGCTTCAGATTATCAAAGTGTGCTTTTGAACAGAGGATTTTACGAAATTGAAAGCAATGTTATGAAAGTTGCAGATGGCCTTGGTATTACATCTATAGGTATTGATAAAAAAATGGAGACTTTGAGTGGTGGTCAAAGAGCGAAAATAATACTTGCGAAACTTTTGTTAGAAAATCCAGATGTGCTTCTTTTTGATGAGCCCACAAATTTTTTGGATAAAAGTCATATTCAGTGGCTTACAGAATATTTAAAAAATTTAAAAAATGCATTCGTGGTTATATCGCATGATTATGATTTTTTAAATAAAATAACAACCTGTATATGTGATATAGAATTTGGAAATATAAAAAAGTACAGTGGAAATTTTTCTAAATACAAAAATAGTAAAAAGTTAAACCAGTTAAGTTACGAAAGGGAATTTAAAGCACAGCAAAAAGAAATAAATAAATTAGAAATGTATATTCAGAAAAATATAGTAAGAGCATCAACTTCAAAACAAGCAAAAAGTCGGCAAAAAAAGTTGGATAAGATTGAGAGACTATCTCCTCCAAAAAAATCTGCAAAACCTAGTTTTGAGTTTAAGTCTTTGCCAATAAGTACTGGTAAGGCTATGGTAATAAAAGACTTAGAAGTTGGATATGATAAAAAAATAATTCTTCCAAGAATAAATTTAGAAATTTTAAATGGTCAAAAAATAGCTATAACAGGATTTAATGGTATAGGAAAATCTACTCTTTTGAAAACAATGTTGGGTATAATTCCTCCCATAAAGGGTTATGTTTGGGCATTTGAAACAACTAGTATAGGATATTTTGAACAAGAGTTGCAGTGGGAGAACGATCTGCTTAGTCCTTTGGATATAATACGAGAAAAATTTCCAAAACTTTCTCAAAAAGAAGCTCGAGGGTGCCTTGCGCGGTGCGCAGTCAGAGAAAAAGAAGTTTTGGAGCCAATTAAAACTCTTAGTGGTGGGGAACAAGCTAAAGTTAAACTTTGCAAATTAATGCTTACTCCGTGTAATTTTTTGATTTTGGATGAACCTACAAATCATTTGGACGTTGTTTCAAAAAAAGTTTTAAAGGAGCAGTTGCAAAAATGGGAAGGAACTTTGATATTGGTATCTCATGAACAATCGTTTTATGATGGAGTTTGCAACAATATTTTAGATATTGAAAAACTAATTTAATGATTTTAAGATTAAGGGCTGTAAGAAACGGTCCTTTTTTATGTATAAAAAAATAGTGTAACCGTTGTGTGACTTAATAAAAATTTTAGTTATGTAAGTACAAAGAAATAGACATAAAAAATTTGACAGTTACATTTAAATGTGTATAATTTGTATTATAACTATATATTTTATAAAAAATATAATATATTTTTATAAGAAAGGACGATGATTATGGGCATATTTAAAAGCGGATTAAGTCGTTTAAAGGGTAAAAAAAGCGATGCAGAAATTTTAGGTAAAACTTTTGAAGCTTTTGCAACTATCGTTGAAAATAATGCTAAAAAAACATATAAGAAGCCAGAGACACTTGCGAAAGCCTTAAAAAGGAATAAAGTAATAGAAAAATATTACTTAAAAAACACAAAAACCTCAAAAAAATTTTCTATTGCAGGAGTATTTATAACTGCATTTATAAATAAGCTTAACAGCATAGGGCTTGAAGAAAAAAAAATGAGCGAGGATGACTATGAAGGCTTGTGTAATGTGTTTTTGGTAGACCATAATAAAATTTCAGGCAAAAATATAGCAAATAATTTTAAAAAGGTTGATAGTGGTAATGTAGCAGGAATTGAAAATTTAACAATAAAGAGCGCAATATCTGATTACTTTGATAAAATTAGTGAAAATTATAAAAATGTGAATGATGAAGATGAAAAAACACTTAGTAAGATTAAAGCCGATGCAAGTAATATGAATGCAAAGTTGAAAAAAAATTATGCTACGTGGGTGAGTAGTGTTCTAACTTATAAAGAAGCATGTGAGGGTATTGCAAAATTACTTAAAGCTATATATCATAGGTGGGTTTTATCAGAACTTGAGATGCAACCTGAACAAAAAAAGAAAGAAGTAGAACAACCAAAAAAGAAAAACGCAGGAGTAATTAGCAAGTTTATGTCTACGCTGACCACGACAAAACCAACTGTTATAAAAAGTTTAAATGACTTTAAAAAAGCAAAAGGTGCAAAAAACATTAAAATTAGCGAAGAAATAGATAAAATACCCGAAAAAGCTTTTTGCGAATGCAAAAATTTAGTAGAAATATCCATTCCGAAAAATGTTACCGAGATAGGGGATTATGCTTTTGCTGGATGTGAAAATTTGGTGAAAATAGCTATTCCAGAAAGCGTTACGGAGATAGGGTCGGATGCTTTTGAGAATTGTAAAAGTTTGGTAGAAATAACCATTCTAGCAAACGTTACGGCAATAAGTTGGGGTGTTTTCAGTGGATGTGAAAGTTTGGTAAAAATAACCATTCCAGAAAGCGTTAAGATAATAGGACCTTTTGTTTTTTCCAATTGTAGAAGTTTAACAAAAATAACTATTCCAGAAAGCGTTACGGAGATAGGGTTGGGTGCTTTCAGTGGATGTGAAAGTTTGGTAGAAATAACCATTCCAGAAAGCGTTACGAAGATAGGGATGAGTGCTTTCAATGGATGTGAAAATTTGACAAAAATAACCATTCCAGAAAGCGTTACGGAGATAGGGATGAGTGCTTTTGAGAATTGTAAAAGTTTGGTAGAAATAACCATTCCAGAAAGCGTTACGAAGATAGGGATGAGTGCTTTCAATGGATGTGAAAATTTGACAAAAATAACCATTCCAGAAAGCGTTACGGAGATAGGGATGAGTGCTTTTGAGAATTGTAAAAGTTTGGTAGAAATAACCATTCCAGAAAGCGTTACGAAGATAGGGATGAGTGCTTTCAGTAGATGTAACAAATTAACTACTATTAACTTTAAAGACGAAAAGTATAATAGTGTTGAAGATTTTCTAAAAGAGTTTAATCAAGCGTAATGTTTTTAACGGTTACTTAAGTTAGACTCAGTTACATTTAGTGAATATAATGAAGGTGTATATGTAAAAATTTGAATTGAATTTTTACTTTAAATTTAAATAAATAAATTTTAAATCAGCAACACTGTGGACAAAACATAAGTTTTTAGTGCTGCTGATTTTTGTTTAAGAATTTATTGATGTAAACTGAATATGATAGCGAAATAAAAAATTTTGTTATTTGAATTTAATTAATAATTTAAAAGTGGCCAAAATACATTTTGCTGTTATGTTTATATAATTTTTATATGATTGTTTGTAAAAACTAAAAAAAGTGCACAAAATAGATTGACAAATGAAACTAAATAAATATAATTTATATTATAGTGTATGTTTATTAATTTGCAGAAAATTATAATTTGTTTTTGTGAAAGGGTGATAATTATGAATATATTTAAAAAGAGGTTAGGTCTTTTGAAAGATAAAAAAAGCGATGCTAAAAAATTAGGTGACGCTTTTAGTGAGATTGCAGAAAAAGTTGGGACAGAAGGTTATGAAACACCGCAAAGCCTTGCCTTAATGTTAAAAAAGGATCCTATAATAGAACAATATTACTTAAAAAATACAAAAACTTCAAAAAAATTTTCTATTGCAGGAGCATTTATAACTGCATTTATAAACAAACTTAACACGATAAATTTTAAATACGGACAAATATTTGTACGTGATTATGAATATTTGTGTGAGCTGTTTCTTGTAGATTCGATAGAACGTAATCGTAATAATAAAGTTAATTCAATGGTTAAAGGGTTTAAAGAGATAGATACTGGTAATGTAACAGCAGGGATTAAGAATTCAAATGTGCGGGGCGCAATATTTAATTACTTTGATAAAATTAGTGAAAATTATAAAAACGTGGACGATGAAGATAAAAAAACATTTGGCGAAGGTAAGATTAACGCTGATGCAAGTAATATAGGCAAAAAATTGAAAAATAGTCATTTTACGTTGGTAAGAAGCGTTTTGACTTACAAAGAAGCATGTGATGGTATTGTTGAACTTTTGAACGCTATAAAAGCAAAGTGGTTAGATTATAAAAATCCACGAGAAAAGGTATTGAGACGCACGGAGTCAATGCCTGATTTAACAGGGGAGGCAAAATTAAAAGATAAGGTATTGAGGCGCACGTGGTCAACGTCTAATTTAACAGAACTGTCAAAATTGAACGATGACATAAAAATTGATTTTAATAAATTACGCGAAGAATCAGGTAAATCACCTTTAACACAAGATGCCAGTGACGAAAAACCTGTAACTCCTTCAGAGCACGGTGACAAATTACCTGAAAAATCTTCAACTTCTAAAAAATCAAAGGGTAGACGTAAGTTTATCTCTAAGTTTAATGTTATTAAAAGGACTAAAAATGGATCTGATAAATCGAAACATGATTCTGATTCGAGTGAAAAAATTTCAAAAAATTCAAAAAAAAGATATGATAATTCTTCAGTGCAGCCGGGTCGAGCAGTTTGTGCTGGTCACGAAGAATATGAGGAAAAATACAAATCGGTGCAAGACAGGTTGACTAGGAAAAGGAGTAAATCGAAAGAAAAACAATTAGATGATAATTCAACAGATAGCTCAAAATAAAATCAGTCGCTATAAAAATTTAAGTGATTTGAAAAAATAGATTTAGAAACCGCAATAATTTCAGCTCCTATAAATTGAATTCAATTGTATTTAGCAATCATAATAAAAATATGTGTAAAGATTTAGCATTGAATTCTTATTTTAAACTTAAATAATGGCTTTTGAAGCAACAGCATATTATGGTTAAAACATAAACTTTTATTGCTGTTGCTTCTGCGTTATTAAGTGATTTATAGAACATATTTTTGTGAAAGGGTGATAATTATGAATATATTTAAAGAAGGGCTAAGTTTTTTAAAAGGTAAAAAAAGCGACGCTAAAAAATTGGGTGACACTTTTAGTAAGATTGCAAAAAAAGTTGGAACAGAAGGTTGTGAAACACCACAGGCTCTTGCTGAAGGGTTAAGAACTAATCCTGTAATAAAAGAGTATTACTTGAAAAATATTAAGGTTTTAAAAAAATTCTCCATTGCAGGAGCGTTCATAACTACGTTTATAAATATGCTTAACGAAATAGAACTTAAAGATGGAGAAATGCCTCCAAATAAATATAGAGAATTGTGTAAATTGTTTCTCTTAGATTCGAAAGAAAAAAACATGGCTACTCAAATGGTTCAAGAATTTAAAAAAGTGGATAACGGGGAAATAGGAAAAGTTAAAACGAAACCACTAAATACTACTATTAGCGATTATTATAAAAAAGTGAATTATGAGGATAACAAAAAATTTGGCAAAGATATTAAAAATTATGCAAGCAATATGGAAAAAGAATGGGATAAAGGTCATGTTACGTTGGTAAGAAGTGTTTTGACTTACAAAGATGCATGTGAAGGTATCGCAGATTTACTTGATGCTATATCTAATAAATGGGGTCAGAAGGAAGTAGGTGTTGGCGGTGAGAACGAAGGTGCTAATGGTAAGAAAGTAGGTGATGATGGCAAGAAAGCAGGTGTTGTTGTAGAGGAAGTAGGTGCTGATGATAAGGAAGTAGATGCTGATGATAAGGAAGTAGGTGCTGATGATAAGGAAGTAGGTGCTGATGATAAGGAAGTAGGTGCTGATGATAAGGAAGTAGGTGCTGATGATAAGG